>JADLEQ010000014.1 GCA_020846005.1 Polyangiaceae bacterium
CATCGACGCGGCGAGCTGGGCCGCGTGCGCCCACCTCGCCGCCGGCCGCGCCGGCGCGCCGCTCGTCGTCGCCGACGCCGCGGAGGCGCCGCTCCGCGTGAGCGCGACCTGGGTCGATACGTCCACGTCGCCCTTGGTGGCGGCCGCCGCGGGGACCCTCGTCGTGCTCGACGCGGGCCTGCTGCCGGCCGACGCCGTCGACGCCGTCGACGCCGGCGCGCGGGACGCCCCCGCGCTCGTCGTACTGGTGCAGCGCCTGGACGGGCCGCCGCTGGCGCGGCCCTCGAACCCCCGCGGGCCGACCGCCGCCGCGGAGCGCGTGCGGCTCCCTGGGCTCGCCGAGCGACCCGACGATCTGCGCACCTGCCTCCTCGACGCCTTCGCGCGCGCGGGGCTGCGCGCCCGCGGCGCGCCCCTCGGACTCGAGCCGGGTGCGCTGCGCGCGCTCCTCGACCACGCCTTCCCGGGCAACGACCAGGAGCTCGATGAGCTCGCCGTCCGGGTGGCAGCGCGCGCTTCGGGACCCGTCGTGACGCCCGCCGACCTCGTGCGCGCCGGCTTCGCGCTGAGCCCGACCGCCGCCACGACTCCGCTGCCGCCCCTCCTGCGGCGCTCGCGGCGCCGCGGCGCGCCCCGCCGCGACGGCTGAGCGAAGGAGCCCACGCTCCCGCCGTGTTAGCGTCGCCGCCGCGCGCCGTGGCTCGCGCGACGCCCCGAGGCCCCGCATGGACTTCCAGCACTCCGAACGCGCACGCACCTACCTCGCCTCCGTCGAGCGCTTCCTACGCGAGCGCATCCTGCCCGCCGAGGAGGAGTACTTCTCCGCGCTCACCGGCAGCCCGGACTGGCGGACGTGGCGCATCCCGCCCATCATGGAACGGCTGAAGGCCGAGGCCCGAGAGCTCGGGCTCTGGAACCTCTTCCTCCCGGACCGCGAGCTGGGCGCGGGCCTCGACAACCGCGACTACGCCGCGATCGCCGAGCTCACTGGGCGGTCGTTCCTGGCGCCCGAGGTCTTCAACTGCAGCGCGCCCGACACGGGGAACGCCGAGGTGCTCGTCCGCTACGGCAGCGACCAGCAGAAGGAGCGCTGGCTCGCGCCGCTGCTCGCCGGGCAGATCCGCTCCGGCTTCGCCATGACGGAGCCCGCCGTGGCGTCGAGCGACGCCACCAACATGAAGGCGACGTGCGCCGTGGAGGGCGACCACATCGTCCTCTCGGGGCAGAAGTGGTGGACGAGCGGCGCCGGCGACCCGCGCTGCAAGTTCCTCATCTTCATGGGCGTCACCGATCCAGACGCCGACCGCCACCGCCGGCACTCGATGGTGCTCGTCCCGCTCGACACCCCGGGCGTCGAGATCTTGCGCATGCTGCCGGTCTTCGGTCACTACGACGAGCCGCACGGTCACGGCGAGATCCTCTTCAAGGACGTGCGGCTCCCCCTGAGCGCGTTCATCGCGGGCCCGGGACGGGGGTTCGAGATCGCGCAGGGGCGCCTCGGCCCGGGGCGGATCCATCACTGCATGCGAGCCATCGGCGCCGCCGAGCGCGCGCTCGAGCGGCTGTGTCGGCGCGCCGTCGGCCGGGTCGCCTTCGGCAAGCCGCTGGCGAACCTCGGCGGGAACCGCGACGTGATCGCCAATTGCCGCATGGCCATCGATCAGGCTCGCCTCCTCACCCTCAAGGCGGCCTGGGCCCTCGACGAACACGGCACCTTCGGCGCGCTCACCGACATCAGCGCCATCAAGGTCGTGGCGCCCAACGTGCTGCAGCAGGTCGTCGACGCGACCATCCAGATCCACGGAGGCGAGGGCGTCGCGGACACCGAGCTCGGCCGGCTCATGGCGATGGGGCGCATCCTCCGCATCGTGGACGGCCCCGACGAGGTGCACCGCGGGATGGTGGCGCGTCTCGAGCTCTCGAAGTACCGCTGAACCGGCGGCTCGGCGCCCTAGCCGCCGTCGCGCTCGAGGAGCCGGTGGAGGACGTCGGGGACCAGCCCGTACCCCTCCGCGGCCGCCAGCAACGAGGTGTTCGGGGGGAGCTCGGTGAGGAACGAGCGCGCGTACGGTGTCCCGACGAGCCCCTGCACCCGCCGCACGAGGAGCGGCATCCCTCGCGCGATCGCGCGGCGCGCCTCCTCGAGGAGGCCGAGATCGAGGCAGGCGTCGTGCAACGCGACGAACACCGTCGACTCGTTCAACAGGCTGGGGGCGCCGCCGTCCAGCAGGCCCGCCGCCTCGCGCGCCAGCTCGGCGGCCGCGTCGAGCTCGCCGCACCGGCGCTCGGCGTCCGCCCACACCCCGAGCGCGACCGGAAGCACGTCGCGGTTGCCCGTCGCGCGATACCCCTGGGCCGCGAGCCGCAGCATGGTCGCCGCCCGCCGGCCCCCGGAGTCGCCGCCCCCGCGGAGGAGCTCCCAGCCCCGATAAAAGACGACGCCCAGGTTGGCACGATCCGGCGCCGTCCAGCTCCCGCTGCCCGCCGCGTCGGCGTCCGCCCGCGTCTCCGCGAGGTGCACGTCGAGCGCGCGATCGTTGCCGAACGTCGCGGCCCAGCCGAGGAGGTTCATCTGGGCGTGGCGCACCGCGCCCACGCTGCCGATGGCATCCGCTCGCGCGAGCCCTGCCTCGAGCGCAGCGCGCGCCTCTTGCCGCGCGCCGATCGTCGTGAGCGCGAAGCCGAGGTTGGTCGTCAACATCGCAGCGCGCTCCTCCAGCGCGGCGGCGGACGCCGCGGCGACCGCGTTGCGGCGCGCATCCAGCGCCGAGCTCAGCGCGCCACGTGTCTGACGGATGATCGCGAGCGTCTGCCAGGCGTCGACGGCCGCGGCCGCGATCCCGCGCGCCGCCGACAGCGTGAGCAGGCGCTGGCTCTCCGCCTCGGCCTCGGCGAACGCGCCGGCGAACGCCAGTCGCGTCGCGAGCGCCGCCGAGCACCGCGCGTCCTCGTCGTACAGGCCGAGCGCGGCCGCCTCGTCGCGGATCTCGGTGAGACGCTCGCTGATGCGGTCGCCCGTGCCGAGCGCGTCGTCGTAGCGGGCGCGGGCGCCGCGGGCTCGCGCGGCGCTGGCGTCGTCGTAGACGTTCTCCTCCAGCGCCCGTACGGCGCTGTCCCGATCGCTGGCGCGAGGGTCGAGGCGGCTCCACGCCTCGTCGAGGTAGCCCGCGCGGAGGAAGCCGGAGGGCGCGTCCTCCGCGAAGGCGAGCGCGCGCTCCGCCATCTGCACGGCGTCCGCCAGCGCGTTCGTAGCGAGGGCGCGCTGGGCGGCGCGCGCCCAGTGCGCTGCCGCCTCCGCGTGCTGCGCCCCGCGGTCCAGGTGGCCCGCGACGATCGCGGCGTCCTCGCCCATGGACGCGAGCCAGCGGCCGGCGCGCGCGTGCAGCTCCTTGCGCGGCTCCTCGGCGAGCGCCGCGTACGCCACGTCCCGCACGAGCGCGTGCTTGAAGGTCCACTCCCGAGTCCCGGAGAACCGGGAGACGTCGTGCTCGATGAGGATCTCCGCGCCGCCGAGCGCCTTCATCGCCGCCTCGGCCTCGCGGACCCCGAGCGCCTCGAGCCCCGAATCCCAGACGGCCTGCCCGTACACGCTGAGCCGCGCGACCGCGTCGCGGCAGTCCTCGTCGAGCGCGTCCAGGCTCACCTGGATCGCGGCCTCGATGGTGGGCGCGTGGGTCGGGTCACGCCCCGACGCGCTCAGGCGCGCCAGCTCCTCCGCGAAGAGCGGGAGCCCCCCGGCCTGCTCGACGATGCGCTCCACCACGTCGTCGCCGCTCCCCTCCCCCAGGACGGCCCGCGCGATGGCGCGGGACGCCCGGGGCGAGATGGGGCGGAGGTCGATCCGCACGTGGTCGCGCCCGGCGAAGCGACCGGGCTGCTCCGCGAAGAACCCCGGCCGCATGAGCGCGAGCACGACGAGCGGGCTGCCCGTCGCCCGGCCGAGGAGGTGATCCAGCCAGCCGACGCTCTCGGCGTCCGCCCACTGCAGATCCTCGACGACGATGATCACCGGGCGCTGGCGGAGCACGTCCAGCACGGCGTCCGTCATCGCGAGCCACAGGGCGTCCCTCGAGCCGCGCGGATCCAGGCCCTCGGGCAGCGGCTCGTTGGCGAGGAGGCGAGCCAGCAGCTCGCGGTGCAGGCCGCCGCCCTCCGCGCCGAGCGGGCCGCTGCGGCGAGCGTCCAGCGCCCGCGCGGCCTCCCTCGACGTGGCGCCCTTCGGCAGCCCGGTGAGGGCGCGCAGCACGTCCGCCGCGGCGCCGAGGGCGTGCCCTCGACCATAGGCGTCGCTCCGCTGCAGCACGAAGATCGGCGCGTTCGCCCGCGCCGCGATGCGCGCGAGCACCTCGCGGCGCAGCCGCGACTTCCCGATCCCGGGCGGCCCGGAGATGCTGACGAGGACAGGCGCCCCCGCGGCTCGCGCGCGCTCCACCGCGCTCAGCACCTGCGCGAGCTCCGGCTCCCGCCCAACGAACGGCGCGCCACCCGAGCGCTCGCGCGCCACCCGCGACTGCTCTCCGACGATCGAAGAGCCGTCGTCGCGCGCCCGGAACTCCCAGCGGCCGCGGCCGAGCTCCGCGGTCGTCGCGTCGACCAGCACCTGACCCTGGCCGGCGTCCCGCGCGAGCGCGGACGCGCGGTCCACCACGTCGCCGAGCGCGCGCACTTCGCCGGTCGCGTCCGCTCGATCGACGCGGGCGCGGCCGCTGGCGATCCCGACCTTCGCGCCCGCGCGCGCGAGGCGTCGCCCGAGGTCGATCGCCGCCGGCGCCTCGCTCCCTACCGCGCGCCGCGCGCCGAGGTGCGCGACCAGCGCGTCCTGCCCGAGGCGGACGGCGTCGGCGCCGCGGGCCGTGAGGTGCTCGAGCGCGCGCTCGCGGGCCGAGCCCGTCCCGAAGCGCAGCGCGACGATGGAGGTGACGAGCCGCGACCCGCCGGCGCCCAGGCGCGAGGACAGCGCCGGATCGCCCGGACCGAGCGGCAGGCTCACCCAGCTCGAGCGCACCCCCTCGCGCATCGCCTCGCGCAGCGCGCGCGCCACGTCGCCAGCGCTCGCCGGCCGGCGCTCGGGCGCCGTCTCGAGCATTTGGCTGGTCAGCTCGTCGAGGATCGGCGGCGTGTCGCGCCGCAGCTCCGAGAGGCGGGGCGCGGGCGTGGTGACGAGGCGAGCCAGCGTGGCGATCGGCGTGGGCCCGACGTGCGGCGGGCGGCCGGACACGAGCTCGAACAGCGTCGCGCCGAGGGAGTAGATGTCGCTCCGAGCGTCCACGGTGGCGTCGCCGCGGGCCTGCTCGGGCGCCATGTACGCGGGCGTGCCCACCAGGTCGCCGGCGCGTGTCGTGCCGAGGTCGCCGCGCGCCGCCACGCCGAAATCCACGAGCTTCGGCGTGGCGTCGAGGTCCTCGGCGTCGGCGGGCGCCGGCCTGCACAGGAAGATGTTGCCGGGCTTGATGTCGCGGTGGACCACACCGCCGAGGTGCGCCGCCTCGAGGGCCTCGGACACATAGATGCCGAGCTCGAGGATCTCCCGCATCCCGAGCGGCGCGCGGGCGTGGCGCTGCGCCAGGTCCTCCCCCTCCAACCACTCCATGGCGACGTAGGGCTGGGACGTGTCGTCGAGCACACCCCAGCCGACCGTCTTGACGATGCCCGGGTGGTCGAGACCGGCCAGGAGCTGGCCCTCCCGCGCGAGCCGAGGCGCCTCCTCGGGCACCGCAGCGTCCAGCTCCACGACCTTCAACGCCACCGGGGAGCGCGTCTCGAGATCGTGGGCGCGGTAGACGACACCTGCCCCGCCGCGGCCCACCTCACGCTCGACGACGAAACGGCCGCCGAGGGTGCGTCCAGCGCTCGCCCGAGTCTCCACGGACCGGCCACCCTAGCTCGGCTCCCTCGTCGCGTCGAGCGCGCCTCGCCGCGCTATCCTCGCCCGCCTTGCTCGAGCCCGTCGCGCTCCACCAGACACGCCTGCGTGTCCCAGGCGTCGCGCTCGACGCGCGAGGGGTCGCGCTCGGCGCGCGCGGGCTGGTGCTCCTCGCGTCCGTCGAGCGGCTCGTCGCGTTCCTCGCCGCGTATACGGAGCGCCGTACGCTCCAGCCGCTCCTCGCCTCGCTCGCCCTGGAGGTCGTCCGGAGCCGACTCGGGGTACGTGAGCTCACGGTGTCCTTCGAGGCCGACTCGACGGAGCGCATGGACGCCGTCTCCGACACGGCGCGGCTCGTCGGGGGCTACACGTTCACGGGCGGCGGGCGTCACTTCGTCCAGTACCGCGACGCGGACGCGCCCTTCGGCTGGGACGTGGAGGCGCTCGCCGGCTCCGAGGGCGCGCTCGTCCTCCACCATCGCACCTTCACGCAGTCGTACGACGTCGCGGAGCGCCTCGAGCTCTCGTCGCTGCTGCTCCGGCTCGCCCCCCACCTGGCCGGCGGCGCGCCGCGGCGCGAGGGCCCGCTCTGGCTCCTCGCCCAGCCGGGGCTCGGGCCGCGCCTCGCGAGCCACCTGGCGCGCGCCGGTGTCGAGGCGACGGCCTCGGTCCTCGAGCTGCCCGCCGCGTCCAGCGTGGACGAGCCCGAGCGCCGCTGGCTGCTGCACGTCCCGACGCTCCCCGCCCGCCTGCACGGGCTGATCGACACGCTCCCGGGGCTCGAGGTCTTCGTGCCGGACGCGGCGGGCGTCGCGGTGGCCCGTGGGTACCGGCACCCGGTACGCCTCGCGGCGTGCCCGGTGTTCGGCGAGGACGGGCTCGTGCTGTTCCGCGCCGGGGCGCCCGCGCTCCGCGTCCAGCGCCTCCCGGCCGCTGCTCCCGTCGCGGCGCTCGCCCACGTCACCACGGAGGATTCGGCGGCGATCGAGGGCGCCGGCGCTACCCCACCCGCGTCGCTCGAGCTCGCGCTCCGCTGGGTGCCCTCGACGGAGCCGCCCGGGATCCCGCCGGCGCTCCTCGTGCCCTCCGCCGAGCTCGGCCTGCTCCGCCGGCTCCTCTACGTCCTGCCGGGCGCGACGCTCGCGCGCGCCCGCGTGGCGGTGCTGGCAGACGCCCTGCTGCTGTTCGCGGACGCGGAGCTCACCCAAGCGCCCCTGGGGACCCCGCTGCGATCCCTCGACGCCCGCCTCTACGTGGCGGTCGGCTGGGAGGTGCTCCCCAGGGTACCTCCCGCGGCCATCCTCGCCTCCATCGACGCGCCGCCGGATCACCTCGTGCTCCTGCGCCCGGGCGCGCCGCCGGCCACCGTCGCGCCGGGGGCGCTCGCGCCGCTCGCCGACGCCCTGCTCCGAGACGAGCCCTGGACCGCGCTCGAGACCTCCACGCTCGAGCCGCTCGCCGAGGTCCAGCTCCCCACCCTCTGGCTCGAGCCGCTCGGCTTCCGCCCGCTCGGGCGCCTGCGCGAGGAGCCCTGAGCGTTGTCGGAGGCGAGCGAGGCCTGGGAGCTGGTCGTTCGCGTCGCGGAGCACGTGATGCTGCCGCTGGCGGCCGGCGGCGAGCTGCGTCCCGTGCGGTTCGTGGGCGCGGGCCTCGCGGTCGAGCTCTCCACGCTCGCGCTCCCGCTCCCCGAGGCGCTCGGCGCGCGGCTCCAGGCGGCCCGCCTGCGCGTCCTCCGCGCGCTCGTCCCGGTCGATCGCCTGCCCGAGCCGAGCGCGGCGACGTGGAGGCTCGCGTTCGCGCTGAACGATCTGCTCCAGTGCGCTCACCCCGATCTCGACGCCGCGGACGCCGCGCGGGTGCTGCTCCACGTCGACCGGCTCGTGCAGCGGGCGGGCGCCCCCGCGAACGTCGCCGAGGCGCTCGAGCGCCACTCCTGCTTCGCGAAGCTGCCCGCGCTCGAGCGAGTCGACGCCGCCGTGTCCTGGTGGTCCGGCTCGGCGATCTTCCGCGGCCAGGCGCCCCCCTCACGGCTCCTCGCGTGGCGCCGGCTGCGCAAGGTGCGCGTGGACGAGGCGCGCGTGCCGCTCGCCTCCCTGCCCGAGGCGCGCGACCTCCCCCCCCCGAGCGACCTACCCGGTCGCTGGCGCGCCGGCCTGGATCGGTGGTTCGCGGCGACCCCCTTCACCGCCGTCGCGCGCGCTGGCGAGCCGCACGGAGGCCTCCGGGTGAGCGGCGCCCTGTTGGGCGTGCTCGCCACGGTGGAGGGGCGCCGCCTCACGCGCCGGGTGGCGCTGACGACCCCGCGGCCCGATCGTGTCGTCGAGGCGCTCCGCGCCGAGGGCAGGCGCTTCGCGGCGACGCTCCCCGCGGCGTCCCGCGTGCTCGAAGAGGCGGCGAAGGAGCTCGTCGGCGAGGGGGAGTGGATGCGCGTCGGATAGGCTCGCCGCCGGGCAGGCGCCGGCGCGGGCGCGGAGCCCCCTGGGGGCTCGGGCTAGCGGTCGCGGACGAACCGATCGAGCAAGAGCGCGAGCAGCCGCGGGACCTTTCGCATCGTCTCGGCGCCCTCGACGTACGCGAGCCGGAGCTGCGTCGACCCGCCTCCGCCAGCGAAGAAGCCGCTCATCGGCGCGAGGAGGAGCGTGTGGTCCTTGCCGTCGAGCGGGACCCTCCCCCGCTCTGCGCAGAACGTCACGAACCGCTCGGCGTCGAAGCTCGGGACCACGCCGCCGAGATCCAGCACGCTGTAGAGCGCGGCCTCCGGCTCCGATACGACCAGACCGGGCACCGCGGCGCGGAGCGCGACGACCGTCTCCTGCATCAGCCGCGAGTAGTAGTCCCGCTGGGCGTCATACCAGGCGCGCAGGGAGACTTCCGTCTCGTGGGCGAGGGCGCCGAAGATCCACTGGCCGATCACGTTCGCGCACAGGTTCGCCGTGTACTCCGCCACGGCGGCGGCGTGGAAGGCCGGCGAGTCGGTGAGCAGCGCGCCCACACGGAGCCCGCACGCGTTCCACACCTTGCTCGCGCTCTCGATGCCGATCCGGCGCCCGCGGATCCCGGGCGCCTCCTCCTCCGTAACCCGCCAGATCGTCGACGCCTCCGCGCCGGCCACGTACCCGAGCTGGCGGTAGGCCTCGTCGCTCACGAGCCACAGATCGTGGGCGACCGCCAGCTGCGCGAGCTCGACCAGCTCGTGGTGTCGGAGGAGCTGCCCGGTCGGGTTGTCCGCCGGGATCACGAGCAGCGCGGCGGGCCGCTCGCGCTCGATCACTCGCTCGATCGCGGCACGATCGGGTAACCGGTAGCGCGACAGCTCGCCGAGCTCACGCGGGACGGCGACGGTGCGACCCCCGATCCGACGCGCGAAGTCGTTGTAGTTGCTGTACGCCGGGTCGAGGAGCAGGAGCGGGCGCTCGCCGGCCGGCCCCAGCGTGCCGAGCAGCATGAGCTCCATGGCGGCGGAGCCGCCGTCCGTCACCACGCACCCGAGGCCGTCCGTCGGGGCGCCTGCGCTCTCCAGCACGCGCAAGAAGGCCCGCGCCGCCTCGTCCGTCCCTGCCGTCGGCGAGTAGCGGACGACCCCCCCGGCGAAGGGGCTGCCCTCGTGGTCGAGCGCCCCGAGGCGCGCACGCAGCGCGGGGTGGAGCGGGAGCGAGACGTTCCCGATGGCGAGGTTCACGATCTCGAGATCCGCACGATCGGGGCGCGCCAGCGCGAGGATCTGCGCTCGCCGGATCGGCGAGGGCCTGCGGGCGCGGTAGTGGGCGGACAGGTCGGGCATCACGGCTCCGAATCAGGCGCTCGAGCGCGGGCTCACCAGCGCCGGGCCCCGCTCTTGCCGGAGCGCGCCTCGGCCACCGTCACGTGATCCTGCTCCTTCTTCAGCAGCACGGAGACGAACGGCAGCTCCGCGCGGACCCGGTCGGTGGCGAGGCCGGCCTGCGCGAGCACCGCGATCCAGTCGACCAGCTCGCTCGTGCTCGGGCGCTTGCGGACCCTCGGCACGCCGCGGACATCGTAGAAGGCGGCGATCGCCTGATCGATGAGCTCGTCGTCGAGCGCGGGGTGGTGCACGCGGACGATGCGTTTCATCAGAGGAGGATCGGGGAAATCGATGAAGTGGAAGACGCAGCGGCGCAGGAAGGCGTCCGGCAGCTCCTTCTCGTTGTTGCTGGTGATGATCACCACCGGGCGGTGCCGAGCGACGATCTCATCGCCCGTCTCGGCCACGACGAAGCGCATGCGATCGAGCTCGTGCAGCAGATCGTTCGGGAACTCGAGGTCCGCCTTGTCCACCTCGTCGATCAGCAGGACGACCCGCTCCTCCGAGGCGAGCGCGCGCCCGAGCGCGCCATGCTTGATATAGCGACGGATGTCACGCACCGCGTCCGTGCCGGCGTCGCCGAAGCGGGCGTCGTAGAGGCGCTGCACGGTGTCGTAGACGTACAGGCCATCCTGCGCCCGAGTGGTGGACTTCACGGGCCAGTGCAGCAGCGGATGCCCCAGGCCCTCCGCCACGGCCTGGGCGAGCAGTGTCTTGCCGGTGCCCGGCTCGCCCTTGACGAGCAGCGGCCGCTCGAGCGCGAGCGCCGCGTTGACCGCCGCCTCGAGGGCCGGGTCGGTGATGTACGTGGGCGTACCGCGAAAGTGCCGGAAGGACTCGTTCACGCGTGGCGACCTAGCACGAACGGCCGGCCCACGCCGAGGTCGCCGCGACGCCCGGCCGCCGCCCGGCGCGCCGCGTCCGCGCGGGTGGTAGCGTCCCGCCGTGCGCTACGAGATCCGAGCCGCGTCGCCGGAGGACGAGGACGACCTGCTCGCCCTCGCCGAGCACCTGGACAGCGTGAACCTCGCGCACGATCGCGCCCACGTCCGCGCCCTGCTCGAGCAGTCCGATGCCAGCTTCTCGGGCCGGATCGTCGACCCGAAGCTGCGCCGCTACGTCTTCTTGCTGCGGGATCTGGAGGCGCACCGCGCCGTCGGCACGTCGACCATCATCGCGCAACTCGGGCGCCGAGGCGTCCCGTACGTGTACCTCGACGTGATCGCCGAGGAGAAGTACTCGTCCGCGCTCGACCTCCACTTTCACCATGTCGGCCTCCGGATGGGGTACTCGTACGACGGCCCGACGGAGATCGGGGGGCTCGTCGTGCACCCGGCGTACCGCCGCGCCCCGGAGAAGCTAGGGCTCGCGGTGTCCTACGTCCGGTTCTCGTTCATCGCCGCGCACCGCGATCTGTTCGAGGACGAGCTGCTCGCGGAGCTCATGCCGCCGCTCGAGGCGGACGGAACGAGCCACCTCTGGGAGGCGCTCGGCCGCCACTTCACGGGGATGAGCTACCAGGAGGCCGATCGCCTCTCGAGCAGCAACAAGGACTTCATCCGGGAGCTCTTCCCGAGCGAGCTCGTGTACGCGAGCGTGCTGCCGCGCGCGGCGCGCGACGTGATCGGCAAGGTGGGGGCGCAGACGCGCGGCGTCGAGAAGATGCTGCGGCGCATCGGGTTCCGCTACGCCGAGCGCGTCGATCCGTTCGACGGCGGCCCCCACTTCACGGCGGGCGCCGATGAGGTCACGCTGATCCGCGAGACGCGCCGCGGGCGGTTCGCCGGGTCGCTGGGCGCCGGCGAGGCGGGGCGCCGCGCGCTCCTCATGCGCGAGCTGGCGCGCGCCCCGTGGCTCCGCGGCGTCCTGACCCAGGTGGCCGGCGAGGGCGAGGCCGTCCGCACCGCGCCGGAGGCGGCCGGGCACCTCGGGCTCGCGCCGGGCGACGAGGTGGTCTGGCTCCGGCTCGATTGACCCCGCGGGGCAGGCCGCGCGCTCTCGCCAGAGGCCGCCGCGCCGGCGCTGGCGCGAGATCCCGCGTTCCGCAATACTGTCGACACCCCAGCGAGGAGGGTCCGCCCCATGAACGTCACCGCTTCGAAGCCGCTCTTCTTGACCGCCCTGGCGCTCGCCGCCGCTGGCTGCTCTGCGTCCTCCGGCGGCACGGGCGGAGGCGGAGGGGGCGGCGGCGGGGTGGCCGCGGGGGGCGGAGGGGGCCTCGGCGGGGGCGGGACGGGCGGCGGCGGCGGCCTGCTCGACGCCGGCGGGGGCGGCGGCGGGGGCGGCTCCCCGGGAGGCATCCCGCAGACGTGCGCGGAGGCGCTCGCGAGCCAGAGCTACATCGGCTGCGAGTACTGGCCGACGGTCACCATGAACGCGAGCTTGTACGACGGCTTCTCGTTCGCGATCGCCGCGGCGAACCCGACGGCGGCGCCTGCCCAAGTCACCATCGAGATCGGCGGGCAGCTCGTGCAGACGGTCACGGTCGCCCCCGGCGATCTGCAGACGATCCCCCTGCCCTGGGTCCCCGCGCTCCTGCAGACGAACCTCGAGCCCGACTCGAAGCTCCTGCAGCGCGTCGCGTACAAGGTGACCAGCTCGGTCCCCATCACGCTCTACCAGTTCAACCCGCTCGATTTCGAGCTGAGCCCGCCGCCGTTCGGCTGCGAGCTCAGCAACGGCCGCTGCTACTCGTTCACCAACGACGCGTCCCTGCTGTTGCCGAAGTCCGCGCTCCGCGGCGAGTACTACGGCATCGCCTACCCGACACAGCACTACGGCGCCAGCAACCCGGTCACGCCCCAGCAGTGGGTGAACTCGCCAGGCTTCCTCTCCGTCACGGCCACCGAGGACGGCACGAGCGTCGAGGTGACGGCCTCCGGCCACATCCGCGCCGGGATCGGGGTCGGCGCGATGAGCCCGGGGCAGACGGCGACGTTCAGCCTGAACGCCGGCGACGTCCTCGTCCTCGCCAGCGGCTCCCCGCCAGACGGCGAGACGCCCGCGCCCGGCCAACCGTGCGTGACACAACTCAACGGCTCGACGACCCTACGCCTCTGCCCGACCCCGCCGGCGTACGACGTGACCGGGACGCGGATCAAGGCCACCCGGCCGGTGAGCGTCCTCGGCGGGCACAGCTGCACCTTCGTCCCGTACGACACCTTCGCCTGCGACCACCTCGAGGAGAGCGTCTTCCCCGTCGAGTCGCTCGGGCAGGATCTGGTCGTCACCGCGCCCCAGGCGATGGCGGGCGCCACCTCGTCGACGAGCCGGCCGGACAACATGTACGTCCGCATCCTCTCCGCGGCGAACGACAACGAGGTGACGTTCGAGCCGGCGGTGAGCCCCGGCTTCACGCTCCAGGCCGGGGAGTGGCGGGAGATCGGGCCCATCCAGGGCGATTTCCGCGTGAAGGGGAAGAACAAGCTCCTCGTGGCCCAGTACATGGTCGGGGAGAACTACAGCGGCGCGTCCGCAGGCGGCGGGGATCCGGCGCTCTCGATCGCCATCCCCGTCGAGCAGTACCGCCTCGAGTACACCTTCCTCGCGCCCGCGAGCTACACGCACAACTTCGTCAACGTGGTCACCGCGCCCGGCGCGACGATCACCATCGACGGGACGCCCATCCCGGCCGCCTCGTTCACGCCGATCGGGAGCAGCGGGCTCGGCGTGGCGCGGCACAAGATCACCGGCGGCGCGCACTCCATCACGGGCACGCAGAACTTCGGGATCGTCGTCTACGGGTACGGCAGCTACACGAGCTACATGTACCCGGGCGGGCTGAACCTCGAGACGATCGTCATCGTGCCCGAGTGAGGCGCCGGCGGCGCTCGGCGCTCAGCCGGGCGCGCTCGCGACGTGCATCGCCCCGCGCTCGTCGCGGACGATCTTGCCGTCTTGCATGCGCACCACGCGCGGCATGCTCTCCGCGAAGCTCGGGTTGTGCGTGACGACGACGATGGTCGTCCCGTGCTCGCGGTTGATCTGGAAGAAGAGATCGTGGATGGCGCCGCTCGTCGCGCTGTCCAGGTTCCCGGTGGGCTCGTCCGCCAGGACGATCTTCGGATCGAGGGCGAGCGCACGCGCGATGGCGACGCGCTGTTGCTCGCCGCCGGAGAGCTCGCCGGGGCGGTGGGTCGCGCGATCCCGCAGACCCACCTCCTCGAGCAGCGCCTCCGCCCGGGAGCCCATCGCGCGTCTCGAACGCCCCTGGATCAGCCCGGGCATCATCACGTTCTCGAGCGCGTTGAACTCCGGGAGGAGGTGGTGGAACTGGAAGACGAAGCCGATCATGCGGTTTCTCACCGCGGCGAGCCGCGCCGAGGACATCGCGGTCAGCTCCTCGCCTCCGAGCCGGATGCGACCGCTCGTGGGCAGGTCGAGCGTGCCGATGCAGTGGAGGAGCGTGCTCTTCCCCGCACCCGAGGCGCCGACGATCCCGATCACCTCGCCAGGGTGGATCACCATGTCGATCCCCCGCAGCACCTCGAGCGTCCGGCCCATGTGCTGGAAGCTCTTGTATACGTCCTCGATCAGCACGAGCGCGTCGGTCATCACTCCCACCGGATCCCTTCCACGGGGCGAAGCTGGCTGGCCGCGCGCGCCGGGTAGAGCGTCGCGAGGGTGGTGATCACCAGCGCCGAGAGCGCGACCAGCGCGTAGTCGGCGGGGTTCACAGCGATGGGTAAGCGGTCCACGTAGTACACGTCCGGATCGAGCCGAACGCCGAACCACGACAGGCTGAGCGCCATCACGAGGCCGGTCACGACGCCGAACACCGTGCCGATCGAGCCGATCACGACGCCCTCCAGCATGAACACGCGCAGGATCGCGCCGTCGCTCGCGCCGATCGCCTTGAGGATCGCGATCTCCTTGCTCTTCTCCGTGACCATGAGGAGCAGCGTGCAGATGATGCAGAAGCTCGCCACGATGATGGCGATGCCCAGGATGGCGAACACCACGATCTTCTCCAGCTGGAGCGCACTGAAGAGGTTCTTGTTCAGGGCCTTCCAGTCGCGGACCCGCAGACCGTGGGCGGCGACGGCCGCGTCGAGCTTCGGGGTCGCCTCGTCGACGCGCTCCACGTCCTCCAGCTTCACGTCGACCCCCGTCACGTGGGCGCCGAGATCGAGGAACTCCTGCGCCGTGTCGAGCCTCATGTACGCGTGGCTGGCGTCGTACTCGTACATCCCGCTGTAGAAGATGCCGGCGATGCGAAACCGCCGCGAGCGCGGCATGACGCCCATCGGCCCGAGATCGCCGAGCGGCGTGACCAGGGTGATCTCGTCGCCGACGTAGACGTGCAGCGTGCGGGCGAGCTCGCGGCCGACGATCAAGCCCGGGAAGACATCGGGCGGCCGGACGGCGGCGTCCACCGACGAGGCGTCGAGGGAGAAGCCCCGGAGGTCTGGCCCCTTGAAGTAGAGCTGCCCGTCGGAGGCGATGCCGATCGGGGTCTCCGGCGGGAGCCGCGCGAGCCCGACCTCGTCCTCGAGCCACTCGAGCTTGCCGACCTCGAGGTTCACGGGGAGGTCGACGACCTGGCCGATGCTCTGCGGGTCCACCCCGCGCACGAGGACGCCCGCGGTGTTGGAGGAGCTCGAGGCCATGGCCTCCCCCGCGGCGATCGGCGTCGCCGCCCGGACGCCGGGCACGGTGCGCACCGCGTCGAGCAGGTCTCGCCAGCCGTCGAAGCCCCCCGGCTGCTCGGCGTCGATCTTCACGTGGGCGTTGTTGCCGAGGATCTTGCGCTTCAGATCGGCGCCGAACCCTCCCATGATCGAGACGACCGCGCAGAGCGCGAACGCGCTCACGCCGACGCCGGCGATGGAAAGGAACGAGATGATGGTGAGGAACCCGCTCTTGCCCGCCCGCACATGGCGCGCCGCCACGAGAGGGACGAATCCGCTCCCCTCGATCCGATCGAGCACCCGCGGCAGGGAGAGCCAGAGCGAGCCCACCATGAAGCCGATCGCGCCCACCGCCGCGGCGCCGCGCACGAGCTGGTGCCAGAGCACGAAGTAGCTGCCCCGGAGCTCCGGCAGGCGCCCGCTCCACGTGCCGAACACGACCAGCACGACGAGCGACACCACCGTCCCGCCCACCACGAGGTACCGGCGGCGACGCGCCCCGAGCTTGCGGAAGCCGCCCACGACGAGCCAGAGGACGAGCCCGACCGCCACCGCGATCAGGGCGAGCCGTCCGTTCAACCCCAGCTCAGCCCACAGCGCGGCGAGGGGGGTCGGCGGCTCCTCGAGCAGCCGCGGCTGGGCGGCGAGCGTCACGGCGACTCCGGCCGGAGCAGCGGGAACGCGATCACGTCGCGGATCGAGGCCTGACTCGCGAGCGCCATCACCAGCCGATCGACGCCCAGGCCGAAGCCGGCGGCCGGAGGCATGCCGTGCTCGAGCGCCCTCACGTAGTCGGCGTCGAAGTCCATGGTCTCCTCGGCGCCGCGCGCCTTCTTCTCGACCTGGTCTCGGAAGCGCGCGGCCTGATCGTCCGGGTCGTTCAGCTCGCTGAAGGCGTTGCACAGCTCGCGCCCGTGGACGAACAGCTCGAACCGATCGACCAGCGTCGGATCGGAGTCCTTCCGGCGCGCGAGCGGCGACACCTCGGCAGGGTAGTCGACGACGAACACCGGGCGGCTCCGGGCGCCGTCCTCGGAGCGGAAGTCCTCCGCGAGGAACGGCTCGACCAGGTACTCGTACGCCGAGAAGAGGCGCTCGCCCTCCGTGTCGCATGCCGCGAGGCCGCGGCGGAAGCTCGCCCAGTCGACCCGCCCTGCGCGCGCGGACGCCCGCGCGAGCTCACGCGTGAGCGCGTCTCCCCGCGCGCGCGCCGCCTCGGCGCCGGTTGAGGTCGGCTCGGGCAACGCCAGCTCGGGCAGGCGCGCCGGGACGTCGCGCGGCAGCCCCGCCGCACGGAGCGCTCGATCCACGCCCTCGCGCATGGGGAGGCGCGCGAAGGGCTCGGCGATGGTGAACGGCCGCGCGTCGACGAGCGCCGCCCACGCGGGGCCGAGCCCGGCCGCGTGCATCGCGGCGGTCACGCGCTGGTCCACGTCGCGGAGGAGCTCCTCCGTCTGGTCCATGAGCTCGACGTACGTGGCGTAGGCCTGGTAGTACTCGAGGATGGTGAACTCGGGGTTGTGGCGCGTGCTCAGGCCCTCATTACGGTACGCGCGACCGATCTCGTAGACACGCTCGAAGCCGCCGACGAGCAGGCGCTTGAGATGGAGCTCCGGCGCGATGCGGAGGAACAGCTCGAGCTCGAGGGCGTTGTGGTGGGTCTTGAACGGCTTGGCGGCGGCGCCCCCCACCAGCGCGTGCAGCGTCGGCGTCTCGACCTCGAGGAAGCCGCGGCCGTCGAGGAACGCGCGGAGCGCCTGCACGATGAGCGAACGCGCCCGGAGCGCGATCGCCGCGCTCGGGTTGGCGACGAGGTCCACGTACCGGCGCCGGTAGCGCTCGTCGACATCGGTCAGGCCGTGCCACTTGTCCGGCAGGGGGCGGAGCGCCTTGCTCACCACCCGGAGGCGTCGCACCTCGATCGAGAGCTCCCCGGCGCGCGTCACCATGAGCGGCCCCGCGGCCTCGACGTGATCGCCCACGTCGAGGTCCTCGAGCCGCGCGAAGGCCTCGCCCATCGAATCGATGCGGCAGAAGAGCTGGAGCTCGCCCGTGCCGTCCCGCAGCCGCAAGAACGCAGCCTTGCCGAAGCCGCGCCGCGCCAGCACACGCCCGAGCACGCGCCGATCCCCCGCACCCGCGAGCTCCGTCACGCGCGCCGGGTCGTAGCGCTCACCCGCCTCGTCCACGAGCGCCGGCGCCGCGAGCGCGCGCAGGTCGCGAGCGCGTGATCGGTCGCCCGGCTCGAGGTCGTTCGGGAACGGCGACTCGCCGCGCGCCCGGAGGCGCTCGGCCTTCGTTCGCCGCGCTTGGATCAGCGCATCTTCTGCGCCGATCTCGTTCGGATCGGTCATCGTCGAGCGGGGGCGGATAGCAAGCGGCACCGGGGTCGTCCAGCGAGGGCGAGGGAACGACGACCCGGCGCGCGAAAGCTCCGGCCGCGCCCACACGCGAGAGCACGATCGGCGCCCGCGTCGTCGGGACGGGCCGCCGCGGCGCGGCTCAGAGCTTGCCCAGGATCTCCTCGTGCTCCGGGAAGCGCCCGGCCTCGGCCTTCGAGAAGATCACCGCGCCGTCGACCAGCACGTCGAACTGCCCGGGCCGCCCGACCTCGAGCTGGGCGGCGACGCCCTTCTCCCGCTCGATCTCCGCCGCGAGCCTCGCGGCGCGGGGGCGGTAGTTTCAAGCGTGGCAGTAGCGGATGACGATGCTCACGACCCGACGCTACTCCAGCGGGCGCGGGTCGTCCAGCCGCGACCGCGCCCCTTGGGCGCGCTCACTCCGGGACGACGCGCGTGTCGCAGCCGAAGAGGATGTCGAGCTTCGCGTCGGGGACGGCCTGGAGGGTCGTGCACGTCTCGGGGCACACGAGGATCTTCGTCGGGGTCGTCGGGTCGTCGTAGTACCAACCGCCCGCGCCGCACTTCGCCGGAGAGTCCACGTAGTAGATGTCGGTGGTGGCGCCGCCCTGTGGCGTGAACGTCACGTTGACGCGCGCACGATCGAACGTCTCGCCGGCGGGGGGCGGGGGGATCTCCCACTCGCACGCCAGCTTCTTCGACGACACGACCGTCTGCGCGAGCTGCGTGAAGACCGTCTGGAACCCAGCCTGGTTGCCGCCGCACAGGTCGCCGGCGATCGTCCCGGTCTGCGCGACGAGCTGCTTGTAGACATCCCCCGTGTCCGCGCACGCGAGGAGGACGCCGCACGAGCCGGTGCAGAAGATGCCGAAGAAGCGCCAGTCCGCGAACATGGGCGATCCGGGCTCGAGCGCTGCGACGCCCGCAGTGAACGCCGCCGCGGAGAGGTCGCTGTCGTCATCCGTCACGACGGCGAAGTACTTGATCGACTCCTCGCGGAGCGTGGGCTTGTACGTGGGGTAGGCTTGAAGGAGCTTCTCCAGCGCGTTGTTGCTCCCGACGCTCGTCTCGACATGCTGGTAGTTGGGGGGCTTGCTACCGCCGGGGCACACGCCCGTCGCGAGCGGGGGGTCGATACAGATCCCAGGGTCCGGGTTGAAGAGGTTGCCGCCGTTCGGGCTCCCCGGCTTCGCCACCACGACGACGCGCGCGTTCATCCCGGCGATGTAGTTGTAGAAGCCGTTCAGGTTCGCCTCGACGGCCGTGAGCTCGTTCACCATGCTGTCGGAGGTGTCGAGCGCCCAGATGATGTCGATCGGGCGGTAGACGTTCTCGGCCGTCTCCGCGATCTCCTGGCACTCGGCGCCGTCCGGCACGCCCCCGCCCCCGGTACCCCCACCGGCATCGAGGAGGACGCCGCCGGACCCGCCGGTCCCCGAGGCGGCCGCGCCCGCTGCGCCGCCCCCCGCCGCCGACCCGGCGACGCCGCCGGCGCCGGCCGCGCCGCTCGCCGCGCTGCCCCCCCCACCCGCGCTGCCACCCGTCGCCGCCGTGCACGCAGCGAGCGCCGCTCCGGCCAGGACGCCCCCGATCGATGACCACCCGATGCTCGGCATGTCGCGCTCCTCTCTGGCGCGCGAGCCTAGCACCTTCGGCCCGCGGGCCAAGAGCCGCCACCCAGGGATCAGGGCGCGCTGGCGACCGCGGGCGGCGCCGGGGGGGGCTCCGCGCCGGAGGCCGCGGGGGGCGCCGGCGGCGCCGGCGCGCGGGTCGCGGCGTCGACGTCGTACCCGGCGTGGTACCGCTCGCTCCAGCGGACGCTCGCCGCCTGGAGCGCGGCGCTGCGCGGCGCGCGGTACGGCGGCTTCCCGGCACCGGCGCAGGTGAGCGCGAGGAACGGATCGAACCGACGGGCGCGGCGCGCGCCGGTCGGCACGGTCAGCCCGTAGTGCGCGGCGCAGCGCTCGAGCGACCCGGCGAAGAGGTCCGCCGCGGCGCTGGACGACTGGTCGCGCCCGGAGTGTTCCTCCCCCATGGCGCGGCCATCCGTCGGCTGGATCGCGACCTCGAGGTGGAGGTGCGGCGCGATGTCGGCGCCGCGCGCGTTGCCCGTCTTGCCCACGGTGCCCAGGCGGTCGCCGCGCTTCACCAGGAACCAGTCGCCGTCCCGGTACGTGGTGGTCGCCAGGTGCGAGTAGTGGAACGACGCGAACAGCCGCTCGGAGCCCGCGAGCGACGGCGGGACCTTGCAGACGACCTGCACCCACTTGCCGAACGAGCCCGTCTCCCCCGCGCGCGACTTGCCGTCGCACACGCTGAGGATCGGGGTCTCCAGCGGCGCGAGCAGATCGAGCCCGTTGTGCTGGCCGTGCGAGCGCGGCGCGAGGAACTCGCCCTGCCCGCCGACGTCCCGGCGGAGCCCGTGGTCGACCGCGAGCGGCCAGCTCCAGTCGGTGCCACGGATCGGAGCGGGCCCGTCGAGTGAGCGCGCGGCCGCCGAGGCGCTGGCGGCGGGCGGCGCGACCTCGGCCTCAGGCCTCGCCTGGGCGGCGGCGCTCCCCAGGGGCGGGAGCTCGGGTCGTGGGCCGCCGGCCACCTCCGCGCGCGGCGGCGGCGCGGGCGGCTCGGCGGCGATCGACGCGCTCGTGGCCGCAACGGGGGTCACGGGGGGCCGCTCTGCGCACGTCGCCACGACGGCGAGGACGACCGGTAGCGGCCATACGGCGGCGGGCACCCCGAGGAGTCGCACGACGGTCGGCATACAGGCGCCGGGCGGCATCGCACAAGAAAACGGCGACGGCGCCGTGGCTCATCCCGGCGCCGCGCGCCCTGGCGCTAGCGGGGCGGCTTCTCGGCCGGCGCTCCGAGCGCGACGTTGCCGAAGCCGACGGCGTCGACGCGCTTCCTCCCGCCGACGGCGCGCTCCACGAACACGCGCCCAATCTCGCGCCGCACCTCGGTGACCTTCCCCGCGACGAACACCCCACTCACGGCGATCTCCGCGGGCTGGCCCGGCTCGAGCTTCGGGACGAGCGGGAGCGCGTCGCACGCCGGCTCATCCAGCGCGCGCAGGAGCCCACCGAAGCCGAGCCCGAGCAGCTTGCCCTCGGCGGCGGCGACGACGATCCAGCGGCGGCGCACGCCGCCCTCCACGCACGCGACCGTCGTGCCGATCTCGCCCGCGCGCTCGAGCGCGTGGAACGTGCCCTCCGGCAGGACGTCGTCGCGCTGGCCCCAGCCCGACGGCGCGTCGAAGGCCATGTCGAGGTACCGCACGCGAGGCGCGCCCGGCTCGCCGCCGACCACGATCGCGCGCTCGAGCCCCGTGCCGGAGGCCCAGCTCGTCAGGACGATCTGGCCCTTCTTCACCCGCTGCCCCGGGCGGAGCGGGAGGACGAGCGCGTTCGGCAGCAGCGACACGAGCCCGGCCGCCGTGCGGACCTTGGACGACTCGGGCCCGCGCTGCACGAGCCTCGCCGCGTAGTAGACGAAGGCCTGGGTCTCGGCGCCGTGCTCGAGCGCAGCGTCCAGCCACTCGCGCGGTGGCGCGAGGACGTGGTCGCCCTCCGTAGCCGCCCACGACACCTCCGGGACCGGGACCGGCAGCCGGACCTCCGCGCCCGCCGAGGCGCGAGGCGCGGCGCTCGCGACGGCGGATGAGGCAGCGCTCGCGCTCGCGGCCGGCGCCGCGCTGGCGCTCCCGGCCGGCCCCGCGGCGCCACGCTCCAGGGCGACGCCCTCGTCGTCGCCCTGCGCGGGCGCGCGCGCGGCGCGCCCCGGCGCGCTCCCGACGCTGGCCGGCGCCACCGGCGCCGCGTCTCCGCGCTCGCACGCGACCGCCGCGACGGCGGGCACCGCGGCGATCGCGGCCGCCGCGAGCCAGCGTTGGCGATCGGAGCGATCCATCTCGCGGTGGTTACAACGGCGCGCCGGACGCACCAAGGCCTCGGCCCGCGCGGCCGGCGGCGGGGCGTCCGGCGTGGTACCGTCCGGCCATGAAGCCGCTGGCGCAGAAGCCCAAGGTCATCCTCCGTCACTGCGACACGTACGACGCTCAGCGGATCCGCCGCATCGTCCGCGAGGGCATGGAGGAGCTCGGGCTCCGGCCGTCCGGCAAGACGCTAGTCAAGCCGAACCTGGTCACGAGCGGGCCCATGTTCCAGCACGCGTACACGCGCCCGGAGTTCTCGGAGGGGGTGCTCCTGGCGCTCCAGGACCGGGACGACGGCCGCATGACGGAGCTGGCGCTCGGAGAGCGCTGCGGCATCACGGTCCCCACGCGGACTGCGATGGAGGGCGCCGGCTACCCCGTGATGCTCGCCCGCGTCGGTGTCCGCCCGTACTACTTCGAGGAGGAGCAGCAGCGCGAGATCCGGTACTCGCACGCCGGGCGCCTCCGCGACTACGTGTTCACGCCGCGGCCCGTCGCCGAGGCGGACTTCTTCGTCAACTGCCCGAAGTTCAAGGCCCACCCGTGGACGACGGTGACCTTCTCGATCAAGGCCTACATCGGCATCCAGGACGATCGCCACCGCCTCATCGATCACGACCACCGGCTCAACGAGAAGATCGCCGATCTGCAGTACATCGTCCAGCCGGAGCTCATCTGCATCGACGCCATCGTCGCCGGCGAGGGGCGCATGCTGACGCCGCTGCCGCGCCAGCTAAACCTCATCGTGATCGGCAACAACCAGTGCGCGTTCGACGCCGTGTGCTGCCAGATCATCGGAGTGAACCCGCGCGACGTGGACCACATCCGGTTGACCCACGAGCGCGGCTTCGGCCCCATCGATCTCGATCGAATCGAGCTCTCCGGGGACGTGACGCTCGACGAGGCCCGCGAGCGGGCACGTGGCTTCGGCGTGGGGCTCGTGCGCGTGGAGAAGTACTTCGAGGGGACGAACCTCAGCGCGTACGCCGGCCCGCCGCCCGAGTCGGAGCACACCGACTACTGCTGGGGCGGCTGCCCGGGCGCCATCGAGGAGGCGATCGAGATCCTGCGCCTGATCGACGATCAGTGCGACGAGAAGATGCCACGCATCCACGTCGTGTTCGGCGACTACCGCGGCCCGATCCCCGCGGGCCCAGGCGAGCGCGTGGTGTTCATCGGCGACTGCGTGCAGTGGAAGGGCGAGCTCGCGGGCCAGCCCGTGCAGATCCGCTCCAAGTACCGCGATCGGTCCACCAAGGACCCGTACACCATCGCCCACGACGACATCTTCGCGAAGATGCTGAGCGTGATGAAGAAGCTCCGCGCCACCAAGAACGACGCGTGGGTGCGGTTCGAGGGGTGCCCGGTGAGCGTGGCCGAGCACGTCCTCTTCCTGCAGCTGCTCGGGGGCCTGCGGAGCCCGTTCCTCACCGGCGAGAACGCCGTGCAGTTCAACAAGGGCTACCTGATGTGGCGCTCGGCGACCGCCGCGCGCCGCCTCTTCGGCGAGCCCTACCAGGTGCCGGGCGTCTGCGCCCGAGGGCACGCGCGCCCCGAGGTCGAGGCGCCTGCCCGCGCCGACGCCGAGTAGCCTCCAGCCGCGCGCATCCACTCGGGAATGGCTCGGTCCTGGCTCCGCGTGACGCGCGGGCGCGTCGTCGTCCTCGCGGTCCTCGGCCTCGCCGCGGGCGGGTTCTTCGCGGCGCGCGCTGGCTGGCGCTGGGCGCAGCACCGGCGCCCGAACCGCCCGCTGCCCCGCCTAGATCCGGTGACCGTCGTCCCGGACGCCGCGAGCGCGTGCCCGTCGTTCTCGAAGCCGGAGCGCGTGGCCACGATCGGCGCGCCGGGGCTCGAGGAGGCGTCGGGTCTCGCCGCCTCGACGAAGAACCCGGGCGTGTTCTGGACGCACAACGACTCGGGCGACGCCGCGAGGGGCTACGCGCTGGCGCTCGACGGCCGGATCCTCGCGACGCTGGAGGTCGAGCGCGCCGGCGCGCACGACTGGGAGGACGTGGCCATCGCCCCCGGCCCCGGCGGCGCTCCCCACCTGTACTTTGCCGACACGGGCAACAACGTGCTGCCGCGGAGGCGCGTCGTCGTCTACCGAGTCGCCGAGCCGACGATCGACTCGACGACCACCGCCGCCGCGCTGCGGGGCGAGGCGACGCCGCTCCCCCTCGAGCTGCCGGACGCCGCGCCGCACGACTGCGAGGCCATCCTGGTCGACCCGCCGACGGGCGCGCTCTACCTGTTCTCGAAGACGGACGCCGCAGTGACCGGGGTGTTCGTCGCACGCGCGCCCCGCGATCGCGAGCCGACGCAGCTCGCGGAGGCGCTGGCGCTCCGGCTCCCCCGCCGGAGCAAGCGGGGCAGCGGCGCGGTGACGGCGGCGTCGATCGCGCCAGCCGGTGAGCTCGTGGCCGTGCGCACCTACGCCGAGGCTTACCTCTGGCGGCGCCAGCCCGGGGAGCCGCTCGAGGCCGCGCTCGCACGCCCGCCGTGCGAGGCGCCCGTCGCGGCGGAGCGGCAGGGTGAAGCGATCGCGCTCCTGCCCGGCGGCGACGGCTTCGTCACGGTGACGGAGACGGGGCCGGGGCAGCCGCCGCCGCTGCACCTCGTGCGGTGGTCCCCGTGAGCGCCGTCCGCCGGCCGAATCGCGCCGGGGGCGTCGTCTTCGACGTCGACGGCGTCCTGCTCGACACCGAGCCGCTCTACACCGCCGCCACGCAGGCCATCGTGGGCCGCTGGGGCAAGCGGTACGAGCCGGAGCTCAAGGCGCGGATGATGGGGCAGAGCTCGGCGGTCGGCGCCCGGATGTTGGTCGCGGAGCTCGGGCTCCCGCTCGAGCCGGAGGAGTACCTCGCGCTCCGCCGCCCGGCGCTCGAGGCGCTCTTCGCCGACGCGCCCGCGCTGCCCGGCGCCCGCGAGCTCGTCGCCGACCTCCTCGCGTGCGGGATCCCCGTCGCGCTCGCCACCAGCGCGGAGCGCGCGCTCCACGAGCGCAAGGCCGCGCGGCACGCCTGGCTGCGCGACCTGCCGGTGGTGATCTGCGGCGACGACGCGGCCGCCGGGCGGCCGAAGCCCGCGCCCGACATCTTCCTCGCGGCGGCGTCCGGGCTCGCGCGCGCGCCGGCGAGCTGCGTCGCGATCGAGGACTCGCTCGCGGGGGTGGAGGCGGCGGCGGCCGCCGGGATGGCCGTGGTCGCCGTCCCCGACGTGGCGATGGCGCACCTGCCCTTCCGCGGGGCCTCGCTCGTCCTCGACTCCCTGGAGGCGCTGCGCCGCCTGTGGTTCGCCGCGCCGTGAGCGGCGCCGCGCCCCCGTCAAGGGAGCACGCGGTAGGTGAACGCCACGAAGGGGAGCACGGGGATCGTGTCGCGCGGGTCGAGGATCCGCCCGAGCGAGACGTCGAGGGCCCAGCTCCGGTAGGGGAAGCGAAAGCCGGGCATCACCGCGATCCCGTGCGCCTGGCCCGCCTCGCGCCCGATCGGCGTGAGGGTCTCGACCTCGAGCAGGAGCGTCGCCCAGCGCGCGACGTTCCACGTGAGCCCGACCCCTCCGAGCAAGACGGTGACCGGCCCGACGAAGGCGGTCGTCCCCGCCATCGTCACGCTGGATCGACAGGGCACATCGGCGCAGAGCTGCACCGCGCCGCCCAGACGCCCGAGGAACATGTGCCCCTCCTCCAGCCCGACGACCCCGCTGGTCGACACGATCGCGGCGACGCGCACGCGGTCCTCGCGATGCACGACCGTCTTGAGCGACAGATCGAGGAACGCGATCCCGCCATCGATGGGCGGGGTCGCGGTGAGCGAGAGCTGCGTCACGTCGCTCACGGCCCACCCCGCCTGGAGGAAGATCAGCTCGTAGCTCGAGAAGGTGAGCGTCCCCTCGGGGTGGGTGTAGGCCGTCGGGAGGAGGACGACGCGATCCGCGTGCGCGTCCGCCGTGCGCTCGGAGGCGGGCCGGCCGGGCGCGGCGGCGGGCGCTGGCACGCGCCGCCTGGCAGGGCGCTCGGCGGCGGCCTGCCCGCTGGGCGGCGTCACGGCGGGCGGCGGCGCGGCAGGCGGCTCAGGCGCCGCCGTGGGCGGCGCCGTCGAGCCCGCGGGCGCCGGAGGTGTGAACGACGCGGCGGCGGGGGGCGTGAACCCCGGGGCACTCGCGGGCGGGGAGGCGCTCGCCGAGGCCGACGCCGCCGCGGGCTGTGCCCGAGACCCGCGCGCGGAACCGAGGCCCACGGCCAACACCACACCCGCAAGGAAGCTCGACAGCGGGCTGGCACGCATCGTGATCCCACGGGGACGATAGCCGCCCATGTACCTCACTGCTACGATGAATCGGCTCGGTTGCACCGGGGTATCCTGATGGCGCGACACCGGACCCCGTTGCAGCACGCGTGCCGAGCGGTGATCCCGCTGGCGATCGTCGCGGCAGGCGCCTGCGGGCGGACGGATCTCGGCCCCTGGGAGCTCGCCGAGCTCGAGCCGAGCGCCGACGCGGGCACCCTCGGCGAGGACGCCGCCGCCGACGCGACGCTGCCCGTGGCCGACGCGACGCCCGACGCACCCGCCGACGCTCCGAGCCCCGAGGGCGGCGCGGGGGGCTCCTCCGGGTGCACGCCCGCGCCCGAGGAGTGCAACGGCCTGGACGACGACTGCAACGGCGTGGTGGACGACGGCCTCCCAGCGGAGCCGTGCCCCGGCGGCGGCGCGCGCTACTGCGTCGCCGGCCGCCTGAGCGAGTGCCCCAAGCGCTGTGAGGTCTGCATCCCCGGCAGCGAGCGCGTGTGTCAGGTCGCCTACTGCCTGTACTGGGGCGTCCAGACGTGCTCCGCGGATGGCCGCTCGTTCGGCGTCTGCCGCGAGCAGTCCCCGCCCGCGCAGTGCAAGCAGGCGGCGAAGACGCACGAGCGCTCCGCCGAGCTCGAGCAGTGCTGCATCGACGCGGGCTACTGCTGCCGAGACGAGTACGATCTCGATCGGGACGGCGACAAGTCGGAGCACCTGGGCGCGTGCGAAGCCGTGACGTGCGAGTGACGCCGGCGCCCCGGTCCCCCCGGGCGGCCCCGCTGCGGGCCCTCGCGCCGCTGGCGGCGGCGGCGGCGCTGTGCGCCTTCGGCCCGTCGGCGCGCGCCGACGAGTGCGGGCGCCCCGACCTGCTCGAGACGATGCCGCCGGACGGCGCGACCGACGTGCCCACCGACGCGCGCCTGCAGGCGCGGTACGCGGCGACGGCTGAGTACCTCGGCGAGGAGGTCGTCCTGGAGCACGTGGGCGTCGACGAGCGCGCGGTCGATCCGATCTTCGACGTGAACGAGGGCCTGCTCGTCGTGAGTCCCCCGGAGGCGCTCGTCCCCGGGGACGAGTACGTGATCCGCTGGCCCCGCCTCCGCGGCCTGGGGACGGCGACGCTCGGGCGAAGCGCGGACGTGCGCTTCGTCGCCGGGGCGCTCGCCGACGCGACGGCGCCCGAGTTCGCGGGGCTCAGCTCGGTGGAGTGGGATCTCGACCGCAGCCGCGACGAGTGCACGGACTCGCTCCAGGCGCGCTACGTGTTCGATCTCGGGCTGTCGCCGGCCTCCGACGACGGAGGCCGAGGCTCGCTGACGCTCGTGGTGTTCCAGACCCGGGGCCCCGGGATCACCGCACCGGAGCCGTTCGCCGTGCGCCGCTTCCCGGCGCCGGGCAAGCCGCTGCGCGTCGAGCGCACGGAGCGGGACGCGATCGGTGAGGTGTGCTTCGCGGCGGTCGCCCGCGACCTCGTGGGGCGGACGAGCGCGAGCGGCTCCGTGGAGCGGTGCACGCGGACCGTCCGCCCGCCCTTCTTCGAGGGCTGCTCGGCGGCGCCGCGCGGCCCCCGCCCCGGCGCGCTCGTCTCGCTCGTGCTAGCCGGCGTGGCTGCGCTCTCGGTCGGTCGGCGCAGGAGCCGCGCGGCCCGATGAGCGCGAACGCGCGGCGCTGCCGCTCCTTCGTCGGCCTCTCGCTCGCCCTCGCGGCACGGGCCGCGGCGGCGCCCCCCGCGCCCGCCGCGCCACCGCCCGGCGCTCCGTCGCCCGGCGGTCCGTCGCCCGCCGCTCCGTCGCCCGCCGCTCCGTCGCCCACCGCGACGGCTCCCGCCCCGCACGCTCGCGCGCCCAACGCGCTCGCGGTCCTCGACACGCACGCCTTCGGCGTAGACGCCGCGCTCGCGGTGCTGGTCACGCGGGAGGCGCTCCGCGTCGCCGAGGCACGCGGCTGGGCTCCCCTCCCCGCCGCCGAGGCCCGCCGCGTCCTGGGCCTCCGCCGCGCCCCCGGGCCGCTCACGCAGCCGGAGGTGCGGGATCTCACGCGAGCCGCCGGCGTCGGGCACGGGCTCGTGCTCTCCCTCTACCCCTCACCGCCAGGGTACCGTGTGGTGGCGCAGGTGGCCGTCGGCCCGTACGTCACGGAGCGCGCGCTCGAGGTCGAGCCCGCGCGGGTGGGCGAGGCCGTGGAGGAGCTGCTCACGGCGCTGCTGCCGCTCGCGCCGCCCCCCCCGGCTGAGCGCCCTCGCGCGTCCGGCGCCCGGTCGGGCTCCGCCGACTCGCCCGCCGGCCCGCCGGAGCTCGTCCCCTGGCGCCTGGCGCTGCGGACGGAGGCGGCCCCGGGGCTCGGCGCGTCGCGCTTCTACAACCACTTCCTCGGCGCGCGGCTCGATCAGCGCTTCGCCGAGCGCATCACCTTCGGCCTCGAGCTCGCGTACGTGAACCTCCGCGGGAAGGAGGGCCGCGCGCACAACGTCGCGGGGCTCGCGCAGCTCGAGCACGAGCTCTCGCTCGGCGCTGGCTGGGGCCTCCCGCTGCGCCTCGGGCTCGGGTACCTGCCCCGCAACGGCCCGCTCCTCGAGCTGGCGGCCGGCGCCCGGGTCGCCGTGGGAGACGCCACGTGGCTCGCGTTCGACGTGGGTCCCACGGTGTGGAACGCGAAGGACCAGCCGCTCGCATCGCTCGACCTCGGCCTCGAGCTATCGTTCGACCTCTGAGGCGCCTCCGCGCCGGGCCTGGCGATCCGCGGGCGCCGGCGATCGCCTCAGCTCGCGGCGCCGACGCCGAGCCAGGCGAAGAACTCGGGCATCTTCGCGCGCTGCTGCGGCGGCATGTACTCGAAGTTGCGCCCCCGATCGATGATCTCCCAGAAGTCCTTGCTGGTGACCCGCTCGAGCTGCTGCCGCACCTGCTCGAGGCGGTCGATGGGCTCGTCCTTCATGTCGTCGGCGATGCGGCGCGCCTTCGCGACCTCGCCCCGGCTCAGGTAGTACGCCGCCAGCTTCACCTGCGCCTTGCGGACCCCGAGGAGCGCCGCCTCCTGGCTCCGCGCGCGGAGCGGCCGATCCAGCTCGAGGAAGTCGGCCAGCATCTGCCGCTCCTCTGGGATCCCGGCCTCCGCCGCCACCTGACAAAGCGTCGAGACATCGTACGCCACCGTCTCCGTCACGAACGTGATCTTCATGTCGAAGCTCACGTGCCCGTAATAGCTCATGTGCTTCACCCCCTCGACGGCGGCCGCCCCGTTGCCGAGCCGGATCATCGCCTCGACCAGCAGGCGATACTGGTTCAGGACGTTGTACGCCGTCCGCACGTCGCGCGCGTTGAGCGTCGAGCGCATGTAGGAATTCATGAACCGCAGGCAGAGCCGCACCAGCTCCTCGTCGCAAGCGGCTCCCGCGGCCTCGGCGAGGTACCGGGTGTCGATGGCGACCAGGTAGTTGATGTCGCGCATCGTCTGCAGCGCCTCGTTGTAGATGCCGAGGTACTGCCGCATCACCTTCCACTCGACCCACGTCCGCCGCTGTTCCAGGTCGGCGAGGGACTCCGGATCCATCGCCACGAAGTCCGGGTTCGTGCGGATCCCCTCCCCGATGCGGAACCACACGTCCGCCGCGCGCGGCTTCACCGCCAGGTAGGCGAGGGCGAAATCCTTGAGCGCGTCGACGGCGCTGCTCGCGATGATCTTGTCCTTGCCCGAGATCGAGTTGCTCGTGATGTCCGTGAGCTCTTCCATCGCCCCGAGCGTCTCGACCTGGGCCGCGGCGCTCGCCGGGGCGTCCGTGAGCGCCGTGCCACGCGCCGTCTCGCTCACGGCCTCGGAGCGGATCCGGTGGATGATGTTGTTCGGCTCCAGGAACCAGAACACGTAGCCGAAGAACGGCGCCATGAGCACGAGCCCGACGGCCGTCGCCAACATCATCCCAAACACGGACGCCCGCGGGACGAAGTCGCCGTGCACCGCGACGCTGAGGAACACGCCGCAGACGGTGGCGATCACATAGTACCCGAGCGTCGCGAGGTTGACGCGATCCCGGAGGAACATCCGCGCGACGCCGGTGTAGCGGTCGGCGGACAGCTGCACGATGATGGAGACGACGGTGATCACGATGCCGAGCACCGCGGCGTTCATCCCCGCGAGGGAGCTCACGGCGTCCGTGATGCTGCCCGGATCGAACTTGAAGTAGCGCTCGATCGGCCCCGACGGCGCGGGCGCAGGCACGCCCCCGGTCGCGTAGAAATCGACCGCGTAGAGGACCCAGAAGATCGCGAACGCCAGCGAGACGAGCAGGACGGCGGGGAGCGCCCAGCGCCCCCGGAAGCCCTCGCTCGTCGGCGCGCTCATCGGCAGCTCAGGGCGCGGAGAGACGGCGCTCGAGGGAGTCGAGCTCGGCGGTGAGCGGCGCGGGGAGCCTCGCGCCGAATTGGGCGAAGTACTCGCGGGCGCCGGCGACCTCCGTCTTCCACTCGCCGCGGTCGACGCGGAGCAGCTCGGCGAGCGCGCCCTCCGGCAGCTTCACGCCCTCGAGCGCGAGGCCGTCGTCCGTCGGCACCCAGCCGATGGGAGTCTCCCGCGACTTGCCGCCGCCCTCGAGGCGCTCGCAGATCCAGGCGAGGACGCGGCTGTTCTCGCCGAACCCCGGCCAGAGGAACTTGCCGCGCTCGTCCTTGCGGAACCAGTTGACGGTGAAGATCTTGGGCGCGTTCGGCCCGAGGCGTGCCCCCATCGCCAGCCAGTGGCCGAAGTAGTCGGCCATGTTGTAGCCGCAGAAGGGGAGCATCGCGAACGGATCGCGCCGCAGCTTCCCGACGGCGCCCGCCGCGGCGGCCGTGGTCTCGCTCGCGCTCGTGGCGCCCATCAAGACGCCGTGCTCCCAGGAGAAGGCCTGGTGCACGAGCGGGACCACGCTCGCCCGGCGACCGCCGAAGACGAACGCGCTGATCGGCACGCCTCGCGGGCTCTCCCACTCCGCATCGATCACGGGGCACGCGCCGGCCGGAGCGGTGTAGCGGGCGTTGGGGTGCGCGGCCGGAGAACCCGAGCCGGGCATCCACGAGTTGCCTCGCCAGTCCGTGAGGTGGTCGGGAGCTTCGTCCGTCATGTCCTCCCACCAGACGTCGCCGTCGTCCGTCAGGGCGACGTTGGTGAAGATGCAGTCGCGCTCGAGCGTCGCCATCGCGTTGAAGTTGCTCTTGCGGTTCGTCCCGGGCGCGACACCGAAGAAACCTGCCTCCGGGTTGATGGCGTAGAGCCGCCCATCCTCCCCGGGGCGCATCCACGCGATGTCGTCACCGACCGTCCGCACCTGCCACCCGGGCAGGGTTGGGACCAGCATGGCCAGGTTCGTCTTGCCGCACGCGCTCGGGAACGCGGCCGCGACGTAGTACGTCTTCCCCGCGGGCGAGGTGAGGCCGAGGATGAGCATGTGCTCGGCCATCCAGCCCTCTTGGCGGCCAGCGAAGCTGGCGATACGCAGCGCGAGGCACTTCTTCCCGAGGAGAGCGTTGCCGCCGTACCCGGAGCCGTAGCTCCAGATCTCGCGCGACTCGGGGAAATGAACGATGTACTTGTGCTCGGCATCGCACGGCCACGGCACGTCGCGCTTGCCGCGGGGCAGCGGGTGCCCGACGGAGTGGACGCACGGGATGAACTCGCCGTCCCCGAGGGCGGCGAGCACGGGCGCCCCGATCCGCGCCATGATGCGCATGTTCGCCACGACGTACGGCGAGTCCGTGAGCTGAACGCCGATCTTGGCGATCGGCGAGCCGATGGGGCCCATGCTGAACGGGATCACGTAGAGCGTCCGCCCGCGCATCGCCCCGCCGAACTTGGCGAGCAGGGTCGCGCGCATCTCGGCCGGATCGCGCCAGTTGTTCGTCGGCCCGGCGTCGTCCTTCGACGCGGTGCAAATGAAGGTCCGATCCTCCACGCGAGCCACGTCGCCGGGGTCGCTCCGAGCGTAGAAGCTGTTCGGCCGCTTCTCCGGGGAGAGCCTCGTCAGCGTCCCGGTGGCGACCATGAGGTCACAGAGGAGCTGGTACTCCGCGTCGGAACCGTCGCACCAGTGCACCCGGGCGGGCTGGAGCGTCGCCGTCCACTGCTGGACCCAATCGAGGAGCTTGCGGTTCGAGGTAGGAGACTTTGGCATTCCGGACCCTTTCGCCAACGGCGAGACGGCAGGCATGCCGCAGTGCGGCGCAGGTTTCAACCCGGAACGCCGCGCGCCACGCCCTGGCGCCCACATGCCAGGGCCGCCGGGCGCACCGGGCCGCTGGGCGAGGCGCGGCCGCGTGCCCCCTCCGGCAGGCGCGTCGTCGGCCGCTCAGCAGCTCGGGCACGTGCAGGTGAGCGACAGCGGCGCGGAGTCCTCCTGGCACGCCTCGTAAGCCACGCACACGCTCGGGCCGTCGCAGGCACACGAGGCGTCGCCTCCGCAGGCCGCGTCCCGCGTCACGCAGTGCGTGGTGGTCGACCAGGCGGACTCCTTCACGCAGAGCTGCCCCGCGCAGTCAGCGCAGGAGGTGACGCTCGCGCACTCGGTCACCGGAACGCAGTCGCCCGCCCAGCAGAGCCCGTTGACGCGCGGCACCGTGCCCTCTTGGCACTCGGGCGTCGGCGCGCCACACACGACGCCGCTCGCGTCGCACGAGTACCCCGCGACGCACCGCCCGGCAGCGCACCGCACGTGCGCCGCGGTGATCCCCCGCGAAGCGCAGGTGTCCATGATGCACATCACGGCGCACGTCGCCTGCGTCTCCCCCTTGGGGATCCCCTCGCACGTGCAGCAGTCGCTGAAGAGCGCGCAGTCGGAGTCCTCGTCGCACTCGGGCGTCCCTACCGCCCCCCCTCCGGTACCACCGCTCCCGCTCGCCCCCCCGCTCCCGCTCGCACCCCCACTCCCGCTCACGCCCCCGCTCGCACCCCCGCCCCCGCTCACGCCCCCGCTCGCACCCCCGCCCCCGCTCACGCCCCCGCTCGCACCCCC
>JADLEQ010000015.1 GCA_020846005.1 Polyangiaceae bacterium
ACCTCCGGATCGGGCGGCACCTCCGGATCGGGCGGCACCTCCGGATCGGGCGGCACCTCCGGATCGGGCGGCACCTCCGGATCGGGCGGCACCTCCGGATCGGGCGGCACCTCCGGATCGGGCGGCAGCGGCGCGACGGGCGGCACCTCGGGCTCCGGCGGCACCTCCGGATCGGGCGGCACCGGTGGCGTCACCCGCGGCGACTGCCAGTCCTCCGCAGAGTGCCCCGGGCACCAGCCCGCGTGCGTCCCCGTGACGCCCGGAGGCTGGCACATCTGCACCTCCGTCCCGCAGGAGGTCACCAAGTGCAACGGCTCCTCCGGTGACGAGTGCTGCGACAGCACTGAGTGCAGCGACGGCGACAAGTGTTACGAGGGCCCGGAGACGCCTCGCTGCGGCGGCATCATCGGCTGGGGCGGGAACGTGTGCGCCTCCGATCTGTGCACCTCGGACTCCTCCTGCAGCGCGGAGGGCGACGTCTGCGTGCCGAAGGGCTCCTGGGGCTTCCCGATCCGCTTCTGCCTCCCGGCGAGCTGCCGCGTCGACGCGGACTGCGGGCTCTACGAGGGCGGCTACTGCGCCGTGATCCACGAGCCGTGCTGCGGCAACCCCGCGAAGCTCGGGTGCGTCTACCCGACGAAGAACGGCTGCCACGAGAGCTCGGACTGCTCGAGCGGCGGCGCGAGCCACTGCGAACCGAACGGCCCCAACGGATACCCCGAGTGCCAGCCCGACGGGCCGATCTGCCCCCTCTGAGCGCAGCCCCACCCCAATGCGCGCCGCCCTCCTCAGCGTCGGCACCGAGCTCGTGCGCGGCGAGATCGTCGACACGAATTCGGCCTACCTCGCCGCGCGACTCACGGAGGAGGGCCATGAGGTGCTCGCCGCCGACACCGTCGCCGACGACCTCGACCGCGTCGCCGCGACGCTCCGCCGCCTCGGCGACGCCCACGACGCCATCGTGTGCACCGGCGGCCTCGGCCCGACCACGGACGATCTCACGACGCTCGCGGCCGCACGCGCCGCTGGCGTCGGCCTCCAGCGCGATCCGGCGTCGCTCGCCGTCATCCGCGCGCGCATGGAACGCTTCGGCCGCGTGATGGCGGACAGCAACGCGAAGCAGGCCGATTTCCCGATCGGCGCCACCATCTTGCCCAACCCCCACGGCACGGCGCCGGGGTTCGAGGTGCGGGTGGGGACCGCGCGCGCGTTCTTCCTGCCGGGCGTCCCGCGCGAGATGAAGCCGATGTTCGAGGCCCACGTGCTGCCGGCGCTCCGGGCGGAGGGCACGGAGGGCTCCTTCCAGATCCGTCTCCGCACCTTCGGCCTGCCGGAGTCGACCGTGAACGATCGCCTGGCAGGGATCGAGGGGACGCACGGCGTCGTCCTCGGCTACCGCGCGCACTTCCCGGAGATCGAGGTCAAGGTGCTCGGGCGCGGCGCGCCTGGCCCCGCCCTCGAGCGGCAGGTGCGCGCCGCGGCGGACGAGGTCCGCGGCCTGCTCGGCGAGGAGGTCGTGTTCGGCGAGGGGGAGCTGACGCTCGCGGCGGCGCTCGGCGCCGAGCTCCGCACGCGCGACCTCACGATCGGGACCGCGGAGTCCTGCACCGGCGGGCAATGCGCGGCGCTCCTGACCGCCGACGCCGGGTCGAGCGCGTACTTCGCCGGAGGGGTCGTCTGCTACTCGAATCAGCTCAAGGTGGCGCTGCTCGGCGTGCCCGAGGCGCTGCTCGCCGAGCACGGCGCCGTGAGCGAGCCCGTCGCCCGCGCGATGGCGGCGGGCGCGCGGCAGCGGCTCGGGGTGCGCGTCGCCGTGGCGACCACCGGCATCGCGGGCCCGTCGGGCGCCACGGAGACGAAGCCCGTCGGGCTCGTGCACCTCGCGGTCGCGACCTCGGCAGGGGTGGACGCCCGCCAGCTCGGGTTCCCGGGCTCCCGCGACCAGGTGCAGCGCCTGGCGGCGTTCGCCGCGCTGCGCCTCGCTCGCGACGCAGTGCGCGCCTTGCCGCGCCCCGATCTCAGTTGAGCTGGGCCGCGGTGGCGCGGCCGTCGCTCGGGGCCGACGCCGCGCCCGGGACGCGCTCGAACACGAGCTCCCCGTCGCGCGCGTCGACGCGGACGCGATCCCCGGGCACGAGCTCCCCGCCGAGCACGCGGCGCGCCAGGCCGTCCTCGACCAGGCGCTGGATCGCGCGCTTGAGCGGCCGGGCCCCGAACTGCGGATCCCAGCCCTCCGCGGCGAGCAGGTCCTTGCCGGCGTCCGTCACCTCCAAGGACAGCTCGCGAGCGCCGAGGCGCCGGCCGACGAGCGCGAGCTGCAGATCCACGATGCGACGGATCTGATCACGATCGAGCCGGCGGAAGACGACGATCTCGTCGAGGCGGTTCAGCAGCTCCGGGCGGAACTGGGCTCGCAGCGCCTCGAGGGCGGTCTCGTCCATCAACGTCGTCTTCTGCTCAGCGGTGAGGTCGCGCCGCTCCTCGATGCGCGCCAGATCGGACGATCCGAGGTTGCTCGTGAGGATGACGACCGTGTTCTTGAAGTCGACCGTGCGCCCCTGGCCGTCGGTGAGCCGGCCGTCGTCGAGCAGCTGGAGCAGCGCGTTGAACACGTCGGGGTGCGCCTTCTCGATCTCGTCGAGGAGCACCACGCTGTAGGGCCGTCGGCGGACCTTCTCCGTGAGCTGCCCTCCCTCGTCGTAGCCGATGTACCCGGGGGGGGCGCCGATGAGGCGCGACACGGCGTGCTTCTCCATATACTCGCTCATGTCGAGGCGGACCATGGCGCGCTCGTCGTCGAAGAGCAGCGCCGCGAGGGCCTTCGCGGTCTCCGTCTTGCCGACGCCGGTCGGCCCGAGGAAGAGGAAGCTCCCGATGGGGCGCTCCCGATCCCCGAGACCAGCGCGCGAGCGCCGCACCGCGTTGGCCACCGCGACGAGCGCGGTGTCCTGCCCGACCACCCGCTCGCGGAGCGCTGCCTCCATCTGGAGCAGCTTCTGCAGCTCGCTCTCCAGCATCTTGCTCACGGGGACGCCCGTCCACTTGCTCACGACGCTCGCCACGTCCTCGTCCGTGACTTCCTCGCGGAGGTACGAGCCGCCCTCCTGGGCCTGCGCGAGCACTGCGCGCTTCTTCTCGAGCTCTTGCTCGAGCGCCGGGATCTTGCCGTACTGGATCTCGGCCGCGCGCCCCAGATCACCGCGCCGCCGCGCCTGCTCCTCCTCGAGGCGCAAGGTCTCCACCTCCTGCTGGACCTCGCGGAGCTCGCCGATGAGCTCCTTCTCCCGCAGCCACTGGGCGCGCATGCCGTCGCGGGTCGTCGAGAGCTCGGCGAGCTCGCGCCCCACCTCCTCGAGGCGGGCGCGGCTCCCCTTGTCCCGCTCCTTCTTCAGCGCTTGCTCCTCGATCCGGAGCGAGAGGAGCCGGCGCTCGGCCTGGTCGATCTCGACCGGCATGCTGTCGATCTCCATCTTGATCTTGCTCGCGGCCTCGTCGACCAGATCGATGGCCTTGTCGGGCAAGAAGCGATCGGAGATGTACCTGTGGCTGAGCGTCGCCGCGGCGACCAGCGCGGCGTCCTGGATCCGGATCCCGTGGTGCAGCTCGTAGCGCTCCTTGAGCCCTCGCAGGATCGCGATCGTGTCCTCCACGCTCGGCTCGCCGACGAGCACGGGCTGGAAGCGCCGCTCGAGCGCGGCGTCCTTCTCCACGTGCTTCCTGTATTCGTCGAGTGTCGTGGCGCCGATGCAGCGCAGCTCACCGCGCGCGAGCGCGGGCTTCAGCATGTTCGCGGCGTCCATCGCGCCCTCGGCCGCGCCCGCACCGACCAGCGTGTGCAGCTCGTCGATGAACAAGATGATCCTGCCCTGGGACGCCTCCACGTCCTTCAGCACCGCCTTGAGCCGCTCCTCGAACTCGCCGCGGAACTTCGCGCCCGCCACCATGCTGGCGAGATCGAGCGCGAGGATGCGTTTATTCTTCAGGGACTCGGGGACGTCGCCCTTGGCGATGCGGTGCGCGATCCCCTCGGCGATGGCCGTCTTGCCGACGCCGGGCTCCCCGATCAGGACCGGGTTGTTCTTGCTCCGGCGCGACAGGACCTGCATCACGCGCCGGATCTCCTCGTCCCGGCCGATCACCGGGTCGATCTTGCCCTTCTGCGCGAGCTCCGTGAGGTCCCGCGTGTACTTCTCCAGCGCCTGGAACTTCGCCTCCGGGTCTTGGTCCGTGACACGCTGGCTGCCTCGGATCTGCGCCAGCGCCTGGAGGAGCTTGTCGTACGACACCCCCTGGCGATCGAAGGCGGCCTTCACGTCGTTGTCGACCTTGATGGCCGCGAGCACCAGGTGCTCGACCGAGGTGAAGTCGTCCTTCAGCGCCTTCGCCTCTTCGTCGGCCTTGTTCAGGATCGGCAGCGAGCGCCGGCCGAAGTGGGGCTCCGCGCCGCCGCTCACCCGCGGCAGGCCCTCGAGGCGATCCTGGAAGGCGCGGACGAGCGCGCGCCGGTCGGCCCCCGCTCGCTCGACGAGCGGCCCGCCGACGCCGCCTTCCTGTTCGAGGATCGCCACCAGGACGTGCTCGGGGATGACCTCGGGGTTGCCGCGGCTCGCGGCGAGATCGCCGGCGGCGCGCAGCGCTTCCTGGCTCTTCAGCGTGAGCTTGTCCGTTCGCATGGGTCGCTCCAGGCCCGCATGTGGAGTGCCGGGCTCGGCACAACCTGCGTCGCCGCCTGGGCGAAGCAAGCCCCGTGCCCCCGAGCGATACGGCGGCAGGCGTGGCCCCGGAGGGCGCGCACGCAGCTCCCGCCGGCGGCGGTGCTCAGGTGCTCACGGAGAAGGCGAGCGTGCCCAGGCCCTCGACGCTCACCTCGACGCGGTCGCCTTGCGCGAGCGCGCCGATACCCTCCGGCGTTCCGGTGGCGAGCAGATCGCCGGGCTCGAGCGTCATGCACGCGCTCGCGTGCTCGATCACGCGCGCCACGTCGAACACCATGAGCGCCGTGCTCGCCGACTGCCGGAGCTCACCGTTGACGCGCAGCTCGAGCGCGAGCGGGGCGGGCGCGAGCCCGCTGACGACGACCGGGCCCGTCGGGCAGAAGCCGTCAAAGCCCTTGGCGCGCGCCCACTGGCCGTCCTTCTTCTGCAGATCCCGGGCGGTCACGTCGCAGACGATCGTCAGCCCGAACACGTAACCGAGCGCGTCCTCGCGCGACACGCGCCGGGCACGCCGGCCGATGACCACGCCGAGCTCGCCCTCGTAGTCGACGCGGGCGCTCTCGGGCGGGAGCTCGATGACCGCCCCCGGTCCGACCAGCGACGACGGCGGCTTCAGGAAGAGCAGCGGCTCCGTGGGCAGGTCGTTGCCCAGCTCGGCGGCGTGCGCGCGATAATTGCGCCCGACCCCCAGGATTTTCGTGGGCTCGACAGGGCACGCGAGCGTCGCCCCCGCCGCCGCGCGCTCCCCAGTCTCCGATCCACCGAGCCAAGGTGCTCGATCGAGGAGCTGGTGCTCTGCCTCGCCTACCCGGACGTACCGGAGCTCGCCTGCGTGGAGGACGCGCGCGTACCGCGTGGGGACCATGCCGCCTCGCTAGCTGCGCGGAGCGCGGGCCGCCACCCCAGCCCGAGGACGGCCGCTCTCAGCCCTTCTCGGAGAGGAAGATCGCGAAGGCGCGGTCCGAGGTCGCTTCGTGCCGCTCCAGAGCGCCCTTCAGGTAGTCGAGGAGGACCGGGACGAGCTCCGTCTCCCGCGCATCGCACTGGCGCCGGAGCACTCTCACGCGCTCGAGGATCCCCGCGTGCTGCGTCGCGTGCTCCGTCGCCCGAGGGAAGACGTTCGAGTTCATGAGCGCCTCCTCGTCGGCGAAATGGTCGGCGAGGCTGCGCAGCGCGAGGTCGAGCGCCTCCGCGAGCGACCCCCACTCGGCCCCTTCGAGCAAGAGCTCGCGGGCCGACTCCACGTGCTCCGAGAGCGCCGCGTGCTGCCGACCGATACGGGCGAGCAGGTCGCCGGGTCGCGATTCCTTCACCGTCTCAGCATAGGTTGACGAAAATCAATTCGCCAGACCCCCCACACACGCCCGAGTTCGAGCGCGCCCGAGTTCGAGCGCGCCCGAGTTCGAGCGCGCCCGAGCTCGAGCGCGAGCCCGGGCCCGACGGAGCCGGGTTCCTCAGGGCGTCTCCGTCGGACACCTCCCGGCCGGGCGCCGGCTCGCCGGTCGCGCCGACCGGCGGGGGGCCTCAGTCGGTGCCTGCGTCGCTCACGCCGGCGGTGCACGCCTGCGGGGCGCCACCGTCGGAGAAGCCGGCGGAGTCGACGCAGCCGAGGCCGACGGCGCTCGCGTCGACGCCGCAAGTCCCGGTCGGCAAGCAGCAACCGGTGAGCGGCAGCCCCTGGACCGTGACGGTGGGGCAGGTCGGGTCGGCGGTACCGGGCGCGTTCGCCTGCACGCACACCGAGCCTCCTCCCATGATGGCGCCCACGTCGTACCCGCAGAGCGTCGTCTGGAAGCAGCACGCTGGCATGCCGAGGGTCGCCTGCGGCTGACACGTGAGCGAACCACACTGCACCGCACCCGATGAGCCGGACGCCCCGGCGGCGCCCGACGCACCCGCGGCTCCTGAGCTGCCGCCTCCGCCAGCCGCGCCGCTCGACCCGGCCGCGCCGCTCGATCCGGCCGCGCCGCTCGACCCGGCCGCGCCGCTCGATCCGGCCGCGCCGCCACTGCCGGCAGCGCCGCCCGTCGCGGCGGCGCCGCCACCCTCATCGTCGTCCCCGCACGCCACCAAGCTCGTGCCCGCCAGCACCGCCGCGGCACCCAGAGTCAGCCAACGCAAGTTCGTCATGATCGTCCCTCGTCTCGTCTTCTGGCGAGCGGCACCCAATCGCCACACCGCCGACACGCGGCGTAGCACGAACGCACCGCGCGTTGCCAGCCGAAGAGCCCCGGTCACTCTGCCCGGCCCGACTCCGGAGCCGGGAGCTGCCAGCAGAGTCCGCTGCGGCGCGAGCAGCCCGCTCCGCCGGATCCCCCGGACCCTACGTCTGCCCGCGCGGTCGTGCGGCGCTCGGACGCCAGAAACGCGACGAGCGCGCCCCGTCACCGGAGCGCGCTCGCCGTGAGGCCTCGCCTGGCGCGAGGCGCGACGCCTCAGCCGCCGTCGACGCCGGCACTGCCCGCCGAACCAGCACTGCCCGCCGAACCAGCACTGCCCGCCGAACCGGCACTGCCCGCCGAACCAGCACTGCCCGCCGAACCAGCACTGCCCGCCGAACCGGCACTGCCCGCCGAACCAGCACTGCCCGCCGAACCAGCACTGCCCGCCGAACCAGCACTGCCCGCCGAACCCGACGTTCCGCCGCCGCCAGCCGCGCCGCTGCTGCCGCCCGCGCCGCCGCCGCCGCCCGCGCCGCCGGTGCCGGCCGGCGTGCACGACGGCTGGCCGCCATCGATCGAGATCCCGAACTCCGAAGGATCCACGCACCCGAGCCCGAGCTGGATGGTGAGCGCCTCCTCGGCCCAGATCCCGCAGACGCCGCTCGGCTTGCAGCAGCCCTGCAGCGTCGCGATCCCGCCGACGCTCTGCGCGGGGCACTGCGCGTCGATCGCTCCGGGCTGATCCTTCTCCACGCACGTGGGGCTGCGCGCGAGCGCGCCGATGTCGTAGCCGCACTTCGTGTTGGTGGAGCAGCAGCCGGGGAGCTGGATGAAGCCGCCGATGTCGATCATCCCGCACTGTTCGGAGCCACACGCCACCGTGCCGCCGCCGCCGCCGGTGCCGCCCCCCGTGCCGCCGGTGCCGCCGCCGCCGGTGCCGCCCGTCGCGCCGCCGGTGCCGCCGCCGCCGGAGCCGCTCGCGCCGGCGCTGCCGCTCGCGCCGCCGCTGCCGGCGTCCGTGCCGCCGGTGCCGCCCGTCGCCGCGCCGCCCTTCTTCTCGTCCTCGTCGTCGCCCCCGCAAGCGGGCAACGCCCAAGCCGCGATCGCGACGATCCCGAACAACCCAGCGAACTTCAGCGTCGACTTCATCAGATGGACCCTCTCGGAAGGAAAACCGTGCGCGTACCTAAGCACACCTCGGGAGGCCGGCCAAGCGCCCTGAGCCCGCCGCGCGAGCCCCGCGGCACCGCGACCAGGTGGCGGGCGGCCGAGGCGGCCGCGCCGCGCCTCAGATGTCGAGGTTCCGCACGTTGAGGGCGTTCTCCTCGATGAAGTGCCGGCGCGGCTCGACCTGATCACCCATCAGGATACTGAACAGCTCATCAGCGCTGCGTGGATCGCCCACCTTCACCTGGAGGAGCGTGCGGGCGTCCGGGTTCATCGTCGTCTCCCAGAGCTCCTCGGCGTTCATCTCGCCCAGGCCCTTGTACCGCGTCTGCTGGACGCCCTTGCGCGCGCGCTCCTCGAGGAACGCGTGGAGCGAGTCCACGTCGGGGAGGCGCGCGAGCTCGGCGCCGCCCGCGCGCGCGACGTACGGAGGCGCGCCGAGCGAGCGCACGTCCTCCTCGATCGCCTGCATCTCCTCGTACTCGGCCGACTCCGCGAGCTGCCAGTCGAACACGGCCGGCCGCGCCGACGCACCGGGGCGGAACCTCGCGCGCAGGCGCCCCGCGCCGTGCTCGCGATCCCACTCCACACCGACGGACAACGGCACGAGGTCCGGGTGCCGCCGCTCGAGCCACTCCTGCGCCCGGCGGGAGGCGGCCTCCACCCGCGCGCGATCTCGCAGCTCGTCCCGCCCGAGCGGGCCGGTGCGGAGCACCGCGGTGAGCAGCCGCGCGTCGCAACGACGATCGAGCTTCTCGAGCAGCCGCTCGAGCTCCACCAGCCGGCGCGAGAGGTGCTCGAGCGGCGCGCCGGTGACGATCGGCCCGCGCTCGGCCTGGATCCCGAGGCCCTCCGTGCCGCTCTTCACGAGGAAGTCCTCGAGCTGTGAGGCGTTCTTGAGGTACAGCTCCTTCTTGCCCTTCCGCACGCGGAAGAGCGGCGGCTGCGCGATGTACAGGTGACCGCGCTCGATGAGCTCGGGCATCTGCCGGTAGAAGAAGGTGAGCAGGAGCGTGCGGATGTGGCTGCCGTCCACATCGGCGTCCGTCATGATGATGATGGTGTGGTACCTGAGCTTCGAGAGGTCGAAGTTGCCATCCTCGCTGATGCCGCAGCCGAGCGCCCCGATGAGCGTCGTCACCTCCTGGGACGCCAGCATCCGATCGACGCGCGCACGCTCGACGTTCAGGATCTTCCCCTTGAGCGGCAGGATCGCCTGGAAGTGCCGGTCCCGCCCTTGCTTGGCGCTGCCGCCGGCGCTCTCGCCCTCGACCAGGTAGAGCTCACTCACGGACGGATCCTTGCTCTGACAGTCGGCGAGCTTCCCTGAGAGCGAGAGGCCGTCCAGCACCCCCTTGCGGACGACCTCGCGCGCTTTGCGCGCGGCCTCGCGCGCCTTCGCCGCCAGCACCGCCTTCTCGAGGATCTTGCGCGCCGTCTGCGGGTGCTCCTCGAGATACCGGCCGAGCTGGTCGCTCACCGCGGTGTCGACGATGCCCTTCACCTCGCTCGAGACGAGCTTCGCCTTCGTCTGCGAGTCGAACGACGGATCGGGGTGCTTCACGTGGATGACGCAGAGCACGCCCTCTCGGGTGTCGTCGCCGCTCAGGCTCGCCTTCACGTCCTTCAGCAGGTTGTGCGCCGCGCCGTAGGCGTTCAGCGTGCGGGTGAGCGCGCTCCGCAGCCCCGTGAGGTGTGTCCCGCCGTCCTTGTTGAAGACGTTGTTCGTGTAGCAGTAGACCCGATCGTCGTACGCGCCCGTCCACTGGAGCGCCAGGTCGAGCATGACGGTGGCCTTGCCCTCCGGCTGCGGCACCTCCTGCGCGAACGCGATCACGTCCTCGTGCACCGGCTCCTTCGCCTCGCCGAGGAGCTGCACGAACTCCTGGATGCCGCCCTTGTACTCCCACGCCTGCCGCTGCCCCGCGCCGCGCTCGTCCTCCAGATCGATCACCAGCCCCGAGTTCAGGAACGCGAGCTCCCGGAGCCGGGTCGCCAGCGTCTCGTAGCTGAAGATCGTCTGCGTGAAGATCTCAGGGTCCGGCTTGAAGGTGAGCTTCGTCCCCGTGGCGTCGCTCTCGCCGATCTCCGCCAGCGGCGCTCGCGGGAACCCGCGCGCGTACTCCTGGAACCACACGCGCCCTTCGCGCTTGATCTCCAGGCGGAGCCACTCGGACACGGCGTTCACCGCGCTCACGCCGACGCCATGGAGCCCCGCGCTCACCTTGTAGCTCGAGTGATCGAACTTGCCGCCGGCGTGCAGGACGGTCATCACGACCTCCGCCGCGCTGACCCCACGCTCGTGCATGCCGACCGGGATCCCGCGCCCGTCGTCCTCGACGGTGATCGAGTCGTCGAAGTGGATCGTCACGCGGATGCGGCGGCAGTGCCCCGCGAGGTGCTCGTCGACCGCGTTGTCCACCGCCTCCCACACGAGGTGGTGGAGCGCGGAGCCGTCGTGGACGTCGCCGATGTACATGCCCGGCCGCTTGCGGACGGCCTCCAGGCCCTCGAGCACCGCGATGTTGCCAGCGCCATACTCCTCTGCGCTCGCCGGTGCGTCACCGGACTCCGTCTGCGTGCTCAAGCGACTGTACCTCGTGCTGCTCTCGGGCGCCGCGGCGGCGCATCGCCGGGGAGGGCGCTGCCGGCCGCCACAATCGCGCCAACGACGGCTGGAGCTAGCGCGGGCGCGGCACCGCGGCAAGCATCGATGCGGCCGCCAGCGACGGGCGGCGACCGTCACCCGGCGCGACCCGCGAGGACCTCCCGCACGGCACCGCGCTCGACGACGAAGTCGCGCCGCCCGCCCGCACCGCCCCCGCCGATCAGCTCGGGCCGCGTCGTCGTCACGAACACCTGCCCGACCGCCCGCTCCAGCAGCCCGTGGACCGCCTCCGTCCGAGCCGGATCGAGCTCGCTCGAGACGTCGTCGAGCAGGAGCAGTGGCTCGACGGCGCGCGCCTCGCGGACGCAGTCGAGCTCCGCGAGCGTGAGCGCGAGCGCGAGCAGGCGCTGCTGTCCCTGCGACGCGTGCGTCCGCGCAGGGCGACCCTCGAGCGCGAGCGCGAGCTCGTCCCGATGCGGCCCGAAGCTCGCGCTGCCGCGCCGCTCGTCTTGCCCTCTCCGGCGCGCCAGCTCGTCTCGGAACGCCACGACGTCCTCGACGCCCCCCGGCTCGTACGCCGCCACGAGCTCGAGCCCCGGCGGCGCCACCCCGGGGAACAGCGCTCCGAGCCGCTCGGCGAGCGCCCCGGCCGCGCCGCGGCGCGCGCGGGCGAGCGCGACCCCGTGTCGAACGGCGACCTCCTCGAACTCCGACAGCCCGAGGGCCGTCGGGCCGCCGCGCTCGAGCAGCGCCTTGCGCTCGCGCAACGCCTCGGCGTAGCGGCGCCGAGCTTCGCCGCTCGCGGGGTCGCGATGCAGCGCCACGCGGTCGAGCAGGCGCCGCCGGCTGGTGGCGGCACCCGCGACGAGCTCCAGATCCCCGGGATGGAACACGACGACGGGGGTCGCCAGCGCGTGCGCGGCCGCGGAGCGCGCGCGCTGGCCGTCGATGGTGAAGCGCCGTGCGCGCGACGCGAGCTCGGCCCGCTGCTCTCGCGAGACCCCGCCCTCGCTCACGCTCGCGAGCACCTCGGCGCGCTCGGCGCCGTGCTGGATCGCCTCGAGCAGCCGCTCGGTCCGGAACGATCGCGTCGTCGCGACGAGATAGAGCGCCTCGAGCAGGCTGGTCTTCCCCTGGCCGTTCTCGCCGCTGATGACGTTGAGCCGAGGCCCGGGGCGCAGCTCGACCAGCGCCAGGTTGCGGAAGGCGCGGGCGGCCAGGCGCTCGACCAGCAGCGACGCGTTCGCCGGCAGGAGCGCCTCAGATGCGCATCGGCATCACGACGGCCAGGTAGCTCGACGTGGGGCTCTCCGTCCCGGGGCGGATCACGGCCGGATCCAGCTCGCCCGTGATCCCGAGCACGACCTCGTCCTCCTGCTCCATCGCGCTCAGCACGTCGAGGAAGTAGCGCGCGTTGAACCCGACGACGAGCTCGGGGCCGTCGTACTCGATCGCGATCTCGTCGAACCCCTCGCCCGCCTCGGGGCTCTCGCTCTCGAAGCGCATCTTGCCGGGCACGAGAGTGAGCTTCACGCCGCCGGTCCGATCGTTGGCTGCCACGCTCATCGCCTTCAGCGCGTCGCGTAGGAGGTTTCGTGGGGCCCGCACCGACTGGCCCGAGACGTCCGGGATCACCTGCTGGTACGGCGGGAACGTCGCGTCCACCAGCTTCACGCTGAACTGGAACCCGGCCACCTGGAAGAACGCACACGGACCGCTCTGGCAGACGCGGATCGCCTCGCCTTCGCCCCGGCTCCGCGCCTCGTCGCACAGGCGCCGGAGCTCGGTCACGCCCTTCAGCGGGATCAGCATGGTGCTGGCCGCCCCCGCTCCTTCCACCTTGGCCTCCGCCTTGCTCAGACGGTGGCCGTCCGTCGTGACGACCCGCAGGCGATCCCCGCTCCACTCGAACAGCGCGCTGTTCAGGTGCGTGCGAGTCTCGTCGGGGGAGATCGAGAAGTGGGTCCGCGCGAGGAGCCGCTCCAGCACGTCGGGTGGGAGGCTCAGCCACGTGGCTCGCTCGTCCGGCTGTGGGAGCGTCGGGAACTCCTCGCCGGGCATCCCTCCGAGCGTGTACCGCCGCGCCGCCGAGACGGCGCGCAGCGTCGTCGTCGCGCCGTCCGTCGACGAGATGGCGATCTGCCCGGCCGGCATGTTCTTGACGCGCTCGAGCAGCTCCCGCGCGCCGAGCGCCACCGACCCGCCACGCTCGACCTGCCCTTGCACCTTCCCCGTGACGGCGAGCAGCAGATCGGTCGCCGCCACACGGAGGCGGTCGGGCCCGTCCACCTCGAGCAACACGCTGCCGAGCACCGGCATCGCGCCCTTCTTGTCGGCCACCCCTTGGCAGCGGCCGACGACGCGCTCCAGCTCCTCTTTGGCGACCGTGACCTGCATGGCGAGAGCCCTCCTAACCGGGCTCGCCCCGGGTCGCCAGCGATTCCGCCCCGGTCGGCGTGGCGCTCGGCGCGCCTGTGTCCACTCCCCAGGAGGCGCCTCCGATCGATCGGGAGAGAGATCTAGATCTTCGCAGACGTCGTAGGGGCTGTGGACACTGGGGATATCCGCGTAACCGGGGAGAATCACGGGGCAATTCGCCAGGTGAGGCGGGGGACGACGGTCCGGTCACCCGGGGAGCGTGGCCCGCCGCGACGACCCCACCCCGCGGCGCCGGCTGCCCACCCCAGGGCTCCCCCCGAGCTAGTCCACAGCCCGGGCGGTCCCCGCGGCGGCCTCCCCCCGCGCCCCCGGCCCCGCGGCTGGCTCCCGCCGCCGCTGCGCGCGGAGCCGGGCGACGGCCGCGACGAGCTCCCGTCGCGCGGCCTCGTGGGATCTCGGGCCGATCGCCCCGCCCGCCAACGCGGCGTCGAGCCGAGCCACCTCGCGCACGAGCACGCGCTCGGCGGCGTCGAGATCGGCGCCCTCGACCGGCCCCGCCCCGCGACGACGACCGGCGACCCCGACGACCGCCACGAGCCCTGCCAGCCCCACCGCCCACCAGCGGCCATCGCCGCGAGCCGGCAACCCCGCCAGCTCCACCACCACGCTCCCGAGCTCGGGATCCCCTTGCCGCAGCTGGCGGCTCGCGACGAGGACCCGCTGCCCCCGCGCGTTCGTCATCGACTCGACCGCCGCGAGCGGCACCGCGCCGCCTCCCGCCGGCGCCCGCGGCACGGCGCGAGCGGAGAGCGTCGCCCCGCCCGGCGCCTCCGCCATGACCCGCATCTCAGCGACGTGCGGCGGGAGCCCGAGCTCGAAAGCGAGCCGCGCGCCTCCGGCGTTCGGGAGCTGGAAGCGGAAGGTCACCGGGTGCTGCCCCGGCGTGTACGTGCCGCGGAGCGCGACGCGGGTGGGACCGTCGGCGACGGCGCGCGCGTCCGTCTCCCCCTCGGGGGCCGCGAACGCCTTCGCGCCGGGAGGGAGGGCGAACGCCACGCCCTCGGGCACCCAGGTGCTCCGCCCGACGTTGAACACGTCGAGCAGGACCTCGATGGCGAAGACGTCGTCGCGGGGCTCGACGTAGACCGTACCGCGCATCCCCACGAGCGCGCGGCGGAGATCGCTCGTGACGGGCAGCACGTGGAGCCGGACCACCACCCCGCTCTCGCCGCCGAGCGAGAACGGCTGGGAAGCGTACTCCGCCTTCCCTTCGAGTACGGTCACCCGGTAACTCATGCGCCCATCCGGCGCGAGCTCGCGGAAGCGGGCGATCCCCTCGGGATCCGCCGCTGCCGTGCGCTGCTCCCGCCGGTCGCCCTCGGACACCGACTGGCGCAGCATCCCGAGTCGCACCTCGCGGCCACCGACGGGCCGCTCGGCGGCGTCCAGCAGCTCCACGTCGATCCCGCCGGCCGGGACGCGCGCGGAGGGCGTCACGGAGTCCTGCACGCGGGGGGGGGCGGCGTCCGACTCGGCGCCATCGCCCTCGGACCGGGCCGGCGGGTGTCCGGCGGGGAGCTCCGTCTCCGCGCGCGCCTCCAGCCGCACGGAGGCGACCAGCGCGACCGCGGCGAACGCAGCGAGCGCGCCCCTCAAGCGTCCTCCGCGGCGAGCGACGTCCCACACGCGTCGCAGAAGCGCGCGGCGGCGTCGTTCGCGGTGCCGCACGCCCGACACGACTGAGCGCGCTCGGTCTCCGGCTCGCCCGCCGGCTCGGCGGGCTCGGCTGCAGGCTGCGCGGACGCGGCCTCCGGCTCGGTGGGGGCGACCTCCGCGGCCTCCGGCTCGGTGGGGGCGCCGCCCGGCGCGGCCTCCGCTCGCCGGGCGCGCCGAGCCTTCTTCGGGGCGGCGGCCTCGGCGGCGGCGGTCGCCGCGTGCACCGCCGCCAGCTCGCGCTCGGCCGCCTCGCCGAGCGCGTCGACGCGCCGGAGCAGCTCGCGCGCCTCGTCGCGGTAGCGGGCCGCGAGCGCCGCGTAGTCGACCTCGCTCACCTTGCCGAGCGCGCGCTCGTGCTCGAGGTCCTTCAGCGCGCGAAGCACCGCGCGCTTGCGTTCCTCCTCGGCGCTCGTCCCGGCGAGCTCGAGCGCGTCGACCACCTCGAGCGCCGCCGGATCCGTCAGCCGCGCGACGCTCGCCCAGAGGAGCGCCACCACCAGGAGCAGCAGGCCGAACGCGAGCACCAGCAGCGCGCTGCCGAGGCCCGCCCGCAGCCCCACCCCGACCGACGCGACGATGAACGCCGCGGGGGCGACCCGGGTCGTGAGGAGCTGCGCCGGGAAGCGGCCAGCCAGCCCTGCCGAGGGCGCGCTCACCGCGGCCCGCCGTCTGCCTGCGAGACGGCCGCGCCGTTGCTCGACCCGGCCGGTCCGACGCGGCTGCGCGCCGGGGCCGCCGCCAGCAGCACGCTCAGCATGACGCCCGTCGCGCCGGCGGTCCCCGCACGGACCCACGCCCAGATCCCCTGGCGCCGCTCCGCGGGCTCCGGCCACAGCGACAGCGTGGCGCCCGCGATGAGCAGCGCGACGCCGAGCCAGAGGATCGACACCAGCGGGTTCACGTGGAGCTGGAAGGTGGCGCGCTTGGTGTCGGGGTGGATCGAGCCCACGACCAAGTAGAGATCCTCGCGCAGCGAGCGCCGCATCGCGACCTCGGTCGTCGGGTTGTCGGGCGAGCGCTGGTAGATGAACTTCGCCGGGCTGAGCACCCCGAGCACCTGGCCGTCGCGGCGCACCTCCACGTCCGCGTAGAGCGCGCGCTTCGACAGATCCGTCTCCATGCGCGGCCCGCGGTACTCGAGCTCGTAGCGCCCGATGCGGTGCCGCTCACCCGGGGAGAGGCTCGCCTCGTGGTCGATGGTCCACGCGCCTCCGGCGAACCCGAGGAAGAGCAGCGTCACCCCCACGTGCACGACGTACCCGCCGTAGCGACGCCGCGCCTTCTCCACCAGACGAAACAGCGCGACGAGCACCGACTCGGGCTCGCCGCGCTTCAGCGCCGCCGAGCGCCGGGCGGCGACGCCGCGCGCGAACTCCTGCGCCACGACCGCCGCGTTGAACGCGGCCAGCGCCACGAGCAGGAGCGGCGCGACGCCGGCGAACTTCGCCAGCGCGGCGTCGACGGGCCCGGGCCCCAGAGGATCCTTCGCCACCCAGGGCGGCGCGCCGATCGAGCTGCCGAAGGCCACGTGGAGCGCGCCCGCCACCGCCGCCGCGCCGAGCGGGACCACGAACGCGCGCCGCAAGGCCTCGCGGCTCGTGTGGCGCCAGCCGAGGAGCGGCGCGACCCCCATCAGCGCGAACAGGAACACCCCCGCTGGCGCGAGCCAGCGGTTGAAGAACGGAGGCCCGACGGTCGAGCTCTCGCCCCACAGCTCGCTCAGCTTGGGATAGAGCGTGGCCAGCGCCACGAACGCCATGATGCCGACCAGCGCCCAATTGTTGGCGACGAACGCCGCCTCACGGCTCGCGAGCGACTCGATCTCACCCCGGCTCCGGAGCAGCGGCCACCGCCACACGAGGAGGCCCACGCTCGCCGCCAGGACGAACCCCATGAACCAGAGGAAGTACGTCCCGATGTCGCTCTGCGCGAAGGAGTGGACGCTGGCGATCATGCCCGAGCGGGTGAGGAACGTGCCGAAGAGCGTCAAGAAGAACGTGAGGCAGATGAGGACGACGTTCCACACCCGGAGCATGCCTCGGCGCTCCTGGATCATCGTCGAGTGCACCCAGGCGCTCGCGGTGAACCACGGGAGGCAGGCGGCGTTCTCCACCGGATCCCACGCCCAGTAGCCGCCCCAGCCCAGCTCCTCGTACGCCCACAGCATGCCGAGCGCGTTGCCGACCGAGAGAAAGAGCCAGGCGAAGAGCATCCATTTGCGGACGGCCACGATCCACTCGCTGTCGAGGCGGCCCGTCACGAGGGCCGCCACGGCGAACGCGAACGGCACGGCGCACCCGACGAACCCGACATACAGGCTCGGCGGGTGGATGATCATGTAGAAGTTCTGCAGGAGCGGGTTCAGCCCCTCGCCGTCGAGGCGCGTCCCGGCGATGCTCGTGCCGAAGGGGTTGGCGGCGAACAGCATGAGGACGACGAAGAACGCGAGGATCGTCATCAGCGTCGCGATGACCCACGGCTGCAGCTGCCGGTAGCGAGTGCCGACCCAGCGCACGCATGCGGTGACGTAGGCCGCGAGCAGCGTGAGCCACCAGAGCAGCGAGCCGTCCTGGCCGCCCCAGAGAGCCGCGATCAGGTAGCCCGGGCTCATCGAGCGGTCGCTGTAGCGAGCCACGTACCGGATGCGAAAGTCGTGGGTGACGAACGCGTACGCGAGCAGCAGCACGTCCACCGCGACGAGCGCGCAGGTCGCGTACGCGCCGAGCCGGGCAGCGCGCAGCAGGCGAGGCTGCCCGCCGCCCGCCCGCAGCGCCACCGCGAAGGTGTACGCGGCGAGCACCAAGATCGCGTAGAGGACTCCGGTGCCGAGCTCGGGGAGCGTTTGCCACATGGGCGACGCGGCAGCCTAGCTGCCCGGGACCGCGCGGGCCAGCGCGGGGGGCTCGCCCCCGCGCGCCGTCACGTCTCGACGACCGTCCCCACGTCCTCGCCCACGCACACGCGCCGGATGTTGCCCGGCACCATCCGGAAGACCCGGATCGGCAGCCCGTGCTCTCGGCACAGCGCGACGGCCGTGGAGTCCATCACGCCGAGGTGCTCGGCGAGGAAGCGGTCGTAGCTCACGCGGCGGAGGAGCTGGGCGTTCGGGTCGCGCGCCGGGTCACGATCGTAGATCCCGTCGACCTTCGTCGCCTTGAACAGCGCCCCGGCGCGGATCTCCATGGCGCGGAGCGCCGCTGCCGAGTCCGTCGAGAAGTACGGGTTGCCGGTGCCGCCCGCGAACACCACCGCCATCCCGCGCTCCAGGTGGTGGATGGCGCGGCGGCGGATGTACGGCTCGGCGACCTGCTTGATCTCGAGCGCGGTCATCACCCGGGTGGGGACGCCGGCGCGCTCGAGGGCGTCCTGCAGGGCGAGGGAGTTGATGACCGTCGCCAGCATCCCCATGTAGTCGCTCTGCGCGCGGTCCATGCCCTCGCTGGCGCCCCGCAACCCGCGAAAGATGTTGCCGCCGCCGACGACGATCCCGATCTGCACGCCGGTCGCGTGCACCTCCGCGAGCTCGGTCGCCGTCGCGCGCAAGGTCGAGGTGTCGATGCCCGAGCCGCCCGTCGAGCCGCTCAGCGCCTCGCCGGAGAGCTTCACGACCACGCGCGGGTAGCGCAGCTTGGAGGTGTCCACGGGGCCGCCATATCGGAGCCGGCGAGGGTGCGCAACCGCGCCCGGGGCGCCCGCGCTGGCGTCGTGCCGGACCCGCGGCTAAGCCTCCGCCCGTGAGCCTCGTCGCCCGCCGCCTCGCGTTGCCCGTGCTCCTCGGCGCGGTCGGGCTCGCGCTCGGCCCGGCCTGCGACGAGAAGAAGCTCGACGCTTCGGCGAGCGCGAGCGCCAGCATCGGCGGCCTGCCCCCGGAGGTGGCGAGCAAGGTGCTCGCCCGCGTGGGAGAGCGGACGATCACGCTCGGGGACTACGCGGTGACCCTCGAGCGCATGGACCAGTTCGAGCGGCTCCGCTACCAGTCGCCGGACCGCCGCAAGCAGCTCTTGCAAGAGATCATCCGCGTGGAGCTCCTCGCGCAAGAGGCGCGTCGCCGCGGGCTCGACCAGGCCCCGGAGACGAAGGAGAGAGTCCGTCAGCTCCTGCGCGACGAGCTGCTCCGGCGCACGCGGGCGTCGCTGCCGGCGCCCGCCGATCTACCGGAGGCCGAGGTCCGCGCCTGGTACGAGGCGCACCGGGCAGATTTCCGCGAGCCCGAGCGTCGTCGTGTCGCCGTCCTCGTGCTCGCAGACGAAGCGAAGGCGAAGAAGCTCGCCGAGCAGGCGGCGTCGGCGACGCCGCAGGAGTGGGGGCGGCTGGTCCGTGACCACTCGCTCGAGAAGCCCGCGCCCGGCGCGACCGCGCCGCTGGAGCTCGCGGGCGACCTCGGCATCGTCTCGGCGCCGGGCGTCGATCGCGGCGAGAACCCGCGCGTGCCCGAGGCGGTCCGCGGGGCGGTGTTCGAGATCGCCGCGGTCGGCGGCGTGCTCGGCCGCCCGGTCGCCGCGGAGGGCAAGCACTACGTGGTCCGCATGACGGGCAAGACGGACGCGCGCGACCGATCGTTCGAGGAGGCGCAGCGCTCCATCCGCGTCTCGATCCTGCAGGAGCGCATCCGCGCGGCCGAGGCCGCCCTCGAGCAGGAGCTGCGCGGGAGGTTCGCCGTGAAGGTCGACGACGCCGCGCTCGCCAAGGTCGAGGTCCGGCTCGAGGCGCCCGAGGCGGCCGGATCGGCGGCGCCCGCCCCCTCCGGCTCGGCGCCCGCCGCGTCCGCTGCGGCGCCGTGATCGAGCTGCACGCGTCACCGCCGGGTCCCGACGCGCCCGCGCCCCACGACTGGCGCTGGCAGCTCCGCCACGCGGCGCGCACGGTGGCGGAGCTCGAGCGCCTGTTCGAGCTGACGGACGACGAGCGTCAGGGCGCGCTCGCCGCCGAGCGCGGCGGGTTCCCCCTCGCCATCACGCCGTACTACGCGAGCCTCGCCAGCCCGAGCGACCCCGCGTGCCCGATCCGGCGCCAGGTGGTCCCGCGCGCGCTCGAGGCGACGACGGTGCCCGGGGATCTCGCCGATCCGCTCGGCGAGGAGGCCCACACCGTCGCGCCCGAGCTGATCCGTCGATACCCGGATCGCGCGCTCCTGCTCGTCACCGATCACTGCGCGGTGTTCTGCCGCTTCTGCACCCGCAGCCGCACCGTCGGGTCGGGCGCGGGGGCGCGCTCCCTCGAGCGGCTCGAGCCGGCCCTCCGTTGGCTGCGCGAGCACCCGGAGGTCCGTGAGGTGATCGTCAGCGGCGGCGATCCCCTCGCGCTGGCGACGCCACGCCTCCTGGCGGTGCTCGAGCGCCTGCGCGAGATCCCGAGCGTCGAGGTGCTGCGCCTCGCCACGCGAGCCCCGGTCGTGCTCCCGATGCGCGTGGACGACGAGCTCGTCGCGGGGCTCCGCCGCCTGCACCCGCTCTGGGTGATGACGCACTTCAACCACCCGCGTGAGCTCACGCCGGAGTCGGTCGCCGCCTGCGCGCGGCTCGCCGACGCCGGGCTGCCCGTGATGAACCAGACGGTGCTGCTCCGCGGGATCAACGACGACGCGGCGGTGCTCGCGGAGCTCTTCCGCGGGCTCGTGCGCGCGCGGGTCCGACCGTACTACCTCCTCCACGCGGACGTGGTGCGCGGGACCGGCCACCTCCGCACGCCGCTCGCGCGCGGGATCGAGCTGATGCGCGAGCTCCAGGGGCGGCTCTCGGGGCTCGCGCTCCCCCGGCTCGTCTGCGATACCCCCGGTGGCTACGGAAAGGTGCCGCTCGGGCCCGAGGTCGTGGTGCAGCGCGGCCCGGGCTCCACGACGCTCCGCACCTGGCGTGGCGTCGACGTCGAGGTGATCGACCCGCCCACCTGAGGACGCCCCGGGCCGGGGTGCCCGGATCGTGACAGTGCCGCGGGCCCATGATACCCGGCGCCGCGATGCCTGCCGACGCCAAGGATCTCCTGGACCACCTCGATCAGCTCGACGCGCGCGCGCTCGCCGGGGGCGGCGCGGCTCGCATCGAGAAGCAGCACGCGGCGGGCAAGCTCACCGCCCGGGAGCGCATCGAGCAGCTCCTCGACCCGGGCAGCTTCGTCGAGCTCGATCGGTTCGTCACGCACCGATGCGCCGACTTCGGCATGCAGGAGCAGAAGGTGCTGGGCGACGGCGTGGTCACCGGGCACGGCACGGTCGAGGGCCGGCGCGTGTTCGTGTTCGCTCAGGACTTCACCGTCTTCGGTGGGTCGCTGTCCGCAGCGTACGCTTCCAAGATCTGCAAGGTGATGGACCTCGCGATGAAGGTCGGCGCGCCGGTCATCGGCCTGAACGACTCCGGCGGCGCGCGGATCCAGGAGGGCGTGGAGTCCCTGGCGGGGTACGCCGACATCTTCCTCCGCAACGTGTTGTCGAGCGGGGTCGTCCCGCAGCTCTCGTGCATCCTCGGCCCGTGCGCGGGCGGCGCCGTCTACTCACCGGCCATGACGGACTTCATCTTCATGGTGGAGGGCACGAGCTACATGTTCATCACGGGGCCGGACGTGATCCGCACCGTCACCCACGAGGAGGTGACCAAGGAGGAGCTCGGCGGGGCGAGCGCTCACGCGCAGAAGAGCGGCGTCGCGCACTTCACCGCCGGCGACGACCGCGCCTGCCTCGCCATGGTGCGCGAGCTGCTCTCCTACCTGCCGCAGAACAACGCCGAGGACCCGCCCGTCCAGGCCTGTACGGATCCCGTGGATCGCGACGTGCCGGAGCTCGACTCGCTCGTCCCCGTCGACAGCGGCGCCAGCTACGACATGCGCAAGGTCATCGCGGCGACGGTCGACGATCGTCGGTTCTTCGAGGTGCAGGAGCGGTGGGCCCGCAACATGCTCTGCGGGTTCGCCCGCGTCGGGGGCCGGCCGGTGGGGATCGTCGCCAACCAGCCGAAGGAGCTCGCCGGGTGCCTCGACATCGACGCGAGCATCAAGGGCGCCAGGTTCGTCCGCTTCTGCGACTGCTTCAACCTGCCGATCGTCACCTTCGTCGACGTGCCCGGCTTCCTGCCCGGGGTGGGCCAGGAGCACCGCGGGATCATCACGCACGGCGCGAAGCTCCTCTATGCCTTCTGCGAGGCGACCGTGCCGAAGCTCACCGTCATCACGCGCAAGGCGTATGGGGGTGCCTACGACGTGATGAGCAGCAAGCACATCCGCGGGGACGTGAACCTCGCGTTCCCCACCGCCGAGATCGCCGTGATGGGGCCCTCCGGCGCGGTCAGCATCGTCTACAAGAACGCCATCGAGTCGGCCGCGGACAGCGAGGCGGCGCGCCGCGCCTTCATCGACGAGTACCGCGAGAAGTTCGCCAACCCGTACAAGGCGGCCGAGCTCGGCTTCATCGACGAGGTGATCCGTCCCCGCGAGCTCCGCAGGCGACTCGCCGTCTGCCTGGACATGCTGAAGACGAAGCGCCTCTCGAATCCACCGCGCAAGCACGGCAACATGCCGCTCTGAGCGCCGCGCTCGGTGAGCCGGGGCTGCGCGGGGAGCGTCACCGCGCGATGAGCCACAGCAGCGCGAGCGCGACGACGGCGGCGGCGCCCGCGAGGAGCCTCCAACCGAGCGCGTACGCGGGGGCGTCGTAGGCGTCCAGCATGCGCAGCGCGTGCTCGTGGGCGCGCGTGAGCGCGAGGACGCGGGCGTCGTGGTCTCGGATGTCGTCGAGCTCCGAGTCGGCGACAGGGACCCCGCCGCGGAGGCGGAGCACCTCGCGCGCGGCGGTGGCCGACGCCTCGAGCGCCGCGGCGCGGGCGGCGTCCGTCGCCTGGGAGCGCACGCCGCGCTCGGCGGCATACGCCTGGGCCGCCCCGCGCTCGCGCGCGTCGACCTCGCGGCCGCGGACGTCCACCGCGTCGAGCTCGCGTCGCGTCGCGTCGCGCAGCGCCCGCGCGCCGTCGCGCGCGCCCCGCGCGGCGGCGACCTCCGGCTCCATCGCCGCGGCCTGGCCCTCGAGCGCGGCGAGCTGCGCGAGCGCGTCCGCCGGGGGCGGCGCGCCTGCCGCCCGCGCCTGCTCCACACGCTCGCGGGGCGCGCGCGCCTCGATCCCGAAGCGCTTCCACCGCGCCTCGACGCGCCGGTACACCTGCTCCTTCGCGTCGAGCTCCGCCTCGTGCGCGGCGAGGCGCTCGGCGGCTGCGGCGCGCTCCGTGCGGAGGGCCTCGCGGCCGGCGTCGAGCTCGGCCAGGCGCGCCTGGTGATCGGCGTCGAGCCGGCCGAGGCCGGCGTCGCGCTCGGCGGCGAGGCGCTCCTGCTCGATGACGGGCTCGAGGAGGCGCGCGAGGCGCTGATCGCGTGAGAGCGCTGAACGGACCGAGCCGAGGAGCGCCGCGAGCGCCTCGTCCCGCGCGAGCTCGGCCACCGCGAGCGCGCGCGCCTGCTCGACGACGATCGGGCGGAGCTCCCGCAGCCGCCGCCAGGTCGCCAGCGCGTAGCGCGGCGCGCCGGCCGGGCCCGGCGCGGCGCCGAAGCGGGCGGCGATCGCGATCTCGACGGGATCGAGGGCGAGCGCGGCGCGATCCGGCGCGGCGCCGGTCGGCCACGGCCGCGTGCTCGCAGCGGCCGCGGGGGCGCTCGTCCGCGGCTCGGCCGCGAGCTCACGGGTGGAGACGAAGCCTTCGTCCAGGTCCGAGTCGAAGGTGGCGCCGGGCAGCGCGCCGAGCAGGGGCGGCGCGCCGACCCCCCCGCTCGCTGCCGGTGACTCGCCGAGCTCCAGAGCGAGCGCCGGCCCCTCCTCGAGGTCGAGCGCGCCGCCGCCGAAGGCGTCGGGGGGCGCCGAGCTCGCCGCGGGGGTGGGGGGCCGGCTCACCGGCGCGACGCGTGGCGCCGCGCTCCGCGTCGCGGCAGGCGCCAGCTCGAGCTCGGGGACCTCCGGGAGCTCGGGCCGCGGCTCACGGCCGTGCGGGGAGGTCACGTCAGCCAAACCCCGCACCGTCGGCAGCGCGCGCGAGCTCCTCGTGAAACGCCTGGAAGGCGGAGCCCTCGGGCCACGACGGCGCGCCGGCGAGCAGATCCTGCGCGCGCCCGCGCTCTCCGGCGTCCACGCACGCGATCGCGGCGGCGTAGCGCATCGCCCAGTGCACCAGCGGGTTGCGACGAGCGACGAACAGGAGGAGGTCCACGTCCTTGCCGCCCGCGACGTGCGCGAACGAGCGGGCGAGCGCCGCCGCCGCGCCTCGCAGCATCGCCACCCGCGACCGCAGGAAGGGCCCGACGGTCGGGAGCGGCAGCGACTCGAGCGCCTGCGCCTTCTCGAGCGCGCGCTCACGCTCACCCTCGAAGGCGTCGAGCAGCGTCTCGACGAAGAGCCGGTGCTCGAGCGTGGCGTCCCAGGCGGGCCCACGCTCAGCGCGCGCGAGGGCGCCGCGCGCTCGATCGATCATGCCGTTGGCGGCGAGCGCGGTGGCCGCCACGAGCGGCTCGATCGTCTCCGGGTGGGGTACGCCATCGAGCGAGCGCCCCCAGAGCGCGAGCACGCTCTCCACGTCCCCGGAGACGAGCAGCTCCCGCGCCCGGCGACGCGCGGCGATCTCGCGCAGCCCGATCCAGAGCGCCACCAGGCCGAGCGACACCCCGAGCCAGGGCCACCGGATCCCGAGGTGGAGGGCGGTCGCCACGAGCGCCGCGGAGAACACGAACGGCACCCACGCCCAGGCGCGGGCGAGCGGGGTGGGCCTGTCCGGATCCATCTCTGCATCGGTAAGCGCGGGACCCCCGAGTCGCAAGGTCGCGCGGCCAGGCCGCGCCCCAGCGCCCGCCGCGGCGCGCGACCGGCGGCCGGCCCGGGGCGAGCGCGCCCGGAGCGCGGCGTCAGGGCGCGGAGAACGGCTCGGGCCAGGTGCCCGTCACCAGGTAGTCGGCGGAGACCGCGGGATCACCCCCGATCTGCACCGTCCCGGCGATCGCCCAGGGCGCGGACCCGGGAGCCAGCAGCAGCTCGCCGAGGCGGACGGCGCCGCCCGACGTCTCGCGGTACCCGTAGTGCAGCGGGCCGCGCCGGCTCGACTGCGCCGAGAAGACGCCCACCCGCGCGCAGTCCGGGCCCGCAGGCTGCGCGTCGACCAGCGTGAACTCCCAGCCGAAATCACAGGCAGGGCACCCGGGGCCGACCGCGGCGGGCGCGAGCTCGTAGCTGACCACACACACGACCTCCAGCGTGGTCGTGTCCGTCCACGTCTCCGTCTCGAAGCCACTCACGCTCGCGCCGGGCCCGCCGACGCCGAGGAACAACCCCGCCTGCTCGAGCGTGACGGTGTAGGTCGGCCCCGCGTCGGTGGCGTCGCTCCCCGCGTCGGGGACCGCCGCGTCCGGTGCGTCGCCCGTGGCGTCGGCGCCCGCGTCGATGGCGCCGTCGGAGCGCGCGTCGATGGCGCCGTCGGAGAGCGCGTCGCGCGGCGCATCTCGGCATCCCCTGGTCGGGGATCATCTTGCGCGCCGGCATCCGCTTGGTGCCGGCCTGGTGGTACTGGCCGTACTTCGCGCCTCCGCCGATGGTCACAGTCGTCCCCCGCACCCGGTAGTGGTAGCTGTTGCGCAGTCGCCCCGTGTCCTGGAGCGTCTTGCCAGAGCGGGCCTTCAAGGGTGCCCACAGGGCGCCGTAGGGGTCGGCCGTCGACTCGAAGCCCATCCGCACGAGCTCGACGCCCTCCTCGCCGATCGCCTTGGCCATCTTGGTCAGCCCCCGCGGGAGCTTGCGGATCCGGCTCGCGATCCTCTGCAGTTCGGCGAAGTCTCCCGTGACGGACATCTCAGAGATCCTCGTCGCCGAGGACGGGGACGCCCCAGCCGCGCTCTTCGTCGCTCTCGACGGTTGGGGCGCCCTCGTCCGTGGCCGGGGTAGCGTCGTCAGCTGCGTCGACGGGCTCTACCTTCCCGGCCGCCACAGCCTCGAGCCACGCGACGGCGTCCTCGTAACGCTGCCGCACGCTCTGGTCGCCCGGGCGCATCGGGTCGAAGCCCCGCGTGCAGAGCACCGTCCACGCCGCGAGGGCGCAGGTGGTCTCGACCAGGTCCGCCCCGGGCGCGGGGATGGGGACGCCGTACCGCTTGCGCAGGTACGAGTCCACCCTGGCCGAGGCAGCGTCCAGCGCCGCCTCGACCGAGGTGCCGGGCCAGTCCGCTGTCGCCTGGCCCGGCAGGCCAAGCTCGGCGAAGTCAGCCGTCGTCGCGTATGCCATCGGGCTCGCCCTTCACGGGCTCGCCCTTCACGGGCTTCTTCACTTCGGCGACGTTCTGGAGCTGGGGCTCGGCCTTGAGCACACCGAACTCGGCCGGGGACACATCGTGCACGCTCCCATCACAGGACCAGTGCCGGCCGCACCGGAAGAACCCGCGGGGCGTGAGAGCTCGCGCGAAGACCTTCATCACGCCGTGCACTTCATGGCGAGCTGCCACAGCGCGTACCCGGCCGCGCCGCGGGCGCGCGCGCCCCAGAGGAACTTGTCGGTCTTGATGACGTGCTCGGCCTGGAGCGACGTGACCATCTGGAACTCGGGCGCGATGCGCTTCTGCCAGAACAGCGGCTTGATCGCGCGGCTCACGTCGAAGAGGTACCAGGTCGTGGCGCTGTCCCGGGTCAGCTCCGGGAGGACCAGCACGCCGGCCGAGCCCTTGTAGACGTTCGTCTGCGTCGAGCCCGAGCTCTGGGAGATGTGGTCCGCCTGCACCAGCGTGCGCGCGAGTCGCTCGAGGGCCGGTGGCACGACCAGGAGGTTCGGCTCGACGCGCAGGCGCTTGCCGTCGTCCCCCTTGAAGTTCCGCATCGCCGCGCGCGCTGCGGCGTAGTTCGCCTCGGACAGCGCGGTGCTCGCCAGCAGGTTGGCCTGCACGCCCTTCGACGAGTCGTAGGGGTCCACCGGGTGGTCCGTGTCGAAGAAGTACTGCCCGTCGTAGCAGAGGGAGCTGCCACCCGCGATGAGGGAATCGACCAGGGCATCCTCGGGCAGGAGGTTGGCGGCGCTCCCCATGTCCTCCATCGCCGAGGACCAGAGCCCGATCCGGTCGTCCTCGATGTCCTCGCGAGGCACCTCGACGGTCGTCTCCCAGCGCTTGTTCGTCAGGGAGTAGTCGTTCGCCGTGAGGCTCTTGCTGATTCGATCGCCTACCCACTCGCGGAAGCGGGGGAAGAGGTTCGCGAAGGGGTACTTCTCGGTCTTCGTGCCGCTCGGCATCTCCATCGCCCACTGCTTCCAGGTGGCGGGGGCGAGCTCGAGGCCGCGCTTGAAGTCGACGTGGAACCCGTAGGTGAGGGAGTCCAGCGTGGAGGGAGTGATGAGCATGTTCGTGATCCTTCTCTCAGGAGCCCAGTCCGATGCCGACCGCGACCCAGACGCCGTCGCTGTCGAGCTGCATGATGCGGCCGGCGGCGCTCTTGCTGGTCGCGCTGTTGCCGACGGTGTTGTCGTCCTCGATGTACGCGAGCGAACCCACGTTCGCGGCGACCACCGTGTTGGAGCCGTGGTTGTTGAACTTGTAGACACCGGGCTCGATCGCGACCGAGGCCGCGCCGTCCGCTCCCGAGTTCGTGCTCGACTCGGCCGCGACCCCGATCGCCACGAGCGCGGCCGCGGCCGTGCCGGGCGCCGCGTAGCCGGCGTTGAAGACGACGATGGCTCCCTTGTGGATGGTCGTCGACCCCTTCTGCTTCGCCTTGTACTGGAACGGGACGGTGTTCGTCCCCATGCGCTCGACCTTGCGAGCCGCGCTCAGTGCAGCCATGTCAGATCACCTCCGCGCGCAGCGCGCGCTTGCTCTCGAGCATCTTCTCCTCGGAGAGACCGAGGAGCTTCGCCACCGCCCGGTCCTCGGCGTTCAGCCCCACCCCGGACGGCGGAGTCGGGGCGAGGGGAGGGGCACCGGCCCCCGGTACCGCGACCGGTGCCACCGCCAGGAACGACTGCAGCACGTCCAGCGGCTGGGCCTTCGCCCACTCCAGCATCCCGCCGGTGAGCTGCCCCTTCTGCTGGGCCTCCGTTACCAGTCCGGTGCGCTCTCGCGCCTCGAGCTCGCTGCGCAGCTCGGCGACGGTCGCCTGTGCCTGCACGAACTGCTCGTGGGACTGCCGCCACGCGGCGGCCTTCCCGATGGCCTCGCGCCCGGTCGCGCCCACCAAGGCCTCGACCTCGCGCAGGGCGCCGACGCGCTGCTCGAGCGCGGCGGCGATGTCGGCGTCCGAGGCCGACTCGATGAGCCCGAGGGCCCGGATGATGAGGAGCTTGAAGTTCATGGTCTGTCCTTCCCGCCGCGCGGCGGTTCTGAGCTGCGCCAGCGCCTCGGCGTTTGAAGGCGTCGGCGTGAGGCTGATCTCGATGAGCTCGTTGTCGTCGAGCTCGAGCATGTCTACGTCCTGCTCGGTGACGGACCGCACCGAGTGCGGCACGAACCCGACGGACACGCCGCGCACCAGGCCCGCCTGGATGCCCATCCAGACCTCGTCCGCTCGCGCGGAGACGCCCTCTGCGGCGAGCTCGATGTCAGCGAGGAGCCGCCCCTTCTCGACGCGGACGTTCGAGGCGAGCCCGACCGGCATCTCGCTCGAGTCGTGCGCCCAGAGCACCACGGGGTTGGCGAGGTAGCGGTCGAGCCGCCAGTTCTGGAGCACGCGCGACCCGTGGGCGTCCACCGCCTCGGTGGACGCGACGACGGAGAGCGACCGCGAGGCGGCCTTGGCGGCGCCGGACTCGCGACGCTCGATCGTGGCGCGGCAGTAGAGCCGCGCGGGGGCTTCACGTCGGATCATGGTTCGAACGTCTCCAGCACGATCCCTCCGCAATCTTCGAGACGCATCGGGATCCCCAACACTTGCAGCTTCTGGAACCACTCGTGGGCCAGGGCTTCTACGTCTTCGCACTGACGCCGCAGCTCCAAGATGTGGCTGTAGCCATCGGCGTCATCGTCGCCCTCGTATTCAGGGTACGGTCCATGGAATCTGGCGAAGCCGGGGCCAGCTCCGTTGTCAGTCGGAGTGCGCACCTTGATGGACGGCACCGAGCCGCCGAGCATCTCGGCCACGAACCACTCGCTCTCTAGCACCTCGGCGCACCGCTGCGCGAGCTCGACCGTGGACCAGTCCGGAGCGGGACGAAGAAGGAT
>JADLEQ010000016.1 GCA_020846005.1 Polyangiaceae bacterium
CGGCGGAGCGTCGAGCGGCGGAGCGTCGAGCGGCGGAGCGTCGAGCGGTGGAGCGTCGAGCGGTGGAGCGTCGAGCGGCGGAGCGTCGAGCGGCGGAGCGTCGAGCGGCGGAGCGTCGAGCGGCGGAGCGTCGAGCGGCGGAGCGTCGAGCGGCGGAGCGTCGAGCGGCGGCGCTGGAGGCGACCCGGCGATCACGTGCGGTGGCGACAGTTGCGCGTTTGGCTCGGAGTTCTGCTGCGTCGGGATCGGTATCCCTGGGGGGCCGCCGCCAGCTCCCGTGTGCCTCGCCGACGGCCAGAGCTGCACCCCAGGGCACGACGTCTACTGCGACGGCCCCGAGGACTGCCCGGGGGAGATCTGTTGCGGCGAGCTCACCGACCTGGGCGGCCAGCTCACGATCTACTCCGTCGTCGAGTGCCGGAGCTCATGCGACGACGACAACGAGCGCGTGTTCTGCGGCTCCGATCCGAGCGCGTGTGACGATCCGGCGGACTGCGTCGTGAGCTCGCTCGTCCCGTTCAACGTCTGCCGCCCCAACTGACGCCGGCTCCAGATCCGGTGGGTGGCGGCCGCGCCGCTGGTGCGACGGTCACGCCAGGCCGAGCTTGCGCAGGCGGTCGTAGAGCTTGTTGCGCGAGATCCCGAGCGACTGCGCCGCCCGGAGCTTGTTGCCGCCACATCGCTCGACCGTGCGACGGATGAGGTCGTCCTCCGACTCGGCCAGCGTGGGCAGGGCGTCCGGCTGCCGCTGCCACGCCACGCCGCCGTCCATCGGCGCCCCGTCGCGCAGGTACGCGGGCAGATCCTTCACCTCGATCACGCCGTCGCTGCCGGTCGTGACCGCGTGCTCGACGGCGTTCCGCAGCTCGCGCACGTTGCCGGGCCACTCGGCCCGATCCAGCAGCGCGAGAGCGCCCTCGGAGATCCCCCAGATGCACCCGCAGCGCCTGTGGCAGTACGTCGTAAGGAAGTGCTCGGCGAGCAGCGGGACGTCCCCGCGGCGCTCGCGGAGCGGGGGGACCGCGAGCGTGAAGCTCTGCAGCCGGTAGTACAGGTCGCGGCGCAGCCTGCCGTCGGCGAGCGCGCCCTCCAGGGGGCGGTTGGTCGAGGCGACGATCCTCACGTCGACGGGGAGCTCGCGCAGTCCGCCGACGGGGCGCACCGTGCGCTCCTCGAGCACGCGCAGCAGCTTCGCCTGGACCTCGGGGCCCATCTCCGTCAGCTCGTCGAGGAACAGCGTCCCGCCGTTCGCCGCTCGGAACAGCCCGGCGTACTCGCCGGCCGCGCCGGTGAACGCGCCGCGCACGTGCCCGAAGAGCTCGCTCTCGACCAGGTGGCTCGGCAGCGCGGCGCAGTTGACCGCGACGAAGCGGTCGCGCTCCCCGCCTGCGGCTCGGTGGATCGCGCGGGCGACCAGCTCCTTCCCGGACCCGCTCTCGCCGACGACGAGCACATTCCGCGGGCCGGTGGAGGCGGCCGCGATGGCCGCGCGCAGCGCGACGATCGGTGCGCTCTCGCCGACGATACCCCACGTCTCAGGCGCCTCGGCGCGTCGCGCGAGGACGGGGAGTCGGCCGCTGGCGCACCGGGCTGGCGGCGGCGCCGGGCGGGCCTCGCGGTAGACCCTCGCGTACGCGGTTACCCTCGCGTGATCGATCGCCCGCAAGCTGGCGAGCGCTTGGGCGGCGCCGGGCCCCTCGGCGAGCCTCGCCGCCGCACCGGAGAGCAGCCCGGACGCGAGGAGCAGCTCCGCGAGCCCGACGCCGCGCGTGAGCGCCGCCTCGGCGGTCTCCTCGAACGCCCGAGCGCGCGCGCGCTCGGGGGCGGCCGCGCCGAGGGACGCGAGCCGGCCCACCTCATCCTCGAGCACGGCCCGGGTGGCCGGATCCGGCGCGGGCGCGCCGGCGGTCGCCTCGTCCCGGCACGCGGCTCTCCAGGCGCCGAGCCACTCGTCCCGCCGCCGCAGCACTCCGGCATAGACGGGATCCCCGGCAGTGTCTCGATCCGGGACAGCTTCCACGCCGCTCGACTACCCCGATCACTGGGGGTGGTCACGCGGTAAGGAGCCACTGTCACATCCTGAAGCAGAAGTGCTGGCGCTCGTGTCCGATGTCAGTACAATCGCCACGGAAATGGCCTGGGATCGGCTGGAACGAATCTTGCTCCCTGCGGGCGCTCCGGCCTGTCCGCCTGGTGCCGCTTCCGGTATGTTCCCGCGCCGTACTCGCCGCCGCGTCCCCGGTCACCGGGACCGCTGCGTCCGGGTGGAGAGGGTGCGCGAGCGCGCCGCCGATCGCCGCGTTCGTCCGTGAGCTGGAGTGGAGATGATCGACCTCGAACGTTCACCGCACCATCGTCCCGCGAGTGGCCCGGCCTCCGCGCAGGCGGGCCACTCGAGCCGTCGGCTCGGCCACGCGCTCGTCGTCGCCTGGCTCGCGGCGGTGCTCGGCGGCTGTGACCAACCCGCAGCCGGCGCCGCGGCGTCCGGTCCTGAGAACTACGAGCTCTGCGCCCAGTGCCACGGCGCGGACGGCAGGGGGAACCGCGGCGCGAACGCGCCGTCGATCGCCGGGCTGCCTCCTTGGTACGTGTCGGCGCAGCTGCAGAAGTACCGCGCCGGCCACCGCGGCACGCACCCGGATGACGTGGGCGGCCTCCAGATGCGGCCGATCGCGCGGGCGCTCGCCACGGAGGCCGATGTCGAGGCGATCGCGCAGCACGTCTCGAAGCTGCCGGCGGGTCCCCTGCCCGTCACGCTGAGCGGCGCGGATCCGGCCCGAGGCGAATCCCTCTACCCGACCTGCCTGGCCTGTCACGGCGCCGGGGCCGAGGGGAACGAGGCGCTCAAGGCGCCCCCGCTGCGTGGTCAGGCGGACTGGTACCTCGCGACGCAGCTCATCCACTTCCGCCGAGGTCTACGAGGCACGCACGCCGAGGACGTGTCGGGCGCGATGATGCGGCCAATGGCGGCGGCGCTGCCCGACGATCAGGCCACCCGGGACTTGGCGGTGTTTCTCGCTTCGCGGCCTTGAGCCGGAGCGCTCGGAGCAGGCTCTACAGGAGACGAAGATGGCGAAGGAGATCGACGCGGAAGAGGTCGCGAAATACACCTTCATGCTGACGATGGTGGGGTTCGTCCTCTATGCGCTCGCGGTCGGCGTGTTCGTGCTCGGCTCGGCGCCGAGCTCGGTGCCGGCGCAGGGTGAGGTCCGGCACCATGATTGAGAGGCTCGTGCCGCAGGCGTCGTCCTTTGCGGGCGACATCGATGGCCTGATCTGGCTCATCACCCTCCTCGTCGGGTTCTGGTTCCTGGTCGCCGAGGGCGTGCTCTTCTGGCTGGTCTTCCGCTTCCGGGCGAAGAAGGGCGAGAAGGCGCAGTACATCACCGGGGAGAAGAAGGAGGAGATGAAGTGGATCTCCCGCCCCCACAACCTCGTCCTCTTGTGCGACATCGTCATCATCGCGATGGCCATCAAGGTGTGGGTCCACGTGAAGCAGACGATGCCCACCGCCGACGCGAAGGTGAACATCATCTCCCAGCAGTGGGCGTGGACCTTCGAGCACGCAGGGCCGGACGGCAAGCTCGGCACGGAGGATGACCTCCGCACCACGGACGAGCTCCACGTCGAGGTGGGGAAGACCTACCACTTCAACCTCGTGTCCCGTGACGTGCTCCACAGCTTCAGCGTGCCCGTGTTTCGCCTCAAGCAGGACGCCGTGCCGGGCCGCGTGATCACGGGCTGGTTTCAGCCGACGAAGACCGGCACGTTCGACATCCAGTGCGCCGAGATGTGCGGCGTCGGCCACGGGCTGATGGGCGCTCGGATCATCATCGAGTCGCCAGCGGCGCACGCGGCATGGGTCGCGGAGCGCTCCGGCGAACGGCTCGCGCGCACCGGGGAGGCGAAGCCATGAGCGACGCACACGCGCATCACGACGAAGGCTGGGTGAAGAAGTACCTGTGGTCCACAGACCACAAGATCATCGGCATGCAGTACCTCTTCACCGGCATGCTGATGGCGCTGCTCGGTGGGTACTTCGCCTACGCCTTCCGCATGCAGCTCGGGTTCCCGAACCAGCCCGTCCCCGGGTTCGGGTTGGTGTCGCCGAACGAGTACAACGCGCTCGTCACGAACCACGGCACCATCATGATCTTCTGGGTGGCGATGCCGGTGTTGATCGCCGCCTTCGGGAACTTCTTGATCCCGCTCATGATCGGCTGCGACGACATGGTGTTCCCGCGGCTCAACCGGCTGAGCTACCAGATCTTCTTGGTGAGCGCGCTGGTGCTCCTGGCGTCGTTCTTCGTGCCCGGCGGAGGGTTCGGCGGCGCGTGGACGGCCTACCCGCCCCTCTCGTCCCAAGCGAAGTTCAGCCTCACGCCGGCCGGTTCGACGCTGTGGCTGCTCGCGGTAGCGTTGGAGTTCGTCGCCTTCCTGATCGGAGGCATCAACTTCGTCACTACGGTGATGAACTCCCGGGCGCCGGGGATGAAGTGGCACGACATCCCGGTCGTCATCTGGATGATCGTGATCGCCAGCATCGTGTTCATGGCGTCCGTCGGCCCGCTGGTGGCCGGCGCGGTGATGCTGCTCATGGATCAGCAGTTCGGGACGGGCTTCTACGATCCGATCCGCGGTGGCGATCCCATCCTCTGGCAGCACCTCTTCTGGTTCTTCGGCCACCCGGAGGTGTACGTCGTCCTCCTCCCGGCGATGGGGATCGTCATCGAGGTGATCGCCGTCTTCTCTCGCAAGAAGGTGTTCGCCTACAAGATGGTGCTCTACACCGCGTTCGCGACGGGCATCCTGAGCTTCTTCGTCTGGGCGCATCACCAGTTCGTCGCCGGCATCGACCCGCGCATGGCAAACGTCTTCACCGTGACGACGCTCCTCATCTCCGTCCCCATCGCCGAGATGCTGTTCGTGACGATCGCGACGCTCTACGGCGGCTCGATCCGCCTCGACACCCCGATGCTGTGGGCCGTGGCGTTCGTCGCGGAGTTCCTCCTCGGTGGCGTGACGGGCATCTACCTCGGGTCGAGCGGCTCGGACATCTACTTCCACGACACGTACTTCGTGCTCGCGCACTTCCACTACACGTTCGTCCCCATCGCGATCATCGCCGTCTTCGCCGGGATCACGTACTGGTATCCCAAGATGTTCGGGCGGATGCTCGACGAGCGCCTCGGCAAGCTCCACTTCTGGCTGACGGTCATCGCGTTCAACTTCATCTTCATCCCGCTCTTCATCACCGGAGCGGCCGGCGATCACCGCCGCATCTACGACTACACGAAGTTCCCCGACCTCGCGCGGCCCGAGCTGCAGAACCTCCGGGCGCTCGCCACGGTCGCGACCGTCGTGATGCTCTCGGCGCAGGTGATCTTCCTCTACAACTTCTTCAAGAGCATGCGCTCGGGCAAGCGCGCGGAGGCCAACCCGTGGCAGGCGAACACGCTCGAGTGGCTGGCGCCCTCGCCGCCGCCGCACGGCAACTTCGCAGAACTCCCGACGGTCCACCGCGGCCCGTACGAGTACTCCGTGCCCGGTCGCGACCTCGACTACTGGCCCCAGAGCGATCCGCCCGAAGACGACGCCGCGCCCGACGCCGCACCGGAGGCCGCCCGATGAACAAGCCCATCGCGACGACGCGCAGCGCGAGCGGCATCCCCACCGGGCGGCTGGCCGTCTGGTGGGTGATCGCGTCCGAGATCGTGATCTTCGGCGGGCTGCTCGGCTCGTACGTCATGCACAGGATCGGGCACCCGGAGTTCGGGGACTACGCCGCGAACACCAACACCTGGATCGGCGCCTTCAACACGCTCGTCCTGCTGACCTCGAGCCTCTCGGCCGTGCTGGCGCACCAGGCCGCCGAGCGCGGCGACGGCAAGCGCGCCGCGAAGCTGCTCCGCCTCACGATGCTCGGCGGCCTCACGTTCGCCTGCGTCAAGGCGGCGGAGTGGACGATGGAGATCGGCCACGGCTTCGTCTTGTCGACCAACGCGTTCTGGTCCTTCTACTACACGGCCGCCGGCCTCCACGCGCTCCACGTCATCGCCGGCGTCGTGATCATGGGCATCGTGGCGGCGGACGCGGCGAAGGGGAGGGAGCTCCAGCGGGTCGAGCTGATCGGGCTCTACTGGCACTTCGTCGACGTCGTCTGGATCTTCTTGTTCCCCCTGCTCTACATCGCGAAGTGAGGTCGCCGACCATGTCCTCCACCGAAGCCAGCCAGCACGACCACGAAGCCGAGCCCGCGGCCCCGGACGGCGGACACGGGGGCGCAGGGCACGGGGACGCGCACTACGTGCGCATCTGGGCGCTCCTCGTCGCGCTCCTCGTCGTCAGCGTCGTCGGCCCCATGCTCGGGCACGTCCTGGTGACGCTCCTCACGGCGTTCGGCATCGCGCTGGTGAAGGCGTACCTCGTCGCGCGCCACTTCATGCACCTCGGCATCGAGCGGCGGTGGGTGGGCTGGATGCTCCTGGCGATGGTCGCCTTCGTCGGGCTCTTCTTCGCGGGGACCGCCCCCGACGTGATGAAGCACGAGGGCTACAACTGGCGGAACGAGGCCGCCGAGCGCGAGGTGAAGCGGGCCCTCGAGGCCGCGCACGGCGCGGGATCGTCCAGCCAGCGGGGAGCCGCACACTGAGCGGCGTCCCTGCCGTCCTCGCGCGTCTACCATGACCACCGTGGCCGTCTCTGTCGCTCCCCGGCCGGGCTCGCCGCGCCGGACCCCCGTCGCGTCGAACGCGGTGGTCGGCATGGCGATCTTCATCGCCGCCGAGGTGATGTTCTTCGCGGCCCTTGCCGCGGCCTTCACCATCACCCGCATCTCGGCGGGCGGCACCTGGCCCCCACCCGGGCAGCCGCGCCTGCCGGTCGAGGCGACGGCGGCGAACACGGCGGTCTTGCTCGCGAGCGGCATCGCGATGGTGATCGCGGGGCGCCGGTCCGCCGTCCACGCCGCGCGCTCGACGAGCGCGCTCGGCCTGGCGCTCGCGCTCGGCGCCGCGTTCGTGGCCCTACAGGGCTACGAGTGGGTGGGGCTGCTGCGGGAGGGGCTGACGATGCGTTCCGGCCCTCACGGCAGCTTCTTCTACTTGATCGTGGGCGCGCACGCGCTGCACGCGGTGGCGGGGATCATCGCGCTCGCCGTGGCGTTCGCTCGTGCGCGGTCCGGCCGGCTGGCGCAGACGTACCTCGCCGGGGCTCGCCTCTACTGGTGCTTCGTCGTCCTCCTGTGGCCGGCGCTCTACTGGAGGGTGTACCTGTGAGGCGCGCGATCGCGGGCGCGGCGCCCGTCGCGGCCCTGCTCGCGGCCCTGATGGTGACGCTCCCGGTGCTCGCGTGTCCCGTGTGCGGCACCCCGAAGAACGAGGCCACGCAGCAGGCGTTCGTGGGGTCGACCGTGTTCCTCAGCCTGTTGCCGCTGGCGATGATCGGCGGCCTGGTGGGCGCCGCCGTGTGGCGGATCCGGCGCCTGGAGCGCGAGGCGGCCACCGAGGCGCCCCCGCGGGCGCACGCGCCGCCGGGCGATGGACCCGCGCCGGTCGCGGACGCCGACCGCGCGACCACGCGCTAGCCCGGGAAGAGCTCGGCGCAGATCGCCGCGTGCGGCCCCGTCGTCTGTCCGCGGTCCGCCGACAGCTGGCACGCGAGCGGGTGCGTCACCGACTCGACGAGGTCGACGACGACGGCGCTCGACCAGTCACGCGGGCCGTCGAAGCGCGCGCGGATCACGCCGCGCGCGTCGACGATCCACGTCTCCGGGTAGAGCTTGGTGCCGTACTTGCCCGTGACGATCGCTCCCTCCGGATCGATCCCCGTCGCGAACGCGGGCTCGGCTCCGAGCACCGAGCGGAGCGTCGCCGCCGCGTCCTCCGCGGACTCGTCAGTGCTCACCGTCAGCACCACCACGTCGGCGCGCCCGCGCGTCGCGGCCGCGAGCGTCGCGAGCGAGGGCAGCTCCTCGAGGCAGGGCCGGCAGGTCTTCGTCCAGAAGTTCAGCACCACGACCCGGCCCCGGTGGTCGGAGAGCCTCAGCCGCCCTCCACCGACGGCCGGCAGATCGAAATCGGGCGCGCGACGATCTTGCCCCGCGTAGTCGGGGCGGAGCGCGCAGAGCGGCGTGCAGGCGCGCCGGGCCTCCGCGTCCACGCCCGTTCGTGCGAACAAGAACACGGCCACCGACGCGAGGACGATTACCACGGCCTGACCCACGGTGCGAGGCGACACGAGCAGCGTGCTAGCACGCCGCCCGCGCGTCGCAGACTCGACCGCCGCGCGCAGCGGGGCTAGCCTCGACGCCCGCGAGTGACGAGCCGAGCCGACCCCGGGCCCGAGGTGCTGCAGGGCATAGGGGCCGCCATCGCCCAGGCCGCGGATCTGATTGGCCTCGGCGCGGTGCTGGGGATCGGCGAGCCGGGGGCGCGCCGGTGGACGCTCCTGAACGAGGCCGCGCGCGCGCTCCTCGGCGCGGGCGCGGCCCCGGGTCGCGACTCGGCGACCGACCCGGGCGCCAGCCTCGCGCCGTACACGGCCGAGTCGGTCCCGAGCGCCGTGGAGGCGGCGCTCCCCCGGGCCGATGGCACGGCGGCGCTCCTGCAGATCGCCGCCGGCCACGCGGAGCACCAGGGCGTACCGGTCGTCGCCGCGCTGCTCGCGGACGTGAGCGAGAGCCGGCGCGCCGAGGCCGAGCTCCTCCACGCAGAGACACGCTTCTTGCGCATGGTCGCGGCGGCGCCGGTCGCCGTGCTCGTCACCTCCGACATGATCGTGCGCTACGCCAACCCGGCGGCGCTCGATCTCGTGGGGCGCGCCACCACCGCCAGCGTGGTCGGCAGACCGACGGCCGATCTCCTCCACCCCGAGGATCGGCACTGGCCCGGCCTCGGGCGCGATCGGCTCCGCGAGGAGCGCAGCATCACCTCGGAGGTACGGATCGTCCGCGCGGATGGTGAGGTCGTCCCCGTGGAGTTCCTCGCGCTGCGCACGGAGTGGCTCGGGCGGGCCGGCGCGCTCGTCATGGGGCGAGATCTCTCGGAGCGCCGGAGGCTCCGCGCCACCGCCGCGGAGGGCGAGCGCCTCGCCGCGCTCGGGACGCTCGCGGCGGGCGTCGCCCACGAGATCAACAACCCGCTCGCGTATCTCCTCGTGAACCTGCAGCTCGTTGCTCGGGAGCTGGACGCCATCGCGGCCGGGTCGCCGCCGGGCGCCGGGCTCGCCACGCGCGTCGAGGACGCCATCCGCGGAGGCGAGCGCGTCGGCCGCATCGTGCGCGATCTGCGGTCGTTCGCCCGCCGGGAGCCCCCGGTCCGCGCGCCGTGCAGCGTCGCCGAGGTGATCCGCTCGGCGCTGGCGGTCTCCGACCACGAGGTCGCGTCACGCGCGGACGTGCTCGTAGAGCTCGATCCGGCGCTCGCCGTCCTGGGTGACCCCTCGCGGCTCGAGCAGGTCGTCGGCAACCTCGTCGTGAACGCCGCTCACGCCAGCGCGGAGGGCGGACGGCGCGGGGCGGTGACCCTCCGAGGGCGCCGGCTCGGGCGATCGCGCGTCGAGCTCGAGGTGAGCGACGACGGCCCGGGGATCCCCACCGAGCACCTCGGGCGGATCTTCGATCCCTTCTTCACCACCAAGCCAGCGGGGGTGGGCACCGGGCTGGGGCTCCCGATCTGCCACGGGATCGTGACGAGCCTGGGCGGGGAGATCGCGGCCTCCAACGCGCCGGGCGGGGGCGCCGTCGTCCGCGTCGTGCTCGACGCCGCGCCGGCCGCGTCCTCACAGCCGCCGCCGACCAGCCGCGCCGCGGACACCCCGCGCAGCGCCCGAGCTCGCGTGCTCGTGGCAGACGACGACGCCTCCGTCGCCGACGCGCTCTCACGGGTGCTCGCCGCCGAGCACGACGTCACGACCTGCACCAGCGGCGAGAGCGCCCTCGCTCACCTGGCGGGGGACGCCCGCTGGGACGCCGTGGTCTGCGACCTCACCATGCCGGGAGTCGACGGAGTCGCGGTGTACGAGTGGGTGCGGGCCCAGCGCCCGGCGCTCGCGTCGCGGTTCGTGTTCCTCGCGGGCAGCCGCTCGGCGCCGCACGTCGCCGCCTTCGTCGCCTGGGAGCAGCCGAGGGTCCTGGAGAAGCCGCTCGTCCCCGGCGCCGTGGTCGACGCCGTGCGCGCCGCGCTGGGCGCGCGCTGAGGGCGCGGCTCGGGGAGGCCGGGGCCGCGCCTACTGCTGCGCGGCAGGGTAGACGAAGCCGTGGACCTCACACGGTACGAGACGCTTCGCCGTGACCGCCGGGAGCTTCATCCCGTCGAGCGGGTCGCAGCCGAGCCCCCGGTGCGGGCACTGGTGCTTCCCCAGGTGGGCCACCCACGTGCCCGAACTCATCGGGTACCCGAACGCCGAGAACCCGTTGGCCGCGCGCTTCAGGCGGGCGACTCCTGTCAGCTCGAGCTCGGTGCCGCGTCCGACCTCGAGCAGCTTGCCCCGCAGCTCCTCGGCCAGGTACCCGTGCCGCTCCAGCTCGTACTGCTCGACCTCGGCCACGTCCGCCGAGCGTCGGACCACCGCCCACGCCGCGTGCACCGGGACGTAGACGAAGATCTCCCCCCGGTATCCGTCTTCGGCGCCCAGGCAGATGATGTTGAGCATCGGCGGCTCGGCGTCCTCGAGGCCGAGCGAGGTCCGTGCCTGATCGATGGGCGGCCACGGCGGAGGGTTCACTTCGTAGCCGAAGTCGATCACCTTGCAGGTGAACGGCGCGGCGCCGCCGCGCCGCCCGAGCGCGCCACGGAACGCCTCGACGATGGGCGAGAGGGGCTCCGCCCCCGGGACCACCCGCGTGCGGCCGCCGGGCGCGACGAGGCGCTCGAGCGTGGCTGCTCCAGCGACGCTCGCCACGGCGAAGCTGCGTGACAGCGGGCTCGTATGGGAGGCCTCGAGCAGCTCCGGGTCGGCCTCTCGCGCGGCGTCCTCCCAGCGCCCCCCCCCGCGAGGCGTCGGGTCGGGGCTCGGCGTGGGCACGGGTACCGCCGCGGGCGGCGCCCCCGACGCGCCCGCCGACGCGCCCGCCGACGCGCCGGGCTGCACCAGCGCGGCGCTCGGGCGGGCGAGGCCGTCGTGCGCGGGGCAGTCGAGCCCTTCGTCTCGGCACTGGTAGTCGAACGTGACGTACCAGAGGTTCTTGTACTCTGCCGTCTCGATCGCGAGCCGGCGCTCCATCCCGCGCTCTTGGAGCCAGGCGTACGCGGGCGCGCCGTGCAGGAACCAGCGGAGGCGACTCGCGCCGCCGATGCGGACCTTCGCGCCCCGGAGATCGGGCGCGCCCTGCGCGGTCGCCGCCGCGTCGAGCCGCGCTCGCAGCGCGGCCTCGGTGAACGGGGCGACCTCGAGCGAATAGGACTCCACGGTCGCCTGGTCGCCGCCGGCTGCCAGCCGCGCGGTGGCTCGGCGGAGCGGGAGCTCCACGACGATCGCGAGCCGCCGCGAATCGCCTGGCCCCGTGCACGCGAGCAGATCGACCTGCGAGTGGCGGTCGGCGCCAGGCGCAGCGAAGCTCTCCCGGGCATCGCGTGGTCTCGGCACGCGCGTGGCGCCCAGCGCCGTGCACTCGAACGCTTCGGCCGCGAGCTCCGAGGCCGCGAGCCGGTCCACCACGGGCGCAAGCTTCTCGGGCGGCGTCAGGGCGGTTGGCTCGAGGGGGGTCGAGGCGCCAACGCCGACCGGCCGCACCATGCCGCGCGTCGTGGGACGCGGGCGGAGGAAGAACCCCTCGCGTGCTGCCCCGTCCAGCGCTTGGGTGTGCGCGAAGTGCGCCCCGCGGGCCCTGATGTGAGCTTCCTCCGCCTCACGCGCTCGGGCTCGGTTGCGGAGCGTGATCGCGCGAGTGGCGTCCTCATGGGCCTGCTGGTGCTTGGCCCGCAGCATCACGCGCGCGCTGTGGTTCGCGCAGTCCGGGTACGGCGGAGGGATCGGCTCCTCCGTGTACTCCTTGGTGGGCTCGGGCCCGCGCGTCGCCTGGTAGGCGTCCTCCCACTGCCCCGGTGCCCACGGCCGCGCTGGAGCGGTGGGTTGGGGGCCCCCCGCGCTCCGCGCGGCCTCCGCCGGCCCGGGCCCGGCGGCGCTGCTCGCGCCGACGCTGACGCTGGCGGTCGGGGGCGGTGGAGCGCCGGGCTGGCGCGAGCAGGCGAGAGACCAGGCGAGCGATCCGGCCGCGACGAGGAGCGGGCGCATGGGCGAGTCCGTCTACAAGGGTCGTGCCAGCCGGGAGCGCCCAGCGGGAAGCCGGCCCAGCGCTGGCCGGGCCCCGGACTGTGCAAGAGCGCGGCGAACTGCCCGGACAGACAGCGCCGCCCCGGAGCGACGCGCCCGCGCCGGGGCCGGGCGGACCCTCGACGCCAGGGCCGGCGCCCGGCAGAATCGTGGGATGTCGTCCGCGGAGCGCGCCGAGCGCGAGCTCGCCGAGCTCTTCGACGAGCTGGAGGCGCTGCTGAAGAACCCCGAGCTCGCCTGCGCGCTCGCCGATCGCGCGGTCAACGCCAGCCTGTTCCTCGTCGCCGTCCAGGGCCTCCGCGCCTACGCGCGTGGCGAGAAGGCCAGCGCCGCCGAGGACCTCGGCACCGTCGCGGAGGAGATCCGCGAGCGGCTCCGCGCCCTGGAGGCCGCCGCGAAGGACGTCTGCTGACGGACGCTGGCCCGGGCGCTACGGTGCTCGGGTGATCCCGGCCCGCAAGCTCGAGGAGCGACTCCTCGGTCGCGTGGCGCGCGCGAGCGCCGAGCACGCCCTGCTCGAGCCCGGCGATCGCGTCGCGGTGGCCGTGAGCGGTGGGAAGGACTCCCTCGTCCTGCTCCACCTGCTGCGCCGCCTGCGGGAGCGGCTCCCGTTCCCGATCTCGCTGGTCGCCGTCCACGTCGACCAGGGGCACCCCGGGTTTCCGTCGGAGCAGCTCCCGGCGTACTTCCGCGCCGAGGGCGTGGAGCACGAGATCGTCCGCGAGGACACCTACAGCATCGTGACCGAGAAGCTCCCGCCCGGGAGCACGTACTGCTCGCTCTGCTCGCGGCTCCGGCGCGGCATCCTCTACAACCTCGCCGTCCGTCTCGGCGCGACGAAGCTCGCCCTCGGCCACCACCGGGATGACGTGATCGAGACGCTGCTGCTCAACCTCTTCTACGCGGGGCAGCTCAAGGCCATGCCCGCGCGCCTCCGCTCCGACGATGGGCGCAATGTCGTGATCCGTCCCCTCGTGTACTGCGACGAGGCCAGCATCGCCGAGCTCGCCGCGGCGCTCGAGCTCCCGATCGTGCCGTGCAACCTCTGCGGCTCGCAGGAGCAGCTCCAGCGCAAGCGAATGAAGGCGCTCCTGCGCGAGCTCACGGCCGAGAACTCGAACGTCCCTGGGAACGTCTTCGCCGCGCTCGCCAACGTTCGCCCGAGCCACCTCTACGACCGCGCGCTGCGCGAGCTCGTCGCCCCGGAACCCGCCGCCGAGGCCGCGGCGCCGCGCCGCCTCGGGCCGCGGCGGCGCCTGCCGCTCGTGGATCCAGGCTGAGCCACGCGGACGGTTGCCCGCCCCCCGCCGTCGCCGGCATGATCCCCAGCATGTCCTCCCGGCGCCTCGCCCGCCTCGCCGCGCTCCTCGTCACGCTCTCCGCCTGCGGCGGTGCGCCGCCGGTCGCCGTCCCGGAGTCTCCGTCCGATCTTCTGGGCCCGTTCGGTCCGGCGGCGGCTCCCGGCGCGCCGGCGCCTGCGTCGCCGCCGCCCGCTGCTGCCGCGCCGCCCGCGCCGCCCGCGCCGCTCGACGCGCCGCCGCCTGGGCCGGCAGTGGACGTCGTCGGCGCGTGGAAGTGGGATGACGGCACGAAGGTCGACATCGTCGTCTACGATCGGTCCGGCCGCGGGCGGTACTATCGGGACGGAGCCGTCTGCTACGTCTTCTCGTGGTTCGTGACGGCCTCCGGCGTCCTCGGGATCCGCGCCGACGCCGACAGCGGCTGCCAGGGGCGTCGCGAGAACGACTACCGAGTCCGGAGGGAGGGCGCCCAGCTCGTCCTCGAGCACATCGGGTCGGGCTACCGCAGCCGCTGGTACCCTACCGTGGAACCCCCTTCTGCCCCGCCGCCTCCGCAGACCCCCGCCCTCGCCGCGCGCCTCGTTGGCCGGTGGAAGTGGGGCGGAGACGTGGTCACCTACGGCGCCGGCGGGCGCGGTCGCTACGACCGCGATGGGTCGCTCTGCTACGAGTTCTCGTGGAGCGTCGAGGGGGACGTGCTGCAGATCCGCGCGGACCAGGACAGCGGCTGCCAGGGCCGCCGGGACAACGACTACCGCGTCACCGTGGAGGGGGACCGCCTGACGAAGGTCCACGTCGGCTCGAGCTTCGAGACGGAGTGGGTCCGCCTCCCGTGACGCCACGGCGCGGCGGGGACGACGCTCACCGCCGCCTTCGACGTCGCGCTGCCCACGCGCCGAGCCCGCCGAGCGCCGCCCACCCGCCGCCCTCCGATGCGCGCGCGCCGACCGCGCACCCGCCGCGCGCGTGGAACCCCGCCGCCGCGACGTGCGGATCGACGGCGATGGGCACGCGCGCCTCGGCGAGCCGCTCGCCGTCGAACCGCGCGAGCACGCGCGCCTCGCCGCCGCCCGTCCCCGCGTCGGCCGAGAGCTCGAACCGGTAGAGCCCCGGCGCGACCCGCGTGGGGCCGCTCGCGAGCCGGGCGCCGCCGACCTCGACCGCGAGACGACCCGGGTCGAAGCCGTCGGCCAGCGCCGCCGCCGCCGTCCGCAGCTCGAGGACACCCTCGATCGTCGCCGCGGGATCGGGGCGGACGTAGGCGTCGGCGAGCGCGATCCAGCTCTCGACGGGCGACGGCGGCTCGAGCGGCGAGGTGTCGCCGAGGGCCGCGGCGAGCGAGCCGTCCAGCTCGAGGGCCCCGGCACCCACCTGCTGCGCGTTGGTGACGACGCCGTGCGGCCTGCGCACGCCCGCCTGCAGGAGCGCCAGGAGGCGGGGCTGCGTGAGCCCGGGATCGCGCGCCATCAGCAGCGCGGCGGCGCCCGTGACGAAAGGCGCCGCCATGCTCGTGCCGCTCGCGAGCGCGTGGCGATCGTCGAGCACCATGCAGTCGTTCCCCGTGGCGCACGGCGCCGCGAACATGCTGGTCTCCGACCTCGACGGATCGGCCGCCTGCGTCATCGCGGCCGCGACGTACGCGCCCGGCGCGAGCAGGTCGGGCTTGAGCCGGCCGTCGAGGGTCGGCCCGGCGCCGCTGAAGTACGCCACCGAGTCACCTGGGGGATCCTCGAGCGCGCCGAGGGCCTCGACCCCGAACGAGTGGTCGTTCCGGTCCGCCCAACTCGTGCGGTTCAGCGTCGCGCCGACGCCGATCAGCTCGGGGTGCGTCGCCGGGATGGCGATCGTCCCCTGCTTCCGGGCGCGGGGGAACAGCGCGCCCGGCGCGCCCCCATCCGGGCCGAGCTCGCCCTGGCTCTGCGCCCACAGCGCCACCGTCGCGTTCCCCTCGAGCCGGAGCGCGTAGGTCTCCTCGGCCGGCCACTCGCCGTCGAGCACGACCACCGCGTCCTGGCTGCGTGATCCAGCCTGGTCGGCGTAGGCGGTCGCTGGGACGACCGTGGCCGCGAGCTTGCCGCGCCGCTTCGTCGTGCCGCGCGCCGGGTCGAGCGGCTCGATCCAGGGGCCGTCGCGGTCGTCGATCCCGACCCGGAGGGTGCTCCCCGCCGCCAGCCCCACCCAGACGAACACCGTGCCGCGCGCGGTCGGGCCGGCGACGGGGATCAGGAGCGGGACACGCGTGCTCGTCGCCGGCGGGACGTGGACGACGGTGTGGATCCCGAGCGGCTCGGGGTACTCGCGACCGAGCCCCGTGAACACGCCGCCGGAGTTGCCTGCGGCGACGACGATCGCGCGCCCCGGCTGGTCCGGCCCGACGAAGCTCGCCAGCCCCTGCTCGAGGTCGCTCGAGCCGTCGTGCGCGCCGAAGTCGCCCCCGAGCGACAGGTTGACGACCGCAGGCAGCCCGAGCGCGGCGGCGCGCTCGAAGATGAAGCGCACCGCGAGCAGCACGTCCGCGTCGTAGATCGCGCCGCTCGCGCCGCGCGCGACCCGCGCGGTCACCAGCGTCGCTCCTGGCGCCACTCCGACGAACCGCGGCGGGTTCGAGCTCACGTCGTTGCCGGCCGCGATGCTCGCGACGTGCGTTCCGTGGCCAGCCGGATCGCGGGGCTCGTCGCCCGCAACGGAGTTGTTCATCGCCTCGTCGAGCGCGGGCGAGTCGTAGATCGCGCACGTGAAGCCGGCGCGCCCGGTGCAGCCATACTCCTCCTCGAGCTCGGGGAGGCGCCCGAGCGCGGGGCGCGAGAGATCGAGGTGGAAGGCGATGCGCGTGCGGCCGTCGGCGGCGCGGAGGTCCGGGTGCGTCGGGTCGACCCCCGTGTCGACGATGCCGACGAGCACGCCGGCGCCGTCCACGCCGGTCAGGTTGCGGAAGATGCCGGCGTGGACCCAGCCGTCGGCCCGATCCAGCCACGGCCGGAGCGGGGGCGACCAGCGCGCGCGCGCCTCGGGGTGGTCCCGCTCGAGCCGCGCGAGATCGTCGGGCGAGGCCGATACGATCGCGATCCCTGGCGCGATGGACACGACGCCAGCCGGGAGGAGCCCCGGGGCGTGCCGGACGACGAGCGTCGCGCGCCCCGCCGGGGCCACGAACGGCGGGAAGGCGGCCGGCGAGAGCGGCGCGACGGGCAGCACGAGCCGCCGGGCGTCGACCTGCGCGCTCAGGCCGGCGGTACGCGTGACGAGCGCCGCCGCCACGAGGCCCGCCACGGTGTGGACCGGGGCGCGCGCGCGGCGGCCCGAGGGGAGGCGGCGCGCTGGCATGGGCCCAACCTAGCACCCGCGGGGCGCCTCGGTGCTTCGTCGCTCGCACCCGGCATGGTACGGTCACCGGCTCGACGAAAGGACGATCCCGATGGCGACCTCCACCCGACTCGGAACTCTGGCGCTGGCCGCAGGCGTGCTCGCGGCGCTCCTCGCGTGCAAGAAGGGCAACAACTGCCCCGCCCGCTACGAGGATCTCACGCCCGAGCAGAAGGCCTCCGCCGAGGTCGAGTGCGGCTGCGCCGCGGGGGCCCAGGGTACCGTGTGGGGTACGGGCGTCTACACCACCGACTCGAACCTCTGCGCCGCCGCCGCGCACGCCGGCGCCGTCCCGGCCGGAGGGGGCGCGGTGAAGATCGTGAAGTCCGCCGGTTGCCCGGCGTACTCCGGCTCGACCGCCAACGGGATCACGACCGGCGGCTGGGGCCCCTACTCCCAGAGCTTCTATTTCGCCGGGCACGGCGACGGCAAGTGCGCGGCGGCCCCCGCCGTCGTCCCGACGCCCGTCGCCGCGGCGCCGAAGCCGGGCGAATGTCCTCGGAACTTCGCCAGCATCCCCGGCGCGAGCGACTCCACCGAGTTCTCCTGCGACTGCAGCGGCGCCGGCAGCGGCTCGGTCTGGGGGAGCGGCATCTACACGCGCGACTCCGACCTCTGCAAGGCAGCGGTCCACGCCGGCGCGATCTCGGCGAGCGGCGGCAAGATCACCGTCAAGGCGGCCCCCGGCTGCGCGAAGTACAGCGGGAGCACCGCGAACGGCATCGCGACCGGCGCGTGGGGCTCGTACCAGGGCAGCTTCTACTTCCCGTCCAAGAACGACGGCAAGTGCCAGTGAGCCCGCCCGGCCGCCACGCGGGTGGCGGTGCGGCGATCGGGGGCCGGCATCACGGTGAGCGCGCTCACCGTGGGGTCGGCCGCACGTAGACCCACACGATGGGCACGCCGTCCAGCAGGCCGAGGTGGGCCGGGGCGGTCGTCCCGTAGTCGACCCACAGCTGGTGCTCGACGCGCGCCATGTGCTGCTCGTGGTGGTAGACGCCGACGCTCGACCGGGAGAGATCGAGCGTGCCGGCGAGATCGGCCCGCGCGCGGCCGTCGCGCCGCAGCATGTCCCAGCTCGCGAGCGCCGTGTCGTGGAGGTAGACCTGCGCACCCCGCGGCGCCCGCTCGTTCACGAACGGCAGCATCGCGCCGGTCTGGTAGCCCCAGAACCCACGGTTGAGCCCGAGCGACGCGGCGCCCGGCGCGCCGCCCACCAGCGGGACGTAGGCGCTGAGCCCCCACGGGTGCGCGTGCAGCGCCATGACGACGGGACCCACGCACACCGCCACCGCCACGGCGAGCTCCACGGCCCGCCAGCGCCGGACCGCCGCGGGAGCGAACGCGGCGAGTCCGTCCGCTGCGCGACGGAGGCCGTGCGCCGCGAACAGGCACAGGAATGGGTACGCGGTGATCCAGTGCTTCGTCCCGCCGAAAATGGGCGTGCCGCTTGAGAGCCACGGCGCGTACGAGACGAGGATCGAGAGCGCCCACAGGGAGTACGTGGCCGAGTGCGGCGACGGATCGACGCCGCGCGCCAGCCCGCGGAGCGCCACGAACCGGCGCGCCAGCTGCGGGAGGAGCGCGGTGCGGACTGCGTGGGCGCCCCCGATCCCGGACAGCACGAGCGTGATCGTGGGCACCGTGGCGAGCGTCATCCCCCACGCGTAGAGGCGCGGCATGGGCGGCTTCCAGTAGGTCTCGCCCAGGAATTCCATGTTGTAGAAGTCGTGGTGCGTGTGGAACGCGACCCACCCGGCGAGCCGAGCGCCGGTGTCGAACCAAAGCCACGGCCACAGCAGCCAGAGCACGATCGGGCCGAGCACGAGCATCGCGGGGAGCGCCGCGGGCACCGCGAGCCGACCGGTCGTCATCCCCCGCGCGAGGGACCGCCAGCGGTGTACGAGGACGTGCGCGACGACCACGCCGGGGAACAACCACGCGTTGTGCTTCGTCGCGAGGAACAGCCCGTAGCAGACGCCGCTCGCCACCGCCCAGCGGAGGCCGCCGCCGTTCAGGGAGCGCCAGTACGCCCACGTCGTGAGCAGCCACATCGACGCGACGGGCACGTCGAAGCAGTCGAGGTGCGCGTGGTAGAAGACGCGCGGCATGAACCCGAGCGAGATCGCGGCGCACACGGCCGCGAGTCGCCCCGCCGTGCGGCGCCCCCAGAGGTAGACGATCCCGAGCGCGAGCGCGCTCACCGCCATGCCGGGGAAGCGGTACGCCGTGCCGGCCTCGGAGAACACCCGCCACTTCTCGAAGAACAGCGCGTGCGAGAGCGCGAAGAGCCCCTTCATCAGCGGCGGGTGCTCGTGATTGGCCGCCCAGAACCGATCCACGGCAGCCCGCTCGAGCGCCTCGCTCGGCGAGCGCCAGAGCAGCTCGAACCACCGCTCGTAGCTCGCCGCCGCCTGGAAGTAGAAGCCCTCGTCCCGGGCGTACCCGAGATCGCTCGTGGTGCCGAGCAGCAGCGCGACGTAGCCCGCGACGAGCGCGAGCGCGAGCGTGGCGTCGACTGCGCGGCTGCCGCGCGAGGTGTCGGAGGCGGCAGGGGTCACCGCGACTCCGCGTGGAAACAGAACTGCCGCTCGCGGGGGCTCTCGCTCCGGACGACGAACGTCACGTCGGCCGTCTTGCCGGCGTCCGGCCCCAGCGGGAGCTCGAACGGCGCCCACCCCGCGGTGTCGACGTGGACGTGCTTCCCGATCGCCCGCCCGCCCACCAGCACCTCGAGCTCGACCGGTGTGCCCGCGCCGTCCCGGTACAGGAACCACGACAGCCCGGCGTGTCCGCGGATCGTCGCGCCGAGCGGCACGCCCCGGTAGGTGATGCGCAGATCCCGGCTGGGCGTCGCGTGGGCGAACACGCAGCGCCGCGGGCGGTACGCCTGGTCCTCGATCACCGTGACGCCCACGAGGAACGGCGCCGCGCCGCACTCGAAGCGCTCCGCCGGGTACGCGACGGGGCCGTGCAGCCCGCCGGCCGCCCGGGCACCGCGGGCCGTCCACGCGCAGGCGCGGCCGCCGTCGCTCACGCTCACCCGATCCGGGCCGAGCTCGCTCACGAAGTCGAGGCGCACGGGGATCGGGCTCGGGTTCTCCAGCACCCGCAGCACGAACCGCCCGACGGGCTCCTCGCTCGCCGCCCGCCAGCCGGCGACCTCGGGCGCGCGGGCGCCGAGCGCCGAGATCTCGAGCACCCGCGGGGACGAGGTCACGTCCGCGCGCGCGACCTCGGCGAGCGGCATCAGCTCGTCGCCGAGCGCGTGGCGCGCCAGCGGCTCGGCCCACGCCGGGGCGACGGCGATCGGCTCGCCCGGGCGCTTGCGGCGGGCGACCTCCGCGCGGAGCGCGCGCCACTCGTCGGCCGTGGGCGCCCGCCCGCTGGCCCAGCGACTCGCCGCCAGCTCGCCCACGCCGAGGAGCGGGACGCCCAGCCAGAGCAAGGAGAGCCAGCGCACGGGCCCGGGAGATTGCCACAACCCGGCGGGCCTCGCCCCGGGACGACCCTGGGGCGGAGGTGGGAGCGTCGAGCGCTCCTGGCCGCGGCGTGGGGTAGCCTGGGCGCCTTGCCCGACCCCGCGAAACGACCCCGAGACGGCGCGCACTGGCCGGCGGTGCTCGCCGTGCTCGGCGCGGCCGGCGTGGTGCTGCCGCCGTTCGCGGTGGTGACCTACCCGCCCATCACGGATCTGCCGTTCCACGCCGCGCAGTCCGCCATCTTCCTCCACTTCTCCGATCCGGCGTACCGGTTCGCGGAGCAGTTCAGCCTCCATCCCCTCGAGGCGCCCTACGTCGTCACGTACCTGGTGACGGCCGCCCTCGGGTCGGTGCTGCCCATCCGGATCGCGGCGTCGATCACGGCGGCGCTCTGCCTGCTCGCCCCGGCCGCCGGCCTCGCGGCGTTGCTCCGCGGGATCGGCAAGAGCCCGCTGCTCGCTACGCTCGCGTTCGGGCTCGTGTGGAACAACCTCGCGCACTGGGGGTTCCTGAGCTTCCTCCTCGGGCTGGGGCTCGAGCTGGCGAGCGTCGGGGTCGCCCTCGCGACGGCTCGCGATCCGACGCGGCGGCGCGCCGCGTCGCTGGCGGTCCTCCTCGTCGCGGTGTTCTTCGCCCACCCGTTCCGCTTCCCGTTCGCGCTCGCCGGCGTGGGGCTCGTCACGCTCCTCGCGGCGCCCGCCAGCGCGGCGCGCCGCCAGCTCGCGGCGGCGGCCGCGACGAGCGCGATGCCGTTCCTGGCCTGGCTGTTGGTGCGCCCGGCGGAGCTGTCCCCGCCCATCGAGCTCGGGTGGCCCGATCCGTCGCGGGTGCTCGACGCGCCTCGGCACCTCTTCGACGGCTTTCGCGCCGGGACGGACGTCGGAGCGGAGGAGCGGAGCCTGGCGCTCGCGCTCGCCGCGTCGCTGGTCGTGGTGATCGCCGCGATCCTGATCGCCCGCCGCCGCGAACCCAAGCGCCCACCCTGGCCCGCAGCGCGGCGTGGCGCGACCGTCGTCGCCGCGCTCGTCGGCGCGCACGCGCTCGCGTACTTCGTCCTCCCCATGAAGATCGGGGAGTGGTGGTACGTCTACCCCCGCGAGCTGCTCTGCGCGGCCGTGGCGGCGCTCGCTTGGGTGCCCGAGCTCCCGGTCTGGCCCAAGCTGCGGCTCGCCGTGGTGGCGGTCGCGATCGCCGCCAGCACCCGGATGACGACGCTCGTCACGCGCGAGTGGGCGGGCTTCGAGCGCGCGACCGAGGACTTCCGGGCGGTCGTGCGCGCCGTGCCGCCCGCGCCGCGCCTCGCGTATCTGGTGTTCGACCACCGCGGCGCGAGCCAGACGCACTCGCCCTTCGTCCACCTGCCCGCGTGGGTCCAGGCGGAGCGCGGCGGCTGGCTATCCTTCCATTTCGCGACGTGGGGCCTCTACCCCGTGCGGTATCGCGCGGGGGGCGACGTGCCGCCCCCGCTCCCCCTCGCGTTCGAGTGGCGGCCGCAGGACTTCCGCCTGCTGCAGCTCGGCTGGTTCGACGCCCTGCTCGTCCGCCACACCGTCGAGCCGGCGCCCATCGTGGCCGCCGATCCTGGGCTCAAGCTCGCCGCCCACGAGGGGACGTGGTGGTTGTATGTGCGCAGGTAGCCCCGTCGCTCCGGTTCGGCCGGCCAGCCGAGGGCGCCCGGTTGCAGCGCTGTCGCCGTGACCTTCCAACCGTGCAACGCGCTCGCGATGCCCCCTGGGGAAACCCTCGAATTGTTGCTTGCCCTCCCTGGCACGCCTCGTGCTATGTAAGGCGCAGGCGGTCGGCGAGGTCAGCCCTCCCGCCCAAACCCGTCGTCCGCCCCTGTCTCTGCACGGTGGTCCGCGTCCCCCTCCCCCCCCTCCGCAGGGCCACCGTGTTCTACTCTGGTACGGCAGCCGCGCATCCCCCCTCCGCGGCTGCCGTGCTCTTTTTGTAGCGCGAGATCGATCGGGCCTCCGCCCGCGCCTCGCCGCAGTACCAGCCATCGCGACAGCCGACGCGCCGCGTCAGCCGCCGGCGCGCCGCGGCTGGGAGCGGGCGACCGGAGCGGCTAGCATGCGGGGCATGTTCGAGACGCTCTCGCGCGAGCACCGGCTCCTCCTCCTCGAGTTCGTGTGCGCCTTCGCCTGGACGGACCTCGAGATCCGGGACGGAGAGCGCCGCTTCGTCCGTCGGCTCGTCGACCGGCTCGCCCTCGCCGAGGAGGACCGCGGCCAGGTCGACGAGTGGCTGGCGATCGCGCCCTCGCCGGGCGCCGTCGATCCGGCGCGCGTGCCGGTCGAGCACCGCCGGACGTTCGTGGAGACGGTGCGGGCGCTCATCTACTCGGATGGCGACGTGGACGCCGAGGAGCGCGAGCGGTTCGAGGCGCTGAAGCGCGCGCTGTCCGCCTGACGGCGCCGAGCGCGCCGTGGCGCGAGCGGTCGTCGGAGCGCTACTTCGCGAGCGCGATGCTCGAGCCCGGGGACGCGGGCGACCCACCCTGCTCGAGGACCTCGGCGCGGTAGAGCACGCGCCCGTCGCCGGCGCGGATCTCGCCCGCGACATCGCGGCCCGCCACGGCGGCGCTCCGGCTCACCGTCATGGTGGCCCGCTCGCCTCCCACGGTGACCGCGTACGTCGTCGCCTCGCACTCGAGCTCGCGCTCACCGACGAGGCACGTCTCCGTCGTGGTGCGCACGAGCTCGTCGTTCGAGTCGGGCGCGAACTGCGTTCGCTCGAGCAGCCGCTCGTAGTCCGCGACCGCCGCCGGGAGCTCGTCCGGACCGACGAAGCGCGACACGGCCACCGCGCGGCCGGTGCCGGCCTGGAAGCGCACACGCAGCCGCTCGTGGACCCCCTCACCCTCCAGCGTCACGTCGACGACCTCGATCTGGCCCCAGACGCCGATCACGCGCTCGGTGAGCACGTAGGTCGCGCCGACGTGTGCGCCGCTGACGCGCACCACGACGAACTCCCCAGGCTGGCGGCCTGCCCGGCTCGCCTCGGCGTCGGGCGTCGTGGCCGGGTTGTCGAGCCGGTCCGGCGCGGGCCGCGCGACCGGCGACGGCGATCGCGCGGGCGCGGCTGGCGCCTGCTGCGGACCGGCGCAGCCGGCGACGAGGGACACCAACGGGAGGACGGAGAGCAGCGTGCGGGCCATGCGGGGGAGAGGCCACACGTCGCGCGTCCCGGCCAAGTTCGCTGCGTGTATGATGCGCACCCCCGCCGCGACGTATGCGCCTCCCGCAAGTCCTCTCGCTCGCGCTCTCGCCGTTTGCGGCGCGAGCGCGCCGCGCCGCGTCCGCCGAGCCCCGCGTGCACGTCGAGCTGCGCGACGCCGGGGCCGAGGATCTGGCCCGCGTGGCCGCCGAGCTCGAGCGGCGCGGCCCGACCCTCCCGGGTGTCCGCTGGGTCGCGGTGAACCCGCGCCTCCGCCGCGCCGTGTTCGCCTTCGACGGTCCGGCGGACGAGGCTGCGGCGCGCCGATGGGTGGAGGAGGCAGAGCGAGCGGCGGGGGTCGATCGGTCCGGCTTCTCGGATGACGCCTGGGAGCACCCTGCCGACCCCGAGCCGGTTCGCCGCCTGCTCGTCGAGCTCGCCGCCGATCTACTCGGGATCGCGCTCGGGACCTCGCTCGCGCTCTCGCTCCTCCCCGCGTCGCCGACGGCGGCGCGGGCCGCCGCGCTCCTCGGCTGGGTGCGTGGATCGCCCCGGCTCCGCCGCAGGCTCGACGCTCGCCTGGGCGCCAAGCGCGCCGACGTGGCGCTCGGCGTGGTCGGCGCGCTCCTGCACGGGGTCGCGCAGCGGCCCGTCAGCGCGCTGGCGGAGGCCGCGCACCGCGGCGTGCTGGTCCGCGAGGCGGTCGCGCGCGCCCGCGTGTGGAAGGAGCGCGAGCCGGAGCTCGCCGGGGCGGCGGAGGCCGCCCGCGCCGCCGCGACGCCGGCGGCGACGCGGCCGGTGCCGCTCCCCGACGGCCCCATCGAGCAGTACGGCGACCGCGCGTGGCTCGTGTCGCTCGCCGGCTTCGCCGTGAGCTTCGCCACGACCCGGAGCTTTCAGCGCGCCTTCGCGGCGCTGCTCGGTGGCCTGCCTCGCCCGGCGCGGGTCGGTCGCGACGTGTTCGCGGCAGAGCTCGGCGTGCTGCTCGCGGGGCGGGGGGCGCTCGCCCTCGATCCCGAGGCGCTCCGCCGGCTCGATCGCGTGGACTGCCTCGTGCTGACGGCGGATCTCGTCGCACGCGACCGCGCGCGAGCCGGGGCCGTCGTGGCCGCGGGAGCCACGACCGAGGCGGAGGCTCGCGAGCTCGCCGAGCGGCTGTTCGACGCCGACGCGCCGCTGGCCGTCGTCACGCGGGGCGGCTGGACGCTCGGTCCGCTCGGGCTGCTCGAGGCGGGGACGCGCGACGAGCTGGCCGCCCGCGCGGCGGACCTCGCTGCGCGGGGCGCGCTCGTGCTCGGGCTCGCTCGTCGCGGCGACGTGCGCGCGGTGGTCGAGATGCGGATGGAGCCCCGGACGGGCGTCGAGGAGCTGATCACCGCGGCGCACGCCGCGGAGCTGCGCGTGGTGATCGCCTCGCGCGACGAGTCGTTGCTCACCGGGCTGGCCGCCGACGACGTCGTCCCCGACGGCCCGGAGCTCGGCGCCGGGATCCGGCGGCTCCAGCGTGAGGGGCGCGTGGTGATGCTGGTGACGAGCGCGGCCGGAGGCGCGCTCGCCAGCGCGGACGTCGGGGTCGGCCTCGTGCGCGCCGGGGCTCCCGCCCCGTGGGCCGCGCACCTGCTCGCGCGCGACGATCTCGCCGACGTCCGGTTCCTCGTCGAGGCGTGCGCGCGCGCGCGCCAGGTGAGCAAGCAGAGCGTCAACGTGGCGCTCGGCGCGGCGACCGTCGCCGCGCTGGTGTCGGCGGGTGGGCTCGTGCAGCTCACCACCTCGCGCGTCATCGCCGTGGTGAACGTCGCCACGCTGGTCTCGGTCGCCAACGGCCTCGGGCGCGGCTTCGCGCTCGATCGGCGACCGCTCCCGGCGCCGCGAGACCGGACGCCCTGGCACGCGCTCGACGCAGGCGGCGTCGCGTCCCGCCTCGGGACGTCGGCCGAGCATGGGCTCGCGCGCACCGAGGCGGTGCGGCGCAGGGAGCGCCCGCGGGCGCCGCGGCCCGCCGTCGCCGATCTGGCGGACGCGGTGGGTGACGAGCTGTTCAACCCGCTGGCGCCGCTGCTGGCCGCGGGCGCGGGGCTGTCGGCGGTCGTGGGGTCGATGGCGGACGCCGGGATGCTCGGTGGCGTCGTGGCGTTGAACGCCCTGGTGGGCGGCGCACAGCGCTTCCGGGTCGAGCGGGCGCTCCAGCGCCTCGAGCGGCAGGTCACGCGGCGCGCGGTTGCGTGGCGCGACGGCCGTCTGGTGGACGTGGACGCGCGCGAGCTCGTCCGGGGCGACGTGATCGAGCTCACCGCGGGCGACGTGGTGCCGGCGGACGCGCGCCTGCTCACGGCGGACGGCCTCGAGGTCGACGCGTCGTCGCTCACCGGCGAGTCGCTGCCCGTGGTGAAGCACCCTGCCTGTTGCTTCGAGGCCGCGGTCGCCGATCGAAGCTCGATGGTGTTCGAGGGCACCACGGTCGCCGCGGGGCGCGCCCGCGCCGTGGTCGTCGCCGTCGGGGACGCGACCGAGTCGCGGCGGAGCGCCGCGGTGTCCCGGCGCGATCGCGCGCCGACGGGCGTCGAGCAGCGCCTCGCTCAGCTCGTCGACCTCACGGCGCCGGTCGCCGTCGGCGCGGCGAGCGCGGTCATCGCCGGAGGGCTGCTCCGCGGCCGGCGCCTCGACGACCTGGTCGGCTCGGGCGTCAGCCTCGCCGTCGCCTCGGTGCCGGAGGGCCTGCCGCTGCTCGCGACCGCGGCGCAGCTCTCCGCAGCGGAGCGGCTGTCCAAGCGGGGCGCGCTCGTGCGCAACGTCCGCGCGATCGAGGCGCTCGGTCGGGTCGACGTGCTGTGCGTCGACAAGACGGGCACCGTCACCGAGGGTCGGGTCGATCTGGCCGCCGTCTGGGATGGCGCGGACGAGCAGCCGGCGGCGACCTTGTCCGGGCCCCGGCTGCGCGTGCTGGCCGCGGCGCTGCGCGCCAGCGTGGAGCCCGCCGGCGGCGCAGCTCGCGCGGACCCGATGGACGCCGCGCTGCGGCGCGCCGGCGATCGCCTCGCCGTCCGCGCCGATTATGGGGTACCCGGGTGGAGCGCGGTCTCGGAGGTGAGCTACGAGTCCGGGCGCGGCTACCACGCGGTGCTCGCCCGCACGGAGCGCGGGTCGCGACTCAGCGTGAAGGGCGCCCCGGAGGTCGTGCTCGCCAGCGTGGTCGAGCGCGTCACGCCCGCGGGGCCCTCGCCCTTCGACGCCGCCGCGCGCGGCGAGGTGGCCGCGGTCGTGGAGCGCATGGCGACGCGGGGGCTCCGCGTCCTCGCGGTCGCCGAGCGTGAGATCGAGGGTCCGCCCGCGGGCGCCATCGAGAGCCTCGGCCGGCTCCGGCTGGTGGGCTTCGTCGCGTTCAGCGATCCGGTCCGCGCGACGGCCGCCGTCGCGCTGCGCCGCCTGGAGCGCGCCGGTGTCCGCACGGTCATGCTGACCGGCGATCACCCGAGCACCGCGCGCGCGATCGCCACCGAGCTCGATCTCGGCGAGGCGCGCCGTGTGCTCTCCGGCGGCGAGCTCGCGGCGCTGGACGACGACGAGCTCGATCGCCTGCTCCCGAGCGTCGGGGTCTTCGCCCGCGTGACCCCGGCGCAGAAGGTCCGCGTCGTACGCGCGTTCCAGCGAGCGGGGCGCGTGGTCGGCATGGTGGGGGACGGCGCCAACGACGCGCCGGCCATCCGGCTCGCGAACGTCGGCATCGCGATCGGCGACCACGCCCCCGCGGCGCGCGCCGCCGCCGACATGGTCCTCACCGACGAGCGGATCGAGACGCTCGCGCACGCCATCGTCGAGGGGCGCGCGGTGTGGGTGAGCGTCCGCGACGCGGTCTCGATCCTGGTCGGCGGCAACTTCGGCGAGATCGGGTTCACCGTGCTGGGGGGCCTGCTCGACGGCCGCCCGCCGCTGGCTCCGCGGCAGCTCCTGCTCGTCAACCTGCTCACCGACGTGGCGCCCGCGATGGCCATCGCGTTGCGTCCCCCGAGCCAGGAGACGCTCGAGTCGCTCGCGCAGGTCGGGCCCGACGCGGCGCTCGGGGCGCCGCTGAACCGCGAGATCGCGCTGCGCGCGACCGTGACCGCGCTCGGCGCGGGGACCGCGTGGACCATCGGACGGCTCACCGGCTCGTCCGCGCGCGCGCGCACCATCGGGCTGGTCGCGCTGGTCGGGACGCAGCTCGGCCAGACGCTCGCGTCGGGCGGGCTCACCCGCCCCGTCCTCCTGACGGCCGTCGGCTCCGCGGCGACGCTGGCGCTCGTCGTCCAGACGCCGGGCCTCTCGCGGCTGTTCGGGTGCCGCCCCCTCGGCCCGGTCGCGTGGCTCACCGCCGTCGGGGCGTCGGCGGCGGCCACCAGCGCGGCGGTGGCGGCGCCCGAGCTCGTCCGCCGCGTCGCCACGCGGCTCGGCCTCGAGCCCGCCCAGCCCGACGTAGCGCTCGCCCGGTCGGGGCGCTGACGCGCGCCGCGGCGGGGCGCGGGCGCGAGATCGCGGCGAGCGCGGCTCGACGGCGCCGGGCGCGCGTTCGCCGTGGCTCCCCACGAAGCCCGCAACTGACTCCGCCGGTGAGCCGACCTGCGGTCACCACCAGGAGGAGCCCGATGCCCGAACCGATCACCTCGCCCACACGCCCGAGGACGCCCGAGGAAGCCGCGGGTGGAGCCGAGTGCGCCCCCGACGAAGCCCGCGCCGCGGGGACGACGCCGTCGACGTGCGAGGGCTCGGGCGCGGGCGCCCCGCCGGCGCCCGAACCCGAGCTCTCCGCCGGGGCGTCCGCCCTCGTCGCGGCGCGCTCCTCGAAGCGTCGCGAGAGCGCCAGCTCGACGACGGGCCCGACGGCCACGGCGACGCACGAGAGCGATCGCACCACCGCCTCGGTGCACCTGTACCGCGACGAGTCGTCCTCCGGCACGCTCACCCTCGGCGGGGGGCGGCTGCAGATGAGCGAGCGCGGGCCCGAGGTCGAGGCGAGCGCGCTCCGCCTGAGCACTCCGGTGACCGACGGCGTCGAGGTCGAGGCTCAGATCCTCTCCGGTGGCGTCGTCGCGACCGCTGGCGAGGGCGAGGTGGCCGTGGGGGCGCAAGTGAACCTCGCGCAGTGGCAGGCGACTTGGGCGACCGATCGCGGATCCGTGACCGTCGGGGCGTCGATCGGCGCCGGCTTCGCTCTGCAGACTCGCCTCGCGGACACCGACGGCGACGGCAAGGCGGACGGCGTGTGCTACCGCGTGGAGGTCGGGCCGTTCATCCTGGGCGGCTGCAACCCCCCGGAGCCGACGGACCCGGCCGCCCAGGGCGGCACCGACCACCCCGGGAACGTCCCGGAGCCGGACGCCGCCGGGGCAGGCGGAGCGCCCGCCCAGTAGCGCCCGGCCTCGCTCACGCCTGCGCCGCGCGGCCCGCCGGCGCGGGCGCGAGCATCGTCGATCGGAAGGGGCTCAGCGCGACGCCCAGCGGCGCGAGGCGCGCGGCCTCGAGCGACGCCCACGGAGGGTGCGTCGTCTCGAAGCGCTCGACGGCCACGCGCGCCACGCGCCCACGCCCCGAGCCGCGCCCGCGAAACCGCACCAGCCGGTCGCCGTCCGGCTGGAGCGTCGAGGCCCCGAGCGGCGCGTCGAAGCCGGGGCCGAACGGCGTGACCCGCAGCTCGAGGCGCGTGCCGTCCTCGGCTCGGACGCGCACGCGGTCGCCCTCGCGCTGGAACGTCGCGAGCGACTTCGGCAGCCTCCACAGCTCGCGGCCGCCGCGCAGCGACGCCTCGGTGCTCACGTACATCACGGCCACGAACGCGCTCCGCCCGCGCGCCGCCCCGCGGGGGCGTACGAGCGACGGCATCCACACGAGCTCGTCGTAGACGAGCGGCGAGGGGGGGCGATACTCGACGTAGAGCAGCTGGCCGAGCGTGCGGCCGCCGAACGCGACCGGCTCGAGCGAGCTCGGCAGCTCGACCGACGCGCTCGGCACCGCCGCGGGCACCCCGAGCGCGAAGCCTGAGGTCTCCCAGGGAGGATCGGGGTACGGGCGCTCGGCCACCATCGGCGGCCATCGTGCCATGGCGCACGCGCGCCGGGGAGCACGCTTCTCGCCCGGCCGCCCGCCGAAGGGTACGCTCACCGCGTGCGCGCTTCCGCGTGGCCGCTCGCGATCGCCAGCGTCGGCGTGGCCAGCCGCGCGCACGCCGCGGGCCCGCCCCTGACGCTCCCCGAGGACGCGAGGAGCGTCTTCGTCGTCCGCAATGACGAGCCGGTGTTCGCGGCCCCCGAGGAGCGCGCGCCCCGGCGGGGGAGCGCTCGCGCCGACGCCCTCCTGCCGCTCTACGCGGCCCGCCGCGGCGGGGGCTGCGCGGGGACCTGGCTGCAGGTCGGGACGTCCGCGTGGATCTGCGACACCCACGTCCGCGTCACGGCCGAGCCCCCGATCGAGGTGCCGCCGGAGCCGCCGAGCTACCCGCTCGGGCTCCCCCACCGTTACTTCTGGGTCGGCCCCGCGGGCTCGTTCGCCTACGCCCGGCTGCGGAGCGCCGAAGCGGGCGAGCCCGACCGCCAGCTCGAGCCGGGGTTCGCCCTGGCGATCCTCGAGGTGCGCGACCAACCTGGCACGCGGGAGCCGTTCGGCTTCGCCGCGAGCGGGCAGTGGGTCCCGATGCGGGATCTGGCGCCCGTCCGCCCCAAGCTGTTCCACGGCGAGGAGATCGTCGGCGGGCAGCTCGACCTCGGGTGGGTCGTCTCCGACGAGGCGCCCGTGTTCCGGGCGCCGGCCGGAGCGCGCGCGGCGAGTGACGCCGCGGTCCGGTTCGAACGGGTCAGCGTGCTCGAGCGCCGCCGGTCGCGCGGGGCGGAGTGGGTTCGAGTCGCAGCCGATCGGTGGCTCCGCGCGCGCGACCTCGCGGTGCCCACCCCCGCGCCGCTCCCCGACGGCCTGCTGCCCGGCGAGCGCTGGATCGACGTGGATCTCGCCTCCCAGACCCTCACGGCCTACGAGGGCGAGCGGGCGGTCTTCGCGACGCTGGTGTCGACCGGCAAGGGGCGCGCGGGCACCGAGACCGCGACGCCTCGCGGAAACCACCGAGTCTGGGTGAAGCTCGAGAGCCACGACATGGACAACCTGGAGGACCCGGGAGCGGGGTCCTACTACGCGATCCAACGCGTCCCGTTCGTGATGTTCTTCCTCCGCGGGTACGGGCTCCACGGCACGTTCTGGCACGAGCGCTTCGGCGCCGTGCGCAGCCACGGCTGCGTCAACCTGGCGCCGCTCGACGCCCAGCGGCTCTTCCACTGGACGAGCCCCAAGCTGCCCCCCGGCTGGAGCGCCGCGTTCCCGACGCCCTACGAGCCCGGGACGCTGGTGCGCGTCCGCTGATCGATCAGGTCTCGCCCTGCTTGGGCGGGAGACGCTTCTGGTCGTCGCCGGGCGACTCGTCGCCGTCCCCCGAGATGCCCTTCTTGAAGGCGCGGATCCCCTCGCCGAGCCCCTTGCCGACCGACGCCAGGCGGCCGGGCCCAAAGAGGAGCAGCACGACCAGAATCACTACGATCCAGTGGATCGGGCTCAGACCACCCATGGTTCGCTCTCCGTGCGCTGCTCGTTGGTGGGGTTCGGCTCGCTCACCGGGCTCAGGCTAGCACCGCCCGGGGCCGCGCGCCTGCGCGGTCCCCTCGCGGCCCGCCCGCGCGGCCCTCGACCCGACTCGGCGCCGCGGGCGGACCGCGGGGCGCCGGGGCGGATCAGTCCTCGTCGTCGTCGTCGTCGTCGTCGTCGTCCTCGACCTCGTCGAGATCGGGCTCCTCGGGAGCGTCGTGCTCCGGGGAGCTCGCGCCTCGACGCTCGCGATCCCGCTCGCGCGCCGCCCGCTCCGAGGCGAGCCGTTGGAGGACCTGGGGCTTGGGCGCGATGAGGACGCTCATCGTCTTGCCCTCCATCGCCGCGCGCTGCTCGACCCCCGCGAGGTCCTCGACGCCGCGGATCACGATGTCGAGCTGCTGCTGCGCGATCTGCGGGTGGGTGATCTCCCGCCCGCGGAAGCGGCAGGTCAGCTTCACCTTGTTGCCGGACTCCAGGAACTTCCGCGCGTGACGGATCTTCACCGCGAGGTCGTGATCGTCTGTCTTCGGGCGGAGCTTGACCTCCTTCACCTCGACGACCGTCTGCTTGCGTCGAGCCTCGGCGGCCTTCTTCTTCTCCTCGTACTTGTACTTGCCGAAGTCGAGGATCTTGCAGACCGGCGGGTTGGCCTTCGGGTTCACCTCGACGAGGTCCTGCCCCCGCTGGTGCGCGATCCGGAGCGCCTCCTCGGTCGTGATCACCCCCAGGTTCTCACCGTCCTCCAGCACGACGCGCACCTCCGGCACGCGGATACGGTGGTTGACCCGGACCTGGGGAGTCCGCGGGTCGCGGGAGAAGCGTCCTCGCATGTTCATCGGCGGTACTTCATCGTCATCTGGGGAGGCCTTTCGTCGGGATCAGGGGCGTGGCGCCGGCCGCGGGGGCTCGGCCTGAGTCAGCAGGAGCTCCGCGAACGCCGCCCGCGTCATCGCGGGCAGGTCGCCCTCCTCCCGAGCGCGGGGCGTGAGGGTGCCGTCCCGCACCTCGTCGTCGCCCACCACGGCGAGGTAGGGGAGGCGGGCCAGGCGCGCCTCGCGGATCTTGGCGCCCAGCTTGTCGGCGCCCGCGTCCAGGCCGACGCGCAGCCCGCGGGCGACCAGCTCGTCCCGCGCGAGCGCGGCGTACTCTGCGTGCTTCTCGCTGACGGTCACGATCCGCGCCTGCTCGGGCGCGAGCCACACCGGGAGCTTCCCGGCGACGTGCTCCAGGTAGATCCCGAGGAACCGCTCCACCGAGCCGAGGATCGCGCGGTGGAGCATCACCGGCCGGTGCGCCGCGCCGTCGGTGCCGACGTACTCGAGCCCGAACCGCTCGGGGAGCGCGTAGTCGAGCTGGATGGTCCCGAGCTGCCAGCTCCGGCCGATCGCATCCGTGACGTGGAACTCGAGCTTCGGCCCGTAGAACGCGCCCTCGCCGGGCAGCTTCTCGAACGGCACGCCCGTCTCGGTGAGGACCTGCTCGAGCACCTGCTCGGCGCGGTCCCAGAGCTCGTCTGTCCCGACGCGCTGCTCGGGACGGAGCGCGAGCTTGACCGCCACACGATCGAAGCCGAAGGCGCGATACACGCCGAAGAGCAGCTCGTCGAAGGCGCGGACCTCGTCCGCGATCTGCTCGGGGGTGCAGAAGATGTGCGCGTCGTCCTGGCAGAAGCTCCGCACCCGCGCGAGCCCGTGGACGACGCCCCCTCGCTCATAGCGATGGAGGCGACCGAAGTCCGCGACCCGCCACGGCAGCTCGCGATACGAGCGGCGCCGATGCGCGAACAGCAGGCAGTGGCTCGGGCAGTTCATCGGCTTCTGCGCGAGCTGCTCGAAGGCGGGGTGGTCGCGTTCGAGGAGCACCCGGGCGGCGCGCTCGCGCAGCGCTGGCTCGTCCGGCGCCGCGAGCGCGGCGTCGAGCCGCCCGCGGGCGGCGTCGATCGCGTCCCCCGTCGTCGGGAGGTACATGTTCTCCCGGTAGTTCTCCAAGTGCCCGCTGGTCGCGAACAGCCGCCGATCGAAGATCTGCGGGGTGATGACCTCTGCGTACCCGTGCTGCCGGTAGAGGCCGCGGATCCAGTCGATCAGCGAGTGGTAGACGTGGGCCCCCCGCGGGAGGAAGAACGGCATCGCCGGCGCCCACTCGTGGAAGAGGAAGAGCTCGAGCTCCTTGCCGAGCTTACGGTGATCGCGCCGCTGCGCCTCCTCCAGCCGGGCGAGGTGCTCGGCGAGCGCCTCCTCCGTCGGGAACGCCGTCCCGTAGATGCGCTGCAGCATCGGTCGGCGCTCGTCGCCGCGCCAGTAGGCGCCGGCCACGCTCGTCAGCTTCACCGCTCCGAGGAAGCGCGTGCTCGGCACGTGCGGGCCCTCGCACAGATCCACCCAGGTCCCCGCCTTGGACTCCGGCGCGCCGTGCCGGTAGAGCGAGATCGCCTCGCCCGCCGGGATCGACTCGAGGATCTCGACCTTGTAGCGCTCCCCCATCCCGGCGAAGAGCTCGCGGGCGCGGTCCCGATCGACCTCCTCGCGGACGAACGGCACGTCGCGCTTCACGAGCGCGCGCATCTCCTTCTCGATCCGCGCGAGATCACGCTCCGTGAACGCGCCGTCCGGCCGATCGAAGTCGTAATAGAAGCCGGAGTCGATCGCGGGGCCGATGGTGACCTGCGTGCCCGGGTAGAGCCGTTGCACCACATCCGCCATGACGTGGGCGGCCGAATGGCGGAGGACGGCGAGCGCCGCCGGGTCCGCCGCACGGATCGGCTCGAGCTCCACGCCCGGGTCCACCGGCGTGTGGAGGTCCACGACGCGGCCCCCTGCGCGGACGGCGACCACGTCCCGCAGGTCCACACCCCGCTCCTGGAGCAGCGCGCGCGGGGTGAGACGCTCGGGTCGCTGCATGCTCAGCGCGCGGCGGCGGGACCCGGCCACGCGCGCCCGACCCGCGACCCGCCACGTTGCGCGACGCGCGCCCCGCCGCGCGCCAGCGCGGCCCGCGGTGAGGGAGTCGTCGTAGGCGCGGGCAGGATTGAACTGCCGACCCCTACCGTGTCAAGGTAGTGCTCTACCACTGAGCTACGCGCCTGGATTCCGTTCTCGGTCGAACCCCGGGCGGAAGACACGCGGGCCGCGTGGCCCACCCGGAGCCCGCAACGGTTACGCTCGACCGCCCCGGGTGTCAAGCGCGGCCGCGCTCGCGCCGGCTCGCGTTCCTTGCGCGGGCACGGGCCGCCCGCTATACGCCCGCCCCCCGTGACCGCGCCCCTCCTCGCCCAGCAGCTACCGGCGCCCCCTCCGCGCGGCGACGCCCCCGCCGGGCCCGCGCCCGCGCCCGGCGCCACGCAAGCACCCCCCGCGGAGGCGCCTCCGCAGCCGGGCGGCCTCTTCATGTGGGGGCCCCTCTTGGTGATGGTGCCGCTGATCCTGCTGCTCTTCTGGCAGTCGCGCTCTGCGCAGAAGAAGCAGCAGGCCATGATCTCCGAGCTGAAGAAGGGCGATCGCGTCCTCACGCAGGCGGGGATCGCCGGCAAGCTCATCGAGACGGGCGAGCGCTACGCGAAGCTCGAGATCGCGCCCGGCGTGAAGATCGACATCCTGAAGTCGAGCCTCGCGGGCAAGGACAACGCCGAGACGGCTACCGCCGTGGCAGAGAAGGCGGAGAAGAAGTCGTGACGCCCGGCGCGAGGCGGAGCACAGCACGGTGACGGAGACGACGCTCACCTGGATCGCGGGCGGGATCGGCGCTGCCCTCGCCGTGGCCGCCTGGCTCTTCCGCGCTCGCCGTGTCCCGCTCGGCGTCGCCGCGCTGGCCGCGGCCGCGGCGGCCGGCGCCGCCAGCGCCGACGCCTTCTGGCCGTTCGCGGTGTCGTCGACGCTCGTCGTCTGGGGGCTCCTCGCCGCGACCGATCTGGTCGACGCGAGCTGGCGCGCGCGCGCCGGCCTCGTGCTCTCGGTGACCCTGCTGTCATTCGTCGCGCTCTGGCCCTCGCTCGCCACGATGAGCGGCGGGAAGGTGCCGTGCCCAGAGTGGGTCTCGAAGCGCGTAGGCTCGCGGCTGGTGGCCGGCCTCGATCTGCGGGGCGGGATGCGCCTCGTCTACACGGTAGAGGTCGAGGAGGCGATCAAGGACAAGCGCGACCACTACTACGAGGACATGCGCGTCGCGCTGGCGAAGGCCTTCGGCCTCCACTCGGGGGACGAGCGGCCGCCCGAGAGCGTGTACGTCGCGCTGCGCGAGAAGCTGACGATGGAGGCGCCCCGCCGGCCGTCGAACGTCATCCGCCTCGAGTTCAAGGACGCCGCGGACGTCGCCAAGATCGACGCCCGCTTCCGCGACGAATTCCGCGGCGACATGGGCGATCCGGAGATCACGGGGGGGCGCGTGACCTACCGGATGCGCCAGACGAGCGAGTCGGCCATCCGCGAGAAGGCGGTCGCGCAGGCGAAGGAGATCATCCTGCGCCGGATCGACGAGCTCGGGCTGCGCGAAGCGAGCGTCTCCACGCGGGACGAGGACATCATCGTCGAGGTCCCCGGGCAGGACGAGGCGAGCTTCAACCAGATCCGAGAGATCATCGGGCAGACGGCCCGCCTCGAGTTCAAGCTCCTCGACGACGACACCGACTACATGGCGCAGGTGGAGCGCCAGTCGATGTCCGGCGCGGGCGCGTCCGCGTCGCCCGCGGGCCTCGCCTTCATGAAGGAGACGGCGCCGATCGGCATCGACCCGACGACGAACGAGCAGGCGAGCAAGGTCATCAGCTACGCCTACCTGAAGCTCCAGCCTGGCGAGGCCGCCAAGGACGGCCTGGCGCGGTTCCGGGAGTGGGCCGCGACGCTCACCCCCCCGCCGGACCGGGAGATCGGCTTCGAGCTGGTGCGGACGAGCGATCCCGCGACGCTCAAGGAGACGGATGACGGCTGGCGCACGTTCCTGCTCAGGAGCCGCGCCGAGATCACGGGCGACATGGTCCGTGACGCCACGGCACAGCCCGATCAGAACCGCGGCTCGCTCGGCGGCTGGCTGGTGGCGCTCGCGTTCACCGATCAAGGCGGCCGCATCTTCGAGCGCATCACCGGCGCCAACGTGAAGCGCCGGTTCGCCATCATGCTCGACAACCGCGTGGAGAGCACGCCGGTCATCCTCTCGACCATCGCGGGCGGGCACGCGACCATCACGATGGGGTCGAGCGATCCGGAGGTTCAGCTCCGCGACGCCCGCAAGCTCGAGCTCGTCCTGCGGAGCGGCGCGCTCCCCGCGCCCATCTCGCCCAACAACGAGCAGCGCATCGGGCCGACGCTCGGCGCAGATGCCGTCCAGCGGGCGGTGCAGAGCGCGCTCATCGGCAGCCTCTTCGTGCTCGTGTTCATGCTCGTCTACTACCAGCGGTCCGGCCTCATCGCGGACGTGGTGGTCATCCTGAATCTCCTGATCCAGATGGCGATCCTCGCGTCGTTCGGCGCGTCGATCACCCTCCCTGGGATCGCAGGTCTCGCGCTCACCATCGGTATGGCGGTGGACAGCAACGTCCTGATCAATGAGCGCCTGCGGGACGAGACGCGCGCGGGGAAGAAGCCGCGCTCGGCGGTCGAGATCGGGTTCGAGCGCGCGCTCAGCGCCATCGTGGACGGCAACGTCACCACGATCATCGCCGGCGTGATCTTGCTCCAGTACGGTACGGGTCCCATCCGGGGCTTCGCCGTCGCGCTCATCATCGGCATCGCCGTCAACCTCTTCACCGGGGTCGTCGTGAGCCGGGTGCTCTTCGATTACTGGGTCGGCGGGCTGCGCGCCAAGCGCCTCGACGTAGGTTGAGCGGAGTCGGAAGATGGAGTTCTTTCCCGTCGGCAAGACCCTCGACTTCATGGGCAAGCGGCGGCCGTTCGTCTGGCTGAGCTTCCTGCTCTTCCTCGCGTCGGTCGTCGCCCTCGCGGTCTACCCGGGCCCAAACCTGGGGACGGACTTCCGTGGCGGGACGGAGGTGGAGGTGGCGTTCACGGCGCCCGTCGAGGCCAACGATCTCCGCCGCGCCGTCACCGAGTCCGGGTTTGCCTCCGTCGACGTGGTGCGCATCGAGGCGACGAACCAGCAGCACCATTACCTCTTGCGCGTGCAAGAGGTGACCGGGCTCGACGAGGCCAAGCGGCTCGAGATCGAGCGGGCGATGTGCTTCGGCGAGGGCGTGCCGGCCGAGACCTGCCCTGCGGAGTCTTCGCCGACCGAGGTGAAGGTGAGCCCCGGCGGCGACAAGATCACCGCGCGGTACGCGACCGCCCCCGATCTCGAGCGGATCCGGGCGCAGGTGGCCGGCGTGGCCGGCGTGCGGCTCCGCGCCGGCGCCAACAACCCCCTCCTACAGAACGCCCGCGAGCACAAGGTGGAGGTGCTGCTCGAGGGTCGCGGCGATCAGCTCATGGCCGGCCTCCGGGACCGGCTGGGGCCCGGCGTCGTGCCGGACGCGCCGCTCCGCTCCGAGTGGATCGGGCCGAAGGCGGGCGCTCAGCTCCGGGACGCCGCGATCCGGAGCGTGCTCATCTCGCTCGTCCTCATCATGGCGTACATCGCGTTCCGCTTCGATCTGCGGTTCGCGCCCGGCGCGGTGATCGGTGTCTTTCACGACACCATCATCACCATCGGGATCCTCGCGCTCCTCCGCAAGGAGATCAACCTGACGACGGTCGCGGCGATCCTCACCGTCGTCGGTTACTCGACGAACGACTCCGTGGTCGTCTACGACCGCATCCGCGAGAACATGGGGAAGCTCCGGGGCGTGGGCTTCGAGCGACTGCTCAACGTGAGCCTCAGCGAGACCTTCTCGCGCACGATCATCACGGGCGGCCCGACGATCCTGTCGCTCGTCGCCTTCTTCGTGTGGGGGACGGGCGCGCTCAAGGACTTCGCGCTCACGCTGATCATCGGCGTCATCGTCGGGACGTTCTCCTCGATCTACGTGGCCGTGCCCTTCACGTGGTGGCTCGACGAGAAGGTCTTCAAGCGAGGCGCGTCGGCGCGGCCCACGCGCGCTCCGGTGAAGCGCGCGGACGCCGTGGTGTGACGCGCGGCGGCGCGCGCGGGGGGGCGCCTTGACGGTCCCCGCGTGGCGTGCTCCGACGGGCCCATGAGCGGCTCCGCCTCGAGCGACGACGAGCAGCTCGCCGCGGCGCTCGGCTGCACGCGGACGCTGGCGCGCGTCCTCCTCGGTCGCGGGCTCGCCGATCCCGAGGCTGCGCGTTCGTTCCTCGCGCCGCGCCTCGGGGCGCTCACTCCGCCGGACGCGATGGCCGATCGCGACGTCGCCGCGGCGCGCCTCGCCCGTGCGGTCGCTGGCGGGGAGTCGATCGCGGTGTTCGGCGACTACGACTGCGACGGCATCACGGCGACGGCGGTGGTCACCGAGGCGCTCCGTGCCCTCGGCGGCGCGGTCACCCCGCTGCTCGCCAGCCGGTACGCCGGTGGGTACGGCGTGTCCCGTGACGGGGCGGAGCGGATCCGGGCCACCGGCGCCGGGGTGGTCGTCACCTGCGATTGCGGCTCGAGCGACCACGCGACGCTCGGTCCGCTCCGCGACGAGGGCCGTGACATCATCGTCATCGACCATCACCTGGTGCCGCCGGAGCCGCTGCCCGCGCTCGCGTTCCTCAACCCGCACCGCCCGGAGTGCGGGTTCCCGTATCGGGGGCTCGCGTCCTGTGGGCTGGCGTTCGTGCTCATGGCCGCGGTGCGGCGCGCGCTGGGCCGCGAGCTCGATCTGCACGCGCTCCTCGACCTGGTCGCGCTCGGCACCATCGCTGACGTGGCGCCGCTCGACGGCGACAACCGCATCCTGGTCCGGGCCGGGCTGGAGCGCCTCCGGCGCGCCGAGCGCCCGGGCGTTCGCGCGCTGTTCGAGGTGCTCGCGCGCGACACCGTGACGCCGGTCACCGGGCACGAGGTCGGGTTCCGCCTCGCGCCGCGGCTGAACGCGCCGGGGCGCCTCGGCGCGCCGGATCTCAGCCTCGAGCTGCTCCTCGCGAAGTCGCTCGCCGAGGCGCGTGGCCTCGCGGCGCAGGTCGAGCAGGTCACCGCCCGCCGCCGGGAGCTCACGCGCGCGCTCGAGGAGGAAGCGGCGGCTGAGGTCGAGCGGGAGGGGTGGGGCTCGGAGGCGGCGATCGTCGTCGGTCGCGCGGGGTGGAGCCCGGGGGTGGTCGGCATCGTCGCGGGGCGGCTCGCGGAGCGACACGGGCGCCCCGCGGTCGTGGTGGGGTTCGACTCGGGGCGTGGCACGGGCTCGGTGCGCGGGCCGGCCGGCTGGCGCCTGTTCGACTGGATCGCGTCGGCCGCGCCGCTGCTCGAGCGCTTCGGCGGGCACCAGGCGGCGGCGGGGCTGGAGGTGCGAGAGGAGCGGCTCCCCACCCTCCGGGCCGCGCTGGTCGCGAGCGCGCCCGCGCACGCGCCCGAGCCGGGTGCGGCGGTCGCCCGGGCGGTCGCGGTGCCCCTCGCCGTAGGCGATCCTCCCGAGCGAGTGCTCGCCGATCTGCTCCGCCTCGAGCCGTGCGGCGAGGCGAACCCGCCCCCCACGCTCGCGGTCGAGGCGACCCTGGCCTCCACCCGGCAGGTGCGAGGCGGTCACTTGAAGCTCGAGCTAGCGCTGGACGGCGGTGGGACGCTGCCGGCGTTCGCGCCGAACGCTGGCGGTCGGGCGTGCTCCCGCGGCGAGCGCGTCCGGATCCTGGGCGAGCTCCGTCACGACACCTTCCGCGGGGGCGGCGCGGCGGAGCTCCTCGTCCAGGCGCTCGAAGCGGCCGGCCAGGAGGCCCCGGCGCCTCGGGGCGGCGTCGCGCTGGGATAGGATGGGTCGATCGTGGCGACGCCGCTCATCGAGTTTCGCAACGTGAAGAAGGCCTTCGGCCCGAAGGTGATCTACCGCGGGCTCGACCTCGCCGTGACGCGCGGCGCCGTCCTGGTCGTGCTGGGAGGCTCGGGGGTGGGCAAGAGCGTGATGCTCAAGATGCTGATCGGCCTGCTCCGCGCGGACGCCGGCAGCATCGTGTTCGACGGCGCAGAGATCACCACCATGACCGAGCGCGAGCTGATGCGCGTGCGGCAACGGATCGCGATGATCTTCCAGGCGTCCGCGCTCTTCGACTCGCTGACCGTCGGCCAGAACGTCGCGTACGGTCTGGAGGAGCACTTCCGCGAGTCGATGACGGCGTCCGACGTGCGCGAGCGCGTCGCGTGGGCGCTCGGTCTGGTGGGCCTGCCCGGGATCGAGGAGATGCGGCCCGCCGATCTCTCCGGGGGGATGCGCAAGCGCGTCGGCATCGCGCGCGCCATCGCGCTGCGTCCCGAGGTGCTCCTCTACGATGAGCCGACCACCGGCCTCGACCCGATCAACACGGCGCGCGTGAACCACCTGATCAGCGGGCTCCAAGAGAAGCTCTCGATCACCAGCGTCGTCATCACCCACGACATGAAGAGCGCGTTCGCGGTCGGTGACGAGATCGCGATGGTGCACGGCGGGCGCGTGATCGCGCACGCACCAGCCGAGCAGTTCCGGGCCATCCGTGACCCGAGGGTCCACGACTTCGTAGAGGGGGTCGCGCCCGTGCAGGAGGACGTGGAGACGCTCCTCAGCGGCTGAGGCGGCCCCACCCGGCGCGCCGAGCCCTGCGGCCGGCCCCGCGGACCGGCGCCGCGCGCCGAGACTTGCCGGCGCCCTCCCGCGGCGTCATGGTCGGCCGCACGACCCATGGCGATGCCCCGTGAGGTGAAGGTCGGGCTGTTCGTCGCCCTCGGCCTGGCGATGGCCGGGCTGGTCGTGTTCCTCATCGGGGACGAGAAGTCGCTGTTCAAGCCCAAGCGCTCGTTCCACGCCCTGTTCGATGACGTGGAGGGGCTGAAGCGCGGCTCACCCGTGCGCATGGGCGGGATCGACGTGGGCGCGATCTCCGGCATCCAGTACGGCGACGACCCGGCTGACGCGAAGCTCCATGTCACCATCGAGGTGAACGTGAACGAGGCGGCCCGCGTTCGCGAGGGCAGCACCGTGAGCATCGAGGCGAAGGGACTCCTCGGCGACAAGATGCTCGTCATCTCGGTGGGGGATCCGGCGAAGGCGCCGCTCGCGCAGGGCGCCACGCTCCCCGTCGCCAAGGCGGGCGGCGTGACAGAGCTCCTCGGCCGCGCGTCGTCGATCGGGAGCAAGGTCGAGGGCGTCGTCGACAACCTGGAGCGGACGACGTCGACGCTCGCCGACGAGCAGCTCGGCAAGGATCTCCGTGGCGCCGTCGGAGCGCTGAACGCCGTGCTCGGCAAGCTCGATCGCGGCGAGGGGTATGCCGGGCGCCTCCTCTCGGATCCGGAGGAGGCGCACCGCATCTCCCGCACGCTCGCCAACCTCGAGCAGACGTCCGCGGAGCTCGCGCGCGCGGCGCGCGGCGTCAACCAGATCGTCCTCCGCGTGAACACCGGGCCCGGCTTCGCGCACGAGGTGATCTACGGCGAGTCGTCCGCGGGAGCGCTCGCCCAGCTCGGCGGCGCGGCCGGCGAGGTGGCGCTCACCCTGCGCGGCGTCCGCGAGGGCGACTCGGTGACCCACGACCTCCTCTACGGGGGAGATGGCTCCGGCCGCATCACCGACGACCTGGCCGCGGTGAGCCGCGATCTCCGCGCCATCGTCGCGGGCGTGCGGGCCGGCCGGGGGACGATCGGGGCGCTCCTCGTCGACCCGAGCGTCTACGAGGACCTGAAGCTCCTCTTCGGCAACGTCGAGCGCAACCGAGTCCTCCGCGCGCTGGTCCGGTACAGCATCAAGCGAGACGAGCAGGTCCGCCGCGTCGAGGTGAAGGACCCGGAGCCCCCGCCCCAGGCGCCGGCGTCTGGTTCGCCCGCCGCCGCCAAGCGCTGAGCTCCCGGCGGCGCGCCCCGCGGCCCGCGGCCCGCCCCCGCGCCCGGCGCGCGGCGTCCCGCCGTCGCCGGGGTGGGACGCGGCCGTTCCGGGGCTATGCTCCCCTCGTGAAGCGCCTCCTCCAGCGTCTCGGCAAGCTCGTCGTCGTGGCCGGCCTCTTCGGGCTGGCGCTGCTGTTCGCGAAGCGCTTCGGTAGCGGAGGGCTCTGGCACGGGCTCGAGGCGCCCCTCGCCATCGCGCGTCCCGGAGCGGCCCCTCCCGCCTACGACCTCACGCGGCTCGCCGCCGTGAACGAGACGCTGGAGACGATCCGCGACAAGTACGTGGACCCGAGCCGTGTCGTGCCGCGGCGGATGTTCCTGGCGGCCGTGGATCGGGTGCAGCGCGAGGTCGCGCAGGTGATGGTGAGCCACGAGCCGGGATCGCCGACGATCAAGGTGCGCGTGGAGACGGAGGAGAGGGAATTCCGCGTCGACAACGTGCACGGGCACTGGGACGTCGCCGCGCGCCTTCGCGAGGTGTTCGCCTTCCTCCAGCAGCACCTCAAGGGCACCGAGGTCGACCTGCGCGACGTCGAGTACGCCGCCTGCAACGGCATGCTGCGGACGCTCGACCCGCACAGCGTCTTTCTGAGCCCCGAGGCGTACCGCGACATGAACCTCTCGACCTCGGGGGCGTTCGGCGGGCTCGGGATCGTGATCAGCGTCCGGGACCAGCTCCTCACGATCATGCGACCGATGCCGGACACGCCGGCCGGCCGCTCCGGCCTCCGGCGCTTCGACCGGATCCTGAAGATCAACTCCGAGAGCACGCTCAACATGCCGCTCGACGACGCCGTCAAGCGCCTGCGCGGCGAGCCGGGCACCCAGGTCACGATCTGGATCCAGCGGGACGGCCCGGAGGGCTGGCAGGGCACGCGCCCGTTCGAGCTCACTCGGGAGGAGATCAAGATCCGCTCGGTCGACTCCCGCAGCCTGGCGCCGGGCGTGGGCTACGTCCGACTGAAGCAGTTCCAGGCGTCTACGGCCGACGAGCTCGCGGCGGCGCTCGACGAGCTCGAGAAGAAGGAGAAGCTCAAGGGCTTGGTCCTCGATCTGCGGGGCAACCCGGGCGGGCTCCTCGATCAGGCCGCGCGCGTCGCCGACAAGTTCCTCGACGAGGGCGTGATCGTCGCGACGGTGGGTGGGAGCGAGGGCCGAGAAGAGAAGCGGGCCTCCAAGGCGGGCACGGCGCCCAACTATCCGGTCGTCGTGCTGGTGGACGGCTCGAGCGCGAGCGCGAGCGAGATCGTCGCGGGCGCCCTGAAGGGGCAGAACCGCGCCGTCGTCGTCGGGCAGACGACGTTCGGCAAGGGCTCGGTGCAGCTCGTGTTTCCGCGCATCACGCCGGACGGCGCCGCGCTGAAGCTCACCATCGCTCAGTACCTGACCCCGGGGGATGTATCCATCCAGGGGGTCGGGGTCGTCCCGGATGTCGAGCTCGACCCGATGACGGCGGACACCCTCGAGATGGACCTCTCGCGTTCGGAGGACTCCTTCGTCAAGGAGCGGGACCTCTCCCGCAGCCTCTCGAGCGGGGGGCGGCGGCTGACGGAGCGCCCCACGTACGTGCTTCGCTACGTGATGCCGGAGTCCGTGCGGGCCGAGCTCCGCGAGCTCGGAGGCGAGGTGGACGACGAGTTTCGGCTCGATCTGCCCATCAAGTTCTCCCGCGATCTCGTCCAGCGCCTGCAGCCGGCCGAGCGCGCCGAGCAGCTCCGCCAGGCTCGGGCGTTCGTCGAGGAGGCGCAGCGCGCCGAGGACCAGACGATCGCCGCGGATCTCGGCCGCATCGGGATCGACTGGAGCCTGCCGCCCGCGGGCGCCGAGGGGGCGGTCGCCGACGACTTCGAGGTCACCGTCCGCACGGATCGCAAGGACGCGACCGTCGCCGCAGGCGAAGGCATGCAGCTCGAGGTCGCGGTGAAGAACAAGGGCACGAAGCCCATCTGGCAGCTCCGCGCCGTCACGAAGAGCGACGGTCCTTACTGGGACGAGCGGGAGCTCGTGTTCGGCAAGATCGGGCCTGGCGAGACGAAGACGGCCACCGCGCCGCTCGGCTGGTGCGAGATCGAGGGGCGCAAGCCGGGCTCGACGAAGCCGGTCGCCGCCGGCGCGAAGCGCACGTGTCGGATCCCGCGGAGCGCGGTGACCCGGCAGGACGTGGTCCGCGTGCGGTTCCACGCCGGCGGGGGCGCGCCGCCGCGCGACGCCGAGATCCGGCCGACGGTGACCAGCCTCCCTCGGCCCGCGTTTGCCTACTCGTATCAGGTGGTCGACGACCGCCCCGGCAACGGGGACGGCATCCTCGCCCGGGGTGAGGGCGCCACCGTCCACCTCACGGTCAAGAACGTCGGCAAGGGACGCTCCTTCGACACCCAGGCGAACCTGCAGAACCTCACCGGGGATGGCATCCTCCTCCACGCGGGCCGCTTCGATGTCTCCGACATGGCGCCCGGGGACGTGCGCGAGGTCGCGTTCACCTTCGACGTCCTCGCTCAGCTCGCCGAGTCCGTGGTGCGGCTCGATCTCAGCGTGTCCGACCGTGATCTGGGCGTCGTGGCGAGCGAGAAGGTCGAGCTCGCCATCACGCGCACCGGCGCCTTCGTGCAGCCCGCCAGCGGCAAGGTGCGCGCAGGGCCTGCGGGCGCGTCGATCCGCGGCCAGGCGCTGCTCGCCGCCGCCGAGGTCGCGCGGCTGGCGAAGGGCAGCGTCGTGGAGCGGGTGGGGACGCTCGGCGAGTTCACCAAGGTGAAGCTGGCGGGTAACCGGTTCGCGTTCGTCGAGACACGGGCGCTCGAGGACGCCGGCGCGGCGCCCGTCTCTCTCGCGCTGGAGCCGATCCTCGCGCGCTCTCCCCCGTTGCTCGAGGTCTCCACGGGGGCGCTCTCCACGCGCGAGGAGACGATGATGGTCGAGGCGACGGCGACGGACGGCGATCGCGTCCTCGACGCGTTCGTGTTCGTCGGCGGGCGGAAGGTCTTCTATCGATCCAACCGCAACGGCGCCGATCCCAAGCGCGTTACGTTCCAGGTCCCGGCGAAGCTCCGCCCGGGCATCAACGTCATCACCGTCGTCGCCCGGGAGAACGACGACACCGTGAGCCGCTACACTCGGATCATCCGTCGCGACGGGCCCAACGGCGAGGCCCTCACCGCGCCGAAGGGCGAGGAGCTCGGCGAGGACTGGGAGTTCGGGGGCGCCGACGAGTGATGCGACTCCACGTGAACGTCGATCACGTCGCGACGGTGCGCAACGCTCGGGGCACGCCGTACCCGGATCCGGTGCTCGCCGCGCAGCTCGCCGAGCTGGCCGGCGCGGACGGCATCACCGCCCACCTCCGGGAGGACCGCCGCCACATCGTCGACGACGACGTCGTCCGCCTCCGGCGCTCGGTGACGACGCTCCTCAACCTCGAGCTGGCTGCCACCGAGGAGATGCTCGCCGTGGCGACCCGCGTCCGCCCCGACGTAGTGACCCTGGTCCCCGAGCGCCGCGAGGAGCGCACGACGGAGGGCGGGCTCGACGTCTGCGGCGGTCGCGAGAGCATCCGGCGCTTCGTCGCAGGCTGTGCTGGCGCGGGCGTCGAGACGAGCCTGTTCGTCGAGGCCGAGGCGCGGCAGATCGAGGCAGCGCGAGCCGTGGGTGCGGTGCAGGTCGAGCTCCACACCGGCACGTTCTGCGAGGCGCGAGGTGTGGCCCGCGAGCGCGAGCTCGAGCGCCTCGTCCGGGCGGCTCGGGTCGGCGTGGAGCTCGGGCTGCGCGTGGCCGCCGGTCACGGGCTGAACCGCCAGAACGTGGGCCCCATCGCCCGGGTGGCCGAGATCACCGAGGTGAACATCGGGCACTCGGTGATCGCAGACGCCGTGCTCATCGGCATCGACCGCGCCGTCCGCGACCTGGCGCACGCGATCTCGGCGGCGCGCCACGGCGCCTGGCGGGGCGCGGCGACCGGCGGCCGGGGGTGAGCGCGCCGTGATCCTCGGGCTCGGCGTGGATGTGGCGGGGATCGAGCGCTTCGCGCGGGCGCTCGAGCGGCACGGCGAGCGGTTCTGGGATCGGGTGCTCACGCCGGCGGAGCGCGCGGAGCTCGCGGGGCGCCGTGACCGAGCGGCGGCGCTGGCCGGCCGCTTCGCCGCGAAGGAGGCGCTCAGCAAGGCGCTCGGCGCGCCGCGCGACGTCTGGTGGCAGGACGTGGAGGTGCTGCGCGGCGCCGGGGGCCGCCCAGAGCTGCGGCTGCTCGGGGCCGCGGTCGTGCACGGCGAGCGGCTGGGCGTCGTGCGCACGCACGTGAGCATCACCCACGACGCGGGCGTCGCCGCCGCGGTGGTGGTGCTGGAGGGAGAGCGGAGATGATCGGCGTCTTGTCGAGGGCGCAGTCGCGCGCGCTCGACGCGCTCGCGATCCAGCGCGGGGTGGCGGGCTCGATCCTGATGGAGAACGCCGGGCGCGGGGCGGCCGACGTGCTCGAGCGCGTCGCGCCGCGCGGCCCGGTCGTGGTGCTCTGCGGTCCCGGGAACAACGGCGGCGATGGCTACGTGCTCGCGCGTCACCTGCGCGTCCGCGGCTGGCGCGTCGAGGTCGTCGCGCTCGCCCCGGGGGCGGCGCTGCGAGGCGACGCGGCGGTCGCGCACGCGGCGTACGCCGGCACTGGAGGATCGGCGCGCTGCATCGCCGCCGCCGCCGAGGCGGCGCCGGCCCTCGCGGGGGCCACGGTGGTCGTCGACGCGCTCTTCGGGACGGGGCTCACGCGGGAGCTCGAGGGGCTGCCCCGCGAGCTGATCCACCGCTTCGACGAGGCGCCCGGCGTGCGCGTGGCGCTCGATCTGCCGAGCGGCCTCGACGCCGATCGCGGTGTCCCGCTCGGGTGCGCGAGCACCGCGCAGCACACGATTACGTTCGCCGCGCCGAAGCTCGGGCTGTACACGAGCGCCGGCGCCCGCCACGCGGGGCGGGTCCACGTCACCGACATCGGCGTGCCGCCCGTGGCCTTCGCCGAGGTCGGGTGCGCGGCGCTGCAGGTCGAGCGGGGCGACGTCGCCGCGCTCCTCGCGCCTCGTCCGGTGGACACGCACAAGGGGACGGCGGGGCGGGTGGTGGTCGTCGCGGGCTCACCGGGCAAGGTCGGCGCCGCGTTGCTCGCCGCCCGTGGTGCGCTGCGCGCGGGAGCGGGGTTGGTCACGCTCGCCGCGCGCGAGGATCTCGGCGCGACGTTGGATGGCCGGCTGGCGGAGGCGATGACGCTGCACCTCGGCGCCGGCGGCGCGGCGAGCGCGTTCGCGCAGGCGATCGAGGGCGCAGACGCCGTGGTGCTCGGCCCCGGGCTCGGGCTCGACGAGCGGGCTCGGGCGCTGGTCGCCGAGGTGCTCCGGATGGCGGACTGCCCCGTCGTGGTGGACGCCGACGCGATCACGCTCCTCGCGCGCGACGCCGGTCTCGCGGGCGGCTCGCGCGCGCGCCTCGCCTTCACGCCGCACGCGGGCGAGCTCGCGCGGCTCCTCGCGCTGACCGCCGCGGAGGTCGAGCGCGACCGGTTCGGAGCCGTCGCGCGCGCGGTCGAGCGCGTCGGTGCGCCGGTCCTCCTGAAGGGCCCGCGGACGATCGTGGGGGCGCCCGGCGCCGTGCCGACGATCTGCGCCGCCGGGTCCCCGGCGCTCGCTTCGGGCGGATCCGGCGACGTCCTGAGCGGGATCGTCGCGGCGCTCTCGTGTTCGCTCGACCCAGCCGCCGCGTTGGTCGCCGGGGCGCACCTGCACGCTTGGGCGGGCGAGGCGTGGTCGGAGCGTCGGGGGGGCGCGGACCGCGGGTTGCTCGCTCACGAGCTCGCGGACCTCGTCCCGGCGCAGCTCGCCGCGCTGGCAGCCGCGGGTCCGGCGCTGCCAGATTGACACGGACCCGCGTCTTCCCGCCCGCGCGCCGGGACGGCGACGACACGGATCCGGCCTCTCCAGGCCCGCCCCTCGGGTGGCATGGGGCTTGCGATGCTTGGAGCGCATGAACAACGCGCTCCCCGCCTCCCAGCTTCGCGCCGAGATCGCTGCCCACTTGCCCGCGCTTCGCGCCCGCGCCCTGCGCCTGTGCCGGAACGGAGCGGACGCGAACGATCTCCTCCAGGACGTGATGGAACGCGCGCTGCGCTTCGAGGCCTCGTGGCAGCCCGGCAGCAACCTCCGCGCGTGGCTACACCAGATCCTGTTCAGCGTGTTCGTCACGCGCACGCGGAGCCGCCGGCGCGAGCGCAAGGCGCTCGAGTGGCTCACGACCGATCCGTGCGCGTGGACGCGCCCGGACGCGCCCCCGGTGATGCGCGCGCTCACCGCGCGGGTCGTTGGCGCGATCGAGGGGCTTCCGGCCCCGTTCGCCGACGCCGTCAAGCTGGTGGATCTCGGCGAGCTCACCTACCGAGAGGCGGCGGAGGCGCTCGACGTGCCGGTGGGCACCATCATGAGCCGCCTCTCCCGGGGTCGCCGGCTGCTCGCCGCCGCGCTCGACGAGCCGCGCCTGGCCGCCGCGTGATGGGAGCGTCCGCCGCGCCCGGCGCGGCGCGACGGGCGACCCTCACGGGGAGCCGGGCGGGGGCCAGAGAGGCAACTGGGGCGCCGCCTCGACCGCGCGCTCCAGCCGCACGGGGTCGAGCGGCTCCGGCGAGACCAGGTAGAGGTACTCCTTGTTGCGGAGGTGGCTCACGCTGCCCACCTTGCGGCCCCGCGGATCGAAGATCCCGATCTGCGCGCCCACGTACCGCTTGAAGTCGATCTCGAACGACGTGACGTGCCCGCGCTCGGCGAGCCACGCCTGCATCTGCTCCGGCTCGACGAAGCCCTCGTCGCTCTGCGAGACCAGCAGGTGTCTCGCGCGCGCCGAGCGGATCACCGCTCGGATCGCGTCGCCGATCCGCCGGCGGGAGTTGAAGTCGCTCGCGCGCGTGCGGCAATCCTCGCGCTTGCACGCGACCCCGTAGAGCGCGGGCTGATCCCACCGGACCAGCGTCTCCCAGACGTGGTAGTTCGCGAGGTAGCGGTGCTGGTTGTAGGGCGGGTCCAGGTACACCAGATCTCCCTCGAGCTCTCGCGCGGCCTCGATCGCGTCGAGCTCGACGGCGGCCCCCTTGCCGTGCCGGGCCCGGGGCAGCACCGCAGGGACCCGGAGCTCGAGATCGCGGTGGGCTCGCGCCGCCCACTGCTTCAGGTACGCCATCTGCACGCCCGTCGTGCTGTCGACTCGGTCGGCGGCCTCCATGAGCGAGACGAGCAGGACGCTCTCGAGCTCGGGAGGGAGCGACTTCTTCGCGATGGCCTCCCGGATCGCGTCGACCCGAGCGCCGTTCTTCGGCTGGAAGAAGCGGCTCCGCACGCAGAAGGCGTCCGTGAAGTAGCCGGGACGACCGGGCAGCCGGGCCAGCTCGGCGACGAGCCGAGTCGTGTCCCGCAGGACGTCCTCGGCGTCCGCTTGCACGTAGCAGCGCGCGAGCGTGGACGCGTAGGCGTTGTGATCGTTGGCGAGCACCCGATACCCCGCGCTCTTCAGCGCATGCCCCACTCGCGAGGTGCCGGAGAAGAGATCCACCACCGTGGAGATCTCGTCGAGCGCGCGTACCGCGGCCACGATCCGCGGGAGGAGCACCCGCTTGCTGCCCAGGTACTTGATCACGTCTCCGGGCAGCTTAGGCGCTCCGGGCGCGCGCGCGAGGGCGGTGAGCCCGGCCGCGCCCGGCGCGCGTCGCCCCCGGTCCCGGACTTGGCCCGGGCTCGCTCGCGTGTGGTAGGTGCGTTCGGTTGGTCCCGCCCCCGGCGCGCTCCGCGATCGTCCGCTGGCCGCTCCTCGCGGCCGGGATGACGCTCGCCCTCGTCACGGCGTGTGGCCGCGCCCGGCCCTCGGCGGACGAGCGCGTCGGCGTCGCCAGCACGGACTTCGCCCACGTCGCGGCGCCCAGCGCGAGCGTCGCGCCGGTGGCCGCCCCGCCCGGCGGCGCCCCGGGGGCGTCCGCCAGCGGCGCGCCGCCCGCTGGGTCGCCGGGCCGCGCGGCGAAGACGCACCACGTCCTCTTGCTACTCATCGACAGCCTGCGCTGGGACATGCCGTGGAACGGCTACCCGAAGCCGATCGCCCCACGCCTCACGAAGCTCGCCGGCGAGTCCGTCGTCTACACGCACGCGTACTCCGTCTCGAGCTACACGGCGCAGTCCGTGCCCGCGCTCCTCGCGGGCAAGTACCCGACGGAGCTGTCGCGAGACGGGTATTTCTTCACCACCTGGCACCCGGAGAACGTCTTCTTCGGGGAGCGCCTCGGTGCCCGGGGGCACCGAGCGCTCTCGGGGCACGGCCATGGGTACTTCGACCGCAAGCTCGGTCTGGCCCAGGGGTTCGACGACTACCGCCTCCTCCCCGGCACCGAGCTCGACACCAAGGGCGTGCACGACGTGACGAGCGAGCGGCTGGTCACGCTCGCGAAGGAGATGCTCTCCGATCCGGCGAACACCCAGCTCCCGGAGGGCAAGCGGTTCTTCGCGTACTTCCACTTCCTCGATCCCCACTACATGTACTACCAGCACCGCGACGGGCCGGACTTCGGTCTGAGCCCGCGGGGCCTGTACGACGGCGAGGTCCACCACACCGATCGCTGGGTCGGAGAGCTCCTCGACTGGGTGTGGAAGCAGCCGTTCGCCGAGGACCTGGTGGTCGTCATCTCGGCCGACCACGGCGAGGGCTTCCGCGAGCACGGGCGCAGCCGGCACGCCTACGAGCTCTGGGACGAGCTGATCCGTGTTCCGCTGATCGTGCACTTCCCGGGCGTGACGCCGCGGCGGATCGAGGTCCCGCGGAGCCACCTCGATCTGGCCCCGACGTTCGCGGAGCTGATGGGCGCCCCCGCCGATCCGGACCTCCGCGGGCTGAGCCTCGTCTCCGAGCTCCGCGGGGGCACGCCGGCGGAGCGGCCCGTGCTGGCCGACCTCACGCGCAATGACCTCATGGATCGCCGCCGGGCGCTCGTGTGGGAGGGGTGGAAGCTCCTCTCCTTCGGGGACGACAAGACCATCATGCTCTTCGATCTCGAGCACGATCCGACGGAGCAGCGCGATCTCGCGCGTAGCCGTCCGGAGAAGCTCGCCGAGCTGCGCGCGCTGTACGACCGGCTGAGCGGTGAGATCCGGAGGGTGCCGGCGACGGGCCTCGGCCCGCTCCTCGGCGCGCCGCCCGGCCAGCGGTGGTGAGCGGCTCGCCCGCGCGGGCGCTAGGTGCGCGCAGTCGGGGCCGGCGTCGCGCCGCGCGTCCCCGCGCGCACCACGTGGCCGGACACGACACGCACCACGCCCTCCGGCGTCGCGATGAGCAGCGCGCCGTCCGGCGCGATGCCCGCCGCGATCCCCGAGACGCCCTCCACGGTCACGGCCTCGCCGCGGAGCGCGTCGGCTGCGGCCAGCTCCGCGCGCGACGCCTCGAGCCCCTGCGCCTCCCACACCGCCACGCGCCGCTCGAGCGCGGCCAGCACCTCCGCCAGCAAGGCCTCCCGCTCGACGCGCGCGCCCGCCTCCTCGAGTGACGTCGCGCGCTCGGTCAGCTCGGGGGGCCAAGGGACGCGCGCGACGTTCACCCCGACCCCGACGACGACGGCGAGCCGCGCCGTCCCCACGCCGCTCGACTCGATGAGGATCCCGGCCAGCTTGCGGCCGTCGAGCTCCACGTCGTTCGGCCACTTCACGCGGAGCGGCGACGTGACGTACCGCGCGCACGCCTCGCGGACGGCGAGGCCAGTGGCGAGCGCGAGCGTGCTCAGCCGGTCGGGGGGCACGCGCGGCCGCAGGACCAGGCTGAACATGAGGTGCGCCCGCGGCGGCGCCACCCAGCCGGCGCCCCGCCGCCCCCGGCCGGCGCGCTGCTCGTCGCTCACGAACAGCGCGCCTTCGGGCTCGCCCTCCCGCGCCGCGGCCAGCGCGTCGTCGTTGGTGGAGCCGGTCGTGGGCGCGTAGCGCAGCGGCGCGCCGAGCCGGACGGCCCGCGCGGCTCGCTCGGCCGCGAACCGTGCCACGTCGAACGGCGACCTCGTGACCGGCTCCGCCGCCACGGCTCAGACCAGGCGCTCGAGGTCGAGCGCGATGTCGGCCGAGGGCGCCGAGTGCGTGAGCGCGCCCACGCTGATGACGTCGACCCCGCGGCCCGCGAGCTCCGCGATCCGCGCCAGGCCGACTCCGCCCGAGACCTCGACGACGGCGCGGCCGCGCGCTCTCGCGATCGCCTCATCGAGCGCCTCGGGCGCGAAGTTGTCGAGCATGACGACGTCCGCGCCGGCGGCGAGCGCTTCGTCCAGCATGTCGAGGCTCTCGACCTCGATCTCGAGGCGTGAGGTGTGCGGCGCGCGCGCTCGAGCGCGCGCGAGCGCCGGGCGGACGCCCCCCGCCGCCTCGATGTGGTTGTCCTTGATGAGCACCGCTGCGCCGAGGTCGTTGCGGTGGTTGTGCGCCCCTCCGGCGCGGACGGCGTAGCGCTCGAGCGCCCGCAGCCCGGGGGTCGTCTTGCGGGTGTCCGTGACGCGCGTCGTGCTGCCTGCGGGGAGCGCGTCCACGAACCGCCGCGCGAGCGTCGCGATCCCGCTCATCCGCTGCACGAAGTTCAGCGCCGTCCGCTCGGCGATGAGCAGCGACCGCGTCGCGCCCTCGACGACCATCAGCACCGCGCCCGGCTCCGCGAGCTCACCGTCGGCGATCCGCTGCTCGACCCGTACGCCCGGGTCCACCCGGTAAAAGACGCGCGCGAGCACGGCTCCGCCGGCAAACACCAGCGCGGAGCGGGCGACGACCCGCCCGATCCCGCGTGCGTCCGCCGCGACCGTCGCCTCCGTCGTGAGGTCGCCGCCCTCCAGATCTTCGGCGAGGGCGAGGTCGACCACCCGATCGAGGACGTGCTGCGGGATCATGCGCGGCGAGCATGCAACGTGTCGGGTGGCGTCGCCAGCGCGGTCGAGGCGCAGGCTCAGCCGCCGAGCCCGTAGCTCCGCGCGACCCAGGCGGCGAACAGGTTGCAGGCCGCGTGAAACGCGAGGCTCGCGCCGATCCCGCCCGTCCGCGCGCGCAACCAGCCGAAGAGCAGCGCGGGGAAGAACACCGCCAGCCGGTTGGGGTGCGTCTCGGTGAGGACGTGGCCGGCGGCGAACACGGCGCTCGCCAGCAGCAGCGACGGCCCGAGGCGGGCCCCGAGGACTCGCCAACGCGGCGGGTAGACGCGGTCGATCGCCGTCTGCAGCCACCCTCGATAGAAGGCCTCCTCGGGCAGGGCGATCACCAGCACCTGACCGAGGACCTCGTCGAGCAGCGGCGGCGGCGGGGCGGGCACGAAGGGCGCGGCCGGCCGCCACCAGTAGACCCACCCGATCCAGAACGGCGGGAGCACGAGCGCGGCGAGGCCGAGCGCCCACGCCATGGCGCGGACCGTCTCCCTCGCCATCCGGCGCGCGTCGAGCGCGTGTGGCTCCGCGAGGCCCCCGAGCGCGAGGCCGTGCGACCGGAGCGCCTCGGCGTCATCGCGAGGGACGGCCACCCCGTAGGTCGCGAACAGGAACGCGAACGCGACCCCCGTCGCGGCGTAGTCCGCGGGCAGCGCGTACGAGAGCGCCGTGACCCCGACGGTCGTCGCGGCCACGAGCGCGGCGATCCCGCTGGGGGTCGAGGGATCGAGCAGGCGAGGGCGCGCAGGCATCGGGCGGGGTCGAGCCTACGTCACCCGGGGCCGGGCGGCGCGCCTACCGCTTGACACCTTGCGACGCGGGTCGGAGAAGGACTCGCCGGGCGCGCGTCGCGCCCGCCACGCGAGGCAAGATGACGGTTCTGGTCACCGGCGGCTCGGGCTTCCTGGGCTCCCACATCGTCGAGCAGCTGAGCCGCGCCGGGCGGCCGGTGCGGGCCCTCGTGCGCAAGACGAGCGACACTCGCTTCCTCCGCTCGTTGCCGGGCGTCGAGCTCGCGGAGGGCGCCGTCGAGGATCGTGACAGCTTCGTCCGCGCCGCAGCGGGCGTCACGGCGATCGTGCACTCCGCCGGGCTGGTGAAGGCGCGCTCGCCGGAGGAGTTCGACCGCGTGAACGTGGGCGGCACGGAGAACGCCCTCGAGGCGGCGCGAGCGGCCACCTCCACGCTCCGGCGCTTCGTCCTGGTGTCGAGCCTGGCGGCGGCCGGGCCGAGCGACGAGCAGGGGAACCCGGTGAAGGTCGGCGCGGAGACCGCGCCCGTCACCCACTACGGGCGCAGCAAGCGCCGCGGGGAGCGCAAGGCGCTCGAGGCGCGGGCGGAGCTCCCGATCACGGTGATCCGGCCCCCGACCATCTACGGTCCCCGCGACCAGGAGCTGCTCGCCGCGTTCAAGAGCGTGCGCGCGCGTGTGATGCCCTACTTCGGCTCGACCGCCTCCCGGCTCAGCATGATCCACGGTACGGACTGCGCCGCGGCCTGCGTCGCCGCCATCGACGCCGACGTGCCGAGCGGCTCGGTCTATTTCGTGGACGACGGCGCGGTCCACACGTTCGCCGATGTCGCGAGCGGCATCGAGGGAGCGCTCGGCGTGCGGGCGTGGCTCCGCTTCCCCATCCCGCGGGTCGTCGTCGAGGCCGTCGCGCTCGGCGCCGAGCAGTATGGCAAGCTGACCGACCGCGCCGTGATGCTCACGCGCGACAAGTGCAACGAGCTGTTCGGCCAGTGGGTGTGTGACGCCGACCCCGCGCGCGCCGAGCTCGGCTGGAGCGCGCGCTACTCCCTCGTCGACGGCCTGCGCGAGACGGCGGAGTGGTACCGGGCGAACGACTGGCTCTGAGCGCCTGTGGCCCCTCAGCGCCCCAGCCGGTAGAAGACGGCGTCCCCGCACGGCAGCGGCGTCGGCGCGTTCTTGAAGCGCTTGCCCATCGACTCGAGGGCGTCTGCGTCCGCGTACAGACCCGGGCCCCAGCCGTCGTCGTCCTCGTTCGCCGCGTCCCGCCCGCGGCTCGCGGCGTCGACCGCGAGCGCTCGCCGCAGCGGCTCGCTCGGCAGCGACGCCTGGAGGAGCCGCACGGTGCCGACCCAGCGCTCCGCCGCCAGCGCGCCCGAGTCCTCGTCGACCCAGCGACCGCCGTACGTCACGACACCGGTGCTCTCGAAGTCCCGCTCGGCGAGCCGCGCGCGCAAATCGCGTAGCCACGCGACCAGATCGAGCGTCAGCTCGTCCGACGCGAGCTCGCAGTAGATCCCGTGGCCGAGATCCAGGGCCGTCATGCCCGGCGCGGGCGGGGCGTCGGCGATCCAGTCGTGGACCACGGCGCGGAACGACACGACGCGATCGGCGAACGCCTCCGGGGCGGAGGCGTACTCCTCGTCCTCGAGGTCGTGGTGGGTGATGAGGAGGCCGAAGGCGTTCTCGTCGATCATGGCGGAGGCGCAGGGAGGGAGGGTGGGGGTGGGGGCGGGGGCGAGCGCGGGAGGGTGGGGGCGAGCGCGGGAGGGTGGGGGCGAGCGCGGGAGGGCGGGGGCGAGCGCGGGGGGCGAGCGCGGGAGGGTGGGGGCGAGCGCGGGGGCGGGGGCTTGGGATCGGGCTTGGGGGTCGGGGAGCGTAGCGCGGGGGAGGGGTAAGATGGGGGTGTGGATGTCGAGGCGCTGCGTCGGCGGTTGGCGGCGGCGCCGGCGCTCAGGCCGAGCGGGTGTGTGCGGGCGGTGACGGGGCTCACGCTGCGGATCGCGCTGCCGGGCGCGCGCGTCGGCGATCTCGTGATCGTGCGGCGGCGGGGTGGGGAGCTGCCGGCTGAGATCGTGGGATTCGACGGGGGCGAGGCGCTCGCGATCCCGCTCGGGGATCCGCGCGGCGTCGGGCCCGAGGATGTCGTCGAGAGCACGGGGGGCCCGCTGTCGGTCGGCGCCGGAGAGGCGTTGCTCGGGCGCGTGCTCGATGGTCTCGGGCGGCCCATCGACGGTCGCCCGCTGCCGGCGGGGCTCGAGCAAGTCCCGGTCGATCGCGCGCCGCCGAGCGCGCTCGAGCGGCGGCCCGTCTCCTCGCCGCTCGCCACCGGGGTGCGCGCGATCGACGGGCTGATGACGCTCGGCGAAGGGCAGCGTGTCGGCCTGTTCGCGGGCTCGGGTGTCGGCAAGAGCACGCTCCTCGGCGCCATCGCCCGCGGCACGAGCGCCGACGTCGTGGTCGTCGCGCTCGTCGGCGAGCGCGGGCGGGAGGTGGGCGAGTTCCTCGAGCACGCCCTCGGCGCCGAGGGCCTCGCGCGCAGCGTCGTCGTCGTCGCGACGAGCGACGCGCCCGCGCTCGAGCGGCTGGCGGCGGCGCTCGTCGCCACCGCGGTCGCGGAGTGGTTTCGAGATCGCGGCAAGAGCGTGCTGCTGCTCGCGGACAGCGTGACGCGGGTCGCTCGGGCGCAGCGCGAGGTGGGGCTCGCGGCGGGGGAGCCGCCCGCGCGGCGGGGATATCCGCCGAGCGTGTTCGCGCTGCTGCCACGCCTGCTCGAGCGGAGCGGGCAGGGCGCCGCTGGGGCGATCACCGCGATCTACACGGTGCTCGTCGAGGGCGGCGACCTCGAGGAGCCGATCGCAGACGAGGTGCGCGGGATCCTCGACGGGCACGTCGTCCTCGACCGGGCGATCGCTGCGCGCGGCCACTACCCCGCGATCGACGTGCCTGGGTCGCTCTCGCGCGTGATGGGCGCGGTCGCCGGCGCCGAACACGTGGCGGCGGCGCGGCGCGTGCGGGCGCTCATCGCGGCCCACGAGGAGAAGCGCGATCTGATCGCGCTCGGCGCGTACGCGCGCGGGAGCGACGCGCGCGTCGACCGCGCGCTCGCGGCGCTGCCGGAGCTGGAGCGGCTCCTGCAGCAGGACGCGGGGGAGGCGGCGGAGTTCGACGCCACGGTGCGCGAGGTGACGCGGATCGCCGGGAAGTACGGGTGAGGGGGGCGGGGGCGGGGGCGGGGGCGGGGGCGGGAGCGAGAGCGAGGGGGAGAGCGAGAGGGAGAGCGGGAGCGGGGGCGGGAGCGGGAGCGGGAGCGGGAGC
>JADLEQ010000017.1 GCA_020846005.1 Polyangiaceae bacterium
ACGGCGTGCCCCGAGGTGCCCGAGGTGGACCTCTGCGGAGGCAACTGCGGCGGCTGCCCCGCGGGGCAGCTCTGCACCGGGCGCTCACCGCTGCACCCGTGGAGCTTCTGCATCTCCGAGACCGCCGGCAACTGCACGCCGGTGAACCGCGACTTCCAGTGCGAGGTCGGCGAGGGCTGCTTCACGTACACCGTCCAGCCGGAGCAGCAGCCAATCGCGGACGGGGTTGGCATCTGCCTCCCGACGGCGCGCTGCAACGCCGCAGCCGCCGGGCTGCCTGGCGGCGGGAAGTGCTACGACTGAGCGCGCCTCGGGCTGCCTGCTGGCCACCCGCGGAGAGCCTGCCGCCGGCCACTCGACGGCGCGCTCTGCCGCCACGCCGCTGGACGAGCTCGGCGCCTCGCCTTGCGTGCGGCGCGCGCCACAGGCTCGCCGATCTCTGGCGGCCCATGTTCGCGACCAGCGTCGGCGAGCGCCGTAACGCGCCCTCGCGTGCGGCGCGGGACGCGCGAGTGGTAGAGTGCCCACATGCACCGCCGCCTCGGGATCACGTTGATTGGGATCAGTCTCTGGCCGGCCTGCGCGGCGAGCGACGCGAGCCCACCACCCTCCGGTAGCGGCGGCACCGGCGGGTCGGACGCCTCTGCGGGCGCGAGCGGCACATCGGGCGCGAGCGGCGCGTCGGGCGCGAGCGGCACATCGGGCGCGAGCGGCACGTCGGGCGCGAGCGGCGCGTCGGGCGCGAGCGGCGCGTCGGGCGCGAGCGGCGCGTCGGGCGCGAGCGGCGCGTCGGGCGCGAGCGGCGCGTCGGGCGCGAGCGGCACTTCGGGCGCGAGCGGCACTTCGGGCAGCGGCGGCGCCGCAGGGGGGCCGGCGGACGCGAGCGCCGACGCGCCCGTCGACGCGGCCGGCGGCACCGCCGGCGCCCCGCCCGACGGCGCGGCTGGCGCGAGCGGCTCGCCCGCGGACGCTGGGTGCACGGCGCCCGCGCTCTACTTCGACGACGTCGCCGACTCGGTCGCGGTAGCGGGGGCGGGGGCGATCACGCTCGGCGCCGCCGGGACGTACGAGGCGTGGATCTACCGGGGCGCCGCGGGGGGAGGGGTCGTCTTCAACGACTGGGTCCCGTCGCTCGAGGACAAGTTCATGTTCGTGGGCGCGGCGGGCTCGCTGGACACGGGGTTCTGGATCGGCTCCGGCAACTACGTCCGCATCAACAGCGCGGCAGGCGCCGTGCCGTCCGGTCGCTGGACACACGTCGCGTTCTCGTACGACTCTGCCGCCGCACGTTCGTTCGTCGACGGGGCCCTGGTCGGGATCACGTCCTCCGGCGGCGATCCCCTCGACTCGGCGTCGACCGCGTACATCGGCGGCATCTTCCGCGATGGCAGCCAGCAGGGGCTCACGGACACCTGGGTCGCCGAGGTCCGCCTCTCGAGCGTCGCGCGCTACACAGGGTCGTTCACGCCGCCGGCCACGCTCGGCACGGACGCGAACACCCTGGGCTACTGGCGGCTCGACGAGGGCGCGGGCGCGGTCGCGAACGACGGGAGCGGGAACGGCGCCGCGGGCGCGATCACGGGCGCGACGTGGGGCCAGCTCCCGTGCCGGTGAGCGGGCGCCGCGACTACGCGCCCAGGCCCGAGATCTCGAGCAGCGCCAGGATCACCGCCGCCACCCCGAAGTCGAGATCGTCCTCGAGCGGGACCTCGGCGTAGTCGGCGGCGTCGCCCGCCGTCGTGGGCCCCGAGATCCCGGTCACCAGGGCGCGGCCCTGCGCGTCGTCGATCACGCGGCTCTGGACGCCGTCCATCGCGCGCAGCGCGGCGGTCTTCGCGTCCGCGCCGAGCAGCCCCAGCCGGACGCCGCGCGCCATGCCGAGCGCGAAGAGCGCGCTCGCGCTCGTCTCGAGGTAGATGTCGCCCGGCCGATTGAGGAGGGTCCACCAGAGGCCGGTCGTCGGATCCTGGGAGGCGAGGAGCGCGGCGACCTGCCGCTCGAGCGCCGCGCGCGCGGGCGCGGCGTCCACGCCGAGCGCGCGCGCGACGCGCAGGTAGTCGTACGCGGACGCGGTGACCCAGCCGTTGCCGCGCGCCCAGTAGATGTCGGTGTCGTGCGCGAGGGCGAAGTCCTTCGCGTGGCGGAACAAGCCGCCCGGATCCTGCAGGTGCTCGACGAACACGCCGAGCTGCTCGGCATAGCGATCCAGGAACGTGCGATCGCGTGTCAGCTCGGCCCAGCGAGTCCAAACGCTCCCAAACATCTGCAGCGAGTCGACCCAGATCGATCGCCCCAGCAGCTCGAAGCTGCCGAGGTGCTGGATGCCGCCGTAGTCCGTGCGGGGCGCGCCCTCGAGGTACGCGACGACGTCGTCGACGGGCACGCGGTACGCCTCGTCGCACGTCTCGCGGTAGACCCCCAAGGCGGCGTGCGCCGACGGGCAGGTGTCGCTGTTGACGACCTGGTACGTGCGCTCCAGCCAGTGATCGGCGTACGCGCGATAGTGGTCCCGGTATCTGGGATCGGCCGTGACGCGGTAGAGATCCCCGAGCGCGAGCATCATGGTGCCCGCACCCCAGTCCCACGGTGAGTCCTCCGGCGGGTGCACCTCGAGCCAGCGATCGGCGATGCGTCGCGCGAGCGCCACCTCGGCGGACGCCGGATCGCGCTCGGTCGCGAACCCGTCGGCGGGGCTCGGGGTGGACGGCTTGCACCCGCCGGCCCCCGCGGGCGGCGACCTCTCGCTGCTCGATCCGCAGCCGACGATCGAGAGACCCAGGGCGGAGAGCAAGAGCCGGCGCGGGAGGAGCATCGCCGCATCGTAGCCGATGCCCGGCTCGCCGGGCCCGCCTGCGCGCCCGGCGGAAGCGCGTCGCGGGTAGGCCTCAGTGCGCAGCGCGCACCAGCGTCCCCGCCGGGAGCCCCTGCACCTCGACGCGCTCGTCGTCTGCCATTCCGAGCACCACGGCCGTCTCCTCGAAGAGCGGGCCACGCGCGCGGTCGACGAGCGCGCGACCCCCGGCGACTCGGACGGCGCCGCGGGGCACCGAGGCGTCCACGTGGCGCTGACCCAGCTCCAGGATCGCCTCGAAGCGCTGCCCGAGCGGCGGCGGCCCCCCGGGCCAGGCGACCTCCGCCCAGACGGCTCGCACCCACCCTTCGCCGCGTTCCCGCGCGTCCTGAGCTCCGATCGTGCGCCGCTCGAGCCTGGCGCCGAGCCGCACGACGCGTCCACTCCCCACCTGGTCCCTGCCGCCAGGGAGCACGACGCGCACGTGGGTGCCTGCCGGCACCTGCGCGGCGTGCACCTCCTCGATCTCCAGGCGAAGCTCGGTGTCCTGCGTGTCGGCGAGCTCGAACGCGGCCGGAGCTCCCCCGGCCTGGGCGCCGGCGACGGTGTCCCCCGGATCGACGCGGCGCGCGAGCACCCTGCCGTCGATGGGCGCGACCAGCCGCGTGCGGCCCAGGTCGAGCTTGGCGAGCTCGGCCGCCGCGCGCGCCGCCGCGACGCGTGCGTCCGCGGCGCTCGTCTCGGCGGGTCGCCCGCCGGAACGCGCGAGGCGCAGCCGCGCCTCGGCGCCGTCGAGCCGCGCCCGGACGATCTCCGCTGCTCTCCGCGCCTCCTCAACCTGCGCTGGGGGGGACGCGCCCGTCCGCCCGAGGCGCTCCTCGCGGGCGAGGCGTTCGCGCGCGAGGGACAGCTCTTCACGCGCCGCGCGCACCTCGGCCTGCGCCGCGCTCACCTCCTCGGTCCGCGCGCCCTGTCGTACCGCGCGCGCGGTGCTGTCCAAAGAGGCGACCTCCGCTTCTCTGCGCGCCACCTCGGCTCTGGCGCTGTCGGGCTCGATCTCCGCTAGCAGCTGGCCGGCCTTCACGGCCTCGCCCTCGTTCACGGCGACGGACAGCACGCGGCCGTCCACGCGCGGTCGCACCTCGGCGACGCCCTGGCGCGGCACGATCACGGCCCGGGCCACCACGCGCTCGGCGATCGTCGCGGGCTCCACGCTGACCGTCTCGGCCCGGGCGCGGTCCGCAGCCCACAGCCCACCGCCGGCGAGCAGCGTCGCGGCAGCGATCGCGAGCGTCACGTCCCTCCGGCGTCTCATGTCATGGCTCCAGCTTGCGCGGCGTCGGGCGCCGATCGCTTCGATTCGACCACGGATCCATCCTCCAAGCCAATCACGTGGTCGGCGTACTGCTCGAGTCGCCGGTCGTGGGTGACGATCAAGATCGCGCGCCCGGGCGTCACTTGCGCCCGCAGCAGCTCCATCACCTTGAGGGCGGTGCGCGTGTCGAGCGCCGCCGTTACCTCGTCGCCGAAGATGAGCGCCGGGTCGCCCGCGAGGGCGCGCGCGATGGCGACGCGCTGCTTCTGGCCGCCGGAGAGCTCGCCGGGGCGATGGGTCCGGCGGTCGCCCAGGCCGACTCGGTCCAGCGCGTCCGCAGCCCGCTGCTCGGCCTCGCGGGGCGCGAACCCCTTCATGCGGAGCACCTCGGCGACGTTGTCCAGCGCGGAGAGCGCCGGGAACAGGTTGTAGCTCTGAAACACGAAGCCGAGGTGACGGCGGCGCACCGCCGCGACCTTTGACTCGCTGAGCTCGCTGATCCGGGCTCCGCACAGCTCGACGTGGCCCGCCGTGGGCCGAAGGAGGCCGGCCAGCACCGACACCAGCGTCGTCTTCCCCGACCCGGATGGCCCCATCAGGAGCACGAGGGCGCCTGCCCGCACCTCGAGCGAGATGCGCTTCAGCACCGGCACGGCGAGCTCCCCGGACCCGTAAGTCTTCTCCACGTCGCTGGCGCGCACGAGCACATCGCTCATCGGAACACCTCGGCCGCCTCCAGCGTGAGCACCGCGCGAATGCTCCAGATGGCGGCCACGGTACACATCGTCAGCACCGCGCCAGCACCGATGAGCAACACGGTCGGCGAGAGGACGATGACGAGGCCCACCCCCGCGGTGCCGGTCGCAAGCAGGTAGGCGAACAGGAACCCGAGCCCACCACCGACGCAGGCCAACACGGCCGCCTGCCACGTGACGAAGCTGACCACCTCGCCCGGGGTCGCGCCGATCGCCTTCAGCGTCGCGAGCTCTCGCAGGTGCTCCTTCGTCACGGCGTACAGCGTCTGGCCCACGATCACGGCCCCGACGACCAGCCCGAGCAACGCGCTGAACCCGAGCGCGGTGCCCGCGCCCGACCCCGCGACCCAGTAGTTCTCCGTCATCCGCCGAAACTCCTCGCGAGCGTGGGCGTCGAGGTCGCCGTGGCGCTTCACGGCGGCGATCACGTCGTCGCGACACTCCGGTCGCGCGAGATCGGCGAGCCAAAAATACGCCTGGTCGCCGCCCATGCGCGCCAGGCGGCGCGCCGTGTCGATCTCCGCGAAGACGTATGGGGCCAGCGTGAACGCGCGGATCCCCCGGGTCACCGCCGCCACGTAGACCTCCTCCGTTCCCACCGTGAGCACCGCGCCGAGCGGCTCGGCGCCGATCTGGAGCTTGCGCACGTCCAGGCCGTCGATCGCGACGCGGCCCGGCCCGTGGAGATCCTGGGGCAGGCCCCGGGCCAGGCTCCACGGGAGCACGGGATCCGCCACCGGTTCGTACCCGACCACCTGCACGGCCTCCAGGCTCCCGTCGGGCTTGCGCAACGGGAGAAACGCCATCACCAACGCGCGTACCCGGGCCACGCACGGGTGGCTCGCGACGATCGCGCGGCTCCCGGCGGACAGCCGCTCGCCGTTGTCGACCACCGCGGTTCCACGAGCCATGACCCACACATCGCCGCCAGCGTGACGCACCACCGCGCTGGAGCTCTCGAGGAACCCGACGTAGAGGCCGATCTGGCCGACGACGAGCGTCGCGGCGAACGCGACGCCCGCGAGGGAGGCGACCAGCTTGCCGCGGTCGTGGGCCAGGGAGAGGAGCGCGATGCGGCGCATGGGGGCGAGGAGGACCTTGCAGCGCGGCGCGGAGAGCGCACCGACGGCGGCGCGAGCGCGCCCGGGGTCGGCGTCAGCATAGCGCAGCCCGCCCGCCGGTCGGCCGGATCGGGCGCCGGACGGCGGCGGGCCCCGCGTTGCGTGGGGCACCCGCGGCCGAGCCCGCGGGCGTGTCGGAGCGACGCAACTTCTGCGCGACCCTCCGTGAGCGGCGCGCGCCGAACCTTCACGCCTCCGGCGCGAGCGCGGCCAGCCCGAGCTCGCGCACGAGCTGCTCGTAGAGCGCCCGCCCGACGGCGGGATCCCTCGCGACGCGGCTCATCGGGGCGGGGCGCGAGCGCGCGAAGTACTCGCCCTGGTGGGCGCGTAGCTCGGCGGCGGGCGCGGTCGCCAGGTAGACGGACGTGGCGGCGCCGTCCGCGTGCGAGTCCGGGCCGGTGACGCCGAACCCCTCCGTCAGCAGCTTCGTCGAGACGACGCCCGGGTGCAGCGAGAACACGAGGGGGCGCGCCCCGAGGCGCCGGCCGAGCTCGGCGGTGAGCGCGGTCAGCGCGAGCTTGGAGCGCGCATACGACCCGTACGGCGAGAAGCCCGCCTCCGAGCTCGCGAGCGCCCACGACGGCTCCCCGCGATTGTGCGCGATCGAGCTCACGTTCACGAACCGGCCCCCGCCGGCGCCCTCGCGGACCGCGGGGAGCAGCTCGTGGGTCGCCAGCAGCGGCGCGAGGACGTTCACCGCCCACGTGGTCTCGTGCCCCTGCCGCGTCCGGACGAACGAGTTCATGTAGACGCCCGCGTTGTGCACGACGACGTCGAGCCGCGGGAAGCGGCGGCGCAGCTCCCCGCACCACGCGCGCACGGAGTCCAAATCGGCGAGGTCGGCGCTCGCGCTCTCCACGCGCCCCCGGCCCGGCACGGCCTCCACCGCCGCGGTCACGCTCCGCAGCTTGTCCGCGCTCCGCCCGTGAAGGACGAGGTCCGCGCCCATCGCGGCGAGGTCGAGCGCCGTCTGACGCCCGATGCCGTCGGTGGCGCCGGTCACGAGCACGAGGGGCATGCCCGGAGCCTGGGGGCCGGGCGGACCGGCGTAAAGTGCCGGCCGGTGACGGGCGGGCACGCCGATCGCGGGCGCCGCGCGGCCTGGCGCGAACGCTGGGTGCGGCTACTGGCCGACCGGCCGGGAGGCGCGTACGATCCCTCCATGGCTCCTCGCAGCTGCGCCCCGCCCCTGGCCGCCCTCGTGCTCCTCATCGCCGCGCCAGCGGCCGCCCAGACCCCCGAGGACCGCGGGCCGCTCGCCTTCGGCGTGTGGGACGCGGGCGGCGTCCAGGTCGACGGCGTGTCGCTGCACACCGTCGTCTACCACCCGCAGAACGGCGGCCCGTATCCGCTCGTCGGCGTGATCCACGGCGCCAACTCCAACAACACCTACCACGTCGAGCTCGCGAGCACGCTCGCTTCGCGCGGCTTCGTCGCCGTGGTGCCGGACATGCCGTGCACCGTCATCTCGTGTGACCACGACGCCAACCAGAGACAAATCAGCGCGCTGCTCGAGTGGGCGACCGCGCAGGGGCAGGGCACCGGCTCCCCGCTCGCTGGTCGCGTCGACGGGAGCCGGCGCGGGCTCATCGGGCATAGCTGGGGGGGGCTCTCGTCCCACATCACCGCCGCGCGCGACTCCAGCATCGACTCGCTCGTGCTCTTCGATCCGAACGATGACGGCGTCCAAGGGCTGAGCGTCACCCCGACCATCGCCGCGCCGACGCTCCAGCTCCTCGCCGAGGTCCCCGGGCTCTGCAACTCCGCCTGGCAAGAGGCGAACGTCCGCCCGCAGCTCGTCCCCCCGAACCTCCAGGTCACGGTGAACGGCTCCGGCCACTGCGATCCGGGTGAGCAGGACCTCGTCTGCTCGTTCGCCTGCGGCGCCGGCGATCGCGCGACGGTGCCGCTCTTCCGGCGCTGGGCGGTCGCGTGGACGGCCTGCGTGCTGGCCGCCGATCCGGCGATGACGACGTGGGTCGGCGGCGCGGAGCTCGACGCCGCGATCGCGGCCGGGACGCTCGAGGGCGTGCAGTCGAAGGGCCTCGATCAGCTCCCGTGCGCGGTCGGCTCGCCGGGGACCGGCGGAGGGGGTGGGGGAGCAGGGACGGGCGGCGCGGCCGGCGGGGGCGCGGCGGGCGGCGCGGCGCCGGGCGACGCCGGGGCGGACGCGGCCACGTCGGCGGGCGCGGGCGGCGCCGGAGCCACCGGAGCCGCGGGCGGCGCCGCTGCTGGCTCCGCAGGCGCGCCCGGGGCAGGAGGCTCGGGCGACGAGGACTCGGGCTGCGCGTGTCGGGCCCAGTCGCGCTCGCCCCGGGGTGCGGCGCTGGCGGGGGTCGGCCTGCTGCTCGCCTGGGCGGCGCGTCGCCGCAGGGCGCCTCGAGCGCCGTGGTAAGAGCGGCGAATGTCCGCCATCCCGACGCTCGACGGTCGTAAGGTCTATGACACGTACCGACCCGGCGTGACCGGGCGGTGGGACGCGATCGTCGTCGGCTCCGGGATGGGCGGGATGGCGTGCGCGGCGGCGCTCGCGCGGCACGGGCGGCGCGTCCTCGTGCTCGAACAGCACTACGTGCCCGGCGGCTTCACCCACTCGTTCGCGCGCAAGGGCTGGCGGTGGGACGCCGGCGTCCACGCGCTGGGTGAGATGCGCCCGACGGACCCGCCGGGCCGCATGCTCCGCTGGCTCACCGGCGGCCGCCTGGAGCTGGAGCCGCTCGGTAACCCCTACGACACCTTCCGCTTCCACGACGGCTTCCGCATCGATCTCCCCGATCGCCGAGCGGGCTACCTGGCGGTGCTGAAGGACGCCTTCCCCGAGCAGGCGACCCAGATCGAGCGATACGTCGAGACCGTGCGCCAGGTCGCGCGCGAGGCGATGCCGTTCTTCGCCCTGAAGAGCCTGCCCGAGGCCGTGGACGTGGCCGGCAGTCGGCTCCTCGCGCTCGCCGGCAAGCGCGACTGGTGGGGCGTGACGACCGCCCGGGTGCTCGACGAGCACGGCATCACCGGCAAGCTGCGCACCGTCCTCACGCTGCACTGGGGCTACTACGGCAGCCTGCCTCACGAGTCGTCGTTTGCGATCCACGCGCTCACGCACGTCCACTTCTGGAACGGCGCGTACTACCCCCGGGGGGGGTCACAGCAGATCGCCGCGCACCTGCTCGGGGCCGTGCGCGAGGCCGGCGGGGAGACGCTCGTGCGCGCCGACGTGGCGGGGCTGGTCGTCGAGCGGGGCCGGGCCGTGGGCGTGCGGCTGCGCGACGGCGCCGAGCTGCGCGCGCCGGTCGTCGTCTCGGCGGCGGGGGCGCGCACCACCGTCGAGCGCCTGGTCCCCGATCGGCTCCGGCACTCGGCGTGGGGCCGCTCGATCGTCGCGCTCCGCGACTCGCCGGGCTACCTCTGCCTGAACCTCGGCTTCGAGGGCGACATCGCCGCCGCGGGCGCCTCGCGCGCGAACCTCTGGCTCTTCGAGACGTGGGAGGAGAGGCTCCGGTTCTGGGACCTCGCCGATCCCGACTCCCGGGCCCCGATCCTCTACGTCTCGTTCCCGTCCCTGAAGGATCCGGACCACGATCCCGGGCCCGAGCAGCGCCACACGGGCGAGTGCATCACCTTCGTCGACGCCGAGCTCTTCGCGCGTTGGGCGGGGACCGAGCAGGGGCGGCGCCCGGCCGACTACCAGGCGTTCAAGCGCGACGTCGAGGATCGGATGGTGGCGCACCTCGAGGCGCGCATCCCCGACGTGATGAAGCACGCGGTGTACCGCGAGCTCAGCACGCCGCTCTCGACCGAGCACTTCGCCCGCGCGAGTGGCGGCGCCATCTACGGCCTCGAGGCCACCCCAGAGCGCTTCGGGTGCAAGCGGCTGCGCACCCGCACGCCGCTCCCCGGCCTGTACATGACCGGCGTCGACGTGGCCTCGCTCGGCGTCGTCGGCGCGATGACGAGCGGCCTGCTCACCGCCGCGACGCTCGAGCCGCGCGTCTACCGGCAGCTCGTCTAGCGCGCGGCGGGCGCCCGCCGCGCGAGGTGACACCCGACCCGGCTTCCGGCTAAGCTCGGTGTCTGCGCGCCGCGAGCTCGCAGGGTGTGCAGGGGAACGTGTCCCGAGTCGTGATCCTCCCGCAAGGCCTCCCCGCCGATCCGGCGGTGCGCGAGGCGTGCCTCGCGCTCCTGCTCCGCGCGGGGGGGGATCTGCAGCGGCTGGTCGAGGGCGGCGAGCCGGCCTCCGAGCGCGGCGCGCGCCAGCTCGCGCGGCTCCCGGGCGTCGGTGGCCCGGGCGTGCCGCCGCTGGTGCTGCTCTCGCGGTGCAACCCGGTGGGGATCGCGGTCGTCCAGACGCGGGCGGCGCTGCAGGCGAGCGTGCCGGCGCTCGGGCGCGCGGCGTGGCTCCTCTTCGTGCACGACGACCCGTTCTTCGCCGACGCGGCCCGCCGCCTGGGCACGCTCGACCGTCCCCTCGGTGAGCTCCCCATCTGGACCTGCGGCGCGGGCACGTTCCTCGTGCTCGAGCCGGCGAGCGATCCGCTGATGGTGTCGGCGCGTCTCGTCGCGCTCGAGACGGGCGAGCTGCGCGCGCCACGCCCCGAGATCACCCCCGCGATGGGTCCCTCCCGGCGCCCGAGCGTCGTGGGCAAACTCCGCGGCTGAGCGGAGCCGCGAGCGCCAGCCGCAGCCGCTCCGCAGCGGGTCGCTCGAGGCTCGGCAGGACGTGACCGACGCCGCCCAGGTCCATCCCGGCGTGCCGCGCGGCGAGGCGGGCCGCCCGCGCCCAGCGGCGCTCGTCGCGCTCGAGCCAGGCGCGCTCCGCCGGAGTCAGCTCCGCCGATCCTGCCTCGAGGCTCGGCGCTTGCGAAACCCACCACGGACGCTCGGCGGGCTCTCGCGAAGGGTGTTCGCGCTCCGGTCGACTTCCTGTAGACTCTCCCTCGTGGGCCAAGGCGCAGGACGATCGGGGCAGAGGGCGAGGTGGGCCGTCGGTGTCGTGGCGTCGCTCGTGGCCGCGCCCGCCGCCGCGGCCGTCACCCAGCCGGACGGCAGCAGCGTGCCGCGGACGTCGGGCGGCGAGATCCAGCTCCAGGACATGTTCAACGGCCGCGGCGAGCCCATCGATGCCCAGGCGGCCGCGGCGACGCTGCCCGAGACGTTCAGCCCGCTGTGCGAGTTCTCGGCCGAGTTCCTGCTGCGGCAAGCCGGCGGCTCGTTCCCGCTCGGCTGGTACAACGCGGTGCCCGGGTCGACGATCCCTCCGGGCGCGACCCAGATCTTCGAGGTGGTGGCGTGCAACACCGCGCCTGGCGCCATCATCACGAGCTCGACGATCAAGAGCCATCCGGCCTACGCGGGCGGGCTGGTCGGCTTCGCGTTGGCCAACGGCTCCGGCTGCGTGAGCTTCGCCAACCCGGGCTCGGTCGGGCAGATCCACTACACGGAGTCGCGCTTCAACACCAAGCACCTCAGCGGGCAGCCGTGGGTGATGGCGCTCATCTACGACTCGAAGGTCGAGGCCAACGCCTTCTACATCGCCTTCGAGGACGGCAGCCCCAACGCCTTCGCCTTCAACAACGACGGCGACTACAACGACTTCACCGTGCTCCTGCGCGGCCTGGTGTGCGCGGGCGGCGGCGGGCCGTGCGAGACGGGCCGCCAGGGGGTCTGCGCGCCGGGCGTCGAGATCTGCGAGAGCGGCGCCCTCGTGTGTAAAGGGCTCGTTCCGCAGGGCACCGAGAGCTGCAACGGGCTGGACGACGACTGCGACGGCGCGATCGATCAGGGCGATCTCTGCCCACCCCAGGAGATCTGCGATCACGGCCGCTGCGTGAAGCGCTGCAGCTCCGGGGAGTTCCCGTGTGCCGAAGGGACAACCTGCAACGCGAGCGATCTCTGCGTCGACCCGGCCTGCGCGACGGTCACCTGCGCCGCGGGCGAGCTCTGCGTGGGCGGGAGCTGCGTCGCGCCGTGCGACGGCGTCACCTGCCCGCACGGCGACGTGTGTCGCGCCGGCACGTGCGTCGACCCGTGCGCGGGCGTGACTTGCGGCACGAGCGAGGTGTGCGAGGCGGGCATCTGCCGCCCGGCGTGCGCGTGCCGCCCGTGCGGGGGCGGGCTCGAGTGCGAGGACGCGAGCGGCCGGTGCGTGCCCGCCGGCTGCGAGGACGCCGGCTGCGCGTCAGGCACGCACTGCGAGACGGGCATCGGGTGCGTGGACGACTGCGCCGGCGCCGTCTGCCCGGGGGGCGGCGCCTGCGTGGCCGGCGAGTGCCAGGCCGGAGCCGCCGGCGGCGGCGGGACGGGCGGCGGCAGCCCGCTCCTCGACGGCGGCATCAGCGTGGGTGGAGGGGGCCTCGGCGGCTCACCCGGCGCCGGCGGCTCCGCCGCGACGGGCACGGGCGGCGGCGCCGCCGCTGGGGGCGCGAGCGGCGGCGCGGCGGGGCTCCCGAAGGGGGCGGGGTACGCGGACGCCGACAGCGGCTGCGGCTGCCGCACGGCCCCCGCCCCCCGCCCCTCGGTCGCCGCGCTCGCCGCGCTCGCGCTCGCGCTCGCGCTCGCCTCCCGGCGTCGCCCGCGCGCGCGGCGCTGACGCCCGGGGCGCTGCAGACGGGTCGCGCGAGGTGGCGCGCGCGCGAGATCGCCCCGCCTGCCGCGCTGCCAGTTCCTCGGTGACAGCGCAGCGTGGGCAGGAGCGTGGAGCGAGCGGACTCGCCGCTCGATCGAGGTGGGCGCTGCGAGCTCTTCGTGCGCAAGCGGACCGAGGCGGCGAGGCCCGCCCCCGCCCCCTTGCGCCCGCCCCCCGCCGTGCTAAACGGTCGTTTAGCCACGTGGCCGCCCCCGCTCTCCGCTCCGCCGAGCCGCCTACCGCCGTGCGCGAGCGCATCCTCGCCGCCGCGCGCGAGCACTTCGGCGCGCGGGGGTTCGAGGCCGTGTCCGTGCACGCCCTGGCGGCGGACGCCGGCGTCACCGCGGCGATGATCAACTACTACTTCGGCGGCAAGCGCGCCCTCTACGAGGCCACGGTCGAGGAGGCGCAGGCGCGCCTCCACGCGGCCCTCGCGGCGACGCTCGCGGAGGGCGCGGAGCCGGAGCGGCTCGCGGTCGCGTACTTCGACTTCCTGGCGTCCGAGCGCTGGATGCAGCGGCTCCTGCTCCGCGAGGTGGTGGACGGCGGGGCCGCGCGTGGCCCGGCGCTCGTGCGCCCCCTGCGTGCCCTGCTGGTCGCACACTTCGGGGGCGACCCCGAGGCGCTCGACATCGCGATCAGCCTCTTCGGCGCCATCGCCGCCTACTTCATCTACGCGCCCGTTCTCGGCGAGCTCGTGGGGGCCGATCCGCTCTCCCCGCGCGCGCTCGCGCGCCGGCGCCGCCACGTCGCCGATCTCGTCCGCCGCATCACCAGGGAGTCGCCATGAACGCCGAGCTCTTCACCGCCCTCGAGATCACCCGCTCGCTCGTGGAGGCGCGCCTGCGTCGCCGCCGGCAGCTCTATCTCGTCCACTCGCTCACCGCCCGCTGCAACGCCCGCTGCGGCTTCTGCGCGTGGAATCCGGACTTCTACGACGCGAACCAGCAGCTCTCCACGGAGGGGATCGAGCGGCTCTACACCGAGGCACGGGCCGAGGGCTTCCTCGGTGTGTCGGTGTGGGGCGGCGAGCCGCTGCTCCACCCGGACTTCCACCGCGTGATGCGCCACGCGAAGGCGCTCGGCCTCGCGACGAACATGGTGACGAACGGCTACCTCCTCGAGAAGAAGCTCGACGCCGTCCTCGAGACGATCGACCGCCTCTGCATCTCGCTGGACCACCCCTCGTCGAAGCACGACGAGCTGCGCGGCCTGCGCGGGCTCTTCGACCGCATCGTGGCCTCGACCCGCGAGGTGCGCCGCCGCGCGCCGAAGAAGCCGATCACGTTCGTCTACACGCTCCAGCGCGCCAACGTCTCCCCGGCGACGCTCCGCGAGACGGCCGCGCTCCTCCGTGACCTCGGCGTCCTCGGCATCTTCAACGGCCTGCGCGAGGAGGCGGCGACGGAGGGCGACGCCCCGGCCCTCTCCGAATTCGCGGCGCCCCAGGGTGAGCTCCGCCTCGCGTTCGACACCCTGGCCGAGCTGAAGCGCGAGGGCTTCCCCATCCTGAACTCCTTCACCCACCTCGCGATGATGCGCGAGGGTCCGCCCGTGTATCGCTGCCACTGGCCCAAGCTCATGCTCCCCATCGAGGCCAACGGCGACGTGGTCGACTGCATGCACTGGGGCACCCGCCCGCTCGGCAGCCTGAAGACGAGCTCGCTCCACGAGATCCTCGCCAGCCCGCGCCTGCGCGAGCTCGCCGGCCCCGCGGGCGAGGCCTGCCACAAGTGCGTCTCGATCCACCGCATCGAGATCTCGAAGGTCTGGGACGGCGAGCTCGAGCCCGCGCTCTCCTGGGCGGCGCTCGCGAGCGGGGGCAAGCCGCGCGGCGGCGGCGCGCTGGTTCGGCTCGGCGCGCGGCTCGCCCGCACGGAGGCTGGCCGTGCGTGATCCGGGCGCGTCCGAGGGCGAGGGAGCGCGCGCGTGAGCCCCTTCGCGGATCAGGGCGACCTCTACCGTGTGTTCGGGGCGCTCTTCGAGCGCGTGTCCGCCGAGCCGGCCGTCGCGGCGCCGCTCGTCGCGGGCGGCTTCGTGCTCCGGTTCCACTACACCGAGCCGGCGGGGGTGGTGACGGTCGACCTCCGAGGCCCCGCGCTCCGGTGGGAGCTCGGCCCGAGCGCGCTCCGTCCGGATCTCGAGATGTTCCAGTCGGCCGAGGTGGCGCACCGCTTCTGGCTGGGCGAGCTCAACGTGCCGCTCGCCCTCGCGAGCCGGAAGGTGGTCGCGCGCGGCGACGTGACGAAGGCGCTCGCCCTGCTGCCCGCAGTGCGGCCGGTGTTCCCCCTGTACCGCGCGCTCCTCGCGGAGCTCGGGCGCGACGCGCCACCCGCCGGCGCGCGCGGAGGCGGGGCGCCCCAGCGCCTCGAGCGGTGGCGCGCCCGCGCCCACGCGTGGATCGACGCGGCGCGCGCGCTGGTGCTGCGCGGCGGCCCTCCGCTCGATCCGTCGGCGCTCGTGCGCGCGCTCCCGGTCCCGCTCGAGCGCGCGCGCGCGGAGGCGACGGCGGCCTTCCGCGCGCCGTTCGTCCCGGAGGCCGAGCCCGCACGTGGCGCCGCGATGCTGCGCCGGATGCACCTCGTGCGCGCGTTCGAGGAGAAGCTCGCGGAGCTGAACTCGCGCGGCGAGATCCCCACCGAGGCGATCCACCTGAGCATCGGTCAGGAGGCGGTCGCCGTCGGCGCGTGCTTCGCCCTCAGGCCGGACGACTACATGGCGACGACGCACCGCGGTCACGGCCACATGCTGGCCAAGGGCGCTCCCGTCGCCGGGATGATGGCGGAGATCCTCGCTCGCGAGAGCGGGCTCTGCGGCGGCAAGGGCGGCTCGATGCACGTGACGGACGCGAGCGTCGGCGCGCTCGGCGCCAACGGCATCGTCGGGGCGAGCCCGCTCCTCGCCGCCGGCGCCGCCCACGCGATCCGGCTCCGCGGGGGCTCCCAGGTGGCCGTAGCGTTCTTCGGCGACGGCGCGACGAACCAGGGGATGTTCCACGAGGCGCTGAACTTCGCCGCCGTGCTCGAGCTGCCGGCGGTGTTCGTGCTGGAGAACAACGGCTACGGCGAGTTCACGCCGGTCGCAGGCCACACCCGCGCGCCGAGCCTCGCGGCGCGCGCGAGCTCCTATGGCATGCCCGCGGTCACCTGCGACGGCAACGACGTGCACGCGGTCCACGCCGCGGTGACCGGCGCGGTCGAGCGCGCGCGGGGCGGCGGGGGGCCCACGCTGGTCGTGTGCGACACGTACCGCTGGCACGGCCACATGGAGGGTGATGCGGCGGACTACCGCCCCGCCGGCGAGCTCGAGGCGTGGAAGGCGCGCTGCCCGCTCCAGCGCCTCCACGCGGCGCTGCCCGATCTCGCGTACGCCGAGCTCCGCGCGGAGGCGCGCGCCCAGGTCGACTCGGCGGTCACGGCCGCGCTCGCGAGCGCCGAGCCGCCCGTCGCGTCGGTGGGGACGCACGTGTTCACGCCGGATCCGCCGGAGCTCTGGGAGCCCCGCGCGACGCCGAGCGGCGGCCGCGAGATCACCTGCTCGGCGGCGCTGCGCGAGGCGCTACGCCAGGAGATGGAGCGCGACCCGCGCGTCTACCTCCTCGGCGAGGACGTGACGCGGGGCGGGTACTTCGCGGTGACGACGGGCCTCGTCGAGGGGCTCGGCCGAGATCGCGTGGTGGACACGCCCATCAGCGAGTACGCGATCGTCGGCTCCGCCGTGGGAGCGGCGCTCGCCGGGGCGCGACCGATCGCGGAGATCCTGTTCTCGGACTTTCTCACCTGCTGCCTCGACCCGATCGTCAACAACGCCGCCAAGCTCCGCTACATGTCGGGCGGGCAGGTGAGCGTGCCGCTCGTCGTGCGCACGCCGGGCGGGTCCGGGCTCGGCATGGCGGCGCAACACTCCCAGAGCTTCGAGGCCCTGCTGGCCGGGATCCCGGGGCTCATCGTCGTCGCCCCCGCCACGCCGGCAGACGCGAAGGGTCTCCTCACCGCGGCGATCCGCTCGAACAACCCGGTCCTCTTCTTCGAGAACAAGCTGCTCTATGCCGCGACCGGCGCGGTCCCCGAGGGCGAGTACGTGGTCCCGCTCGGCGTGGCGCGTGTGGCGCGGGTGGGGCGGGACGTGACGATCGTCGCCGTCGGCGGCGCGCTGCTCGAGGCCGAGGAGGCCGCTCGCGAGCTCGCGCGCGAGGGGATCGAGGCCGAGATCGTCGATCCGCGCACGCTCGCGCCGCTCGACTTCCCGGCCATCGCGCGGAGCGTCCGCAAGACGGGTCGCCTGGTGACGGTCGAGGACGCGCCGCTCGCGCACGGCTTCGGGAGCGAGGTCGTGGCGCGGGTCGTAGAGACCTCGTTCGGTGCGCTGCGGGCCGCGCCGCGGCGCGTCGGCGGGGCCGCGGTGCCAATCCCGTACGCGGCGTCGCTCGAGGCGCTCTGCACGCCCAGCGTGCAGGCCGTGATCGAGGCGGCGCGGGCCGTGGTGCGAACGTGACGGCGGCTCCCGGCGACGCCTGGACGGTCGCGGAGCTCCGTCGCGCGCCGCCCGAGCGCTTCGAGGCGCTCTGGGTCGAGGCCGGGCCCCTCCGCCCGCTCACCGGGCTCCACCGCGGTCACGTGCTCTCGCGCATCGACCACCCGACCTCACGACGGCCGCTCTGGCGTTGGAGCGAGCGCGTCGGCTTCGAGTGGCTCCCGTTCTGGGTCGACTTCGATCGCGGCGTCTGGTGCTTCGGGTCGCCCGCGGTGGCGCTCGGGCGTTTCGACGCGCGGCCTGGTCCCTCCCGCTGGCGCGACACGGAGGCGTACGCGCTCCACTACGAGCGCTCCCGCCTGCCGTCGCCCCTCCGCCGCGTCCTCTACGACGAGGTGAAGCCGTGGGACGACCGCTGGACGCTCGGCCTGGGCGGCATCAACGCGGGACGCGGGCGCGGAGATCACTTCCACTTCGTGCTCGAGCGCGTCTGACGCCGGGCCCGTGGACGCTCGCGGCGGTTGCGCTAGGTTCCCCCGCGCACGTCGCGGCGGTGTCACCCCCGCGGCGCCCGCGCGCCTCCTCGGAAGATGGATCTCGACGCCCCCGCCCCCCGCCCGTCCGGCGCGCGACTCGCCGACACGCTCGGGCGGCCGCTCCGCGAGCTGCGCGTCAGCGTGACGGATCGGTGCAACCTCCGCTGCACCTACTGCATGCCGCGCGAGCGGTTCCAGGCGCACGCCTTCGCGCCTCGCGCCGCGCTGCTCACCTTCGAGGAGCTAGCGCGGGTCGCGGGCGTCTTCCGCGATCTCGGCGTGCGCAAGATCCGCCTGACGGGTGGTGAACCACTGCTGCGGTCCGGCCTGCCCGAGCTCGTGCGCCGCCTGCGCCCGCTCGGGGTCGAGCTCGCCCTCACGACGAACGGCCTGCTCCTGCCTCGGCTCGCCGCGCCGCTCGCGGCGGCGGGCCTCGATCGTGTCACCCTGAGCCTCGATGGCCTCGACGAGGCCGCCTTCGCGCGCATGGTGGACGCCCCCTACCGCCCGGCGGACGTGCTCGCCGGGCTCGACGCCGCGCTCGCCGCGGGCCTCGGCCCCGTCAAGGTGAACTGCGTCGTCCGCCGCGGGATGAACGAAGACCAGGTCATCCCGCTCGCCGCGCGCTTCCGCGGGACGGGCGTCGTGGTGCGGTTCATCGAGTACATGGACGTGGGGCAGACGAACGGGTGGAACCGCCGGGAGGTCGTCACCGCGGAGGAGGTCTTGGCCACGCTCTCCTCCGAGTGGCCGCTCGAGGCGGTCGAGCCCGAGCGGCTCGGAGAGCCGGCCCTCCGCTTCCGCTATCGGGACGGCGCCGGTGAGGTCGGGATCGTGGCCAGCGTGACGCGCCCGTTCTGCCGCGGGTGCAGCCGCGCGCGCCTCTCTGCCGTGGGCGAGCTGCACACCTGCCTCTTCTCTGGGCCCTCGCTGTCGTTGAAGGAGCCGCTCCGCGCTGGTGTGGACGACACCGCCCTCGCCGGGCTCCTCGCTTCTCGCTGGAGCGCGCGGACGGATCGCTACTCCGAGCTGCGCGGCGACTCGCTCGTCGAGCTGCGCGCCCGCCCCGAGATGTCCGCGCTCGGCGGCTGACGCCCCCAACCCCTCCAGGATCAGGACATGCCCGCTGAGATCCGCGCCCTCTATCTCTCCACCGGCCACGACTTCCGCGGGCGGCATGGCCTCGGCCGCCTCGATCACGGCATCGAACAGGTGCAGGAGGTCCGCTGCGTCGCGGGCCAGGGGCTCGAGGGGGACCGCTACTTCGGCTACAAGGAAGACTACAAAGGGCAGATCACCTTCTTCGACTGGAAGGTGTACGAGCAGCTCGTGTCGAACTACCCGGACCGCCGGGTCGATCCGTCCCTGCTCCGCCGCAACGTGCTGATCGACGGGGTCGACCTCAACTCCCTCGTGGCACGGCGGTTCCGTGTGGGCGGTGTGCTGTTCGAGGGCTCGGAGGAGTGCGCGCCCTGCTACTGGATGAACGACGCCATCGGTCCGGGCGCCGAAGACGCGCTGCGCGGTCGCGGCGGCCTCCGCGCGCGCATCGTGGAGGGGGGCGTGCTGCGGGCGGGCGCGGCGGAGCTCACGCTGGAGTAGCCGGCGGGCTCGCGCCGCCCGGGGCGCGCCCGCGGCTCGCGACGACGCCGCGAGCGGCCCGCCGCCGGCCGGGGCGGGTGGCGGGGGTGCCCCGCCGCGTGCCATGAAGACCCTCGTGGACCAGCCGACGCCCGGCGGCGCCCTCCCCAACCCCACGACGGGCGACTACTTCCGCTGGCTCGTCGCCCTGCGGTGGGTGGCGATCGGAGGGGTCGCCGCGGCGCTCGTCGGCACCGAGCGGCTGCTCGGCCTGCGCCCGGCCTCGGGCGAGGCGCTGCCGTGGTGGGTGCTCGGCGCGCTCGCCCTCTACAACCTCGCGCTCTCGGTCCTCGGCGGGCGGCGCGAGGTGGCGTGGCTCACGCACTTCGCCGCGCAGATCTTGGTCGATTGCCTCGCGCTCGCGCTGCTCGTGCACGAGGCGGGCGGCGTGGAGAACCCGTTCCTGCCGCTCCTGGTGCTCCACGTCGTCAACGCGAACATCGTGCTCGAGCCGCGCGCGGCGCTCGCGTTGCTCGGCTTCGCGCTCACCGCGGCGACGATCGTCGTGGTCGGCGAGGGGATGAGTTGGCTGCCACACCACTGCCTGCGCGGCGGCGGCGACGCGTGCTGGGCGAGGCCGCTCGGCCCGTGGTCCCTCGGGACGCTGGCCGCGCTCGGGCTCACGCTGGGCTCGAGCTCGTACTTCGCGCGCTACCTCACCCGCCGCCTGCACGACAGCGAGGGGCGCCTCGCCGCGAGCGTCTCCGCGCTCTCGACCGAGAAGGAGCGCCTCGCCGAGATCCGCAGCGCGGTGGAGACGGAGCGAACACGGCTCCAGGCCATCATCGACTGCATGGGCGACGCCGTGACCTTCTCCGACCCGGCCGGCGAGGTGCTCCTCAGCAACCGCCGCGCGCGTGAGCTGCGCGGCCACGCCGGCGCCGAAGGCGCCGAGCCCGGACCCCGCGCGACCGGCGACCTGCCCGCCCGCGAGGGGCGCGTCGTCTTCGAGCGGGGGGGCAAGAGCCTCGAGACGACGCGATCCGAGGTGCGCGGCCCCGGCGGCAAGTCCCTCGGGCTGGTCGCCGTAACGCGCGACATCAGCGAGCGGGTGGCGCTCGAGCGTCACCTGATGGACGACGAGCGCATGGTGGTGGTGGGGAAGATGGCCGCGGCGGTCGCGCACGAGATCAACAACCCCATCGGCGTCGTCTCGCTCTACGCGCAGCATGCGCTCGCCAAGCTCCCGCAGGACAGCCCGCTCGCGAAGCACCTGGAGACCATCCAGCGCAACGCCGAGAGCTGCCGCAAGATCACGCGCGAGCTCCTCGAGCTCGCCCGCCCGCGCACCCCCGAGCGGCGCCCCTTCGACCTGCGGGCGCTCTGTCGCGACATCGCGCAGTCGGTCGAGCCGCTCGCCACACGGCAGGGCGTTCGCCTCTCGGACCAGAGCCGCTCCGGCACCGCGCCCCTCTGGGTCGAAGGGGATCCCGATCAGCTCCGGCAGGCGCTCCTCAACCTGACGTTGAACGCCATCGAGGCGTGCGAGGCGGGCGATCGGGTGTTCGTGCGCGCGTACGAGACGCAGGACGGCGACGCGACCGCGCGCGTGGTCGAGGTGGCCGATACCGGCGCCGGGATCTCCCAGGAGACGCTGGCGCAGATCTTCCAGCCGTTCTTCACCACCAAGCCGGCGGGCACCGGCCTCGGCCTCGCCGTCGCCGATCACATCGTGAAGGCGCACGGAGGCCGCGTCGCCGTCGAGAGCACGCCCGGCCGCGGGACGGCGTTCCGCCTGCTGCTCCCCGCGGGGCGCGCCGCCGGCGCGGCGTGACGCGGAGCACCCGCGTCGAGGGCGATCTGGAGCTGCAGGGTGTCCTGGTCGCGCGCGCGACGCTCCGCCTCGACGTGGGCGTGGCGCCGGGCGGCGGCGAGCGCAGGCGCGAACCGCCCACCGGGCCCGGAGCCGGAGAAGTCCGGCCTCATCCCCGCGCATCCAAGCCCCGCGCCCGATGGGCGTCCAGTTAGCGCAAGTTCCCAATGTCTTCGCGTGGATATTCGCGACTGCCCTACGTGATCAGGCGTGAGCATATGTTCCTTTCGTTGTGTGCGCGCCCGCGACCGGCGATGGTTGCCCTTCGCGCCGAGCCATCCGCCGAACAGCGCCGCGAGGGCGCTGAGCCACCACGGGTCACCGCGGGCCAGCGCGAGGCCCGCGGCGACGCCGACGGCGGCTCCACCGGCGGTGGTCACATGGACGCCGAAGCGGCGGAGCAGGTCCTCGAACGACATCCGATCACGCAGCACGTCGACGAGGTCGATCGCCGTCTCGACGACGACCTCGGCGATGGCCGAAACCGCGATCCGTGATCGGGCGATGCGCTGCAGCAAGCGACTCGAGAATGCCGCCCTAGCCTTCGACGCGAAGCGCTGGAGGAGCAGCCACGCCTCGACGCCCGTCCGAGCTGCGGACCGGGCGGCGCCTCCGAGCGCGGCACCGACCGCAGCCCGCAGGTCCACCGCGAGCCCTCGGAAGATCGCGTCGGCGACCTCGCCCGCGAGGCCGAGCCCGAACGCGACGAGACCGTCATGGAGGCGAGCCCGACCAGCGCGCGCCAGCGCATCGAGCTGGTTCACGACGTCGCGCTCCAGGAGCATGCGCTGGAGGACCTCGGTCGCCGTCGCCTCCGCCTCGGCGGCCGTGAGCTGCGGCGCAGCGATGCCCGCGTGGTCGAGCCGGTCGGCGACTCCCCGCTCGTGTGCGACGTGCCCGTACGCTTCTGCGTTGACGATCAAGTTCTCGTACTTGCCGGCCCGGACCGCCCGGCGGACGCACATCAGGGGCCGCGCCTCGGCCTGGTGGCCCACCGCCGGCAGGAGTAGTATCGTCGCTTCGGATGTTCTTGCCTCCGGGCTTGACGCGGCAGGTTCGGGCGCGAAGCGCCGGCCGGGGCGTGGGTTGCCTGGCAGTGCTCTGGCTCGGCGCGTGCGACTCACCGAGGTCCGTGAACCTGACGCTCACGCCGATCGCCCAAGCGAGTGCTGGGCTCTCGGCAGCGCCTCCTTCGATTGCGAACGCGCAGGCCGAGCTCGTGCGCGCGAGCCGGGAGGTAGGCATCACGCAACTCAGCGGCCCGGTCGTGCCGGTCGCGCTCGCCCCGTCGCCCATGTTTCGCATCGGCACGGCGCGCGCGGCGCGCAGCGCGCACGCGGGACCGCGCACGAACGCCGTGCGCTGGGCGGTCGACCTCGGGGGTAAGGTACGTGCCTCGGCCGCGATCGGCTCGGATGGCACGGCGTACGTGGGATCCCGCGACGGTCGCATGTACGCGATCCGCGCGAACGGGACCGTCCGATGGAGGTTCAACGCGGGCGCGCCCGTGGATTCCTCTCCTGCGCTGGGCGGCGACGGCACGGTGTGCGTGGGCACGACCGGCGGGAGGATCCTGGCGATCGACGCCGGCGGGACACTTCGTTGGCAGGTGAAGCTGGGTGTTCTGGAACCAGTAGTCGCGTCGCCGGCCATCGGCGGCGACGGGACCATCTACGTGGGGAGCCTGGCCGCTAGGCTCCATGCCATCAGCCCCGCCGGCGCCAGGAAGTGGAGCATCCGCCTCGCAGGGCCGCTCGTCTCTTCACCGGCACTCGGACCTGATGGCACGGTCTACGTCGGATCCTCCGGCAGCTTTCTCCATGCCGTGGCGCCCGATGGCAGCGAGAAGTGGCGCTTCCACGCCCGGGGTCCGGTATTCGCCACGCCGGCCGTGGGATCCGACGGGACGATCTACTTCGGCTCGCTCGGCGGCTCGCTCTTCGCCGTTGATCGTGAGGGCACGAAGAAGTGGGAGGTGCCGACGGGACCCTTCGGCGCCGTCATCTCGTCGGCTGCGATAGCCGGTGACGGGACGGTCTACGTGGCCACCGCGTCCGGCAAGCTACATGCCATGCAACCGGACGGGTCGATTCGATGGACGTTCCGGGCCCGCGGCGGCATCGAGTCGTCGCCGACTATCGGCGTCGATGGCGTCGTGTACGTCGGCTCCGACGATCGGCGCGTCTACGCGGTCGGACCGGATGGTACCGAGATCTGGCACCAGCGAACGGATGGGCGAGTCCGCTCCTCGCCGACGATCGGTGCTGACGGGGCAGTGTACGTCGGGTCGGACGATCATCGGCTGCGCGCGATCGGGGCATCGCCCGTGACGGGCCAGGAGTGTCGGCAGCTCGTGGGATCCGGCTGTGAGTGCCTGTGCGATGCATGTCTCCCGGAGTTTCAGCGGTGCGCGCTGGACTCCGGCTGCATCGAGGTGCGAGACTGCTCGCTCGCAACGTCGTGCCTGGGCTCGGCGTGCTACCAGCCGGCGACCTGTCAGAGCACGATCCGCGGGTTCGGCGGGCTGTTCGGAGCGTCCATGCGGCGCTTCGGCGAGTTGCAGGCGTGCCTGCCGCCAGGATGCACGGGCTGCTGACATGACACGTTCCTTTTCGATCCGGGGAGCCGCAAAAGGTCGAGTTCGCGCTGCAACGGGGCTCATTGCTTGCCTGGCCCTCACGGGCTTCGGAGGCAAGGCAAACCACAGCGTCAACCCCACTCCGCTCTGCGATCTCGGTTGCGACGACCTCCCGGCGGCCTTCCTCGACGCACAGCAGAAGCTCGGGCACACCCACACCGACGTGGTGACGAGCATCGGAACCTGGAGCCAGTTCGAGAACTGCCGGGTCGGCACGGGCGCCCCGCCGCCCGGCACGACCGACAACGGGATCAGGACGTGCTTCTTCGACGCGAACGGCATCACCTACGACCCTGCGGGCCGTCCGTGCCGCTGCTACTACAAGCTTGACGATCTCGAGAACTACCTCGACGCGTACGTCGGAGACCCAAGCGCCACGGGCGGTCTGGGCGTCGATGCGATGCTCCAGCTCGGGCCGATCTTCACGACGTCGCGAACGATCCCTCCGTACCTCTGGAACAACGCCTTTCAAGACCAGGCGATGATCGACGCGTACAACGCGCTCTGGGACCAGGTGAGCGCACGCCTCGCGCAGCCAAAGTACCAAAGCCGCACCTTCTTCGTCTCGATCGGGAACGAGATCAACCTGTATCTCGCAGTCCCCACGGGAGCACCCCGCCCAGCAGCGGTTCCGGGCGAGGAAACGACGAAGGCTGCGTGGCAGAGCTACCAGAAGTTCTACCAGGCCACGAGCAACCACGTCCGCACGGGGGGGAGCGGAGCCTTCACCCGCGTCGTTGGCACGACACTCACGTGGTTCGCGTGCGGCGGCGGACAGAGCATCGCCACAGGAACAGTCGATCCGTCGTGTGCGGGTATTCCGCCGCCCTACATGCCCTTCGGCGAAGTATTCGACAACGCCTGGGTCACGGACGTGATCGACCGGAGCGACGTCGAAGTCTTCACCATGTACAGGAAGTTCCTGGCCACGGACACCGACACGGCCATCGCGGACACGCTCGGCAACGACTTCGCGGCGATGGCGTTCCTCGGCTACGCGCGCGGTCAGATGCCGGTGTTCCTCCAGGAGCTCGGACACCCATCCGGGGAATCGAGCCCGACGGATCGGCTGCTCGAGCACCAGCAGGAGCGCATGGTGATCTCCTCCATGGATCGGATCAGTGAGGTGAACGCCCTCGTGCGGGCCAACACCGGCGGCTGGACGCCGTTCGAGGGTTTCAGCTTCTTCCACATGCACGACTTCCGGACGAGCGTCGCCGATGAGTTCTTCGACTGCTCGGCGCAAGCGTGTCCGCCCGGTTTCACCTGCGAGGCGACGCCGGCCGGGGACGGCCGCTGGTACCTGCGCGACGCCGAATCCGGTCCGGGCGCCCGCCAGGAGCCCGACCTCGCCTTCGATCCCGTGCGAAGCCGCATCGTGCTGTTCGGTGGCGTGGAGGTGCCGCCGAGCACTCCGACCGAGCTGGGTTTCCAGGACACCTGGGTGAGCGACATCTCGCTGGCGCCGTCGGTTCCGCCATCGCCGTGGCGTAAGCTGACGACTGCTGGCGGCCCGCCGCCGGGGAACGGCTCCGACTCGGTCTACGTGCACTCCCGGGATCGCCTGATCACCGTCGCGCACAACGGCACGTCAGGTCTCGTGGAGTTCTGGGCGCTGCAATTTGGCGCCGACGGCAACAGCGGCACCTGGACCCGGCTCAGCCCGAGCGGTGGAACCCTGGCACTCAGACCCTTTGGCCGCGCCCTCTACGACTCCGTGCGTGACCGGGTCCTCTACTTCGGCGGCCGCGCCGCCAGCACGCAGGGGTCCTACCAGGTGCTCGCCGCGCTCGACCTCACGCAAGGCTCCGACGGGTACCTCTCCACTTCCCTTCACTCCTCGATCCCCGGTCGCGAGGAGTTCGGCTTCTTCTTCGATCCGACGGGCAACCGGGCCATCCTCTACGGCGGGGCCGATTCGACGCAGCGCTTCGGCGACGCGTGGCAGATCGACTTCACCGGCGGTGCCGGCGGATCCGCCAGCGCGCTGACCCAGGTCGGGTCGACGGTGCCGGGCCATCGGACGTTCTTCGCGTTCGCGAACGACGCTGGAGGACGGCGGGCAATCCTGTTCGGCGGTCTCGTCGGCGCCACCGGTCCGACGCTCGCAAACGATCTCTGGCGTGGCGACTACTCCACACCGGGTCAGCTTGCGTGGACGCCGCTCAATCCGGATCCGGCGCAGGCCGGTCCGCCGAGTCCACGCGGACGCGTGGGTGCTGGGGCGACGTTCGTGCCTGGAGCCGATCGGATGCTCCAGTACGGTGGCATCTCGGACATCGTGTTCACGCCCTTGGCCGACACGTGGGAGCTGCAGTTCGCACCGCGCACCAAGTGCGTCATCTCCACGCCAGGCTGTTCCACGGATCTGCAGTGCGACGCGACGGCTGCAGCGATCGGCGTTCTGCCGGGCAGCCTGAAGTGCTGCACTGACGCGCTGTTCTGCACGCCGGCGCAGCTTGGAACCTGCGTAGTCCCCGCCGCGTGCGATTTCGCGACGCTGCTCATCCCCACCACGACGTGTACCGATGGCGACGGGAGTCTCTGCGCGAGCGGGGAGATGTGCAACAGCGTTCACAAGTGCGTGAAGGCGGCCGACCGGGCTGACTTCTGCTCCTGGGGCCTGATCGACGGAAGCGGCGCGGCGAAACCAGCCTGGGATGCCTTCGCCACGAAGTCGTCACAGTTCGTGCCGTGACTGAAAAGAGACGACACATGCTTGTCTTCTTGTACCAGATCTGGCGCTCATGGATACCGCGCTCCCTGTCGACCGCTTTCGGTGCGCTCGTAGTGTACGGATGCGCCAGCGCGGAAACGAGACGTCCGCGCTCCTTGGGGACAACGGCGGAGCCCCTCGAGGTGCTGGAAAGCAAGCTGGCCCCGCTCCCGCCTCCGCTCAGCGGTCCGACGAGCCCGTTCGCCATGGAGCATGACGTCGCGGTCTTCAATGGCAAGTCCGGATCCACCGACGCGCTGCACGTCTACAGGCGCAGCTTGGGTGTGTGGTCCTATGAGTCGAGCATCCTCGATCCGCAACCGGCGATATCGGAGGGCTTCGGGTCATCGGTCGCCGTGACCGCGGGCTACCTCGCGGCGGGCGCTCCCTGGGCCGACGATTTAGACCGCGGCGCAGTGTACGTCTTCCGCCGATCCGGCAGCACCTGGGAGATCGACGGGACGCTCTCCATCCCGTCACTCCCGGCGAACTCCGGCTTCGGAGACATCGTCGCCTTCAGTGGCGATCGCCTGCTCGTGGGACGCAACGGGCCCGATCCGAAGGAAGTATGCGTCTTCGCCCGCGGCTCCTCCGCCTGGACGATCGAGACGAGCCTGACCGCGGCTCAGCTTCCTCCATTGTCAGACTTCGGAACCAACGTGGCAGCAACGGCCAGCGCCGCCGCCGTCAGCGCGCCCAGCAGCGGCGCCGTGTACGTGTTCGAGCGCCAGGGAACCGCCTGGCAGTCGCCACAGCAGCTTACCCCGTCCGACGTCCAGCCCCCGTGGGGTTTCGGCTCCAGCCTGGCCTTGAATGGCACGGTTCTCGTCGTCGGCATGCCCATCGCCGACGACGAGGCCGGTGCCGCCTATGTCTTCGAGCGCGACGCGAACGGATGGGTCGAGCGCCAGAAGCTGCTCGAGACGAATCCGGGACCCTACCACTGGTTTGGCAGCGCTGTCGGAGTGAGCTCCAGTCGAATCGTCGTGGGAGCGCCCACGTTCCCGCAGTTTCACCCGCAGTGGGGCACGTGCGTCCTCCCTTGCATCCCGGGCACCATATACATCTACGAACGCGGGGCGAGCGCGTGGGAGGAGCGTTCGGTGCTCCGGCCAACGGCATCCGCGGAGAATGACTTCTTCGGCGGAGCGATCACCTCGTCCCGTGTCACGCTGTTCACCGGCACGTCCGCGGCCCTGTATGCATTCACGCTTCTCTCGGAGGTCGGTGAACCTTGCGCGACGGCCGAGGAGTGCGCCACGGGGCTCTGCGAGGCCGGCGTCTGCTCACCCTCGTCTCCCGAACTTGATTCGGGCATGGACGCACCCTCCGAGGCCTTCCCGGACGCACCTGGGGAGGCCGGAGCAGAGGCCGACGCGGCCGATGACAGCGAAGTCGAGGGCCGCGCAGACGCCCCGGATGGCGGAGGTGCGGTCGACGGTGCCGGGGAAGGCATGGCGCGCCCTCCTCCGGTGACGGACGGGGACGGCTGCGCCTGCAGGTTCGGGGTCTCGGAACACGGTCAAGGTGGCGCCGTGGGGATACTCCTCGCGGGACTCGGTCTGCGCCGGGGCCGCCGGCTGCCGCGGGCGCCGGCGCCTCAGCCTCGTGCCCCGTCGCCGCGCGGCCCGACGACCTGCTAGCTAGATCGCGGCGAGAAGACCGCAACGCCGCGAGAACAAGTAGAAATGTTGGCGGCCGGCGGCGCGGTTATTCGCCGCGCCCGGCAACTAGCACGCAGCGAACCGCGCGAGCGGCAGAGTTCTCGGGAGCGGCGAGGTCCACCAGGCTCCGGCATCGCCGCGATTCCTCGTTTGCTCGGTCCGCGAGTGCATTCCCCGTTCGCTCGGCACCCGCCCCGAGCTCGCTCGAAGAAGAAACGCGCGTTGCTTGATCCGAAAAACCCCGGCCTCCTCGTCTCCACCGCTCGTCAGAACTGACCCGGCCCTGCTCGCGAGAACTGGCCCGGGTGTGAGATCGGGATCTCGGATCCGATGTTCGTCGAACCCCTTCGCGGCCAGGGTATCAGCAGCGACGGCCGCCTGTTAGCGCGCCTTCTCGTTGCTCGTGATCGAGCGTGCGCGTGACCGGCTCCACGAGGTCCATCGCGGGGGTGCGCGTCCGCAGATCCGGGCGTTGATGTCGAGGCTTTTGGACGGGGCGGGCGTCGGGTAGCGAGCGGCTCGAAGGAGAGCACGAGCCAGAATTTGGTGACGAAGAGGGCGCGTCTTTGCCGGGGCCCGCCCCCTCCGTCGTGCTTCGCATCTGTCGAAGCAACAACGAAGCCCCACCAGCTTCGTCGAGAGCCCGATCGGCGTCAAGGCCTGGAGCGAGGCGATGCCGTCGTGCGCCTCGGCGCGGCCGGGCGCGCGCCCGTGCTGCGGGGCCGCCACGCAGCCGATCGGGGGCTCCCTGACGCTGGTCGGCCACGGCGTCGTCGAGCGCCAGGTGCTGGGTCCCGGCGGGCCGGGAGAGGCCCCCGAGCAGATGGTGGTGCAGCTCCGGCGGTATCGTTGTCGGGCGTGCCGGGGCGTCGTCGTGGTCGGGCCCCGCGGGCTGGTGCGGCGGCGGTGGTACGGCGCGGGCGCG
>JADLEQ010000018.1 GCA_020846005.1 Polyangiaceae bacterium
CCTGTGGAAGGCGGGGCACCGTCCGCCAGCGCTGTGCATCGAGGTGGTGAGCGCGGGGCACCCGAGCAAGGACTACGAGGACATCCCGGCGCGGTGCGCGGCGGCCGGGGTTGCGGAGCTGTGGGTGTTGGATCCGAAGCTGGCGGGCCCGCGGGCGCCGTCGGGGCCGCACCGGGTGCAGGTGTTCTCGCGGCAGGAGGGCGGCGCGCTGCTGCGGGTGCACGCCGGGGACGGCGCGGGGTGGTCGCCGCTGCTGCGCGCGTACGTGGTGCCGAGGGAGGGCGCGTTCGTGATCGCGGCGGACGCGGGGGGCGAGGAGGCGTGGCTGACGGGGGAGCAGGCGGCCGGCGCAGCGCAGCGGGCGGCGCTGGTGGAGCAGCGCGTGGCGCTGGAGGAGAAGCGCGCGGCGCTGGTGGAGAAGGAGCGCGCGCTCGAGATGGCCGCTGCGGAGCGCCGGGCGCGCGAGGAGGAGCGCGCCGCCAAGGAGGAGGCGCTCGCGCGAGTCGCTGAGCTGGAGGCCGCGCTTCGACAGCACGGCTGAAGGAGCGGCGGTGCGAGCAGTCGTCTGTCCGCGCCGGCCAGCGCCCGGCGCGGCGAACGCAACGGCCGCCGCGGCCGGCCCGAGGGTGGGTAGCGCGTCGCCGAGCGGCGTCGCGAGCGGGGGTGCTACGCTCGAGCCCGTGCAGTCGCAGAAGGTCCGGGCGCTGGCGCGGCTCGCCGGCGCGGGCGCGCTCGTGGGCATGTTCGCGGGGTGCGTCGTCGGTCGGGAGCCGCGGGCGTCGGTCTCGGGCGCCGCCGCCGCGCGCCCTCGCACGGGCCCACCGAGCGCGCTCGGCGGCGTCGACCCTCAGCCGACGGCGCCGGCCGAGCCGGCGCCGTCGGCGCGCGCCGGCTGGGTGTGGCTCCCCCCCTACTGGCACTGGGACGGCGTCCGCTTCCGCCGGGTGCCCGGCCGGTGGGAGCGCGAGGGGGCCGGTTACCGGCGAAGGTAGGGCCTATGGGGCGAGCCAGGGGGGGGCAATGTTTGGATGGAGGTAAGGGGTAGCGGCGGGTGGGTGAGCCCCGTAGGATTTCTCTTGACCCGAGGTCGTCCTCGACTACTCTCGCTCTCGCTCTCGCTCTCGCTCTCGCTCTCGCTCTCGCGGGGGCGCGAAGCGCGAGGAAGGAGCGAGCGATGGGAAGCACGAGCGGGAAGCGATGGGTGGCCGGTGGGTTCCGTATGGCCGGCGTGATCGGAGCCGGATGCATGGCCGCCGCGTGCGCGGGCCACTCGGAGCCGGGCACACCCGGGGAGGCGGTCGAGCCCGCCTCGGCGGCGGTGGAAGGCGCGGGCTCTCCGCCGGTCGGTCCGGTCGATCCGGTCGCGCACGGCGTGACGGCCGCGGAGATCGCGTGGGCCGACCTCCCGACCAACGGTGCGAGCACGAAGACGCTCGCGTTCGAGCTGGCTCGCGCGCAGAAGGGGAAGGTCGAGGTGCGGCCCGTAGTCGTAGCCGCGGGGCTCGACGGCCGCGTCGCGCGCGAGCCGCTCGAGCTCGTAGAGGTCACGAGCGGCTCGCCTCGGCGCCTCGCGGTCGAGGTGGGTTCACTCCCCATCCAGGCGCAGCGCGGGCTCGTACAGGTGGCGATCGAGCTGGAGCTCCCAGGTGGTGTCGTGGTCTCGACCGCGCCCCTCTACCTGGAGCACGCTCCGGGCTACGCCGAAGCGAAGGTGTTCGATGCCGCGGGCGGGCTGGGGCGCGGCGGCGCCGACGCGGCGGGTCGCCTGAGGGGCCCGACCGGGTGGGTGGAGTGGGCCGACCCGGCGTCTCCCGCAGGCGCTGCCGGGCGCCGCGGAGTGCCGTTCGCCGTTGGGGCGAGCCGGGCAGAGGCGGTCAGCCCAGAAGCCGAGGCCGATCGGCTCTCTGGCGGGGAGGGAGCCGCCGCACCCGCGCCGGCCGGTCCCACGGCCGTGACCGTCAAGCTCTGCACCCGGTGGCGCGTTCAGTATGCGGACACCGGCCAGGGCGAGGACGTCTGGACCTCGGCCGGGTGGCAGAGCGTGCAGGCACCGTTCGCGCTCGCGTCGGTGTTCACCCAGGGCGGTGGCACCCTGAAGTGGCTCGGCAACCTGGACGCCTCGGGGTGCACCCCCGCGCTGACCCTGCCGGCCGGGACCTACGAGTTGCGCCAGTCGACCGGCTCCACCACGCTGAGCGGCCGGGCATTCAACGTGTACCAGGTGACCGGCGGCACGCCCGCCCTGACGGTGGTCACCACCAGCTTCTACTGGGCGAACACCACCACCAGCACCATCCAGATGTACCCGGCGTACAACAACCAGGCGGTCCAGGCCGCGCCGATCGTAGGCCGGCTGCTCCTCGTCAACGCGTTCACCGACCTCGGGGTCAACGCCGGGACCTACACGCTCAGGATGAACCAGGAGTGCCCGTCCGTGCCGGGGAACGGCTGCGTGTCGGGCGGCGTGGTCTACGTTCCCGCCGCGCAGGCGTCGTGGAAGAACATCATCGCCCACGAGATCGGTCATCAGATCCAGGGCGCCGCGATGGGCGCGCCCTATTACGACTACAGCCAGGACGCGACCGAGGCCTACTGCCGCTGCGACCACGTCACCTCCGCGAACCAGCTCCACTGCCTCCAGTCGCGAGAGCAGACGGGCGCGGCCCAGATCGAAGGCTGGGCTCACTTCGTCGCCGCGCGGCTCTTCAACAACAAGTCGGAGTCGAACTGCACGTACGTGTACTACAAGGAGTTCCTGGAGTCCGGCGATGAGTTTCCGGCTATCCTGCCGCCTCCGCTGGGCCGATCTTGTTGGAACCCAATTCGCTGGATGGAGAGCTACTGCGTCGCGAACAACCGGGGCGTCGAGTGGGACTGGCTGAACTTCTACTGGAAGGTGAACAGCACGGGCGGCACGGCCACCATCAGCGTCTCGCAGCTCTACGACATCTACCGCCGCGCGTGCGGCACCTACCCCGCGAGCTGCAACTCCTCCAATACGGTGAACTGGACGCAGGCGTTGGCGGGCGCGTACGTGCACTTCGGATCCAACCAGTACAACGCATCATACCTCCACTTCCTGAACCGCGGCATGGATCATGGGGTCGACAACTAGGCGTCGCCCCGCGCGAGCGCTGGCCGGGTGGGTAGCCCTCTCGGCTACCGCGCTCGGGGCGGTCGCGCACGCGTGTGCGCGTGGTGGGGAGGGCACCGCGCGCCCCGGCGGCGTCGCGCCGCCGGCGAGCGGGGCGGCCGGCGCCGGCGCGGGCGCGGGCGGCGCCACCGGCGGGCAGGGCGGTGGTGGCGGCGAGAGCTCGGCCGGCGCGGGCGGCGGGTCGAGCGCCGGCGCCGCCGGCTGGGGTGGAGACGCCGGGTGCTGGCGGGATCCGCTGCAGCCGAAGGTCTCCGCCCTCCCCTGCGATCAGCCCGCGCCGAGCCCGCGCTGCGAGGGCGGGTTCTGCCGCGTCGAGCCCGGGTGCTTCGTCATGGGCGCGCCCTGGTGCGAGTGGGGGCGCGCCAAGTACGCGGAGGACCCTGTGCAGGTGACGCTCACGCGCGCCTTCTACCTCGGCCAGTACGAGGTCACGCAGGCCGAGTGGGAGTCACTCGGGTTCGTCAACCGGAGCGGCGTCTTCCCGGACGGCGCGTGGGCGGGGCGGGGCGACTGCATCGCGCCGGACTGCCCCGTCGGGAACGTGGCGTGGCTTGAGGCGCTCACGTACGCCAACGCGCGCTCGCGCGCGGAGGGGCTCGCGGAGTGCTACGAGCTGATCGGGTGCAAGGGTGAGATCGGCGTGGACTATCTCTGCCAGGGCGTCCGCAGCACGGGCGAGTCGATCTACGCCTGCCCCGGCTACCGCCTCCCGACGGGAGCGGAGTGGGAGTACGCGGCGCGCGCCGGCACGCGGACGGCCACCTACGGCGGCGACCTCACGCCCATCCCCGACTCGGCGCTGTGCGCGCTCGACCCCGCGCTCGAGCCGATCGCCTGGTACTGCAACAATTCGGGCGGGATGACGCATCCCGTCGGTCAACTCCTACCCAATGGGTGGGGACTATATGATATGCTGGGGAACGCCATGGAAGTCGTGAACGACGCGGACCAACCTCGCTATGGAGACGGGCCGCACGTTGACTTCAACCATGTCGTTAGCTGGGATGGCGGGCCGTACGACTTCCGGCAAGGGCGCGGCGGCACCGCCCTGCTGTGGGCTGAGGCACTGCGCGTGGCTGACCGCTGCCCCGCGGCTCCGCCCGATGCGACGAGCCCCACGGGCGGCTTCCGCCTAGCTCGCACGGTCCCACCCGCTCCAAGAGACGCCTCACCATGATGCTGGCCCGGTTCCCTTCAGTCCCGTCCTCCCGTCCCGCTCGCCGGCGCGAGGCGCTGCGCTGGCTCATCGCGCTGGCGTCGGCCGTCGCGAGCGGCGCCGCCGGCTGCGCCGAGTCCCCTGCGCCGGGGAGCACCACGAGCGCGACCGGGGGCGGAGCCGGAGCCGATGGCGCCGCTGGCGTTGGCGGCGCGTCCCCGGACGCGGCCTCGGACGTCGGCGCGTCCGAAGCCGGGGGGTGCTATCGCGAGCCGGATCTGCCGGAGCGGTGGTCGCCGCCGTGCGAGTTCGTGCCGGGCCACAACGTCTGCGAAGCGGGGCGCTGCGGGCTCACGTACGGGTGCATGGTGTTGGGCGCCGGCTGGTGCGAGCCGGGGCGCGCCGCGTCCGGCGAGGACCCGGTCCAGGTGTACATGACGCTCGCGCCGCAGGTCGGCGAGCGCGAGGTGACGCGCGCCGAGTGGGTGGCCGCCGGACTCACGCTCCCGGCGGTGGCCGGCGGCGACGCGGGCGCGGGCGTGGACGCGGGCGACGTCGGCTGCGCCGGGATGGACTGCCCGGTGACGGGCGTGAGCTGGGTCGAGGCGGTCGTGTACGCGAACGCCCGGTCGGACGCCGAGGGTCTCGGCCAGTGCTACCAGGTGAACGGGTGCTCGGGTACGGCCGGGGTCGATCTCGAGTGCCAGTTCGTCACCGCCGCGACCTCTCCCTCACAGCGGTGTGAGGGCTACCGCCTGCTCACCGCCGCCGAGTGGGAGTACGCGGCGCGCGCCGGCACACGCACCGCGTACTGGTCCGGCCCGGCGACGCAGGCCGCCGCCGCGACGACGTGCGAGGTGGAGCCAGCGCTGGCGGGCTCCGCGTGGTACTGCGCGTCGGCAGGCGGCGCGCTGCACCCCGTCGGGCAGCTCCCCGCGAACGGCCTCGGGTTCTTCGACGTCCTCGGCAACGCCGCGGAGTGGGTCGAGGACGAGCTCGCGTTCGATCCGGGGGCGGGCCCGCTGGAGAACCCCGGCGGCGACGTGCAGGTCGACGTGGGCGCGGGCGCACCGCGCCAGATCCGGGGCGGCTCGTACGCCGATCGCGCGGGCACGCTGCGCGCCGCCGCCAGGCGCTCGGCCCCGCCAGCCGCGAGGCTCCCCGACGTGGGCTTCCGGGTGGTGCGCTGGGTGTACTGGGTGGGCGGGGGCTGAGCGTCGGCGCCGGAGCGGCTCGCGATGTTCGTGCAGCGGCCGCGGCCTCGTCACTCGCCGCGCGGAGTGTCATGCTTCGGCATGCGCGTCGCGGTGATCTCCGACCTCCACCTCGGTGCGGGCGACGTCTGCGACTCCTTCGGGCACGACGACGCGGAGTTCCTCCGGTTCCTCCGCTTCCTCGAGCGCGAGTTCCAGCAGATCGTGCTGCTCGGCGACATCTGGGAGACGCTCACCGCGAGAGCGCTCGGGCGCCCGCGCGCGGCGCTCGCGGCCGCGAGGCGTGCGCACCGCGAGATCGCCGCGCGCCTCGCCGGGCCCCGCTACGTCTACGTCCACGGCAATCACGATGTCGCGGCGCGCGCCGAGGGTGCGCTGGAGCGCCACCTCCTCGTGGCGGACGGCGCCAGGCTGCTCTTCACGCACGGGCACCAGGGGGACGCGCTGGTGCGCTACGCGCGGCCGCTCTCCGAGCTCGGCGTCTGGCTGGGCGCAGGGCTCCGCCGATCGGGGCTCACCGCCGTCCACCGCCGGCTCGCCGGGCTCGACGTGAGCTCGAAGGGCCTCACCGATCCGGACCGGTGTCCGTTCCAGCGCTGGGCGATGGCCGTCGCGACGGACCGCCGTGTCGACGTGATCGTGACCGGCCACACCCACCTCGCGACCCGCGCCTCCCATGGCGAGCGGCTGTTCATGAACAGCGGATCGTGCAGCGAGGGGCGGACGAGCTTCCTCGCGATCGACACCCGGAGAGCGGCGTTCGAGGTCCACGACCGCTGGTGATCGGGGGCGCGCGCCGCCGGCCCGCGCCCGCTCCGCCCCAGCGAGCGTCACTGGGTGATGTCGCAGCCGAGCTTCTCGCACACGCAGGCGGGCGAGCCGGGGTCGTCCATCATCGGATCCGCACCCCACCGCATGCAGCTGTAGCCCGCGGCGCAGGGTTCGCACTTGGTGGGATCGCTGCTGTAGACGGCGAGGCCGTGGGGGCACGCCTTGCTGCACGGCTCCCCCAGGCCGCCCCCCTGCTGGGCGCCGCCGCCCGCAGTGGCGCCGCCCTTCTTCTGGAACGCTCCCCAGTCGGATCCGTCGCACTCGGGCCCCTTCCCCAGGGCGACGTGCTTCGGTCGCTCCGCCCCGGACGGCCAGCTCACGAAGAGCGACGCGCGTGACCCTTCGCGGCAGATGCGGATCGCCTGTGTCTTGCCCTTCTTCAGTCGCAGGACGAACGACGCGTACTTCCCCGGCACGACCTGCTCGAAGTAGTCGGAGGTCTTGACGCCGAAGTTCTCCATCTTCTCGTACCCGACGATCTTGCCGTCGCAGTAGACCCGGAGCCACTCGCGCAGCACGGTGAGAGAGCAGCCATCCGGCTGCGAGTTCGCGGCCTGCGTGTTCACCTTCTTGCCCCGATCCCACTCCGCTCCCACGGGCGGATTGGACTTCTTCGACGGCATCTTGGGGATGGGCTGGCCGTCATCGAGGTTCTCCTCCGGCGGTGGCGGCGCCGTCGGGGTGGCGGCCGCCGTCGGCGCCGCCCCTGTCGGAACCTCGGCGACCGGCGCCGCCGTGCTCGCCCCTCCCGTCGGCGCCGCCTCGTCCCCCTTCTTGCATGCCAGGAGCGCCGCCCCCAACGCCAGCACCACGATCCCACACGCAGCTGTTTGCTTCCCGACCGCCATCCAACAATTCTCGCCCCCTTCGCCCCCCGCCGTCAACAGCCCGCCCCCCGCGCCAGCACTCGCCCCGCGCCAGCACTCGCCCCGCGCCAGCACTCGCCCCGCGCCAGCACTCGCCCCGCGCACTCCCTCGCCCCCGCTCTCCCGGTCGCCCTCGCCCCCGCCCTGCCTCTCGCGGTCGCCCTGCCTCTCGCGGTCGCCCTGCCTCTCGCGGTCGCCCTGCCTCCCGCGGTCGCCCTCCCTCTCGCGGTCGCCCTCGCTCTCCCGCTCGCCCCCGCGGCCTCCGGGCCGCCCCGCGCGCGTCGGTGGGCCGCGCGCGCTTCCCTCGCCTCGAGCGCCCGCCTAGGCTGCCGCCATGGACGTGAAGGACTCCGTGCTGGACGCCGTCGGCCGCACCCCGCTCGTGCGGCTCTCGAGGATCGGGCGAGGGCTCCCGGCCGAGCTCTTCGGCAAGCTCGAGCTGATGAACCCGGGCGGGTCGGTGAAGGACCGGATCGGAGTCCGGATGCTGCTCGAGGCCGAGAAGAGCGGGCGCATCCAGCCGGGCGACACGCTGATCGAGCCGACCAGCGGCAACACGGGCATCGGCCTGGCGCTGGCGGCCGCGATCCGCGGCTACCGCATCATCATCACGATGCCGGAGAAGATGAGCCGCGAGAAGCAGGTCGTCCTCGAGGCGCTCGGCGCGGAGATCATCCGCACCCCGACCGAGGCGGCGTGGGACTCGCCCGAGAGCCACATCGGTGTCGCCCGGCGGCTGCAGGAGGTCATCCCGCGCTCCCACATCCTCGACCAGTACGCCAACCCGGACAACCCGCTCGCCCACGAGACGGGCACTGGCAAGGAGATCCTCGAGCAGCTGGACGGCCAGGTGGACGCGCTCGTCGCGACCGCGGGGACCGGCGGCACCATCTCGGGCATCGCGCGGCTGTTCAAGCGGGAGTGCCCCAGGTGCCAGATCATCGGCGTCGACCCCGAGGGCTCCATCCTCGCGGGCCCCGGGCCGATCCACTCCTACAAGGTGGAGGGCATCGGCTACGACTTCATCCCGGACGTGCTCGATCGCTCGCTCGTCGATCGCTGGATCAAGACGAACGATCGCGACAGCTTCCGCGTCGCGCGCCAGCTCATCCGGAAGGAGGGGCTGCTCGTCGGCGGCTCGGCGGGCGCCGCGACGTGGGCCGCGCTCGAGGTGTGCCGCGAGCTACCTGTGGGCGCCCGAGTCGTCGTGATCCTGCCGGACTCCGTCCGCAACTACATGACGAAGTTCGTCGACGACGGCTGGATGCGGCAGAGCGGCTTCGTCACCACGGAGTGGGACTTCGGCAGCATCGAGGACGTGCTCCGCACGCTCTCCGCGCGCACCGTCATCACCATCGAGGACGATCGGACGCTCGGGGACGCGGTCGAGCTCTTCAAGAAGTACGGGATCTCCCAGCTGCCCTGCACCTCGGGGGGGCGCCTCTCCGGCGTGATCACCGAGACGGACGTGCTCGATCTGTTGGTGCAGGGGCGGCGCCGCGAGACGCCGCTGGCCGAGGTGATGGTGCGCCGTGTGTCGACGGTGGCGCCGCACGGGCCTGCGGCGCTCCTGCCGCAGATCTTCGAGCGAGGCGAGGTCGCGATCGTCGTCGACGAGCAGCACCAGGTCCGCGCCGTGCTCACGAAGATGGACCTCATCGAGTTCCTGTCGAAGCAGCGTCGCCTGGGCGACCGGCTCGACTCTACGCAGCGTCCGAGCTGAGCCCGGCGCCGCTTCAGCCGGCGCGGTCGCGCTCCTCGCGTTCTGCCCGCGCGAGCGCGCCCCGCACACCGTAGAGCGTGGAGCCATCGGTCGGGAGCACGGGCCCGAGGGCCGCGGACGCGAGCGCGCCGAGCAACCGCTCGACGACTCCGGCGGCGGTGTCCGATCCCGCCTCCACCGCCCACACGCGGGGGCATCGATCGGCGAGGCTCGACATCCCCGCGGCGCGGCCCAGGCGCTCGGCGTCGGCGGCGCGCGACCGATCGTCGATCGTCGCGCGACGGGTCGTCACGGAGACGCGACCCCGTCTGCCCGTTCGCCGGCAACGGAGCGCGAGCTCACAACGGGTCGCCTCCGGCGCCGGTCCCTGCGGGTCGACGCCCTCCTCCCGCAGGACGTCGACGTCGAGCGCGAAGAAGCGCGTGGCGTTCGCGACGATCGTCGCGAGCGGGAGCCGACCGTCGCCAGCCTGGGAGAAGACGAGCGCGTCCACTCGCGGAGCGGACCACTGTCTCAGGCCCGCCGCAACGCGGTCCCGTCTCCGGACCGTCGCGGGGTCGCCTCGGAGCCCGCCGCCCCACCGCCGTCGGGGCTTCGGGCAGCCGCCCGGCGGCGACCGCCGGACGCCCTGCCCGAGCGCCGGAGGCCATCCGCTCGCCCCGGCCCTCTCGCACGCTATCCTCCGCCGGGTCATGCCGGTGGCGCTCCCGATCGTCTACTCGTGCTCGGGCTGCTCGAGCGCGGCGCAGATGGCGAACCAGCTCGCGCTCTGGCTCGACCGCGACGGGTACGCGCAGATGTCGTGCATCGCGGGCGTCGGCGGCGGGGTGCCGGGGCTCGTGCGACTCGCGAGGAGCGGCCGGCCCATCGTGGCGCTCGACGGCTGCCCCCTGCAGTGTACGGCGGCGTGTCTCCGGGGGGCGGGCGTGCGCGCCGACGTGCAGGTGACGCTCTCCGACTTCGGCGTGAAGAAGCTCCAGCACGCCGACTTCGATCCCGCGCAGGCGCGCCAGCTCTACGAGCGCGAGGTCGCGCCTCCGGTGGCGGCGGCGCGTCGCGCGGAGTCGGCCGCTACCGAAGCGATCGCGCGCAGGTGACGCGCGGAGTCGCGCCCCGCTCGATTTGCCGCTCCAGGGTGCGCGCGGTATGGACCGTCGGCGCGGGGCTCGCTCCGCGCTTCTACTCGGAGGACGCGATGGTCCGGACTGCTCTGTTGGCGTGGCTTGCGGTGGGCGCTCTCGGTGGGGCGATCGCCGGGTGCGGCGGGAGCGGCTCCGGGGGCGGCTACTTCCCCACGGACGACGGCGGGGCCGACGCCGCGGCGGGCGGCACCGCCGGTACGGGAGGCGGGGCGAGCGGCGCGGGCGGCGTCGGCGCGGCGGGGGCCGGCGGGGCGAGCGGGGCGAGCGGTTCGGCCGGGGACGGTGGCGCAGCAGGTGGCGCGGGGGCGGGCGGCGTCGGCGCGGCGGGCGCTGGCGGCGGCGCCAGCGGCACGGGCGGCGGCGGCACGGGCGGCGGCGGCACCGGCGGCGGCGGCACCGGCGGCGGCGGCACCGGCGGCGGCACCGGCGGCGGCGGCACCGGCGGCGGTGGCGGCGCGTGCACGAACAGCCTGTCCTGCGTGGGCTCGCCGTTCGGCACGATCTGCGATCCGATCACCAAGACGTGCGTCGAGTGCGCGCAGCCCGCGGACTGTACCGGCACCGCCGACTGCGTCTCGAACACCTGCGTGCCGTACACGACCTGTCAGAACTCGCTCGACTGCCCGCTCGGTCAGGTGTGCGACCCGGCGGCGCAGCGCTGCTACCCGTGCCTGGGCGATCTGGACTGTGCGGGCGGCGCGAAGTGCATCGCGCACCAGTGTGTCTCGCTGACCTCGTGCCAGAGCGACAACCAGTGCACGCCCATCGGCAAGCTGTGCGACCCGGGGCTCGGGTACTGCGTCGATTGCCTCGGCGACCCGGGGTGCTCCCCCGCCGAGCACTGTGCGCTCGGGACGTGCGCGCCGGACGTGTGCGCGACCGGCGCCTCGCGCTGCGAGGGCAACGCGCGGGCGAGCTGCCTGGCGAACGGCGGCGGGTGGGGCTCGGCGGTCGCTTGCCCGTCGCAGACGACCTGTACCGAGGGCGGCGGCGGCGCGACCTGCTCGCCGTGGTCGTGCACGGCCGGGCAGACGTACTGCGAGGGCTCCACGCTGGTGACCTGTTCGGCGGACGGCCTGCAGCGCGTCTCGGAGGTGGACTGCGGCGCGACGAGCCAGATCTGCTCGGCGGGCGCCTGCACGAGCCAGGTGTGCACCCCGTACTCGATCTACTGCGACGGCGCCCAGGTCCGGGAGTGCGACTCCACCGGCACGAGCGCGGTGGTCCTCGACTTCTGCGGGTTCGACGAGTACTGCCGCGCGCTGCCGACGCCGGCCTCCTGCGTGCCGATGGTGTGTGCCCCCGACCAGCCGGCGTGCGACGGCGACGTCCTCCGGACGTGCAACTCGACCGGCTCCGGCTTCCTCTCCGGCGGGACGAGCTGCGCGCCGTACGCCTGCGTGTCCGGGGCGTGCGCCGCCTGCCCGACGAACCCGGTCGAGGATCTGCGCCTCGTGGAGGTGTTCCTCGGGGCGACGGACCACATCGTCATCGAGAACACCGGCACCTGCCCCGTGGACGTGGCCGGGCTCCGGCTCGTCGTGCGGACCTCGGCGGGCACCGCGGACGATCTCTCCTACCTGCTCCCGTCGCGCGTGCTCGCCGGCGGCGAGCAGGTCTACGTGACGGACGACCAGAGCACCCCGACGGACATCGTCCCGTCGTCGAACATCTACTTCACCGCGTCGACGGGCGAGAACGTCCTGCTCTGCGACGGCCTCTGCACCGCCACCACCGTGATCGACGCGTTCCGTCACGCCTCCGGCGCGGCCCCGCCGGCGCTCCCGGCGGGCATCACGTTCGTCTCCGCCCCGGAGACGGGCATCACCTCGGCGAACGTCGAGACGAGCGCCTACGTCCGCGTGGGGTACTCGGGCTCCGCCCCCGCGTTCAGCGCGGCCGACTGGGCCGTCGGCGCGGCGTCGAGGATCGTCTCGGACTGCCCCGCGACCGCTCCCGCCGACGGATCGGCGTGCTCTTCGCTCGGGACGACCTGCTCGTACGGCGCGATCACCTGCAGCTGTCTCTTCACGTGGAGCTGCAGCTAGCGTGGGCGCGCATGGAGCGGCGCGGGTCGCTCGAGGCGCTGGGGTGCCCGACGTGTCGGTCGCGAGCGCGGCGCGGCGTTACCGGCGCTGTGAGCCGCGCCACCGGTGGTACGCGAGGTGCAAGTACCACCTCGACCCAATCTATGCGGTCGCGGCCGGCCACGCGCGCCCCGGTACGCGGACGCTCGACCTCGGAGCGGGGCTGAATCTGCTCGCGGTGCTCCTGCACGAGCTCGGCGAGGGGCGCCGCGCCGAGGGGGTCGAGCGCGACGGCGCGAAGGTCGGCGCCGCGCGGCGGGCAGCTCCCGAGGTGCCGATCGTCGAGGCGGATCTCGTCGACCTCCCGCCGCTCGAGCCGGCCGACTTGGTCACGCTGATCGACGTGCTCCACTGCTTCCCCGCGGCCGCGGTCGAGCGAGTGCTCGACGCCGCGTGCGCGCTCCTCGCGCCGCGCGGCACGCTGCTGGTCCGCGAGACGACCGCCGACTCGCGCGCCGGCTGGACGCGCACGCTCGAGAGGGTCGCGATCGCGGCGGGGTGGAACGCCGCGGACGAGGTGCGGTTCTTCGAGGCGGGCGAGCTCTGCGCGCGGCTCGAGAGCCGCGGGCTCGTCGTCTCCGAGCGCGACGTGTCGGGGCCGCTCCACCCGGGGAACCGGCTGTACGTCGCGCGGCGCAGGGCGAGCGTCAGCGCGGCGTGACGGCGGCCGAGACGGGGCGCTCGGCCGCGGAGGGGCCGGCGCTGAGGACGATGCCCGCCGGCTCGAGGACGAACGCTTGCGCCGCGGCGTCCCAGTAGGCGAGGTCCCGACCGCGCAGCGGGATCTCCACGGTGGCGGCCTCGCCCGGCGCGAGCTCCACGCGCGCGAACCCCACGAGCCGGACGGGCGCGCGCTCGATCGCGGACTCGACCACGCTGGCGTAGAGCTGCACCACCTCAGCCTGCGCGCGCGCGCCCGTGTTGGTCACCGTCACGCTCGCGGTGAGCGAGCCGTCCGCGGCGATGGAGCTTCCGTCCAGCCCGATCGCGTCGTACCGGATCGTCGAGTAGCCGAGCCCGAAGCCGAGCGGGAAGGCCGCCTCGGTGCCGCGCGCGTCGAGCCAGGCCTGGCCGTGGAGCAGCCCATACGTGACCTGGTCGCTCGTGGCATCGAACGGCGGCAGGTCCGCTTCCTGCACGGGGAAGACCGCCGGGAGCCGGCCGCTCGGGGCGTGGTCGCCAAAGAGGATCTCGGCGAGCGCGTGCCCGCCCTCCATCCCGGGGTACCACGCCATGAGGACGGCCGCGGTGCCGCTGATCCACGGCTCGGTGAGCACGGGGCCGCCCGCCTCGAGGACGACCAGCGTCCGCGGCTGACGCGCGGAGACCGCCTGGAGGAGCGCTACGTCCTCGGCGGGCAGCGCGAGGCTCGATCGGTCGCCGCCCCCGCCAGGGAGCTTCTCGCCCTCGTCGTCCGGCTCGAGCGCGATCACGACCACCGCGGCGTCGGCGCCCGAGATGGAGTCGAGCTCGGCGCTGCTCGGCGCGCTGGTGAGGAACGACTCCACGCTGATCCCGCCGGCGCCCGCGACGATCCCCGCGAGCGGAGACACCGCCCGCGTCGGCTGGGCGTTGCTGCTCCCCTCGTCGCCGAGGCGCGGCACGTCCGCGAGCCGGCCGACGACCGCGAGGCGGCCGATCGCGGCGCGGTCCAGCGGCAGCGCGCCCCCGACGTTGCGCAGCAGCACGATCCCCTCTCGGGCCGCGCGCCGCGCCAGCTCCACGTGGGGAGCGCTCTCCACGACGGCGGGGTCGCGCGCGGCGGGCGTGTCCAGCGAGTACTGGAGCTTCCTCCGCAGGATCCGTCGGACGGAGTCGTCGATCGTCGCCTCCGGGACCTCACCCGCCTGCACGGCCGCCACCAGGCGGAAGCCGTAGTGATTCGAGACGGGCATCTCGATGTCGAGCCCGCCGAGGGCCGAGCCCACGGTGCTCCGGGTCCCCGCCAGCCAGTCCGACTCGACGAACCCGTCGAAGCCCCAGCCGTCCTTCAGGAGGGTGCGGAGGAGCACCTCGTTCTCGGCGCAGTACTCGCCGTTCACCCGATTGTAGGCGCTCATCACGCTCGCGACGTTGGCGTCGCGGACCACCCGCTCGAAGTGGGGCGTGTAGATCTCGCGCAGGGCGCGCTCGTCGAGCTCGACGCTCACGCTGAGGCGCGTGTTCTCGATGCTGTTGGCCGCGAAGTGCTTGGCGCTCGCCAGCACGTGCCGCTGGACGCCCTCGACGAACGCGACCCCGAGCGCGCCGAGGTGCGCCGGATCCTCGCCGTACGTCTCTTGCGCGCGGCCCCAGCGCGGGTGGCGCAGGACGTTGATCGTCGGCGCGAGCAGGACGTTGCCGCCCTTCGCTGCCGTCTCTCGGCCCATCGCCTCGCCGATCTCGCGCTCGAGGTCGACATCCCACGTCGCGCCGCGGGCGATCCCGACGGGGAACGTCGTCGCTCTCCCGGCGCGCACGCCGCGCGGGCCATCCACCATCCAGAACGAGGGGATGCCGAGCCGGGCGTTCTCCGCGGTGCCGTACAGATCGTCCACCGGCGCGAAGCCCGACCCGTGCATCTGCTCGACCTTCTCCTCGAGCGTCAGCTCGGCGAGCCACTCCTCCACCCGGCGCTCGACCGCATCCTGCGGGCTGGGCCTGGCGCGCTCCGCTGTCGATCCGCAGGCGCAGGCACCGAGGCCGGACACGATCGCGACGACGCTCGACCAAGCGTGAGCCATCGCCCCAGAGTATCACCCGTCCTGGTCGATCGCTCGCGCGCGAGCGGCGCGCCCGCGACCATGGTCGCTCACGGCCCGACGATGGTCCACGCGCAGTGGGCGTCGGGGCCGCAGTACGGGAGGACGTACGGCGGGTACGGCGGAGGTGCGCAGGGTGGGCAGGCGCCGCCGTTCGGCGGGCACACCTCGGCCTCGAGGTTCGCCCGCGCGCTGTAGGCGACGAGGCGATCCGTGGGCCCACCGCCGCAGTCCTCGCAGCAGTCCGTGCCCCAGCGTACGCGACAGTCGGAGTCCGACTGACACTCGCTCAGCTGGTCGTGCCTCAGGTCGAGCGCGCGACACTCCCCGTCGCGGCACGCCGCGAAGAAGGAGGGGTCGTCGGCGGACACACATCCAGGGCACGCGATGTCGAACCGGCAGAGCTGCGCCTCCAGGTCGTTTACGTGCTCCATGTTCACCGGCTGGTACCGGTCGATGGGGGTCGAGGGGTCGCAGTAGCCGCCGCAGCAGTTGGTCGCGAACAGCGTGCAGGTGCCGGGGGCGTCGCACTCCGTCAGGCTCGGCGAGGCGCCGCTGCCCCCAGCGCCGCTCACCCCGGCGCTCCCGCCGCCGTGTGCGCCGCCCGTCCCGCCTCCACCCGCGCCGGCGGCGCCGCCAGCGTCCGAGCCCTGCGCCGCGCCGACGGCAGAGCCGCCGCAGCTGATCGAGAGCCCCGCGACCACCCACAGCCATGGCGTCACGCCGCGCCCGATCAGCTGCCTCATCCCGTGACTCTAGCGCGCCTCGGCGCGGCGCGCCGGGCGCCGCGCCACGCGGGGCCCACTCGGGCGTCGTCGCCCCGCGGCCGACCGGTGCTCGGGCGTAGCCGATCCTCTGCGTCGTGATCGGGGATCCGCGTCGGGCGACCTCGGTCATCCGCTCGCGCGTGCGGCGCAGCCACGAGGACGCCCGGGAGCTCACGCCAGGAGCGCGCCTCGCGATCGCGCGCCGCCTGCCCCGCCTGGCCCACGCGTCGAGGCTCGCGAGCCGACGCGCTGGCGCTCCTCGACTCCGATACCTGGAGAGGATCCCTCGGCGCGCCCGCCGCGGTTCGGCCGCGGGCCGGCGCCCGGCGGCGCCGTCGACACCGCGGGCGCGGGCGCACTACGCTCACCCTCGTGGAACTTCGCATCGTCGACGAGCGGCTGCCCGGCGCAGCGCCGGTGAGCGAGCACTCCCTCTTCGGCCCCGTCGCCGGCGCGTGTCCGGTCGCCGCCGAGCCGACCGCGCTCCCCACGGGGGCGCCTGCCGGGTGGACGCGGCTCCGCCTCGGCGGCGAGTGGTCGCGGCTGCCCCTCGCCGAGGATCCCCACGCGGTGGCCGCGCTCCCGCCGCTCGGCGACCCCGCCTGGCAGCGCGCCTTCGTGCCGGACTGCTTCGGCGAAGAGGCGGCCCTCTCGGCGCATTTCGGGCCCGTTTACTACCGTCGCCGGCTGCCCGGCGTGGCGTCACCCCGGGCGCGGCTCGTCTTCCCTGCCGTCGACTACCTCTGCGACGCGTGGCTCGGCGAGTCGCACCTCGGCCGCCACGAGGGGTACTTCGCTCCGTTCGCGTTCGAGCTCGGCGCCGTCCCCGCGCGCGCGGAGCTCACCGTACGCGTGCAGGATCCGCTCGAGGAGCTCGATCCCACGCTGCCGTTCCTCCTGCACGCGAAGCGCGTGATCAAGGGCGTGCTCAAGTACCACGACTCGCGCCCGGGCGGCCTCCCGGGCCTGCACACGCCGGGGTGGACCTCGCGCGAGGGTCAGTCGAGGACGACCGCGGGGATCACCGGGGAGCCCTGGCTCGAGACGACCGGCCCAGCGCGTCTCGACGCGGTGTTCGTCACGCCGCTGGACGCTCCCGCCGGCCGGGTGCACGTGGCGGTCGTCTTCTCGTGGCTCGAGCCGAGCGACGGCGAGGTCGTCCTCGAGCTCGAGCTCACCCCCCCCGAGGGCGCCGCCGATCGCGCCGCCGTCCGCGTGATCGCCGCGCCCGGGGCGTCGCGCGTGGACCTGGAGCTGGTGGTGCCCGCCCCGCGTCTGTGGTGGCCACGGGCGCTCGCCGAGCTCGGGCTGCCGGCGCTCTACTCCCTCCGCGTGCGGGCGCACGGGGCCGGGGTCGTCTCGAGCGAGCGCGCGACGCGCTTCGGGCTGCGCACCGCGCGGCTCGCCGGAGAGCCGAAGCAGCTGCTCGTGAACGAGCGGCCCGCGTACGTGAAGGCGGTGAACTACATCCCCGTCCAGCACTTCGCGCGGGTGGACGCAGCGTTCTACGCGCGCGACCTCGAGCTGGCGGCGGCGGCGCACCTCGGCTCGATCGGCGTGCATGGGCACGTCCAGGCGCCGGGCTGCTACGACGCCGCGGACGACGCCGGCTTCCTGGTGTTCCAGGACTTCCCGCTGCAGTGGCACTACGCCGCGGGGAAGGTGAACGGCCCTGGCTTCGTCGAGCGCGCGTGCGCGCAGCTCGCGGAGATGATCTACCTGCTGCACAATCACCCGAGCGTCGTCTACTGGGCCTGCCACAACGAGCCGACGGCGCTCTTCGTCCCCGGCATGCCGCCCGACGCGGATCAGGATCCTGACAACCAGCTCCTCGACGAGGCGCTCGAGCGGACGGCGCGAACCGTCGAACGCCACCGGCACGTCCACCGCGCGTCCGGCATCGGGGACGACCTGCACGTGTACGACGGCTCGATCCTCGGGGGCGACCTCTTCGACGTGCGCAAGCACGTGACGTGGTTCGTCTCGGAGTACGGCTTCTGGACGCTCGGCGACCAGGCGTGTCGCTGGGGCCTCACCGGCTGGCCACCGGACGACCACGAGCTGACGGAGTGGGTGAAGCGCCTGTCCTTCGGCGGCTCCACGCTCGCGTACGTCGGGCTGCCGGAGCGCTTCGCGAGCTTCGACGAGTGGCGGTTCGCCACCGAGGCGTACGGCGCCCAGCTCGCCAAGATCCACACCGAGTGGTTCCGTATGCAACGCGGTACCGTGAACGCGTGGCGCTGGCACTTCTTCGCTGACTGGTGGGGCTGGGCCGGCGGCGGCCTCGTGGATCGCGATCGCCGGCCGAAGGCGACGTACCGCGCGCTCCAGGCGGCCGCGCGACCGCTCCTCGTCGCGAGCGCGCAGAGCCGATCCGCGTACCCGCCGGGGACGCGCCGCGAGCTGCCGATCGTCGTCTGCAACGACCGCCTGGAAGCGCGTGAGATCCGCGTGCGCTGGCGCTGGCGTCGGGTGGAGGAGGCGCTCGTCCTCGGCGCAGATCCCGACGCCGCGGCGCGCTTCCACGTGCCGGCGCCCGCGGCCGGCCATTTCGTCGCGATGCCCGGCGAGCCCTTCGGCCACGTCCACTCCGAGGCGGGGACGATCGCCGAGGGGGAGCTCCTGGGCGTCGCCGAGGCGGAGAGCGCCGTGCTCCTCGACGCCGTGAACGTCCGACTGCCCGACGAGCCGCTCGCGGCCTGCGTGCTCGAGCTCGAGTGGGACGGCGACCAGCGCAACGAGCTCCTGCTCCTCGCCGCGCCAGGCTCCTGGTCGCCGGGGCCGGGGCTTCATCGGGTGAGGCCGGGCGCGTGAGGGCGGGGAGGGCGCCGCGCCGCCTCGTGCGGATCGCCTTGCTGCTCGCGCTGTCGGCCGGCGCTTGCGGGGGTGGCGCGGTCGCGCGAGGCGGCCCGATGCCTCCGAGCGCGCCCCACCAGCTCGCCGGTCGCCCGCTCCCGGCCTTCGCGAGGCCGGCGCTCAGCGGAGCGCGCTTCGACCTCGCGGCGACCCGGGGCCAGGTGACGATCGTGAAGTTCTTCGCGCGCTACTGCGAGCCCTGCAAGCGCACGCTCCCCGCCGTGCAGCGGCTGCACACCGAGCTCCCCGAGGTCGCGCTGGTGGGGATCTCGGAGGACGAGTCCGAGGAGGACGCCCGCGCGCTCGTCGCCGCGTACGGCCTCGCGTTCCCGGTGGTGTTGGACCGCGGGAACGTGCTCGCCGGACGCTACCGCGTGACGGACCTGCCCGTGACGTTCGTCGCCGACCGCGCTGGCAACCTCGCCTGGGTCGGGGGTCCCGACCAGAGCGAGGCCGATCTCGAGGCTGCGGTCCGCTCCCTGCTCTGACTCACCGGGGCGACCCCGGTCCTCGGCCGGGGCGCGCGATCCTGGCCCACTCGCTCGGGCTCACCGCGAGCGCGACGCGCCGCCACGCCGCCGGCGCGCCGCTAGCGCCGCGATCCCCACGAGCGCCAGCCAGCCCGCGCGACCCGGAGCCGGCGAGCCCGGGACTCGGCAGCCGCAGCCGCCGTCGTCCGCGGCGGCGGCCCCACCGCCGGTCGCGACGCACGTGCTCGTCCCCGTGTCGCAGACGAAGCCCGTCACGCAGTCCTCCGTCACGGTGCACGACGCCTTGCAGCTCCCGTCGGCCGAGCACAGGTACGGCGAGCAGTCGGTCGTCGTCCCGTCGACGCCCGTCACCGTGTGATCGCCGTCGCAGGTCGCGCCGGAGACGCAGCGCCCCGTCGCGACCTCGCACCGCGCGCCGCCGCGGCACTCCGCGTCCGCCGCGCAGCGCGTGAGGCACGCCGTGGCGCCGCAGGCGTACGGCTCGCACTCCTTCGTCCGCTCGGCCGGGCACACGCCCGTGCCATCACAGGTCGCGCCCGACGTCTCGACGCCGCCCGCGCACGACTCGGCGCGGCACTCGACCTCGATCCCGACGAACCCCGCGCACGTCGTCGTGCTCTTGGTGCCGTCGCAGGTCCGCGCCTCGCAGGGGTCACCGCCTGCCGCGCCGGGGCAGGCCACGCGGGCGCCGTGCGGCGCGCCGTTGATCGGCGAGCACGTGCCGAGCTTCGTCGCCACGTCGCACGCCTCGCACTGGCCGTCGCAGGACGCGTCGCAGCAGACGCCGTCGACGCAGTTGCCGCTCGAGCACGTGCGCGCCTCCGTGCACGTCTCGCCGTTCGGGCGCTTCTGCGTGCAGGTGCCCGAGGTGGCCTCGCAGAAGGCGGCGCCGGCGCAGTCGTCGTCCACCGCGCACGTGGATCGGCACGAGCTGCCGAGGCAGGCGTACAGGCCGCAGTCGACCTGGCTCTGCGCGTTGCACGTGCCGGCGCCATCACACGAGAAGCCCGTCTGCGTGTTGCCCTGGCAGGTCGTGAGGCCGCACGGTGCGCCGTTCGCGTAGACCTGGCACTGCCCGGCCCCGTCGCAGAGGCCGTTGCGATCGCAGCTCGGCGCGCCGTCATCCGGGCAGTCGTCGTGCGGGTCCTCGCCCTCCTGGGCGGGGCCGCACGCGCCGTCGGCCCCGGTCGTCTTGGTCGCCGCTGCGCACGACTGGCACGTCCCGTTGCAGGCGGTGTCGCAGCAGACCCCATCCACGCAGAAGCCGCTCGCGCACTCCAGCGCGGCGCTGCAAGCGGTGCCGTCGGTCACCTTCGCGACGCAGGTCGAGCCCGCGCAGTAGTGACCGGGCGCGCAATCCGACTGCCCGGTGCAGCTCGCGCTGCAGGTCGTCCCGGTGCAGAGGTACGGCGCGCAGGAGCTCGACTGGCCGTCCACGCACGCGCCGAAGCCGTCACACAGCCGGCCGGTGACGGTGAGCGTGTCCGTGCAGACGGTGCCGCTGCCGCACGCCGTCGACGTGCCCCACTTGGCGCAAGCGCGCGCGCCGTCGCAGGCGCCCGTCTGCCCGCACGTCTCCGGGAGGTCGGCCGCGCAGTCGTTGTCCGGGTCGTCGCCGGAGACGACGGCGCCGCAAGCGCCGTCCGCGCCGCCGCCCTTCTTCGCCGCGGAGCACGCCTCGCAGAGGCCGTCACAGAGCTGGTCGCAGCAGAAGCCGTCGACGCAGTTCCCGCTCGTGCACATCGAGTCCTTGGTGCACGCGACGCCGTTGGCTTCGTCCGGCGTGCAGGCGTTCGCCGAGCTGCAGTACGCCGACGCGACGCAGCCCGCGTCGTCTGCGCAGCTCGTCCCGCACGCGTTACCGCTGCACACGTACGGCGCGCACGGGGTCGTCTGCGACGGCACGCAGGCGCCCGCGCCGTCGCAGGAGGAGCCCGTCTGCGTGCCGCTCGTGCAGGTCGTCGTGCCGCAGGCGGTCCCGCTCGCGTAGTACCCGCAGCTCCCGACGCCGGAGCACGTCCCGTTGAAGCCGCAGCCGGAAGCGCCCTGGTCGGCGCACTCGGAGTCGGGGTCGGTGTCCGCGGTGACGCTCGCGCACTGGCCGTTCGGCTGCCCCGTCTTGGCGTTGCTGCACGCCTGGCAGGTCCCCGTGCAGGGGCCGTCGCAGCAGCGGCCGTCGACGCAGTTGCCGCTGGTGCACTCGGCCGCGCCCCCACACGTCTGGCCGATGGACTTGTCCGGCGTGCAGGTCGTCCCCGCGCAGTGGTAGCTGCTCACGCAGTCGTTGTTGCTGGCGCAGGAGGCGCCACAGGTGGTGCCCGCGCAGACGTACGGATGGCACTGCGTCGTGTTGCTCGGCGAGCAGGTGCCGAAGCCGTCACAGCCGTAGCCCGTCTGGGTGCCGCCGGAGCAGGTCGACGCCCCGCACGCCGTGCCGGCGGCGTAGAGCTGGCAGGCGCCGGCGCCGTTGCAGGCGCCGTTGCGGTCGCAGCCGGCCGCGCCGTCGTCGGGGCAGTCGCCGTCGGGATCGCTCCCGGCGACGATGTTGCCGCAGACGCCGTTGGCGCCGGCGCCCTTCTTCGCGCTCGAGCAGGCCTTGCAGCCCTCGTCGCAGAGCTGGTCGCAGCAGTAACCATCGGCGCAGTGCCCGCTCACGCACTGGTCGCCGGCGGTGCACGCAGCCCCGTTCGCCTGGTCGGCCTTGCACTGGGAGTCCGTCGTGTCGCAGTAGCTCGAGGCGACGCAGTGGGACGTGAGCGTGCAGCTCGTGCGGCACGCCGAGGTGTTCAGGCAATTGTACGGTGAGCACGACACGGTCGACGACTGGCAGGTGCCGAGGCCGTCGCACGCGTACGACGTCAGGGTCGTGCCCGAGCACGAGTTCGGCTGGCAGCTCGTCGCCGCGGCGTAGAGCTGGCACGCGCCAGCGCCGTCGCACACGCCGCTTCGGTCGCAGGTGGCCGCGCCGTCGTTCGGGCAGTCGCTGTCCGGGTCCGTCCCGGCCTGCACGTCGCCGCACGCGCCGTCGGCGCCGCCGCCCTTCTTGGCGGCGGTGCACGCGCGGCACCCGCCGGTGCACGCCTCGTCGCAGCAGACGCCGTCGACGCAGAAGCCCGTCAGGCACTGGTTCGTGGCGGTGCACGCCTGCCCGTCGCCGCGCTCGACGTAGAGATCTGCGCCGGCCGAGGAGCCGTAGCCGCACGAGCTCGTGGTCGCGCCTCCGGCCATGAGGATGTCGCCGTTCGCGAGCGCCACGGCCGCGTGCAGCATCCGCCGCGACGACATGGAGCCGACCGACGGCGAGAGCGTGGAGCCGGGATCGTAGAGTTCGGCGGTCGTCAGGATCCCGGACCCGCTGCAGCCCCCGCTGACGAAGACCTTGCCGTCCTGCGGGCGGAGGGTCGCGGTGTGCGAGTACCGGGCCGAGCTGAGGTTGCCCGCGGTGGTGAACCCGGTGCCGTACGCGTAGTTGAGGATGGAGGTGACCGCGGAGGCGGTGGTCTGGCCTCCGAGGATCGCGACCGAGCCGTTCGGCAGCAGCGTCGAGGTGTGGTGGCTGCGCTTGAAGGCGAACGTCCCCGCGGACGCCCAGCTCCCGATCCCGGCGCTGGGCGTGTAGAGCTCCGCGGAGTCGAGGTAGTCGCTCGGGCCGATCCCGCCGGTGACCAGGACGCGCCCGGCCGCGGGCATCCACGTCGCGGCCGCGCCCGCGCGGGCGGCGGACATCGACGGCCCCGCCACCCACGAGTTCGAGGACTCGGTGTAGATCGCCGTGGTCGCGGTCATCGTGGCTGTCGACGAGGTGTCGTATCCGCCAGCGATCAGCACGCGCCCGCCGCTGAACGGCGCGGCGACGTGCTGGCGACGGGTGCCGGCGAAAGACCCGGCGGAGCTCCACTTCCCCGTGCCAGGGTCGTATCGCTCGGCGCTCGTCTGGACGACCGAGGTCGAGCTCGACCCGCCGGCGACCAGCACCTGGCCGTCCGAGAGGAGGGTCGTCGAGTGGTCCCACCGACCGGTCGCGAGCGCATAAGTCGCCGCGAAAGTGCCCGAGACGCGGTCGTAGAGCTCGCACGACGAGACGACGAAGCCGGGCCCGCTCAACGAGAACCCGCCGGTGATGAGCGCGAGCCCGTCGGCCAGCAGGACGGCCCCGTGCGCCGCCCTCGCGGTCGCCAGCGAGTCCGTCGCCTGCCAGACGGGATCGACCACCAGCGGGTACTCGAGCCCCGCCGGCCACGACACCTCCACCGTGCAGCTCCCCTTGCCGGGTGGCGTCACCGGGCGGCCCCACGGCGCGGCGGGCGACCGATCCGCGGCGCAGTCGACCACCCGGATCGACGCCGCGCGCCTCTCCCCGCGGGCATCCATCACCCACGGCGCGAGCGCCCGCAGCCGCGGCGCCCCGCTCGCGTCGAGCAGCTCCACGACGGCGTCGACCTGCCGGAGCCCGGCGACCCCCCGCTCGAGCTCGACCACGTAGGCGAGCCGCTCCGCGGCGGGCGGGCGCGCGAGCGTCACGTAGTCCTCCGTCCCGCGGGCGTCGGCCCGCTGCACGACGCTCGAGCCCTCCCCGAGCGCGCCCAGGTAGGCGGCGTGGTCGGCGTCGACCTCGGCCGCCGCTGGCGCCACGCCGACGCGGCGGACCTCGACGCTCGCGCCGCTCCGCGCGTCCTCGATGCGGAACGCGCCGTCCGCCGATCGCGGCAGCCACACGCGCGCCGTCGGCTCGACGTTCGCCGCCACGACGCCGCGCAGGCGCCCCGCGTCGGGCTCGAGCGTGGCCACGTCGGGCGGCGCCGGGGCGAGCTCGCGGATCGTCGCCGCCGCGCGGCGAGCGGCGTCGCTCACGTGCGCCGCGGCCGCGCTCGCCGGCGGCGACGCGTCGGCGTCGCCGGGCGCGGCGCCACGATCTCCGCACCCTGAGGTCACGAGGACGAAACCCAGCACGACCGCCGCGCGGCGGGACACCCGATGCATGGCGCGAGTCTACCCGAGCGCACGCCGGGGGCGAGCGCGAAGGCCGAGCCCGCCAGCCGGTCCCTCTGCTAGGCTCCCGCGCGTGAAGCACCTCCAATCCTTGGGCTGGGCGGCTGTGGCGGGGCTCGCCTGCGCGTGCGGGACCAGCGGCGGCGCCGATCGCCCGGCGAACACGGGCGGCGCCGCCGGCACCGCGGGCGCCGCCGGCGCGGACGCGAGCGCGAGCGGCGGCGCCGGCGGGGGCGGCACCACCGACTCCGGGCCGCCCCTCGGAGATCTCGTGGGTCCCGAGCCGGGGTTGAAGCTCGCGCTGTTCGGCGACCAAGGGAACAACGCGAACTCGCGCGCGCTCCTGAAGCTGATCGTCGATCAAGGCGCGGACGCCGTCGTCCACCTCGGCGACTTCGACTACGCGGACGATCCGGTGGCCTGGGGCGCGCTCATGGCGGAGCTCGGAGACATCCCGTGGCTCGCCGTGGTCGGCAATCACGATACCGACGCTTGGACGGGCTACCGGGAGGTGATCGATCAGCAGCTCGCGAAGTTCACCGCCGCGACCTGCACGGGCGAGCCCGGGGTGCAGCACGCGTGCACGTTCCGTGGCGTCCACGTGATGCTGAGCGGGATCGGGCTCATGGGCACCGGGCACGAGGCCTTCCTCGAGGGGCAGCTCGCGTCGAGCAAGCACGTGTGGCGCCTCTGCGGTTGGCACCTGAATCAGCGTGACATGCAGCTCGGCGACAAGGGGGACGAGACGGGCTGGGACGTGCACGAGGTCTGCCAGGCGCGGGGGGGCATCATCGTGAACGGCCACGAGCACTCGTACGGCCGCACGCTCACGCTCACGGATGTCGGGAACTCCGCGAGCGGTCACGGGGCGACCGGGCCGTGGGACGAGCTCCGGGTCGCGCTCGGGTCGACGTACCTGATCGTCAGCGGGGCGGGTGGACAGAGCCTCAGGATGTACGACGCCGCCGAGCACGACGACGACACGTGGTGGGCGGGCGGCTACGCGAGGGATGTCCGCATCGACGACGGCGTCCGCACCGACGGCCTCAACCTGCCGGCGGCCGGCGTCGTCTTCCTCGAGCTGGGGGTGGATGGCAATCCGCGCAAGGCGCGCGGCAAGTACCAGCTGGTCGACGGCTCGGTCGTCGACGAGTGGACTACGTACGTCGACACGACCGGGTTCAGCGGCGGCTGAGTCGGTGGGCGGGGCGGCAGCTCGACCGCGCGTGTCAGGAGGGGGCCGGGTTCCCGGTGGGCGCCGGGTCCGAGGAAGCCTGCGGCTCTTCGCCCTCCGTGGGCTCCAGCAGGTCGTCGATCTCCCGCTCCAGCTCGGGCTGGCGAGCGCGCTCCGGCGCCAGGGAGCGCGGCGCCGGGATCGCGGCGCCCAGGACGCGGGCCACCAGCGGCCGCTCGCGGAAGAGCGCCCGCAGCTCGGGGCTGCGGATCGAACGCTCCAGGCGCCCCGCATAGCCGGCGGTCCGCTCCGCCATCGCTCGAGCCTGCGGCGACTGCGCGCGTGTCACCGCCTCGCACGCGAGCGCGCGGGTCTCGAGCCCGTACTCCGAGCCCTGGATGGTGTCGATGGCGCCGAGCGCCGTGGTCGCGAGCAGGATCCCGGTGTGGTTCTCGCCGATGTCGACGCGGGCTGCCGCCTCGACCGCCATCGCGTAGAAGTGGAACGCGACGTACGCCTGCGCCTCGGCGGACTGCCGCGCGTCGAAGGCGTGCATCACCGCCGCGCCGGCGTCGCCGGACGCGCGGTACAGCAGCGCGCGCAGGATCTTCTCGTGCACCGAGTCGTACGCGCTGCCGGTCACCTGCGTGAGCGCGCTCGCGTCGCCGACCAGCGCCTCGGCGGGCGCGAGGTCGCCGAGCTCGAGGAGCACCTCGGCGGTGCCGAGCAGCGTGTCCGCCCGTGAGTCCTGATCGCCGTACCGCTCGTGCGCGTCCCGCGCGCGCCTCAGGTAGGCGAGCCCGCGCGGGAAGTCCCCCAGCCGGCTGTACGACTGGCCGATGTTGCTCAGCGTCTTTGCCATCTGGAACCGCCCGCCGATGGCCACGTCGATCCGGATGGCGTCGAGCGCGAGCGCGATGGCGTCCTCGTAGCGCCCGAGGACGAACATGGCGAAGGCGAGCGCGTTCTTCGCCCGCGCCTCCAGCCGCCGGACGCCGCTCGCCCGGAACATCGCGATCGCCTCCACGTGAGCCTCGATGGCCTCCTCGACGCGACCCACGCGGCGCAGGAGGGTGCCGCGCGTCCGCAGCACGTCCGCCTTCACGCGGCTCGGCACGTTCGCGCGGGTGGCCGTCTCGAGCGCGCGGTCGCACGCGGACAGCGCGCCCTGCATGTCCCCGAGATCGCGGAGCATCTCCGCCGCCATGCTCTGCGCTTGGACCTCCAGCTCGGGCACGCCGCCCTGGGCCGCCGCCCGCTCCGCTCGCTCGACCGTGGTGAGCCCCTTCGAGAGGTGGCCCATGTCGAGCTCGTAGCGGGCCGAGCGGACCAGCGCCATCGCGACCCAATACGGCTGGCCGCTCTTGCGCGCGAGGCGCCGCAGCGTCTCGAGGTGGCGCCTGCGAGCCGGGCCGCGGCCGAGGATCCGACACAGCGCCTCGAGCGCCTCGTGCGCCTCCAGGGCCCGCAGGTCGTCCTGCGGCAGGAGCGTGATCGCGCGCCGGTAGTAGCGCGTCGCGAGCGGCATCTGGTAGCTCGCGCGCGCGGCCGACGCCGCCTCGAGGTAGAGGTCGGCCGCAGCTTCGCGCTCGTTCCCTCGTGTCAGGTGGGTCGCCACCAGCGCGGCGTTCAGCCCGCGGGACATCGGCGTGGACGCGAGGCGCTGGCCGAGCGCCCGATGCATGCGGACCTTCGTCGGGCCGTCGATGGCGCCGTACGCCACGTCGCGCAGGAGCGGGTGGCGGACGTCGACCTCCTCGCCCCGCCGGTCGCACACGCCCCGGGCGCAGGCGCGGGTCAACGGCTCGTCGATGTCGCCGCCGACGAGCTCGGCGAGCACCGACTCCTCGAGCGGGCCGCCGGCGACCGCGAGCCACTCCACGAGCTGCTGCTCGGCGGCGGGCAGATCGACCATCCGGTCCGCGAGGAGCTGCTCGAGCGTCGAAGGGAGCACGAGCCCGGCGTCCCCCGCCGTCTCCGTGCGGACGAGCTCCTGCGTCCCGTCGGGTCGCTCCCGGATCGCGAGGTCGCCGCGCTCGAGCAGCGAGTCGACCATCTCCAGGAGGAAGAACGGGTTGCCGCCGGCGCGCGGGAGCACGTCCTGGCACGCCGCCGCCACGCCCGCCCCGACCCCCAAGCGCGTCTCGAGCAGGCGGACCTGATGCTCGGCGCTGAGTCGCTTGAGCTCGATCCGGACCAGCCCCTCCAAGAACGGCGCCGCGCGGTCGTCCGGACGGCTCACGAGCACCACCAGCACCGGCACCGGATCCTGACGGGTAGCGAGCTTGACGATCAGCTCGAGGCTGGGCCGGTCGACCCACTGCACGCCGTCGACGATCACGATGAGCGGCGCCTCGAGCGCCGCCTTGGCGATGAACCGGCGCACGCCGGCCGCGACGAGCCGCTTGTGGTGGGCCGCGTCGGCTTCGTCGGCGGCGGCCGTGACCGTCCCCGTCGCGAGCTCGGCCAAGCGCTGGGCGAGCTCGGCGCCGTGTCGCCCCGCGGCGAGCGACCCGAGCGACTCGAGCACCGCGGCCCGCGCCTCTGCGAGCGGCTGATCGGCTCGGATCCCCGTGAGCTCGCGCACCCAGTCCGCGACCGCCGCGAACGGCAGCTCGCTCCGCGCCGGCGAGGACTCGAGGCGGAGCACGCGCGCATCCGGTCGTACGTCCGCGAGGAAGGCGTTCACGAGCGCCGTCTTTCCGATCCCCAGCTCGCCGAACACGACCCGCGTCACGACACGTCCGGCGCCGCCGCCGGGCGCCGCGCTGGTCGCCGCGTGGAACGCCGCGTGCAACTCGGCGACCTCCGCGTCCCGCCCGACCAGATCGGTGGGCGCGAGCGCGGCCTCGTTCGCGCGCTCGTCGCGCGTGAGGGGTCGGACCAGCCCGTAGACGCGCATGTCCCTCGGCAGGCTCGCGTCGCTCGGCCCGTCGAGCGAGATCGTGGGCGCGTCCTCCCAGACGAATTCCCGCCGCACCAGGCGGTAGAGGCCGCCAGCGACCCACGTCGCGCCGCGCGGCGCGTGCGTCCCCAGGACCTCCGCGAGGTGGGTGGCTGGCTCCGCCAGCTCGTGGTCCACGAGGTGCCCGGCGGCGTCGCGGAGCCCGCTGGCGATCCCACGCACGATCCCGATGCAGCACCCGAGCTCGACGGGCATGTCGCCGGAGAACCCCTGCACGGCCTCGTGCACGTCGATGGCGAGCCACGCCGCGTCGACCGCGGCGCGCGACGGGTTGGCGAGCAGCCCCACGATCGCGTGCGCCACGGCCGCCCCCCCTCCGGGCGCGCGCTCGTGCCACACGAGCCGCGCGCCTCGCTTGTACGCGATCTCGTCCAGCGTCGTCCGGAGGCGGTCGAGGAACGCGGAGCACGGGAGCACGCCGATCTCGCGCTCGAGCTCGTCGAGGCCCTGCAGGTGGATGTCGGCGACCGCGACGTGCCGGACCTCGCGCCCCGACTGCCGATCGAGGGCGCGCCGGCGGTGGCCCGGGCCGGTGTCGGCGGCCTCCGCCTCGGACGGATCGCGCTCCGCGTCGCTGTCGCTCCCGGCGCCCGAGCTCATCGCGACGCTCGCTTCGGGCGGCCCCGCGACCCCCGGCGACGTGTGCTCCCGGCTGACGAGCCCGCCGACGACGCCCTCGAGGACGTGCGCGTCGACGAGCTGCTGGTGCTGGAAGAGCGCGTGCGTCACCGCGTGCGCGAGCTCCCGGGCCGACTGGAAGCGGGCGGCGGGATCGCGCGCCAGCGCCTTCATCACGATGGCCTCGAGCGTCGGCGGGACCTCACGCGCGTACGTGCTCGGCGGCTCGATGTGGCACGCGCGGACGGCCTCGAGCAGCTCCTGCCCATCCAGCCCCGCGTGCATCGGGCGCCCGGTGAGGAGCTCGTGCACGACGACCCCGAGCGAGAACACGTCGGTCCGCCGATCGACGCGATCCCCCGCCGCCTGCTCGGGCGACATGTAGGCCGTCTTGCCCTTGAGCACCCCCGGCTCCTCGCGGAAGAGGTTGGCCGTGGCGATGCCGAAGTCAGCGATCTTCACCGCGCCGTCGTACGAGAGCAGCACGTTCTGCGGGGACACGTCACGATGGACGATGTCGAGCGGCGCGCCGCCCTCGTCCTTGCGCTCGTGCGCGTAGTGGAGCCCCTTGGCGACCTCTCCGGCGATGTACGCGACGACCCACGGCGGCAGGCGGGTCGAGCGCGCGGCCGCCGCCTTGGCGAGCTTGCGGAGATCCGGCCCCTCGACATACTCCATGCTGAGGAGCTGGCCCTCGTCGCCGTAGTCCTGGAATTCGTAGACCTGGACGATGTTCGGGTGGTTGAGCCGCGTGGCGAGCTGCGCCTCCTCGGCGAACATGGTGCGGAAACGGCGCGACGAGCCGTGCGCGGGCAGGACCCGCTTCAGCACCAGCAGCTTGTACGTCCCCTCGGCGCCGCGCTTCTTCGCCAGGAAGACCTCGGCCATGCCGCCCACGCCGAGGCGGCGCACGATCTCGAACTCGGCGATCTGGCGGGGGACGGCCTCGGGCGTCGTCATGCCCGGCCTCTTCGCGCCGTGTCCCCGGGCGCCGCCCCCGCGCCGATCTGCGACTGCGAGGCGCGGCACTCGAGGACACCGCCGTCCGCCGTCATCGCCGTCGTGCTCGCCACGTCGGCCAGGATGCTGACGAACGGCGCCGTCCAGCGCGGATCGCGCCACACGCGCGCCCAGCGCGTCCCTTGCGCGGTGCCCATCCAGAGCTCCCCAGCCCCCCCCACCCATTCGCGGTCCAGTACGTCGAGCGCGGCCGAGGCGAGCGCGGGGCTGCCCTCGATCGTAGGGTGCGTCACCCCGGTCGCCGTCGCGCGGAGCACATAGCCGCCCGCCCCGACGGCGAGCGCGATCCCGCGCTCCGGGCGCCCCGCGCACGCGACCACCGGGCGGCCGGGGGGCGGCTCCAGCGGCTGGACGTGCCACTCGAGCGGCGCGTAGAGCGCGACGTACCCCCGCCCGTCTTCGCGGCGACCGACGACGAGCCAGCGGGAGTCGTCCAGCCGCGCGACGCCCGCGACGCACGCGACGCCAGGCAGCGGGAGCGGCTTGAGCCAGCGCGTCCCCACCAGCCCGTAGAGGAGCGGCGGACGCCCAGGCCCCATCGCGACGACGACCGCGAGATCTCCGAGATCGCCGCTCGCGTCGACGAACGACACGGACTCGTCCGGCCCGCGGAGCACCCGCGAGACGCCGCTCCGGGAGTACTCGGCCAGCGTCGCCCGATCGCTGCCGACGAGCCAGCGGCCGGAGGCGATGCGGCGCACGAACCTCGCGCCGTTCGCGACCGGGAGATCCCCCGCCGGCGCGGGAGTCCACGTGGTGCCGTTCCAGTGCTCGAGCCCGTGGCTCGTGAGCGCCAGGCACTGGCCGTCACCGTCCCAGCCCACGCTCGCGATCACGCGGCCGTCGCCCGGCGGGTGCCGCACCGTCCACGTCCAGCCCGGCGTCGCGTCGGCGACCTGGAGCTGCATGAAGCTCCGCAGGTGGCGTCGCGAGGGGCCGCCCGGGCGGTGGCCGGCGAGCCACGGGAGGACGCTCGCCGCGAAGGCCTTGGCCGTGGCCGGCCGCCGCTTGGGATCGATCGAGGTCGCGCGCGCCAGGGCGTCGTCGATCGCGGCGCACGCGGGGGGGCTCTCGCGGAGCTCGGGGCACAGCGTGCGGGTCTCGAGCAGCGTGCGGCGCTTCTCCGCGCGGACGGCCATCAGCGCCTGCACGGGGTTGCTCACCTCGAAGTACTGCTGGCCCGTCAGCACGAAGTACGTGACGACGGCGAAGCTGAAGATGTCCGACCAGGGGCCGACGCCCACGCCGTCGCCCGCGAACGCCTGCTCCGGCGCGATGTACCCGGGCGTGCCGAGCATCACCTCGCCGAAGGTGTTGCCGACGCCGAGCGGCCGCGCGATGCCGAAGTCCGAGATCTTGAAGACCTCGTGGTCGTCGAACCCGCAGCAGAGGACGTTGTTGGGCGTGATGTCCCGGTGGATCACGCCGACCTCGTGGATGTCGGTGAGGCCCTCGGCCACGTGGGTGAGGCAGCGGCTGACGCGCTCCGGCTCGAACGCGAACTGGGTCGTGCGCACCGAGTAGGCGACCCGGTCCTCGAGCGTGGTCCCCTCGAGCCCGCCGTGGACGTACTCGACGGCGAGCCAGGGCAGCGCGAGCTGCCTCGACGCGTGGACGTGGTCGAGGCGGCCAGTGTCGATCAGGCGTACGACGAAGGCCGTCGGCGGGACGCGCTCGTTCAGGCGCCCGAGCGCCACGGCCTCCTTCTGCACCACGCGGTCGGCGGTCTCGCCGGCCTCGAGCACCACCCGCGGCAGGATGATCTTGACGACCACCGGCGAGGCGCCCACCGGCGACTCGCGCAGGGCGAAGTACGCTGCGGCCGTGCCGCCGACGCCCAGCTTGCGCTCGATCCGATACGACACCTCCGCGTGCACGTCGGACCGCAGCGACGCGCCGAGGAACGGGTCGGTCGTCGAAGGAGGTCCGCTCAGCGACATGGGGCCCCTCACGATACCAAGAAGTCGCCCGAGCGCGCCGCGCTCGCGTCCGGAGGCTCCGCCGCGGCTGCCGCCACGCTGGCCTTTCGGCTAGGCTCTCGACGATGCGCCCCGCTCTGCGCCCCGTGCTCGTCGCCGCGGCCGCCGTGTTCGCGTCGTTCGGCTGCGGGAGCTGCCGCCGGACGCGCCCGCCGGAGGCGGCGCCGCCCCCCCCTCCCGCCATCCGTCTCTTCGTGCTGGGTGGGGTCGCGGGAGCCCTCGAGCCGTGCGGGTGCCAGAAGGACATGCTGGGTGGCCTCGACCACGTCGCGGCGCTCGTCCGCGCGCGGGGAGGCGAGGCGGCGGGGTGGGCGACCGTCGCGGCGGGGCCGCAGTTCTTCATGGAGCCGCGGCTGGAGCCGGCGCGTCGGCAGCAGGACGAGTGGAAGGCGGGTGCCATCGCGGACGCGCTCCGCGCGATCGAGCTGCGCGCGTGGGCGCCCGGGATGAACGACTGGGCTGCCGGCGGCGTGGCGCTCGGCGAGCTGCGCGAGCGCTCCGGTGGGGTGGCGCTCGCGGCCAACCTGACGGCGGCGCCCGCCCTCGAGGGCGTCCGGATCGCGGAGGTCGGCGGCGTGAAGGTGGGGTTCGTCGGCCTGAGCCTCCCGCGCTCGCCGCTCGGGTCGCCGGACGGCGTGGCGATCGCGGAGGCGCGCCCGGCGCTCGGGCGGGGGATCGCGGAGCTCGAAGAGCGCGGCGCTCGAGTCCGGGTGGCGCTGCTCGCGATGCCGCGGGGCGAGGCGCTGCGGCTCGCCGAGGCGGAGCCCACGCTGGATCTGGTCGTCATCGGGAAACCCTGGGACAAGGGCGAGGGGAACGACGCGCCCACGCCCGCCGTGCTCGTCGGGTCGACGCTGGTCGTCGAGCCGCCGAACCACGCGCAAGCGGTCGCCATCGTCGACCTCCACCTCCGTGGGCCGGGGCCGCTCGCGGACGGCCACGGGCTCGAGGCCGGTGAGCGGCGCGCGTCGCTCGAGCGGCGCATCGCGGAGCTCGAGCAGCGCCTGGCCACGTCGGCGGACCCGGCGTCCGGGGCGCGCGCCGAGGACGTCGCCGCGCGCAGGGTGGACCTCGAGCGGGCGCGCGCCGAGCTCGGCGGGCTCCCGGCGGGTTCGCCGCCCGCGGCGGGCAACTACTTCCGCTACGAGCTGGCGCTGGTCCGTGAAGCAGCCGGCGTCGATCCTACCGTGGCCGCGGCGATGGGGACGCTCTACCGCAGGATCAACGAGCACAACCGCGAAGCGTTCCGCGACCGTAAGCCGGCGGAGGTGCCCGCCGGCGAGAGCGGGTTCGTGGGAGTCGAGCGGTGCGCGACCTGCCATGCCTCTGCCGTCGAGTTCTGGCGGCGTACGCCCCACTCCCGCGCGTACGCGACGCTCGAGAGCCAACACAAGCAGTTCAACCTCGAGTGTGTGGGTTGCCACGTGACCGGCTACGATCGACCCGGCGGCTCCACGGTGACGCACGTCGCCGGGCTCGAGGCGGTGCAGTGCGAGAACTGCCATGGTCCCGGGTCGCGCCATGTAGGCAACCCGGGCAGCTCCGCGTACATCACCCGACGCCCGGCCGAGAACCTCTGCGCAGGCCAGTGCCATCACTCGCCGCACGTGTTACCCGACTGGAACGCGGCAGACGCGCTGCGGAAGGTCGTGGGCCCCGGTCACGGGGGATGACGAACGACTCTCTCCCTCGCGAGCCACGAGCCGATCCATGCCGAGCATCAGTCACCAGAAGCGCGAGGTGCTGCTGAAGCTCGTGTATTACGGCCCCGGGCTCGGCGGGAAGACGACGAACCTCGAGTGGATCCATGCCCGCGCGAGGCCCGAGCACCGCGGCAAGCTGCTCAGCCTGAACACCGACGCGGAGCGGACGCTCTTCTTCGATCTGCTCCCAGTCGATCTCGGGAGGTTCAAGGGCTACGCGATCCGGCTGCACCTCTGCACCGTGCCCGGCCAGATCGCGTACGACCGCACGCGCCAGCTCATCCTGAAGAACGTCGACGGCGTCGTGTTCGTCGTCGACAGCCAGCTCGAGCAGCTCGAGGCGAACGCGGAGAGCCTGATCAACCTGCGGAACAACCTCCGGCTCCAGGGCGTGGATCCCGATCGCCTCCCCGTGGTGGTGCAGTACAACAAGCGCGACGTCCCGGGCGTGCTCGCGCCGGAGGAGCTGCGGGCGGCGCTCGGCGTACCGCCGGGGGTCGTCGAGCGCGAGGCGGTCGCCACGCGCGGGGTCGGCGTGTTCGAGACGCTGAAGAGCGTCGTCACCGAGTGCCTGAAGCTCGTCGGGGATCCGGCGGCCGCGGCGGAGGGGCGCACGCCGTCGATCCTGCCAGGCCAGCGGGCGAGCATGTACCCCGGCGCGCTCGCGCCCGTCGCGCCGCGCGCGGCGGCGCCCGCCGGCGACGGCGCGGACACCTCCGGCGTGCCGCGCGCGCCCCGCCTCCCCACCCTCGCCGACGACGACGGCACCTGACCGGAGGCGTCCCGGCCAGCCGACCGCGGCCGCGGAGAGAGGGCACGCGCGCCCGCCCGGCCGCGCGCGCCGCGTTCGGTTGACGCGCGCGAGCGAGGGCCCTATGCGACCGCTCCTTGGCTGCGTTCCTCTCGAGTGGGGCAGGGTCGGTACGCGCGCTCGTCTTCGTGCTCGCGAGCGCGGGGCTGCCGCTGGTCGCGTGCGACGACGAGAGCTCCTCGAAGTCTCGGCGGGGTGGCGGCGCGGGGGACGCGGCCGCCGAGGGCTCCCTCGGTGGGAACGCGGGCGCGGGGAGCGGCGGGTCCTCCGGGGCCGGCGGCAGCGCCGGGCTCGCGGGCGCGGGTGGCGCCGCGGGCGCGGCGGGTGCCGACGCCGGGCCGGCGGACTCCGGGCCCGATGCGCCGGTCCCCGAGCCCGGCCAGCCCGGCGTCGACCTGGTCGGCGGCGGGGTGACGATGTCGAGCGCGAACCATCGCGCGATCGTCACGCTCGGCCAAGCGCCGGGCGGGAACGGTGTGAGCACCTCGGCGGGCCACCGCTTCGTCGGGGGCGTCGTGGGCGCGACCCAGTGAGATCGAAGCCGGCGCCGCGAGCGCCCACCAGAAGAGGACGACGACCATCATGATTCGCAAGCTGGAGAGGAGCGTTTCCACGGTCCTGGCGGCCCTCGCGCTCGCCACGTCGGCCTCCGCCGCGGTCCCCCCCTACTTGACGCAGCAGGGCCGGCTCTTCGATTCGGGCGGCGCGCCGGTCGACGGCGTGGTCACCGTCGTGTTCTCGTTGTACGACGCGCCGGCGGGCGGGGTCCCGCTGTGGACGGAGACCCACTCCCTCACGCTCGACTCGGGGTACTTCTCGGCGCAGCTCGGCAGCGTCACGCCGCTCGACGCCGCGCTGTTCGCTACCCAACCCCGGTATCTTGGGATGCAGGTCGGGGCGGACGCGGAGATGACCCCGCGGCAGCCCGTCACCAGCGTGCCGTACGCGCTCCTCGCCGGCGCCGCGGACGACGCCGTGGGCGACATCCACCCGCTCACCGTGACGGTCGGCGGCGTGCTCGTCATCGACGAGAACGGCAACTGGGTGGGGCCGTCGTCGGGGCTCGTCGGGCCGACGGGCCCCGCGGGGCCACAGGGAGACACCGGCCCAGCCGGCGCGACCGGCCCTGCGGGCGCCGACGGCGCGACCGGCCCTGCGGGCGCCGACGGCGCGACCGGCCCTGCGGGCGCCGACGGCGCGACCGGCCCTGCGGGCGCCGACGGCGCGACCGGCCCTGCGGGCGCGGCAGGTCCCGCCGGCGCGCCGGGCGCGACCGGCCCCGCGGGCGCGACGGGCCCCGCCGGCCCCGCGGGCGCGACGGGCCCCGCCGGCCCCGCGGGCGCGACGGGCCCCGCCGGCCCCGCGGGCGCGACCGGCCCCGCGGGCGCGACGGGCCCCGCGGGCGCGACGGGCGCGACGGGCCCGCGCGGGCTCACGGGTCCCGCCGGCCCCGTAGGCCCCACGGGCTCCGCCGGCCCGGTCGGCCCCACGGGTCCGGCCGGCGCCACGGGCGCGACGGGGCCGAGTGGCCTGACCGGGGCCGCGGGCCCGAGCGGCCCCACGGGCGCGACCGGGCCGATCGGTCCCGCCGGTCCGATCGGTCCGACCGGTGCCGCGGGCGCGACGGGCGCCACGGGGCCGCGCGGGCTCACGGGCGCTGCTGGCCCCGTCGGTCCCACGGGCGCCGCTGGCCCCGTCGGTCCCACCGGTCCCACGGGCGCGACGGGTCCGACCGGCGCCCGCGGGCTCACGGGGTCGGCGGGCGCGACGGGTCCGACCGGCCCCACCGGCCCTACGGGACCGATCGGCCCGGCGGGCCCCTCGAGCGCCAACCGCTTCGCGGGCGTGACCACCGCCGTCTACTCGGGCGACTTCGGGGCGTCCGGCACCGGGTACCTGAAGGCGGACGAGCAGTGCCAGTCGTTCTTCGGGGCCGACGCCCTGGTCTGCACGTCCCAGGACGTGATCCGCGCGCTCCGGAGGAACGGCTACTCATTGCCCGGCGGCTGGATCTTCTCCGGCGCGGGCGACCAGGACTGCCAGGGCTGGGAGATGATGGACGCGTCCGGCACCGTGTGGACGGGCACCTCGTTCTCCACGTCGTACTGCGGCAGCCAGTGGCCGCTCCTGTGTTGCGCGCCGGAGTGACCCCGCGCCCCCGAGGAGCGCGGACGCGCGTCGCGGCGCGTGGCGCCGGGTCGTGACTACCGTACGGCCGCCGCTCGTCCTCAGCATGATCGTCAAGGACGAGGCGCACGTCCTCGCCCGGTGTCTCCGCACCATCGAGCCGCTGCTGTCGGCGTGGGCGATCGTGGACACCGGGTCGACGGACGGCACCCCGGAGGTCGCCGCGCGCGAGCTCGGCCACCTCCCGGGCGCCGTCCACTCGCGCCCGTGGCGGGATTTCGGCACCAACCGCACCGAGGCGCTGGAGCTCGCCCGCCCCCTCGGTCCGTACGTCGTGTGGATCGACGCCGACGAGGTGCTCGTGCGGGAGGACGCCTTCGAGCTGCCGGCGCTCGACGCCGACGCCTACCGGATCGAGCACGTCGCGAACGACGACCGCACGCGCTTCTGGCTGCCGCGGATCGTCCGCTCGTCGCTCCCCTTCCGATGGGTCGGCGTGCTCCACGAGTACCTGCACTGCACGCGGGAGCACCGCGCCGAGAACCTCTCGGGCGCGCGGACGCTCGGCTTCTTCGACTCCGCGCGCAACCGCGATCCGAAGGCCAAGTACGCCCGCGACATCGAGACGCTGGAGCGCGCGCTCGAGCGCCAGCCGACCGACGCTCGCTACGTGTTCTACCTGGCGCAGAGCCAGCGGGACGCCGGCCGTTTAGAGGACGCGATCGCGACCTACGCCCGCCGGGCCGCGATGGGGGGCTGGGAGGAGGAGACCTGGTACGCGCGGTACCAGGTAGCGGTCCTCTCCGAGCGAGCCGGGCGCCCGGTAGAGGAGGTGGAGGCCGCGTACCTGGCCGCGTACGAGCTCCGCCCCTCGCGGGCCGAGCCCCTCTGCGAGCTCGCGCGGCTGCACCGCGAGCAGGGCCGTCACGCGCTCGCGTGGGTGTACGCGAACGCCGCTGTCTGCGCTGCGCGCCCGGACGATCTGCTGTTTCTCGACGCGTCGGTCTACGAGTGGCGGGCGCTCGACGAGCTCTCCGTGGCGTCCTACTGGACGGGCAGGCTCGAGGACGCGCGCTCGCTGCAGGAGCAGCTCCTCGGCGGCGGTCGCCTCCCAGCGGGCGAGCGCCGGCGCGTGGAGGAGAACCTCGCGTTCACGGAGCGGGCGCTGGCGGCGCGTTGAGCGCGCGCCCCGCGCCGGAGGCGCGGTCGACGGCGGCACGGAGCCCGCCCAGCCGGGGATCGCCGGGGGCCGACGCGGCGAGTCGATCGAGGTGGTGGCGCGCCTCGGCGAGCGCCCCCGCCTCCAGCGTGAGCCACACGAGGTTGTGGCGGGCGTCGGCGCGATCCGGATCGAGCGCGAGCGCGCGCAGGTACGCCTCCCGCGCAGGCCCGTAGCGCTTCAGCCCCTGGTGGACGACGCCCAGGTTGAAGTGGGCTCCAGAGTCGGACGCGTCCTCCGCCACCATCGCGCGGAAGCTCGCCTCGGCCGTCACGAGATCGCCCTTCGCGAAGGCGACCAGGCCCGTGAGTTGGTGCGCCGAGGCGCCGCGCCCCGCCTGGATCGCGGCGCGGGCGTGCCGCGCGGCAAGGTCGAGATCGCCCTGCGCGTGGGCCCGGAGCGCGAGCGCCTGGTGAGCGTGCGCGTTCGCCGGCTGCCGCGCGAGCGTGGCCGAGGCCCATCGCTCGGCGTCCTCGAGCGCGCCCTCCCTCGCCGCGGCCTCCGCACGGTGGCCGTCGAGCTCCTGCCCGCACGCCTTGCGCGTCGCCGCGATCACGGCTCGAGCCTCCACGCTCAGGCCCTGATCGAGCGCCGCCGATGCGGCGACCGCCGCGCACGAACAGCCGGCCCGCTGGGCGCAGGCGCGCTCCACGCGCTCGGCCGCGAGCGGACGACGCGCGCCGCGGAGCGCGCTCGCGATCGCGGCGGCGTCGACGCGCGGACCGCCCCCCCGCCGCGCGACGAGCAGCAGCGCTCCCGCGCCCACCGCCAGCGCAGTGAGCGCGATCGCGGCCGAGCCGAGCGGCGCTCGGGGGGAGGCGGTCACCTGGCGGGAGCCCTCTCGACTAGAGGATCTCGGCGATCTGGACGGCGTTGAGCGCCGCGCCCTTCAGCAGGTTGTCGGCGACGACCCAGAGGTTGATGGCGTTCGGGACGCACAGATCGTCGCGCACCCGGCCGACGAACACGGCGTCGCGGCCCGCGGCCTGCAGCGGCTGCGGCTCTCCCCCCGGGGCGTAGTCGCCCTCGCGCAGCTCGACGCCGGGCGCGCTGCGGAGCAGCTCCTTCGCGCGCGCCGCGCTCATCGGCTCGCGGAACCGGACGTGGACGCTCTCCGAGTGGCCCGTCTCCACCGGGACGCGCACGCACGTCGGCGTGACGCCGATCGACGCGTCGCCCAGGATCTTCCGGGTCTCGTTCACCATCTTCAGCTCCTCCTCGCTGTAGCCGTCCCGTCCGGGCTTCCAGTCGCTGATCACGTTGAGCGCGATCTGGCCGGGGAACACGCTGGGCGTCGGCGACTCCCCGGCGGCGAGCTGGCGGAGCTGCGCGTGGAGCTCCTCCACGGCGGCGTGCCCCTTCCCGCTCGTCGCCTGGTAGGTGGAGACGACGATGTGCTCGATGTGCGCGGCCGCGTGCAGCGGCTGGAGCGCGACGACGAGCTGGATGGTGCTGCAGTTCGGGTTGGCGATGATGCCCCTCGGGCGGTTCGCGGCCGCTCCCGGGTTGACCTCGGGGACGACGAGCGGCACCTGGTCGTCCATCCGCCAGGCGCTCGAGTTGTCGATGACCACGGCCCCCGCCGCGGCGGCCACCGGCGCCCACTCCCGGGACGGCCCCGCGCCGGCGCTGAACAGCGCGACGTCGACGCCGCGGAACGACCCGGGCCCGAGCGCCTGCACCTGCACCTTCCCGCCCGCGAACGGCAGCTCCACGCCCGCCGAGCGTGGTGACGCGAGCGCCACCAGCCGCGACAGCGGGAAGCGGCGCTTCTCCAGCGTACGCAACATCTCTCGCCCCACGGCTCCCGTCGCACCGACCACCGCGACCACGCGCTCGACCATCTCTCGATCTCCGTTTCCGTTGGCTGGCGCGCGCCACGCGCCGCGGCGCGCACCGTAGCACCGGCGAGGTCGATCGCCGGCCTCGCGCGGTGCGTCGCGTGCGCGCTGCGCCGCGCGGCGGCAGGGCGAGTGCTACGCTCGCGCCGTGGCCCCGAGCACCCCCCCGCGCCGGGCGGCGGCGATCGCGGAGCTGGCTGCGGCGCTCGGGCTCGGCGCGCTCGCCGGGGCGTGCGCGCCCGGCGCGGCGCGCGCGCCTCGGATCCCCGCCGGCGACAGCCCGGGCGCGCTCCCGACCCCGGCGAGGGTGCTCCCCAGCACGTCGCTCACCGGCGCCGAGCTGGCGCTGCCCGGCGGCGACGTCCCCGTCGGCGCTACGTGGGTGCGCGTCGCCCTGCGGCCCGACGGCAGCCTCTGGCGCTCGGACGAGGTGTGGCCGACGCAGCGCGCGCCGCGCTGGATGCCCCTCCCCGACCGTCTCGGCGGCGGCGTGCTGTTCCACGTCGCCGGAGAGGGCGAGACCCAGCTCTGGCGAGCCGAGTCGTTCACGGCGGCGCTCGCGCCGCTCGGGCGGCTCCCGCTCGAGACGGATCTGCCCGTGGCCGGCTTCGATCGGCTGCTGTTCACCGAGCGGGCGAGCGGCGAGGTCCTCGGCGTCGACGCGCAGACGGGCGCGTACGTCGGGCCCGGTTCCTTGCCGGCGGCGGCCGCGTATCGCGAGCTCGTGTTCGCGGACGCCTGGCACGGCGCCGTCGAGGTGCCCCTGCTCGGCGCGCTGCTCACCTTCGACGCGGGCCGCACCTGGCACCAGCCGCCGGGCCTGGCCTCCGGGCCGTCGCTCGCGGACGGAACCATCACGCTCCTCACCGCCCGCGGGCGAGTCGCCGTGGCGCGCGACGGCGCGCTGACACCGATCGGCGACGGCGCCGTCCCCGCGCCGCAGCTCGGGCACCACGCGGAGTGGGCGCCCCCACGCCCAGCGCGCCCCGCTTGGCGACCGCCGGAGGACTCGCTCGGTCGGGTGCCGCTCGAGCAGGCGCTCCGCCGCGGCTGGCCCGAGCGGGGCGGCACCGTCCTCGTCGCCCGGGCGGGGACGCTCACCCGCCTCCGCCTGGCGGACGGCAAGGTGCTCGAGCGCCGCGCGGGTGCGCTGCCCGGGACGACCGAGTGCGCGGCCGTTCCATGGGGAGCGGGGATGGGGTTTCTCTGCGAGGCCGGCGGCGGCGCCACCGCGCTCTACGCGTTCGTTCCCCCGCTCGGCGCCGCCCTGGCGCATCGGTGGGAGGACGCTCGCGCCGTCGCGCCGGGCGAGACCGGCGCGCTCGCGGTGCGCGGCGGCTGTGCGCCGCGTGCGCGCCCCGGCGCGTACTGCGTGCTCGCGCCCGGGAACGAGCGGGAGCTCATCATTCGCGGCGATCCGGGCGCGGAGCGGGTGGTCGCTCTCGCGGGCGGCCGCGCCGCGGTGCTCGAGCCGCCGCGGCTCGGCGCGTCCGGCCGGATCACCGTGATCCGGGGCGACGGCGCTACGCGCACCGTCGGCTTGTCGTTCCCCGGGCACGCCGCCGAGGACTGGCCGCTCGTGCAGCGGGGCCTCTGGCTCGACTCGGCGACCGAGTCGCCCGCGCACGGCGCGGTGCACGCATGGATCGCGGGCGGCGACGAGTTCGTCGGCGTCCGGATCGAGCTGGCGACGGGTCGCGCGATCTTGGGGCGGCGCCAGCGCGGGCTGCCCCACGCGGTCTTCTCCGGCCCGCGCGTCCTCGTCGCGGAGCCCGGGCGGACGGTGCGCGAGAGCGTGGACGGTGGCTTCACCGTACGCGAGGTGGATCACCCCGGCGGAGGGCCCGCCGCGGCCGCAGCCAACCCACGCGGTGGCCCGGTCGAGCGCGGCTGCTCCCGGGCCGGCTGCGCGCTGGGCGGGTGGCTGCGGATCGGGTGGCAGGGCTCGAGCGAGGAGCCCGACGGTCGCCCAGCCCCCGTCCCCCAGCCGATCACCCGCCCGGCCCCGGCGGTCGGGCGCTGGTCGCTGCGCTGCCACTCGACGGGTGAGGTGTCGCCCGAGCCGCTCCCCGTCGCGGAGGTCCGCGAGTCGGATGACGAATCCCCGGTCCGCGTCGGCCTCCCGCGGCCGCCCTCCTTGCGTTGGCGTGCGGTACAGGTCCCGAGCCCGACGCAGCCCTTCGCCGAGCTCGCGCCGCCGAGCGTCGGCGCGAGCGACGTCGTGCTGTCGTTTGGCACGACGTGGCCGTCGCAGGTGCGCGGTTACGCCTGGGCGCCCCCGGGCGCGGACTGGACCCGGGCCGGCAAGGTGGTCGTGCGCGTCGCCGATCGCTTCCGCGCGGTGGGCGGGGCCTGGTCGAGCGGGCCGTCGCGCAGCCCCTGGGCGAGCCTCGAGGCAGCGCGCCAGGCGTTCGGGGACGATCCGCTGGCGGGCACGTCGTGGACACCGTTGGTCGACGCGGGGGGCCACGGCGCGCTGGTGTTCGTCCACAGCCGTGGAAACGTCGACGTGCTCCGCGTCGAGGAGGGGCGAAGCGTCGACGCCGTCCATGGACTGAACGCCCAGGGGCTCCTCTCGGCGACGAGCGCCGCTCGGATCTCCGGGGGGTGGTACGCGGCCGGGCTCTTCGGCACGACGCACTTCGTCGTCGCGCGGTTGCGGGGCCGGACGGCCGAGCGCGTCGCCGATTTCGATCTGTCGCTCGGCGAGCGGCGGCGCGCGATCCCGGCGACGCTGGTGCGCAGCACCGGCGGAGATCGACTCGGCGTGTGGCTCGCCGCCACCCGCACGCGCTCCGTCGGGACGACCTGGTACGTGCACCCGCTGGATCCGGCCACCGGCGAGGCGGGCGATCCGCTTGTGGTCGAGGGCGAGGCGCTGCGGGAGGCGCCGCGCGTGTGCGCGCCGGACGACTCCGGGTTCCTGCTCGTGGGGGAGCTGCCGATCGCGCCGCGCGTCACGTTCGAGAGCGCGGCCGAGGGCCTGACGGTGCGCGCCATCACGGCGCGCCTCATCGTCGGCGCGGGGGGCGTGTGCGTCGACGCGGTCGCCGCCCGCGCCGAGCGCCTGGTGCCGGCGGGCGCCGCGCGCTCGTCGGTCGCCGAGGTGGCGCGCTGGGCGCGCGGCGCGCCGACGGTGCCGCTCGTGGTCGACGCGGGGCGGCGGTGGGGGTTCAGGTGTGTCGCGGAGTGACGGGGGAGTAGGGAGAGAGGGATGGGGTAGATGGCGGGGGCGGGGGCGGGGGCGAGGGCGGGGGCGAGGGCGAGGGCGAGGGCGGGAGCGGGAGCGGGGGCGGGGGCGGGGGCGGGAGCGGGAGCGAGTGCGAGTGCGAGTGCGAGTGCGAGTGCGAGTGCGAGTGCGAGTGCGAGGGCGAGGGCGGGAGGGCGAGCGAGTGCGAGGGCGGGGGTGCGCGGGGGTGGGCGCGGGCGCGCGACGGCGGGCGCGGGTGCGCGCGGGGCGGCTGGCGTTCGCGGGGTCAGGCGCCTGGGCGGGAGGCGATGACGTGGACGCCGAGGCGGGAGGCGGCGTCGCGGGCGGAGGGGTGCACGACGAAGCCGAAGAGGACGGGGACGAG
>JADLEQ010000019.1 GCA_020846005.1 Polyangiaceae bacterium
ACTGCGACGGCACGGCCGACAACGGCTTCAACAAGCAGACGAACCCGAACCACTGCGGGAGCTGCAACAACGTCTGCAGCTTCCCCAACGCCATCGCCGGCTGCAGCGCCGGCGCGTGCACGATCGCGGCGTGCGAAGCGGGCTACGGCAATCCGAACGGCATCGTGGCCGACGGCTGCGAGCGCGCGTGCGAGGTGTGGCCGGTCGGCGTCGAGGTGTGCGACGGCAAGGACAACGACTGCGACGGACTGACCGACGAGGGCTTGACGGCCCCGCCCGGCCTGACGTGCGTGCAGACGGGCCCCTGCCTCGGCGCCGTGCCAGCGTGCGCCGGCGCGCTCGGGTGGCGGTGCAACTACCAGGTGCTGGACGCTCGCATCGAGGTGCAGCCGAACGGCACGCTGGCGATCACCGAGACACGCTGCGACGGCTTCGACAACAACTGCAACACGCAGAGCGACGAGACCTTCCCGACGCTCGGCGCCGCCTGCGACGACGGAGGCGTCGGCGTGTGCCGCGACGTGGGCGTCATCGCCTGTGATCCGGGGAACGACGGCGCCACGATCTGTGATCTGGCGGCTCCCCCGGACGCAGTCGCGCCGGGTCCGGAGCAGTGCAACGGCCTCGACGACGACTGCAATGGGTCGACCGACGACGCCATCGCCTGGGACATGGTCCACGTCACCGGGGGCGGCTACGACTTCTGGGTCGACCGCTACGAGGCCTCGCGCATCGACGCGACGGCCACCGAGTCCGGAGCCGGCGCTCCCCTCGCGTGCACGACCGGTGGCGTGCTCCCGTGGACGAGCGCCACGTGGGCTGCGGCGAAGGCCGCCTGCGAGGCGCGCGGCGGGTCGCACCGGCTGTGCACGGCCGCCGAGCTCGCCTATGCCTGCGCGGGCTCTGCGGGCAGGACGTACCCCTACGGCTCGACGTACGCCCCGCTCACGTGCAACGGCGCCGACTACGACGGGATCCCCGGAGGCACCGACGACGACGTGCTGGTCGCCGCGGGCGCGCGCGCCGCCTGTCAGACGCCGACCACACAGATCCACGATCTCTCGGGCAACGTCACCGAGTGGACCAGCACGCAGACCGGCAGCGTCCCCGGGAGCCCGCCCACGCCGATCTACCAGCTCCACGGCGGATCGTATCTGTCCCCGGCGGGCGGGCTGATGTGCACCATCGGCCTCGCGCCGCGGGCGGCCGCCAACGCCGTGCTGGAGAACGTCGGCTTCCGGTGCTGCCGCAACTGAGCGCGCCACCCGCTAGCGGCAGGTGCTGCAGCGAGCGCGCCGCCGACGCGGGACGCGCCCGGCCGTGGGCGGCGCGGCTCGGCGGACGACGACCGTGGGGCAGCCGAGCTCGATGGTGATCGAGGCGCGGTAGTCCGCCTCCAGCGAGTCGCAGGCGGCCGGGCACAGCTCGATGCGAGTCGGGGTCGTCGGGTCGTCGTAGCGCCAGCCGTCCGCGCTGGCGCAGCTCGCCGACTGCTCGAGCGTCGATGGAATCCCGCCGCTCGGCGTGACGATGACGTTCACCTCGTCGTACGCGAACTGCCCGTTCACGACCTTCGGCGGGAGCTCGAGGTCGCACGGGAGCGCCTGGCCCCGGATCTTGAGGAACGCGTCGCGGAACTCCTGCTCTGCGTTCGCCGTCCCGATGACGATGGCCTGGCCCGTCCCGCCTGCGGCAGCCACCGCGTTCGCGAAATCGGCGGGCACGCCCGGGACGGCGATGACGTACGTCGGGACACCGCTCGCGAGGCCGACCGCGGCCAGATCTGCGATCGTCTGCGTGAGCTCCGGATCCACCCCGGCGCAGGTGGGCGCGGGGCCCTGCGGAGCGCCGTCCGTGACGAGCAGGACGGCGGTGGCGTCGTTCGGGTAGGCGGCCTGGGTGTCGAGCGAGCGCAGGATGGCGCCGCCGAGCGCGGGGTAGGTGGGCGTGGAGAGGCCGTTCGGCACCTCGGCGTTGATGGCGTCCACGAGCGGCTGCGAGTTCCCGGGGAGGACACCGTACGCCACCGTCGGGTTCTTGTACGCCGTCTGGTCGCACCCGGGCGTGCCGTCCGGCACGCGCGGGAAGAACCTCAGCGCCACGTCGATCCCGGCAGACTCCGCGTCCTCGGCGAACGCGATGAAGCCGTTCTTCGCGTAGTCCCACTTGCTGGTGCCGGGGTTGCCGGCCATGCTGTTCGACTTGTCGAACATCACGTAGAGGTGGAGCGGGGTCGTCGTCGCCTGCTCCGTGATGGACCCGCACGAGCGCTCGCCCCCGGTGTCCGACGCGGCGTCGAGCACGATCCCGCCTCCGCCCCCCGACGCCGCCGAGCCGCCCGCCCCGGCGCCACCACCGCCGCCCACGCCGGCGCGCCCCGAGACGCCGCCGCCCGTCCCTCCGGCCGCGGTCCCCCCATCTCCGCCGAAGCCCGCGGGCGGGGGCTCGGACGCCGCGGTGCCGCAGGCCGCCGCCGCGCAGAGCGAGGTGACCGCGAGGAGCGGGGCGAGGTGGGAGCGCATGGCGCCCGCACCCCAGCACGGCGCCCCGCCGTCAGCGGGCGAGCGCCAGCAGCCCCATCACGCCGACCGCCAGCGCGTAGAGCGACTCGCCAGCGATCAGCCCGCCGCCGACGAGCGAGGTGGCGCTCATGTCCTCGGGGACCTGGGAGTCCTGTTCGCGCTTTGGCCTGGAGGCCTGCCACGTCTGCACGAGCGAGGTGAAGCACCCCCCCGCGGCGAACCACGCCGTCGTGCCGAGATCGACGAACCCGCCGAACGACAGCGCGTACGGGCTCGAGAGCAGCACGGCATCCAGGAGCCAGCCGGTGACGAAGCCGCCGCGCCCGCTGGCGAGGAACGCGCGATACCGCGCGCTCGCGCGCAGCAGCTTGCGCGCGACCTCCGTCACGAAGCCGAACCCGAGCCCGATCCCCAGCGCGGCGAGCTTGTAGCCCTCGAGGTGCCCCAGCCCGCGGATCGCGCCCACGAACTTGAACGTCATCGCGCTCTGCCACTGGCCCACGTCGGCCTCGGGCCGATCGAAGCTGTTGATCGTGAGGACGGGATAGGCCTTCATGAACGTGTTGGCGAGCACGACGGCCAGCACCGACCCCATCAGGATCCCGACGACCTGGTACCGGAACTGGATGTCGCGGTTCGTGCCGAGCCGGGCGCCCGTCGAGCGGTCCTGCTGCATGTCGACGCCGACGGCGCACGCCACGAGGAGGACACTCGCGGCGATGATGCCGGTGATCGGATCCTTTAGCCCGAGCGCGCTCATGAGGAACACGCAGATGACGAACGCGCTCGAGATCGGGTTCGAGTCGCTGATCCCGGTCGAGATGCCGTTGATGAGCACGAAGACCAGCGAGAGCGCGATCGCGAACGACAGGAACCCGACGGGTTGCCCGAGCACGAGCGCGCCCACGCCCACCACGCCGAGCCCCCAGAAGACGACCCACGCCGCGAGCGGCTTCACGCCGAGCGGTCGCTGGGTCCCCTGCCCCTCGCGCGCCGCCACCTCGGCGTACTCGTCGGCCGCGCCGGCCTCGGCCGCCGCCTGACGCACCCGCTTCAGCGCCTGCCACGCGATGATCGCGAGATCGACGACCGCCGCGCCCAGGATCATCGCCAGCCCGATCAGGAACCCGATCTTCCGGAACGGATCCTTCTCACCTAGCCAGCCGGCGTCACGCAGCGCGGGCGTCACGAGGTGACCGAGCACCCCGCCGACCAGCCCGGGCACCGCGATCCGAGACGCGACCACGATCCCCGCGCCGACCGTGGAGACGCTGAGCCCGAGCGCGGCGACCGCCTTCACGTGCTCGGCGAGGTAGGCGCCCGCGATCCCGAGCCCCGTGCCCCCTCCGAGCTGGCCGATGGATCGCTTGAGCAGCGCCTTGTCGGTGAGCGCGCGGAGGATGTTGGCGACCGCCCACCCCGACGGGTAGGTGAGCTTCAATCGATCGACCAGCACCGGGGTGTACAGCATCCCGATGCCGACCCCGAACATCCCGATGCAACAGAAGAAGATCATGAGCTGCCAGGCGGGCGGCTGCGGCATGCCGAGCCAGACCATCGCCTGCACGAGGACCCCCATGCCCGCCATGCTGGCGACGCTCGCCGCCATCGTCTGCATGTAGTTCGCGCCGTGCTTGCCGCTCGCGCCGTAGCCGTAGGTCACCGCGCTGCCCAGGATCCCGGCCAAGACCTGGCCGCCGACGAAGAACCCGAGGGAGAAGTTCATGTAGGCGGCCGCGATGCCACCGAGCGGGCCCAGGACGAAGATCGCGACCAGGGAGAGCAGCAGGTGGAACTTCCACGTGCCGACCGGCGGCAAGAAGCCCTTCGCTGACGTCTCGTTCGTGCTGCTCATCGGCGTCCTCCTCGCGCCTCGAGGCGCGAGCGGCCGACGCTAGCAGCGCGCCGGGCCGCGGGGAGGGGCACCGTGGCGACGCCGGCAGGACCCACCCTTCACGGCGCCCGCTCCTCGAAGAGCGCGGCTCCCGGGACGAACCGCAGCGGCACGACCCCGCCCGACCCGCGCGAGTTCGCCACTACCACGAGGTCCACCTTCCGCGCCCCGAGCGCGGCCAGGTCGTCCGGGGGGGCGAGCGGCCCGCCGGACGGGACGGCGCGCAGCTCGGCGACGACGTGGGCCGCCGTCGCGACGTGCGGCAATGCGCCCGCCCCGCAGGTGACGACGACGGCCGCGCCGCGGTCTGCGAGGGCAAAGAGCTCGTGGCTCACCCGCACGAGCGCGGCCTCGTGGGACGCTCCCGCGCCCGCGGCGAGCGCCTCGATCCCGTCGACGACGATCGCGGCGCGCTCCTGCCGCGACCAGAGGCGCTCGGCGGCCGCGGCGAGCGCCGACGCCGAGTCGCCGGGCGCGAGGCGCTGGACGTGGAGGGACGGACCCACCTTGCGGAGGACGGTCTCCAGTGCGTGCGTCACCTGAGCCCGATCGTCGGCGGTCGACCACGCCGCTCCCGCCAGGATGTCCCCGTACGAGAGGCGCGCGAGCGGCCGCTCGCGATGCAGCGCGCGCGCCGCGTACCGCGCGAGCACCTCGGCGGGGTCGAGCGTCGCGCCCGCGACCAACGCGGCGACGCGGGCGCGAGCAGCCATGTAGGCGAGCGCGAGCGCGAGCGCTGTGCGCCCGCTCCCGGGCTCGCCGCCGAGCGCGAAGAGCGTGCCGCTCCGCAGCCCGCCCTGCAGCATCGCGTCGAGGCGCGCGAGCCCCGTCGAGAACGGCGGCCGGAGCTCGCCGAGTCGATTGGTGAGGTCGACCTGCATGCTGGCGAGCGAGCTGGGTTCGCGCGGAGGTTCCATGGGAGGAGATGGTACCCGGTCCTCACGCACGCGGCCGCCCCGCCGAGCGCCTCGCCGCAGGCAGCGCGTGCTACGGAGCCGGGATGTTCACGATCGGTGCCGCCGTGACGCTGGTCGGGCTGCTGGCGCACCTGGGGGCCGAGCGCGCGGGCTCGTTCGCCGCGCGGGCGGCGACGAAGCCAGTCGCGTCCACGGGCTTCTTGATCGCCGCCTGGGGTTCTGGCGCGGGCGAGACGCCGTGGGGCCAGGCGGTGCTGGCGGGCCTCGCGCTGTCGTGGGTCGGCGACGTCGCGCTCCTCGGGCGCGGGCGCGCAGCGTTCGGCGCGGGGCTCGGGAGCTTCCTCCTCGGCCACGTGGCGTTCGGCGCGGCGTTCTGGCTGCGCGGGATCGAGTGGACTGCGGCGGCCGCGGCGGCGCTCGTGCTCGCGGGCGCCGGGGCGGGGCTCTGGCGGTGGCTCTCGCCGCGCGTCACCGGCGCGCTCCGGCCGGCGGTGGCGGCGTACATCGTCGTGATCCTCGCGATGGTCGCGCTGGCGACGGGGACGACGGCGTGGAGCCCGACGGCCTGGCTCCTGGCCGGCGCGGTCGCGTTCGCCGTCTCGGACGTGGCCGTCGCACGCGACCGCTTCGTCGCGCCGGGGTTCCGCAACCGCGCCTGGGGCCTGCCGCTCTACTACGGGGCCCAGCTCCTGCTGGCGTGGGGCGCCGGCGCGGCGCGGGTCGGCTGAGGGGCTCGCCGGCGGTCGAAGCGGGTTGCGCGGAGCCGGGCCCGTGCGCTAGGAAGCGCCTCCCCGCGAAGGTGGCGGAACTGGCAGACGCGCTGGATTCAGGTTCCAGTCCCAGCAATGGGGTGGAGGTTCAAGTCCTCTCCTTCGCACCCGTCGACGCCGCGCGGGGGGAGCCGTGACCGGCTCCTCCCGCGTGAGCTGACGTGCGCTCCAGCAGCCCGCAGCCGAGCTCGACGGGCGCGACGCTGTCCGCTCGGGTCCCGGCGTCCAGACGCTCGGCCGATACCGACTTGGGCGCAGCTCGCCTTACATTGCCCGCGGAAATGGCGTGGTAGCCCGCACCGCGCCTTGGCGCGCGACCGGCCTCACGGCACAATGCCGCAGCCACAAGAATCATTCTTGGAGTCGTGTCCGTGCTGGTCGGTGGGGCTGCGGTCGCGTGCGCGGCCGGGGGTGATCTCGACAACGCTCCCCGGTCGTCGACCGGCGGTGGTGCGGGCGTGGACGCCGGCGACGGGGGCGACCCGGACGGCAGCGCGGGCGCGAGCGGCACGGGCGGCTCCGCCGCGTCGGGCGGCACCGGCGGCTCGGGCGGCTCGGCCGCCGGCGGGGGCGCGAGCGGTGCCAGCGGCGCCGCCGGCTCGAGCGGCGCGGGCGGCGCAGCCGGCGCGAGCGGCGGTGGCGGCACCAGCGGGGCCGCGGCCACGGGCGGGCAAGCCGGCGCCGCGGCGAGCGGCGGTTCGGGCGGGACGGGCGGCGGCGGGTCGAGCTGCCCGGCGGGCTACTACGACATCGACAACAACCCGCTCACCGGCGCGCAGGGCTGCGAGTACGCCTGCACCAAGACCAGCGACGACGACCCGATCGATCCGAGCTTCACGGACGCCAACTGCGACGGGAGCGACGGCGTCGTCGAGCAGTGCGTGTACGTCTCGAAGGCGGGCAGCGATCTGCTGGGCGACGGCACCCGGCAGAGCCCGAAGGCGACGATCGCGGGAGCGATCGCGTTCGCGCAGTCGAACGGCGTCCCCGCCGTGTGCCTCTCGGGCGAGACGTACGAGGAGGCCGTCACCATCGTGAGCGGCATCAGCCTCTACGGCGGCTTCGACCAGGCCGACGCCGACTTCGAGTTCCGGCGCAAGGCCGGCGTAACGTCGACCGTGCGCGCCGCCGGCACCGTGATCCACGCCCCCCAGATCAACGCAGAGACCCACGTCGAGGGCATGAAGATCGAGGCGACGACGCCGGGATCCGGCAAGAGCACCTACGGTGTCCGCCTGGCGAGCGGGCTCGCGACGCTCTACGTCCGGTACAATGTGATCGAGGCGGGCGCGGGCGCGGACGGCGCCGCGCCGAACCCGCCGACGGCGCCCGACGGTGGAGGCGGCGGCGACGCGAGCGGCTCCGCCGGGGTGGGCACCGGGGGCGGCGGGTTGAACGACAGCGGCGGCCCGGGCGGCCCCGGCGGCCTGGGCGGCGGCGGCGGCCCCGGCGGCGCCGGCGGCGGGGGCGGCGGCGGCCCGAGCGCGTGCGCGGCAGGCAAGCTCGGCGGCATCACCTTCCAGAACAACCAGTGCTCGACCAACGCCCCGGGCTTCGGCGGGTTCGGCGGGACCTCGCTCGCGAGCGGGAGCGGCGGCAACGGCTCGAACGGCGTCTCGGGCGAGCTCGTGCAGGTGAACTGACGCCGGCTCACCCGCCGAGCAGTCGGCGGCGGACCGCGAACGCGGCGTCCGTCACCCAGAAGCGGAGCAGGTCGTGCACCTGCCGCATGGCGAGCGCGAGCGCCACGCCCTTCACGCCGCCGAGGTCGCCCTCGAGCCGCCGGACGACGTCGACGGCGGCGGGCAGATCGTCAGCGAGGAGCAGGCCTGCGCGCGCCGCGACGAGGCGCTGATCGGCCGCGAGCGCCGCGAAGTCGGCGCGAGGCTGGCGGACGTAAGCCGGCACGAACTCCTCCACGGCACGGCGCCCGCGCCGCGACAGCGCCTTCGTGATGCGGCGTGACTGCTCCGCCAGCCACGCCTCGTCGGCCCACCCTACCCCCCAACGGGGCTCGACGGCGCGGACGGCCGCGGTCACCAGCTCCTCGACGCGCTCCGGCGGGAGCCGCTCGAAGGCGTGCAGGCGCCTCGCGACCAGCGCGAGGCTCCGAGCCACGAGGAACGCCAGCGCGGGCTCGCTCAGCGTGAGCAGCGCGGCCGGCACGAGCAGCGACGGCGGGTCCCCGGGCTCCACCTCGACGGCCCCGGCGTGCGCGCGGTGGACGTACACCTCGAGCTCGTCGATGCCGAGCGACACGGCGATGCGATCCGTGAGGACGCGCAGGGGGTGCCCGCCACGGGCCGTCAGCTTGTCCTTCGACGCCAGGCCGTAGCGGGCCAGATCCCGAGGCTCGAGCTTGTGGAGCGTCTCGGCCAGCGCCGCCACCAGCTCGATCGCTGGATCCCCGGGCCGCGCGAGATCGAGCACGCGAAACACCGGGCCGTCGAACGTGCCCGGCCGAGCGCGCGCGACCGCGGGCGGCGTCGCGGCGAGGGCCGCGCGCTCTTCGGACGTGGCCACGCCCAACGCGACGAGCGGGCCGAGCGCGTGCGCTGCCTCGACCGGCCCCCGCGCGCCGAGCAGCGCCTGGTGGAGCTCCCGCCAGGCGGCCGCCCGCGTCACGTCGTGGTCGAGCACCCGCCGGAGCTCGTCGGCGGCCGCCGCCGCGTGCCCGGCGCGCAGCAGCCGCGTCGACAACTGTGCGCGGAGCTCCAGCTCCTCCGGCGCGAGCTCCACCGCCCGCCGGAGCGCCGTCAGCGCCTCCGACCCCCGACCGAGCTCGTCCTCGAGCGCGCGCGCGAGCTCCCCGAGCGCCCCGGCCGTCTCCCGCGGGCCGCCGCGACCGGACGCGATCCAGGCTGCGAGCGCCTCGGCGTACGCCGCGAACCCCGCTGCGCGCTGCGCGGACTGCTCGCCGGCGAGCAGCTCGGCGAGCTCCCGCCCCTCAGCGCCGTAGCCGAGATCGCCGACCGCGCCCGCGTACGCCGTCACCGCGGCCGCCAAGTCGCCGCGCCGCCGGGCGACCCGGGCCACCAGCGTGAGCGCCCGACCGCGCTGCGTGGCGTCGGTGGCGACCCGCGCCAAGCGCTCCGCGGTGGCGGCGGCCGCGTCGAGCTCGTCGCAGCGCACCTGGAGCGCGAGCAGGCGCTCGAGCGCCTCCCGCTGCTCGGGGTCGAGCGCGAGCACGGCGTCGAGGCTCTCCCGCGCGCGATCGGGATCCCCGAGCCGCTCGTCGCGCAAGGACGCGAGGCGCAGGTGCGCGCTGATCGCCTCCTCCTGGGTGGGCTCGCAGGACAGCGCCTGCGTGAGCCGGTCTACCGCCTCCGGGATCTGCCCGTCCCGCGCGAAGAGATCCGCGATGGCGAGCAGCGCAGGGACGTCGGTGGGCGTCTCCTTGAGGACGCGACGCAGCGTCGCCAGGGCGGCGGGGAGGTCGCGGCGCGCGTCGGCCTGGAGTCGGGACAGCTCGACACCGAGCGCGCTCTTCCGGCCTCGCGCGCGGGCGCCCTGCTCGGCGCCTGCGATGGCGTCGACAGCGCGGTCCACCTCGCCGCGCGACAGCGCCAGCCGGACGAGCGCCGTGGCCACCCCCGGATGCTCGGGCTCCAGCGTGAGCGCGCGCTCGAGCGCCGCGAGCGCCGCGCCTTCATCGCCACGGAGCCGAAGCACCTCCGCGGCGCGCCCCATGAGGTCCGCCGCGCGCGTGCGGTCGCGGGCCGCGTGGGCCTCCGCCGTCGCCGCTGCGAGGAGCAGCTCCGGATCGGCGGCTCGCTCCGCGAGCACGGAGAGACCCCGCGCCGCCGCGATGCTCTCCGGATCGCGAGCGAGCGCGACGCGCATCACGTCCAGCGCCGAAGCGTCCCCGGCGGACTCGAGCAGCCACCCGAGCCGGGCGTGGTGAGTCGCTGCGGCGACGCCGTCCGGCGCAGACGCGCCCCTGCGCGCCAGCACGTTGGCGAGGAGCGCCCGATCGCCCCGCCCGCCAGCGAGACGCTCGAGCCGCGCCAGCGCGGTCTCGTCCGTAGGATCAATCTGGAGCACCTGATGTGCCGCCGACTCGACGAGCGACTCGAGGCCGCTCGCCGCCTCGGCGGCGCGCGCGGCCTCGCTCGCGTGCACGGCTCGGTACGTCGGATCGGCGACCGTGGGCGCGAGCGCCATCAGGGCGCGCGCGCGCTCGGCGTCGTCGCTCGCGAGCGCGCTCGCCGCCAGGAGGGCCCCGCGGTGCGTCGGATCCCGGGTGAGCGCGACCTCGTAGCAGCGCTTGGCGTCCGCCGGGCGCTCGAGGCGGTCGCGCCAGATCTCCGCGGCGTCGAGGAGCGCCGCGACGGCGACCGCGTCGTCGCGAGTCGCCTTCGCCTCGTCCTCGAGGTGGCCGGCGAGCGCGTCCCACCGCCCGGCCTCGCCGAGGAGCCGCGCCCGCGCTTCGAGCGCCTCGCGGAGCTGCGGACGGAGCGCGAGCGCTTGCTCGTACGCAGCCAGCGCGCGCTCGCGCTTGCCGAGGTGGGCCTCCAGCACGTCGCCGAGGCGCAGCGCGACGCGGACCCGGGTGGCGGCGTCCCCGGGCCTCCCGAGCTCGAGCTCGAGCAGGTGCACCAGCTCCTCCCACTGGTGACGCTCACCGAGCTTGCGGCCGAGCGCGGCGAGCGCGCCAGCATGCAGCGGATCCCGGCTGAGCGCCGCGCGCCACCGCTCGACGGCGTCTACATCTCGCGCCAGCCGCTCCTCGAAGAGCAGCCCCACTTCGTAGAGCAGGTCCGCGGCAGCGCGCGCGTCGGCGGTCACCGTGACCTTGCGCGCGAGCAGCGCGACCAGCTCCTCCCACCGACCTTGCGCGCGAAGGGCGGCTGCCAACGCGGCATGCACGTCGTCGTGCTCGGGCACGGCCGCGAGCGCCGCTTCCCAGTAGGGGACCGCCGCGGCCGGGTCGCGGCCGCGCTCAGCGAGCATCCGGCCGGCACGGTGGAGCAGCGCCGCGCGCTCCGCAGGGGCTGACGCGACGCGCGCCTCCGCCTCGAGCGCCTGCGCCGCAGCCGGGAGGTCTCCCGCGCGCTCGAGCGCCCGCCCGAGCCCCTGGAGCGCCGGGAGCGTCCCCGGCGGCGCCTCGAGCGCGCGAGCGTAGAGGCTAGCGGCCCGCGCGGGCGCGGCGAGCACCCCCTCGTACAGCTCGGCCGCGCGAAGCCACCAGGCGACGCGCGCCGCGGCGTCGCTCGCCAGCCCCGCGGCGTGCTCGCACAGCTCCGCGAGCTCACGATGGCGTCCGCCCTCCGTATAGAGCCGCACGAGCGCGTGGACGGACTCGGAGAGCGCCGGCTCGTGGGCGGCGGCACGTGCGTGATGCACGATGGCGAGATCGGGCCGCCCGAGCTCGCGCTCGAACACCTCGGCTGCGCGCGCATGAGCTCCCGCGCGCCGATGCGGCGAGACCTCATGCTCCGCCTGGCGGAGGAGCGCCGCAACGACTGCCTCCCAGCGGCCCTCCTTCGCCAGGAGCGGTACGAGGAGCGCGATCGCCGCCGGGTCGGCCGGCGCTTGATCCAACGCGCGCCCCGCCCATGTCACGGCGCCGGCCCGATCGTCGAGCAGGCTGGCCTGCACCCGCGCGATCCGAGACGCGAGCGCGCGGGCCTCTTCCCGTGCCTCCTCGCGCGCGGCGATCTCGTGCAGCCGCTCGAGCGCTCGCACTAGCTCGGTTGGGCGACGACGCTGCTCATACAGCCGGACCAGCTCAGCGAGAGGCAGGCGATCAACGGGCACCTCCGCCGCCGCTCGCTCGAGCAGCGAGCACGCGTCATCCGCGCGCTCCAGCCTCGACTCGAGCACGCGCGCGGCCTCGCCGAGCAGCGCGGCGCGGTGACGCGGGTCGGCGGCGAGCTCGGCCCGGCGCTCGAGCGCCTGCGCCACCTCGCTCCACCGCCCCTTCGCGCGGGCGAGCCGCTCGATCGCGCGGAGCGGACCGGGCGCGCCGACGTCCAGCGCGTGCGCCTCGCGGTGGGCCTCGATCGCCTCCTCCGCGCGGTCGAGCAACTCGAGGAGCCGCCCGCGTCGCGTGAGCAGCGCAGCGCGCACGCGATCGTCGTTCAACGCCGCGGCCAGCCTCCCGAGAGCACGCTCCAGCTCCTCTGCGCGCCCGCCTCGCTCTGCGTTGCCGCACCACGCGGCCAGGGCTGGGATGGACTCGGGGTCATGCTCGAGCGCCGCGAGGTAGGCCTCGCGAGCCGCGGGCGCGTCGCCCAGGCGGCGCTCGAGGACGGCGCCCTTCTCCACGAGGAGGCTGGCGCGCCGCCGCGGCTCGGTGCACATCGCGACCTCGGTGTCGAGCGCCGCGACCGCGGGCCCCCAGGCACCGCGCGCCTCGTGGACGCGTCGGGCGACGTGCACGTACGGCGCGCACTCCGGCTGGAGGCGGACGGCGTGCCTCAGGTAGTCCGCGGCGCGATCGAGCTCCCCGAGCGGCCACTCCGAGGCGCGCGCGAGCTCGTAGTACAGGCGCCCGGCCCGGCGCTCGTCGGGGCTCCGCTCGAGCTCCGCTTGGCACGCCACGACGAGCGCGCGAGCGGCCGCGACGTGAGCCGGCTCTGCTGGCGGCTGCTCGCGAGCCTCGGCGCCCTGGACCGGCGACGCCGGCGCGACCGCCGCCATGGGCGCCGCGGTCGGCGGAGCCGGCGTCACCGGCGCTCCGGGCGCGGTAGCGAGCCGCGCGGGAGGGGGCGCGGGTGTGGCACCGCGGCGGGGAGCCGGAGCGGGCGGCGGGACGACACGCGGCGGCGCGCCCGCGCGCGGGGGCGGCGCAGGCGGCGCGGCCCGCACCGGAGGGGGGGGCGGCGTCGAGCGTCGGGCGGGGGACGGCGGAGGGGCCGCGCCCGGACGGGAGGGCGGGGGCGGCGGCGTCGACGCGGGCCGCGCAGGTGGGGGCGGCGGCGTGGACGCGGGCCGCGCGGGAGGGGGCGGCGGCGTGGACGCGGATCGCGAGGGAGCGGGCGGCGGCGTCGACGCGGGCCGCGCGGGAGGGGGCGGCGAGCCCGGCTTCGCGGTGGGACGCGGCACCGGCGCTGCCGGGCGAGGGGCGGGGCGGGGCGGGGCGGGGCGCGCAGGCGCGGCGCCGGCCGGCGGCCGCGCGGGAGGGGGCGAGGGATCGTCGTCGTCAGCCATGTCGCCCGGCGCCCGGTGAGGGTAACACGACCCACGCCGATGCTCGCGCCCCACCTCGTGCCCACCCGTCCGCCCGCGGCTCCCCCGGCCGATCCTCTGGACTCCCGACTCCGCGATCGCCTGCGCCCCTGGGACGGCACCCCTCGGGAGGTCCTCTTCCTGGGTATCCCGTCCGACGACGGCGTCGTGGCCGGCGGCGGCCGCGCAGGCGCGGCGGAGGGGCCGCGGGCGTTCCGTGAGGCGGTCCTGCGATACGGGACGACGTGGGACGCCGAGCACGAGCTCGATTGGAGCGACCTCACCGTCGCGGACGCTGGCGACGCCGAGGTGGTAGCCGGCGACGTGGCCACGACCCATGACCACGTGACGGCGTGCGCGGCGTCGCTGTTCGAGCGCTGCGATCGGCTCGTGGTCGTCGGTGGCGGGAACGACGCGACGTTCGCGACGCTGCGCGCGCTCGGACCGGGCACCGCCACGGCCGTCATCAACGTCGACGCGCACCTGGACGTGCGGCGCGTGATCGACGGACGCATCACGAGCGGGACACCGTACCGCCGGCTCATCGAGGAGCACCGCCTGCCGGGTCGCAACCTCGTCGAGTTCGCCGCCCACCCGCACGTCAACTCCCGCTCCCACCACGACTGGGTCCGCTCGCGCGGCGCGGCCTGCCACACGCTCGACGCGGTGCGCAGCGCGGGCGCCGGGACGCTCACCGCGCGCGAGCTGGACCGCTTGTCGTTGGCGGCGCCGAAGCTCGCGGTGTCGATCGACCTCGACGTGTTCGCCGCCGCCTACGCGCCGGGGGTGTCCGCCCCGGGCGTCGACGGCCTGACGCCGGAGGAGGGTCGGCAGATCGCCTGGGCCGCGGGCCTCCAGCGGCGGGTGCGCCTCTTCGAGCTGGTGGAGCTCTCGCCTCCCCATGACCTCGACGGAAGGACCGCGAGACTCGCCGTGATGCTCGCGTGCTCGTTCCTCGCGGGCGTCGCCGCCGCGCGCGGCTGAGCCGGCGCTGTGCCTCAGCTCGCGTGCGCGCGGCGCCCGGCGAGCCGCTCCGCGGCGAGCCACGCGATCGAGCAGATGGTGTGCTGGGGGTTCACGCCCAAGTTCGTCGGGAACACGCTGGAGTCGACGACGTGGAGCCCGGCGAGCTCGTGGGTCTCGAAGCTCGGGGCCACCACGCTGGTCGAAGCGTGGCGCCCCATCACCGCGGTGCCGAAGAGGTGCGCCATGATGCAGTGGAAGCGGCGGGGGTCCGGCGGGATCCGCTCGAGCGGCGCGAGCTCGTCGAGGCTACGGATCGCCTCGGGGACGCCGTGGACCCCTGGCCAGACCTCGCGCGCGCCCGCCGCGAAGCCGACCTCGCAGAGCCGGCGGATCCCGAGGCGGAGGACCTGGAGATCGTCGTCGGTCATGTCGTAGCGGACCCGCGTCCCGAACAGCCCGCGCCCGACCGAGCCGTGCGCCCGCGCGCGCACCTGCACCCCCCAGATCGCCGTGTGCGCGTGCTCACCGAGCTCTCGCATCCCGGCGGGGCCGACGCCGGGGAAGCGCGCGGCGGCGAACTCGAGCGGCATGCCCACCGCCTCGAACTTCATGCGCTCGGCGTAGTAGTGCGTGCTCTCGTAGCCTTGGGTCGCGCCGAACCATGGCCGCACCGGGCGGTCGAAGACGGCCACGACCCCGGCGCCCGGGTGCGCCTGGAGGCGGGCCCCGACCAGCCCCGAGCGCCGCCCGACGCCGCTCGCCGCCAGCAAGAGCGGCGTCTGGATCGCGCTCGCCGCCAGCAGCACGGCCCGCCGCGCCCGCGCGCGCATCGCCGGCCCTCGCGCGCCGCCCCGACTCGCGAAGCGACCGACCACGCCGGTCGCGCGGGCCCCGGAGACCATGACCCGCGTCGCCTCGCACTCGGCGTACACGCGCGCCCCGCCGGCGACCGCGCGCGGGACGTAGGTCACCGTCATGCTCTGTTTGGCGCCGGTGGGGCAACCCTGGTTGCAGTGCGCGCTGCCCCGGCAGCCGCGGACATTGCGCCGGATCTCGTTGCCGGTGACGCCCAGCCGGTGGAGGCCCTCGCGGAGCAGACGGTTGTTCTCACCCAACACCTCCTCGGGTGCCGGCGCCACCGAAAGCTCGCGGTCGAGCGTGTCCCAGATGCGCTCGAGCTCGGCGTACGGCAGGACGCCCGCGAGCCCGTGCTCGGCCTCCCACGCGCGATGCACGACCTCGGGCATGCGATGGATGATCGCGCCGTTGACGAAGGTCGTCCCGCCGACGCAGCGCCCCTGCAGCACCGGGGTGAAGGCGCGCCCCTCCGCGGCCTGCATCCCCAGGCCACGCCAGGTGCGCTTCATCGAGGTGTACATGTCGGAACGGAGCGCGTGACGCCGCGGATCGGGCCCCTCCTCGAGCACGATCACGTCGAGCCCCGCATCGACGAGGACGCGGGCCGCGGTCGCGCCCGCCGCGCCCGATCCGACGATCACTACGTCGGCTACGTCGTCCACGACGTCGCGACCGACGACGTCGCCTGCGTCGAGCACGGCGCCCTCGCTCACGGCGCCCCCCCGGCGCCCGTCCCCTGGGCCCACTCGGGCAGCGTCGCGTCGCGTGGCTCGAGGTCGAGCGATCCCTGCACCTCGGGCAGCCCGCACACAGCGAGGCACGCGACCATCTTGAGGAGGAGCGGGAGCTCGCGGACCACGTACGAGGGGCTCTCACGCAGCGCGCTCAGCACCCGCAGCCGCTCGGCAGGAGTCAGGCCGAGGAAGGTCGTGAACCGCGCCCCACAGAACACCGGGCACAGCATCAGGACCCAGACACACCCGCGCAGCCCGAGCACGAACTCCAGCGGGGCGCTCACCAGCAGATCGTCGACGAAGGCACGCGCGGGGACGTCCGCGGCGCCGAACCGGGCGCGGGGGTCGGCCCCGGAGGGCACGACCACCGCGAGCAGCTCGACCAACCATCGGCGCTCGAACTCGAACGGCAGCCACCAGCTGCCCGCGGCGCTCATCGCGGCGTGCAGCCTAGCCGGGCGCGGGTCGCGTGTCACCGGCGCTCGCGCGATCTCGAACGACGCGGCCCCCCGCGATCACGGTGCGAACCGGGTTCCAGCCGAACGAGTAGCCGAGCCATCGGTGGTCCGGTACGTCACACACGAGGACGTCGGCGCGCCGACCTCGCACCAAGCTCCCGCGGTCGGCGCCGCGACCGACGGCGTGCGCCGCGTTGCGGGTGGCGGCCACGATGCACTCCGCCACGCTGAGCCCCAGCGTCCGCGCGCCGAGGGCGATACAGGCGGGGATCGACGGCGTGAACGACGATCCCGGGTTGAAGTCGGTGGCGATGGCGACCGGCACGCCTGCGTCCACGAGGGCTCGCCCCGGCGCATGCCGCTCCTCCCCCAGGTGGAAGGCTACGCCCGGCAACAGCACGGCCACCGGCGGCCGCGCCGCGGCGCCCAGCGCCCGACAGGACGCCTCGCTCGCGTGCTCGAGGTGGTCGATCGACACGGCGCCGAGGCGCGCACCCAGCGCGGCGGCGCCGGACGCCGTGAACTGCTCGGCGTGGAGCTTCAGCCCGAACCCGAGACCCGCGGCGTGGCGGAGCAGACGCTCGGCTTCGTCGACGGTGAACGCCTCCTGCTCGCAGAACACGTCGACGTACTCGGCGAGCCCGGTGCGGGCGATCTCCACGTGCAGCTCCTCGAGCAGCTCGAGGTAGCCGTCGCGTCGCTCGCGGTGTTCGTCAGGCACGACGTGCGCCCCGAGGAAGGTCGAGACCAGCTCGATCGGCACCTCCGTGCGCAGCGCCTCGATCACGCGGAGGAGCCGGAGCTCCGTCGCTCGCTCGAGGCCGTACCCGCTCTTCGCCTCGAGTGTCGTCGTTCCGTGCTCGACCGCGCGCGAGAGCCAGCGGCGGGCGTGCAGGAGGAGCGTCTCGAGGGACGCCGCGCGCGTCGCCCGCACGGTGCTACGGATCCCGCCGCCGCGCGCGAGGAGCTCCAGGTAAGGTACGCCCGCCATGCGCGCCTCCCACTCGGCCGCGCGATCACCGGCGAAGACCAGGTGCGTGTGCGCGTCGACGAAGCCCGGCAGCACGACGCCTCCGCGAGCGTCGACGATCCGCCGGGCGTGGCGGCCGTAGGCGCGCTCGAGGCGAGCGCGAGCGCCCACCTCGACGATTTGACCACCGTGGATCGCCACGGCGCCGTCCCGGACCGCGCCGACGTCGGCCTGCGCGGGGCCCCGCGCGGGCCCCGCGTCGGTCCCGCCGCAGGTGAGCACCTCCGCGGCGCCGACGACCAGCAGGTCGACGCACTCCGCCTCCGCCCCGGCCGTCACGGCAGATCTATGCCGTGGTGCGCCACGGTCTCCCGCGCCTCCGCGTACCCGGCGATCGCGTGCCGCACGACGCCGATCCCGGGGTCGACGGTGAGCACGCGCTGCAGGCGCTCGGCCCGGGCGCTGGTGCCGTCCGCGACCACCACCATCCCGGCGTGCAGCGAGTTCCCGATGCCGACGCCGCCACCGTGGTGGAAGCTCACCCAGGACGCCCCGGCCGCGATGTTGAGCGCGAAGTTGAGCAGCGGCCAGTCCGCGATCGCGTCCGAGCCGTCTCGCATCGCCTCGGTCTCGCGATCGGGTGAGGCCACGGAGCCGCAGTCCAGATGATCGCGCCCGATCGCCACCGGCGCCGAGACCCGGCCGTCCGCCACCAGGCGGTTCATCGCCTCGCCGAAGCGCGCGCGATCGCCGTATCCGAGCCAGCAGATGCGAGTCGGCAGACCGAGGAACGGGACTCGCTCCCGCGCGAGGCGGATCCACCGCGCGAGCCCGGCGTCCTCGGGGAACAGGCGCAGCGCCTCGTCGTCCAGCGCGTGGATGTCTGCCGGATCGCCGCTCAGCGCGGCCCAGCGGAACGGCCCCAACCCGCGCGCGAAGAGCGGACGGATGTAGGCCGGCACGAAGCCGGGGTAGCGCCACGCCCCGGCCTCGTCGCGCGCACGCACCCCGGCGCTCTCTGCCTGCGCGCGCAGGTTGTTGCCGTAGTCGAACGCGATGGCGCCGCGCTGGGCGAGCGCGAGGATGGCCTCGACGTGGTGCCCGGCCGTCTCGCGCGCGCGGCGGTGGTACTCGGAGAGGTCGGTCACACGGAGCGCGTCGAGCTCGCCCAGCTCGCCCTCGGGGAGGTAGGCACCCAGGTCGTGGGCGGAGGTCTGATCGGTGACGACGTCGGGGACGACGTCGCGGCGAACCAGCTCACGGAGCACCGCGACGACGTTCCCGACCAGCCCGATCGAGAGCGCGCGCCCGGCGCGGACCGCCTCGTCGACCCACGTCAACGCTTCGTCCAGCGAGGTCGTCATCCGATCGAGGTAGCGCTCCTCGACCTTGCGGCGGACACGCTCCGCTCGCACCTCGACGCAGAGGGCCACGCCCTCGTTCATCGTGACGGCGAGCGGCTGGGCGCCGCTCATCCCGCCGAGCCCCCCGGTGACGACGAGCTTGCCGCGGAGCGTCGGTGCGCCGAAGTGTCGCTCGGCGAGCGAGAGGAACGTCTGGTAGGTGCCCTGCAGGATCCCCTGGGTGCCGATGTAGATCCAGGAGCCCGCCGTCATCTGCCCGTACATGGTGAGCCCGGCACGATCGAGCGCATCGAACGTCGCCTGGTTCGCCCACCTCGGGACCAGGTTCGAGTTCGCGATGAGGACCCGCGGCGCCTGCTCGGACGTCCGCGCGACGTACACGGGCGCGCCGGACTGCACGCACAGCGTCTCGTCCGGCGCGAGGCGCTCCAGCGCCGCGACGATCCGGTGGTACTCGCGCCAGTTGCGCGCCGCGCGCCCGCTGCCACCGTACACGACGAGGTTACGCCAATCGACGGCGACCTCGGGATCGAGGTTGTTCATCAGCATCCGCTTCGCGGCCTCGGCGTCCCACGAGCGCGCCGTGCGCGCCGCACCTCGGGCGGCCCGGATCGGGCCCTCCGGGCGCGCGGCCTCGTGCAGCGGGCGCCCGTGCCGCTCGAGCTCCTCACGCACGCCGTCGGCGGTCCCGTGGCGATCTCGCTGCAGCTCCAAGATTCGATCGTCGTCCATCGGCGCGCAGCGTACACCGGGCGCGGCGGTCGTCATCGGCGCGGCGTGGGCCACCGCCCGCGCCCGTGCTAGCGGACGCGCACGTCGCCCGCCGGGCGCGTCCCCTGCGCCATGTCCCGCCCCCGCGCGCCCTCGCTCCCTCGCGCCCAGGAAGGCGACGCCGAGCTGCTCGCGATCCTGGCAGAGCGCGTGCGCAGAGCCAGGGCCCGGGCCCCGGGCCGGTCGCCCGCGACCGTGGGGGAGCTGCTCTCCGGCGCTCGAGAGGCGGCGCGCCGGCAGAGCGGGCGCGCGCTCGACCGGGAGCGCTGGAGAGCGCTCGTGGGCGACCGTATCGCCGAGCGATCTTCGCCCACGCGGCTCCAGGGGCGGACGCTGCTCGTGCTCGTCGCGTCCAGCGCCTGGGCCGAGGAGCTCTCGCTGCTCTCGCCCGAGATCGTGCGTCGCCTGCAGAGCGTCGGGCTAGAGGTGAACGAGCTCAGGTTCCGCGTAGACCGGGAGGCGACCCGCGCCGGCCCACCCGCCCCCGACCCGGCGCTGCGGGCGCTCGTGCTGAGCGCGGCTAGCGAGCGGAAGCCAGGCGCTCGAGTCCCTCGAGACGCTGGAGGAGGAACCGCTCCGCCGGCCCCATCGAACCCGCCAAGCCACGGAGCAACGCGACGTACTCCCGGAGCTGGGCGACGTTGATCTCCGTGACGTTGCGGAGCACCGTGTAGAGTTCGTCCACGACGGGCCCCGGCAACGTCCGGCGCGCCGCGGCGTAGAGCGCCACGCAGTAGTCGATCCAGCTCCCCTTGCCCGTCCCGACGGCGAGCTTCATCGCGTACTTCACGGCCTTCTCGGCCTGCTCCGCGTCCAGAGTCCCCTTGGAGCGCGCGGTCGCGAGGAGCGTGTTGAGGTAGGTAGCGAGGATCCGCTCCGCTTCGTCGCCGCGCCCGAGCGCGAGCACCTTGTCGGCTACCCCTCCCAGGAGGTCGAGCGAGTCACCCTTGCGCGTCCCCTCCTCGGCGCGCTCCATGCCGAACCGCGCCGGGTCGACGCCGCTCAGCGTCTCCGCCGTGTAGCGCTGCATCGGCTTCTCGCCGCCGCCGGGCCGCGGCCCTGTGCGCAGGACGAGCTCCTCGTTGCCGACGAGCACGCGGTCACCGGGGCGCAGCGGCGTCGGCCCGGTGATGCGCGAGCCGTTCACGTGAACGCCATTCACGCTGCCCAGATCCTCGACGGTCGGCACCCCCTGGATCAGACGGACCTGCGCGTGACGCCGGGAGACGAGCGCGTCGTCGAGCACGAGCTGGCACGCGGTGCTGCGACCCATGACGAGCGGCGCGTCCCGGAGCTCGAGCGCGTGGCCGCGATAGTCGAGCCACGCCGCGGACGGGTCGTGCCCACCCGCCGCGGCCATGCGGGGCGCTGTGCGGCGCGGATCGGAGACGGACAAGCTCGCCCATGATAGTGGGCCGGGCCCAGCTTCGTCGAGTCCCCGGAGCGCCCGGGCGGCGCGCCAGCGCTCGGGGCAGCGGCTGGCTGCTCGCCGAGCCGCACCGCTCCTCTCCGTGAGAGGCCGGCTCAGTCGGCGGCGAGCGCCTTCAGACGCTCGAAGGCGAGCTCGTAGCCGGGCGGCGGCCCCCCGGCCGTCGCGACACGCTCGACGAGCGCGCCTGCGTGCGGCTGGACGGCGATCTTCGCCTCGGGCGGCAGGCCAGTCAGCTGCCGCGACACCTCCACCTCCGGCACCAGCCCGAGCGCCCGGTGGAGCGCGAGCACCCAGCCCGCCCACGACGGGCGCCCCGTCGCGGCGGCGACGCGAGCGGCGGCCACCGCGACGCGATCGACCTGCGCACGGTCGACCGGCCCCCCCGCCGCGACTTGCTCCTCCAGGTTGGCGCGGACGCGCTGCAAGACGCGCTCACCGTCGTCCCAGCGCTCGAGCGAGCACGCGCGCTCGAGCACCTCGACCAACAGCTCGAGCGACCAGCTCCGCCCCTTCGCGCCGGCGCCCGACAGGGTGTCCTCCCCGGCGCGGCGCTCGGAGCCGCACGTGGGGCACTCGCGGAGCTCCTCCGGGTAGGGGTGGCCGCACTCCGCGCAGTGGCACATGAAGCCCGTCGACCGCGCGGAGGACCTCGCCTCCTGCTGAGCCACCGTGAACACCATCTCCTGGGTGCCGATCCGGATCCGATCGCCGTGCGCGAGCTCTCGCGACCCCTGCAGCAGGGAGCCGTTCAACGTGACGCCGTTGCGTGAGCCCAGATCCACGACGCTCGCGTGGCCGCCCTGCACTCGGATGGCCGCGTGCCGCCGAGAAACCAGGGGATCCTCGATCGTGACCTGGCAGTCGGAGCCGCGACCGAGCAGCGTCTCGCCCTCTCGCAGGTCGATCTCCTGGAGCAGAAACCGAAGCCGAAAGCGCACCACGACGGCTCCACCCTACCGCGCCGGACTCCGTGCGCAACCTGCCGACCTGTCCGAGGTCAGTCCGGCCTCCTCACGAGGACACGCAGGAGGCGGAGGACGAGCCGAGGGTGCGACCAGAGTCCGTAGATCTCCAGCCGCCGCGTGGCGAGCGCCCGCGCGAGCCCGCGCAGCACACCGCCACGTTCGCGCCCCGCGCCCGCCCCCGTAGCGTCGAGCGAGCGCCCTGGGAGGCGGAGTCGACCCAGATCTCTCAGATCCTCGAGCGCGCCGCGGACGGAAATCTCCGGGACGCCGACGAGCCCCTCGTGCACCACCAGGCGGCCCAGGTCGAAGCGGAGCGTGAGGGTCGTGTTCGCGTCGGTGGCGATGAGCGCGACCGAGCCGCGCAGCTCCTCGAAGGCGGCGCGGGCGTCCGAGTCCGTCACGTTCCGGCGCACCAGCTCGGCGAGCTCCACCGCCAGCGCGTCCCGGTCGGCACCGGGCCCGAGATCGACCATCGCGCGCACGTCGGACCCAACCCGGCATAGCATGCGGGCTTCCGGAACCGGAGGCGCCGTTGTATCGAGGCTCCGTGCGCAGGACATCGTGGGTCGTCGCCGTCGGGACGTTGGCGGTCTCGGCGGCCGCACAGCCCGGTGTCACCGTCGCGCCGTCCTCCGCGCCGTCCTCCGCGCCGTCCTCCGCGCCGCCGGCCTCGGCGTCGGGCGCCGCGCCGCCGCCGCCCGCGGACTCGCCACCACCGCCGGCGAGCGCCGCGCACACCGGCGAGGACGAGGAAGCCCGCGAGCCCGCGCCGCGCCGCGATCGGCGGGCTCGCGTGTCCGCAGCGGCGACGCGAGAAGAGCGAGGGGAGGCACGGCTGCACGTCGCGGTCGACCGGCGCGGCGGGTGGCTCGAGGCCCGATCGTGGGTCGACGACGGCGAGTGGCGACGCGTGTGCGCGATCCCGTGTGGGCGCGTCCTGCTCGTCGACGGCCAGCAGTTCCGCGTGGTCGCGCCCGGGATGGCGCCGTCCAACCCGTTCCGCGTCGAGCCCGGCGCGGGGACGGCTCGCATCAAGGTGAGCGGCGGCTCCGAATCGGCGCGACGCTGGGGCACCATCTCGCTCGCCGCCGGCATCCCGGTGAGCCTGCTCGGGATGGCCGGCTTCGCCTACGGCCGGGTCCGGGGGCGCGAGGGGGTCGAGCTCGCCGGCGCCGGCGCCCTCGCGCTCGGGGCCGCGGCGGTGGTCGTCTCGTTCCCGCTGCTGAACTCCGGCTCGACGGTCGTCCGCAACTCGCGCGGCCGGACGATCGGGCGCGCCTCGACGCCGGCCGCGCGACGCTGAAGCTCACGCGTGGAAGCGGCGCAGCAGCCCGGCCAGCGCCTCGACCCAGGCGAGCTCGGCGGCGTTGTAGATCGACGCGCGGAGCCCGCCGACGGAGCGGTGGCCCTTCAGTCCGACCATGCCCTCCTTCTCGGCCGCCTTCACCAGCTCGGTCTCCAGCTCCTCCGTCGGGAGGGTGAAGACGACGTTCATCGTCGAGCGGCTGCCCCGCTCGACGGGGCAGCCGTAGAAGTCCGGGCGAGAGTCGAGCGCGGAGTAGAGGACCTCGGCCTTCGCGCGGTTCGTCCGCTCGATCGCGGCGAGCCCGCCGAGCTGCTCGTATACGGCGAGCACGTTGCGCAGCAGGTAGACGGAGAAGGTCGGCGGGGTGTTGTAGAGGGAGCGGTTCTCCGCGTGCGTCCGGTACTGGAAGATGACCGGGATGTCCTTGCGCCCCGCGGCGACGAGCTCCTTGCGGACGATGACGAGCGTGAGACCGCTCGGGCCAAGGTTCTTCTGCGCGCCGGCGTAGATGAGGCCGAAGCGCGACACGTCGATCGGGCGCCACATGATGTCGCTCGACATGTCGGCGACGAGCGGGACGCCGCCCACGTCCGGGAACTCGTGCCACTGCGTCCCGAAGATGGTGTTGTTGCTCGTCAGGTGCACGTACGCGGCGCCAGCGTCGAGCGCCAGCTCGCCCGGCGTGGGCACCCGCGCGTACTTCTTGCCGGCCTCCGTCGTAGCGGCCACGCGGGCCGTCCCCAGCACCTTGGCCTCCTTCAGCGCCTTCTCCGACCACGCGCCCGTCAGCACGTAGTCAGCGCTCCTCCCCGCGGGGAGGAGGTTCATCGGCACCACCGCGAACTGCTGGCTCGCGCCTCCCTGGAGGAACAGCACGTCATAGTCGTCCGAGACGCCCAGCAGACGCCGCACGAGCGCGATCGCCTCGTCGTGGATCGACTCGTACGCCTTTCCCCGGTGGCTGTGCTCGATGACGCTCATCCCCGTCCCGCCGAGATCGAGCAGCTCGTCGCGAGCGCGCTCGAGCGCGGCGGCGGGGAGCGCAGCGGGGCCAGCGTTGAAGTTCATCGTCCGTGCCATGTGGGATCCCTCGACAATTCAGGTCACCGCGCCGACGCGGCTCGCGCCGCCTACCGCTCGCGCTCCGGGTCGTCAAGCAGCGCGCGCCGCACCTCGTCCGCGCCCACCGCGCCCTCACGCACGACGCGCGCGGCGGGTGCCACCACGACGACGATCGTCGACGGGGGCCCCCCGGGCGCGACGTCACCGACGACGACGAGATCGCCGGCCTCGAGCTGCCGGGCGAACGCCGCACGGACCTCGGCGGCCGCGAGCAGCGGCGGCTCCCCGGGAGGGTTCGCGCTGGTGGCCGTGAGGGGCCGCCCTACCGCGCGCGCCAGCTCGGCCGCGAGCGAGGGCCCGGGCAGGCGGACGGCCACGGTGGCGTCCAGCGTCACGCGCGGATCGAGGTCTGGGCGCGCGGGAGTCGCGATCGACAGGCGCCCCGGCCAGAGTCGATCGGCCAGCCGTCGCGCGTCGGGGAGCGGAGGGAGCGCTACCTCCAGCCAGGCTGCCCGATCGGGCAGGATCAACGGGACGCCCTTCTCGTGACCGCGCGGCTTGACCCCGAACAAGCGGGGCAGCGCGGCCGGGTCGAGAGTGGCCAGCAGCCCGAAGGAGGACTCGGTCGGCGCGGCGACGACGCGCCCGGCCCGCAGCGCCGCGACCGCCGCCTCGAGACCGGCGCTCGCGTCCGTCATGGCTGGGGGAGCGCACGAGCGGCGATGTCACGGCGGAGCTGGCGCCCCTCGAGCGTGACGCGATCGGCGGCCTGGTAGGCGCGCGCGTGCGCCTCGCGGAGGCTCGCTCCGCACGCGGTCACGGCGAGGACGCGCCCGCCGCTGCTCCTCACCTCGCCCTGCTCGAGCGCCGTCCCTGCGTGGTAGACGCTCACGCCGGGGACGCGGGCCGCTTCGTCAAGGCCACCGACCCGGTCCCCGCGCCGCGGGACGCCCGGATAGCCGGCAGCCGCCACGACGACGCACACGGCGTGCCGGGCAACGGGGAGCGTGGCGGCGTCCGGCAGGCGGCCGCGAGCCGCGCCCGCGAGCACCTCGAACAGATCTCCGTCCGTCGCCGCCATCAGCACCTCCGTCTCCGGATCGCCGAACCGAACGTTGAATTCGAGGAGGACGGGATCCCCGGTCGGCCGGATCATGAGCCCCGCGAAGAGCGCGCCACGGAACGGCGCCCCGACCTCTCGCAGCGCGCGGAGCGCCGGCCCGACGACGCGGGCACCGACGGCCTCCGCCAGCGCGGGCGTGACGAGCGGAGCGGGCGCGTACGCGCCCATGCCGCCAGTGTTCGGCCCGCGATCGCCGTCGCCGAGCCGCTTGTGGTCCTGCGCGGCCGGCAGCAGCACGAAGCGCTCGCCGTCGGCGACGGCGTGCACGCTCGCCTCCTCGCCCTCGATCCGCTCCTCGAGCACCACCGTACGGCCGGCGTCGCCGAAGACCCCCCCCTCGAGCATCTCGCGCGCGGCGGCGAGCGCCTCGGAGCGCGACTCCGCGACCACCACACCCTTGCCCGCGCAGAGGCCGTCCGCCTTGACCACGGGCGCCGCGGCGAAGCCCTCGATCGCGCGCTCCGCGCTCGCCAAATCGCGCACGACCACGTGCCGCGCCGTCGGGATGCCGGCGGCGGCCGCGATCTGCTTCATGAACGCCTTAGAGCCCTCGAGGCGCGCCGCCGCCGCCCCCGGACCAAAGGCGAGGATCCCCGCCGCCGCGAGCCGATCGACGATGCCGTCCACGAGCGGGGCCTCAGGCCCGACCACGACGAGATCGGGCTGCAGGCTCCGCGCGAGCTCGAGCGGCTCGCCAGCCACGTTCCTGATCCGGGCCGGATCGTGGAGGGCGGTGCCGGCGTTCCCCGGCGCGACGAGCACCTCGGTGACCCCAGCCGATTGGAGCAGGCGCGCCGCGAGCGCGTGCTCGCGAGCTCCCGAGCCGAGGACCAATACTCGCGCCATGCAGCGACGGCTATCACGTCGCCGAGACGGGTACAGCCCCGGCGGCGCGCGGGTCGCCCGGCGGGTGGAACAGGATTGACGAGCGGTCCGCGGAGGGGCGATGCTCTCGAGGTGTCGGAGCCGGTCGTCTTGAAGGTCGTGCGGCCCTACGCCTCGGAGGCGGAGCTCGTCGACGCAGAGGGGTGGACGCTGGGCCAGAAGGGGGTCCTGCTGATCGGCACCGAGCCCCTCGACCCGGGATCGCTCGTGCGCTTCGAGCTCGCGCTCGCGACGGGGGCGAAGCTGATCGTCGCCGAGGGCAGGGTCGCGCGCCAGGTGCCCGCGACGAGCGAGCGACCGGCGACGCTGGACGTCCGCTTCCGGCGCTACGGCGCTTCGACGAAGGCGTTCCTCGATCGAGTCGCGGCGAGCGGCGGGCGTGACGAGCCGTCCGCCCTCGAGAGCGCGCCGCGACACGAAGCGCCCAGCGGTCCGGGCGTCGCGTCAGCGAGCGCGCCGGGCTCCGACGCGCCCCCCGCCGACGAGCCGAGCGGCGTCCACCTGCGGCGCGTCGCGCCCATCGTCGCGCCGTCGAACCGCGACCAGCTGCTCGCGCGGCTGCGCTCGCGGCCGAAGTCCGGCTGAGCGCGCCGGGCGGTCAGCAGCCGCAGCCGCTCGTGGTGCACGTGAGCTCGACGCGGAGCGAGTAGCTGCCGCTGTCGTCGAACGCCAGCGGCGCGGTGCGACCGTCGACCACCAGGAAGTACCAGTTGGCGGCAGGCGCGACGAACGTCCGCGTGAAGGTCCCGGACCCGACCGACCAGCAGCCCGCGCCGAGGCCACACTCCGCCATCGAGCAGGTCGTGCTCTCGTGGATCTTGAACACGGCGTCCCAGCTCGTCGCGCTGGCGCACTTGCTCCCCAGCGTCAGCGTGACGTCGATCTGATCGCCCGCCTTCAGGAAGATCCGGTACGTCCGATCGCGACCGAAGTCCCACCCGCAGCTCCCCCCGTACTCGGGTGCGGTGTCGTCCGCGGAGCAGGTGTTGGTCGACTCGAAGAAATCTGTGACCGAGGCGATGAGCCGGCTGATCGTGCGCGCCTGTCCGCAGCCGGCACGGCTCTCCGAGCCGGCGCTGCACGCCGACGACGGCATCGCGCAGGTGGGGCCGCCGCCGCTGCCGCCGCTCCCCGAGGTCCCGCCGGACGCGCCGCTCCCGCCCGTGCCGGCGGTGCCTCCGGCGCCGCTCGTGCCGCCGCTGCCGCTCGCGCCTCCGCTGCCGCTCGTGCCCCCCGCACCGCTCGCGCCCCCGCTGCCGCTCGTACCCCCGCTGCCGCTCGTGCCCCCCGCACCGCTCGCACCGCTCGCACCGCCCGCACCGCTCGCACCGCCCGCACCGCTCGCTCCACTCGTGCCACTCGTGCCGCCGCCGCTCCCGCCGAGGCCGCTCGCGCCACCCGTCGTGCCGCCAGTGCCCCCTGGGGCTCCACCGGCGCCTCCGGGCGCGCCGCCCGTACCCCCGAGCGATCCACCCGCGCCGCCCGTCGCGGAGCTGCCGCCTCCGCTGCCGCTCGCGCCTCCGGTACCTCCTGGGGTACCGGAACCGCCGCCGCTCCCGCCGCCGCTCCCCGCACCCGCGTCTCCGCCCGTCCCCGCGGCGCCCGCAGCCGCAGCGATGCCACCGCCGCCACCCGAAGCACCGGCGCCTCCCGCCGCGCCCCCGCCGCCTCCCACCTGAGGCCCGGGACCGGTCGGCGGCTCGTCAATCAACGTTCCCTGCGCGCAGGCCGCGACGCCGAGCGCCGCCCCCAGCAGGAGCGTCGAGCGGACAGGGGACCTCATGCGATTGAACTCCGTAGGTTCGACTTCCTACCAGCTAGCACGCCGCGAGGCCAGGGTGTCGCCCCCGGCCACGGCGGGCGCCCGTGCGAACCCTGGACGCGCCGCGTCAGAGGCGGTCGTCGACCCGCCGCCAGCGGCGGAGAGCCTCGAGCGCGGGCGTCGCGCGAGGCGCGCTCGGTGCCAAGAGCTGGCGGAGGGCGGCGCGGTGCGCGGTGACCGCCGCGACCTCCCGTGCCCCGGGGCGCGGGGGCGCCACCCACGGCCGCGCGCCCGCGGGCGCCGCCCGGACCACCGCGTCGTCGACGAGCGCCTCGCCCTCGGCGAATAGCGCCTCAAGCCCGAGGCAAGACGCGCGGGCGCGCGGCGGCGACACGGCGACGAGCTCACACCAGCCGCTCGCGTCCGGTGCGCCGTCGGCGTCCGCGAGCGAGACGTCCGGATCGTCGCCGTAGTCGCAGGCGAAGAGCTGCGTCGAGAGGTCGAGGCAGCGCGCGCCCGCCGGCGGGCGCACCCACACGCTCGCCACGACGGGCCCGGACGACGGCGAGACCCCGATCGCGGCGATGCGCTGGTTGGCGGTCATCACGCCGCACTTCATGCCGCTCCTGCACTCGGGGCCGACGCGCACCTGGTCGAAGCTCCCCTGCACGACGAGGCTCGCGGTGTTCGCCCAGCCGTACTGCGCGGCGAACGCGGTGTGCCACTCGAAGTCGCCGTCCCACAGCAGGTTGTCGCTGGCCGCGACGTTGCCGAACGGCACGCGCTGGATCATCGTGCGCTTGGGCGGCGCCGCATCGACCCCCGCGTCCCCGCCGGCGCCGCCGCGCCCCGCCGCCCCATCCGCGGCCCCGCCGCCACTCGCGTCGACCGCCACACGGGCGCCCATCGGTTCGTCGGTGCCGCAACCGACCGGCAGCCCCAGCGTCGCACCGACGACCAGCGCACCGACGGGCCAGCGCCACGCGCGCGTCACGGCTGCAGCTCCGATCGCACCCACGCGAGCGCCGCGGCGTGCACGGTGTCACGCCCGGCGAGCAGATCGCTCTGGCGCGGCACCACGATCTCGTCCGGCGCGACGCCCTGACCGTTGATCGTCTCGCCCGTGTGGAGCAGCGTGTCTCCGACGGCGATCGAGTAGCCGACGCCGAACCACCAGCCGAAGTTGAAGAGCGTCGAGAACGCCCCGGCGGTCTCGTACGGCCCGAAGATGCGTACCCGCGGCGCGCCCTTCATCCCAAGCGGGAGCCAGTCGCTCGCCGAGCCGTCGAGGGTGAGCAACAGCGCGACGGGCACATCGACGCGCGGCGAGGGACCGCCCGCGAGCTCCACCTGGCCGGCCGCGGCGAGCGCGTCGAACGCCGCCTTGCCCTCCGCGAGCGAGGGGCGCGCCTCGTCGCTCGTCGAGCGGAAGCGAAAGAGGTCGAGCGGGAAGGGCGTCCGCACGAACTCCCAGAGGATCGGGGGCCCAAGGTTCGTCCCACCGAAGCCGGTCCGGTGGTCGAGGACGACGCCGCGCGCGCTCGACCTCCACAGGGCGACGGCGTCGCGCAGCGGCGGGCCGTCGTCCCCCGGCTGCCCGCTCACGTTGAGCCCGCTCCACTCAAGGCCGTAGATGGCCTCGGTTGCGTCGCTCTCGACGAGCAGCCCGGACACCGTCGCCCGCCGCGAGTGATTCTCAGGCGACTCCGGCAGATGCCGGAACGGGCGGTTGTCGCAGCCGACGCTCGCCCGCGTCCCGTCGGGGGCGTACGGCAGGGCGTGGACCTCGATCGTCTCCGGCGCGGCGGCGCACGTCCCCGCGGTCGCGTCGCAGCGGAGCACGGTGACGGTGCGCGCGAAGCGCGAGATGAGCTCGGGGAGCCGCGACACGTCCTCGGCGAACGTCCGCGGGTTGGAGGCCGTCCAGTGGTCGGCGTCCCGCCCGACCAGCGACCGTGTCCACTGGACCGGCGCGAGCCCGTCCACCTCGACCAGCCGATCGCCCCGCGCGAGCGCGAGCGGGTTCGGCTCCCCGACGTGCGAGACCAGCACGTCGAGCCCCGCGGTGGCGGGCGGCGGGCCGCCGGGGACGTCGGCCACGCCCTCGACGAAACAAGCCGCGATGGGGCGAGGGTCCTCCACCAGGAAGCCGGAGAGATCGGTGGCGCGCGTGTGCCAGTCGTGCAGGCGCTGGATCGCCGTCCGATAGTGTCGCCAGAAGGCCCCTGCGTCCGTCGCGACGTCCATCGCCGCGATCTCGGTGAGCGCGCGGGGCAGGTCGCGCTCGCGATTCTGGAGCGGGCCGTACAGGTAGCGCAGCCGCGCGTCGAGGTAGCGCACGAGCTCGGCGCGCCACGCGACCGGCGGCAGCGCGGGCAGGCGCGCGTCGACGTTCCGGCAGCGCCCCCACTCGCACGCCTGGCCTGCGCCGCAGCTCGCCGGGTCCGCCACCCCAGCGCAGCTGACGGACTCAGGCGCGTCGCCGACCGGCACGACCTCGATCGCGTCGACCTCGGCCCCCGCGAGCGAGAAGAGCCCGAGCCCGACCCGCTCGGCGCGCACGCCGTCGATCGGGACCCGTTCGGCCGCGAGCTCGTACCAGCCGTCCGAGGTCATCCGTCCGGTCGGGTAGAGGACGGCGAAGTCACCACCGTCGGCGTCGGCGAAGCCCACGTCGACGGTGCCGACCACCTCGCCGCGGGCCCACACGCTCACCCGGTACGAGCGCCGTTCACCCGTCAGCGGCAGCGGGAGGTCGACACCGTCGAAGCGCGCGACGGAGAGCACGCGACGGCCCTCGAGCGCCGTGTCGGTGTCCGTCCCGTCAAGCGACGCGCCTCCATCCACGGCGCCCGCGTCCTCGTCGCTCTCGAAGCCGTACGTGAACACGGCCGACGCCGCGAACACGACCTCGCCGGCGGCGTCGAGCTCGGTCGCGGCGGCGACGCGAGGCGCGGCGAGGGCCGCCACGAGGACGGCGGCGCCCGCACAGCAGCAGCGCGGGCGCGGAACGGCGCGGGAGGACATGGGCGCGGCATCATCGACCCACTCGGGACGCGCAGGCAACCGCGCTTCGCGCGACGGCGGCCACTCCCAACCTCCGGGTGAAGGGCCTGCGCGGGCAGCCCGCTTGTCACCCGTGGCCCCGCGGCGCTAGAGGCCGAAGTATGCGATACGACGACTCGATCCGGATCACGCGCTTCGCCAGCTCGGGCGGCTGAGCGGCGAAGGTAGGTCCGGCGGACCTACGCGCGCTCACGTCCGGCCTCGTGACTGGCGCGGGGAAGGACGTGGTCGTCGGCCTCGACACGGCCGACGACGCGGGAGTGGTGCGCCTCGCGGACGACATCGCGGTCGTCACCACGGCCGACTTCATCACCCCGCCGTTCGACGATCCGCGCGGGTTCGGCGCGATCGCGGCGGCGAACGCGCTCTCCGACGTCTGGGCGATGGGAGGCGAGCCGATCGCCGCGATCAACCTGTGCGCGCTGCCGCGGGAGGTGCCGACGGAGATCGCGCGCGAGATCCTGGCCGGCGCGGCGGACAAGGTGCGTGAGGCGGGCGCCGCCACGGTCGGCGGGCACACCGTCGTCGGGCCGGAGCTGCTCTTCGGGCTGGCCGTCACGGGCCGGGTGCACCCGGGCCGGGTCTGGCGCAACGGGGGGCTCCGCCCCGGCGACGCGCTGGTGCTGACGAAGCCGCTCGGATGTGGGCTCTACGTCACCGCGGCTCGAGCCGGGCGGCTGGCTGCTTCCGAGGTGCAGCGGATCTCGGAGACGATGATGCAGCTGAACGCTGTCGCGAAGCGCACCCTCGAGCGGTTCGCGCCGTCGGCGGCCACCGACGTGACCGGCTTCGGGCTAGCCGGCCACGCGCTCGGGATGGCGCGCGCGAGCGGGGTCCGAGTTCGCCTCGACCTCGCGTCCCTGCCACTCCACCCGGAGGCGCTCCGGCTCGCCGAGGAGGGGTCGACGTGCCGGGGCGAGCGCGAGAACCGGGCCTGCCTGGCGGGCGAGGTGCGAGTGGCGAGCGGCGTCGAGGGCGCGCTGGCGCACTCGATCCCGTTCGATCCGCAGACGTCCGGGGGCCTGCTCGTCGGCCTCGACGCGCGCGCCGCCGCGGAGGCGGTACGCGCCCTGCGGACAGCGGGAGTCGAGTCGGCGTGCGTCGTCGGCCGGGCCGAGGCGTCCGCGACGCCCGAGGTGCTGCTCGATCGCAGCGAAGGGGCGGGCTGGCCACCCCACGGCTCCTGACTTATGCTCCTCCAGTCCCCAGGAGGAACCGGCGAACATGATCACGATGACGGAGCTCGCGGCCGAGAAGGTGAAGGAGATCGCTCACGCGGAGGGCCTCGAGGGCCAGGGGCTGCGCCTGCGGGTCATCGGGGGCGGGTGCGCGGGGTTCCAGTACGATCTCTATTTCGAGGACAAGCCGACCGCGATGGATGAGCAGTTCGAGTCTCGCGGGATCCAGCTCTTCATCGATCCGCTGAGCTATCAATACCTGGACGGCACCGAAATCGACTACGTCGACGGCGTGCACGGCTCCGGCTTCAAGTTCGGGAACCCGAACGTCAGCGGCTCGTGCGGGTGCGGGTCGTCGTTCTCGGCCTGATCTACGGCTGCGTGGGGCGGTGCCGGCGCAGAGCCCGGGCCGCCAGGCAGGGGTAGGCCCGCTCCCCGGGAGGGTGCGTGCGGGGGCGGTGCGCCCGCCGGCTGGGGCTCGCGGCCAGGCGAGGCCCGGCCCGGCCGGCCGCGGCGAGGGCAGACACGACCGGCGATCCACCCAGGTGCGCCCGGGAAACCGGAGCGGGCGGGCGCCCGTATTGACGCCACCGAAGTTTAGATTGAATCTAGCTTCAGAAAGAACCGCAGGCTTTCCAGAAACTTTGTCCTGGACAGATGCGTTTCCCGAGTTGCCAGCCCGAAAGAATCCCGGAGGCAGCATGGCCAGCGAAATCGACCCGTCCGTCTCGCGCTACATCACCCTCGTCCAGTCCTATCCGCAGCTCGATCGCGAGGATGAGCTCGCCCTCACCCGCGAGTGGATCGCGAGCGGCTCGCCCCGCGCGGCCGACGCCATCGTTCGGGCGCACCTCCGGTACGTCGTCTCCATCGCGCTCAAGTACCGGCGGTACGGCATCCCGCTGTCGGAGCTGATCGCCGAGGGCAACTTCGGCATCGTGCACGCGCTGAAGAAGTTCGAGCCCGAGCGAGGGAACCGCTTCGTGACCTACGCGGCTTACTGGATCCGAGCCTACATCCTCAACTACATCATCCGGAGCTGGAGCCTGGTCGGGGTCGGCTCCGGCGCGCTGCGCTCGAAGATGTTCTTCAAGCTCCGGCGCGAGCGGGTCCGCGTGGTGAACCAGCTCGGCGAGGGCGAGGAGGCCGAGAAGGCGCTCGCCGAACGACTGGGGCTGCCCCGCGAGCAGGTGATGGCGATGCTCCGGCGCCTGGAGGCCCGTGACGTGTCGCTCGACACCCGCGTGTACGACGACTCTGCGACGACCCTCGGCGACACCCTCGTCTCGCCCGATGTGGACCAGGAGTCGCAGCTCGCGTCCGACGAGCTCGGTGACTACGCGATCGAGGCCGTCCGCGCCGCGGTCGGGCAGCTCGACGCCCGCGAGCGGTTCATCGTCGAGAAGCGCCTGCTCGCCGACGCGGCCGATGAGCTGTCGCTCGCCGAGATCGGGCGGCGCCTGGGCGTGTCGCGCGAGCGGGCGCGCCAGCTCGAGGCGCGCGCGAAGCGGAAGCTGAAGTCGAGCATCGTCGAGCTGTCCGACGCGAACGGCGGGTGGCTCCAGGCGCGGGCCGCCTGAGGGCGGCCGGCGAGCTGAACCACGCGCGGGCCGCCTGAGGGCGGCCGGCGCGGAAACGGCTGCGAGCAGGCGGAAGTGCTTGCCAGGGCGTCGGGCCGTGCGAGGATGCGGCGGTCCGAGCAGAGCAGGTGATCGCTCGCCCCCAGGGCGAGAGGAAAGTCCGGGCTCCACAGGGCAGGATGCCGGGTAATCCCCGGTGAGGGTGACCTCGAGGAAAGTGCAACAGAGAGCAGACCGCCCGCGCGGGCCACGTGCCCCGCGGGCAAGGGTGAAACGGTGGGGCAAGAGCCCACCGCGCGACCGGTGACGATCGCGGCACGGCAAACCCCATCCGGAGCAAGGCCACATAGAGGGGCGTTCGAGGGCTGCCCGCCCGAGCCCCAGGGTAGGCCGCACGAGGCCCGCGGTGACGCGAGTCCCAGAGGAATGATCGCCACGCGCCCCCGAGCGATCGGGGCCGCGACAGAACCCGGCTTACGCGGTGCTCGGGCCGCGGCGCGGGGGACCCGATCCCCCGCGGCGCGCTTCACCCAACCGAGTTCACTGGGCGACGAAGACGAACGGCACGTTGGTGTTGGTCGTCCCGCCGCTCGCCGGGAACTGCCACCCGCGCACGCGACCGACGATGCAGCTCGCGAGGCCTGGATACCCCTTCGGATCGCCGCTCGAGCTGACGCTCTGCACGCTTCCCGTCGGCCCGATCGCGATCGAGACGGAGACACGCGCCGAGGACGCTGCGTCCGACGCGCGGGCCGCCAGCGCCGGCTGCCAGCAGCTGCGCTGCACGCTCGTCCGGTAGCGAGCGACGGTGCTGCTGATTTGGGCGCTGTCGAGCTGCCCGCCGCCGCCCGCGGCGCTGCTCGGCCCCTCGCCGGCCGGACCGAGCGGACGCGGCCCCGTGCCGCCCGGGTCCAGGCCTCCGAGGTTCAAGCCGGACTTCGGCGGGTCGCCGGGCTTGTCGCCCGTGGTCTTCGCTGGCAACGGGCCGCCGCCGCGGGCGACCTTCTGGCCGGGATCGCTGGCCGACGCCGCCGGGAGGGTGTCCCCACCGGACGCCGTGGCGGCGGGAGTCCCAGGCTGCCCGGGGCCCGCCACCTCGACATACTTGATGATGGGCTCCTTCGGAGAGTCCTTGAAGACCACGAACCCGATCGTGAGCCCGAACAGCAGCGCCATACCGACGGCGACCCAGGCCCACGCCGGAGAGCGCCCGCGCTGCGGCAACCCGGCGAAGTCGTCGGTGTCGCTCACCACGGCGGCGCCGGTCGTGGGCGCGAGCACCGCCGGCGATGCGAGCGCCGCGCCGTTGGACCCGTTGGCGCCGAGCGCCGCCACCGGCGAGCTCGGGAGCGCCTCGTCGATCACCGCCATGAGCTCCGGGAAGGAGCGCAGCGGCTTCCACTCATCGAACCCGGGCCGCCACACGAGGCTCTCGGGCGTGATGGCGCCGACGGCGGCCTTGGAGCGGATCTCGCTCAGGCGGAGCGGCCCCACGGGCACGCCGTTGATGCCGACGTGCCAGTCCTCGAAGCTCGTGGCGAGCACGCTGTCTCGGGCTGGCGCCGGCGTGCCGAGCCGCTCGCTCGCCGGCGCCGCGAGCATGGCGGAGAGCGCGCCGGCGAGAGCGCCGCCCCCGACGAACTGCGTCCGCGCCTCGTCCGTGTCGTCGTAGGTCGCCGCGGCCGGTGACGAACGCTCCGGCGCGGCGGGCGCGGCCGGGCGAGCAGGTGAAGGCTGCGCGGCGACAGGCGCCGCCGGGATCGGCCGCGCAGGCGGGGCGGGGCGGGCTGGGGGCGGCGCGCTGGGCCGACTTCCGAGGGGCGCGCGCGGCGGCGGAGCGCCGGGCCGACTCCCGAGCGGAGCACGGGGCGGCGGCGCGGCCGCCCTCGCCGGCGCTGGCGACTTCGCCTGCGCGGCGCGCGCGGCGGGCGCAGGAGACGGCGCCGGCTCGGCGGCGGGCGGGGGCACCGACGCCGCCTCGCCCTCGGCTGCGTCGCCGGTCGCCGCGGCCGGCTTCGAGATCTGGATGTCGAAACCGCACTTGCGGCACTTCATCCGTACCGAGCGGCCCGACACCTTCTCATCGGCGATCTGGTACTTCGCCTTGCAGCTAGGGCAGATGAACTTCATCAGGCGGGGCCGTCGCAGCGGGGCCGCCGCAGCATAGCGCGATGCCCCCTCGATCGCGAAGCGACTTTCCGAGGGCGCCGCCGACACGCGCCGGCTCTCGGCCGGGGGGGGACCCGCGGGGGCTCGGAGGCGTTGGCCGCGGCCGAGAGGGCCCGCCGCCCCCAGGGCGCGTGGCCGGGTCCGCGGCGGTGCGACCGCGCCCCCCGACGACGGCGCGACCGCACGTCCGGGGGCGGAGAGGGCGACCGTCAGAGCAGGTCGAGCAGGTGCTGCCGGATCGACTGCCGGGTCTCGTCGTCCGGCGCCAGCTTGAGGGCGCGCTCCCAGGCCTCGGCCGCCTTGTTCCGGAAGCCGGCCTTCTGGTACAGGATGGCGAGGTTCTTCACCGCTGGGAAATGGCCGGAGTTGATCTCGACGGCGGTCTCGAGTTCGCGGATGGCCTCGAACACCTGGCCCTTCTTGCCGTAGAGCAGCCCCAGGTGGAAGTGGAGGCGGTACGCGAGCGGATCGATCCCGATCCCGCGCTGCAGGTGCCCGACGGCCTCGTCGATGCGCCCGGCCTTGTACGCCGCGACGCCGGCGTTGAGCGCAGCTTCGGCGTCACCCGAGACGTCCGCGGCAGCGGACTCCGGCGCGGCCGCTGCGACGCCGCTCGCCAGGCATGCCTCGACGGCCTGGAGCACCTCCGCGATCTTGAAGGGCTTCTCGATGTAGTGGTCGACCCCGCAGCTCTGCTTGAGGTCCTCGGCGTAGCGCCAGCCACGATAGACGGCGCTCACCATGATGATCGGCGTCTTCCCGTAGCGCTGGCTGCCCTTGATGCGACGCGCGATGTCGAACCCGTGCACCTCGGGGAGCATCGCGTCGAGCACGATCAGATCGGGCGAGTGCTCCTTCACCATCCGTAGCGCGAGCATCCCGCGGTCCGCCTCCAGCACGCGGTGCCCGCGCGAGGTGAGCAGGCGCTTCAGCATGCGGCGGATATCGGGCTCGTCGTCGACCACCAGGATGGTGCGACCCGTCGTCGCCGTGGGCGACGACGAAGCCCCGGCCCCGGAGAGATCCGACACCACGCTGAGCTCACGCGAGGTGTCGCCGAAATCGGAGTCCTCGACCTCGTCGGCCCGCGACACCCGGCCCACCGCGTCGTCGACGACGACGCCGGGCTCCTCCAGCGGCCGCGCGTCGGCGACCGGCGCCTCAGCGGGCTCCGCGCCGGCAGGCGCCGTAGAGGCGCCCCCCTCCTCGCCCTCGCCCTCGACGGCGAGCCCGACCTTTCGCAGCACCTCGGGCGGGCAGCGCGGACCGACGAAGTACGCCTCCCCGCGCACCTTCAGCGCGTACGCGGCCTCGATCACCGCCTCGAGCGCGGCCTCGAGCGCGATGTACGGGTACACCTTCTTACCGGTGACGAACTCGAGCTCGTCGATCACCTTCGTCTCGCGCGGGTTGGCCATCGCGAGGAAGAGCCGGTCGTCCCGCACCAGGACGGGCAAGATCAGGTGCTTCTCGGCGATCTCGCGCGGGAGCAGATCGAGGTCCTCGAGCCGGAGACAGAGCTGGGACAGGTCGATCCCGGGGATCCCGTGCTGCTCCGACAACGCCTTCAGCGCGGCGACGTCGGTGATCGCCCCTTGCTCCGCCAGCCGCGAGGCGAGCCGACCACCGCCCTTCTCGCCGAGCGCGCGCTCGAGCTGCTCGGCCGTCAGAGCGCGCTGCTGGAGCAAGATGCGGCCGAGCTGCTTCTTGGGTGCGTCGGTCATCGTGCTGTCCTCGGCCAGTATCCCACGCGTCGCCGCCCGCTCCAAACGGCGGCTCGTGGCGCCGCGTCAAGGGGCATCCGGGAATGTGCACGGACCGGAGCAGGTCGCCTCGACGCGACCGGTGCGGAGGAAGGTGTCCGTCTGCAGCTGGTTCTCCGAGAGCTTCCGGATGTCGCCGTGGACGTCGTTGTCCCCGACCGGCGTCTCGTTCGTCTCGGGGGGCGGCGTGCGCTGCAGGTCCCAGTAGACCATGGCGAGATCCCCTCCCCCCGGGGTGGTCTCGAGGCCCCACACCTCGCGCGCGGAGGGCACGAGCAGCGGTGTCCCCAGCGTCCTCGCCTGGATCTCGGAGCCGAGGTTCGGCACCTGCGAGTCGCCGACGGCGATCTGGAAGAGCAGCGCCTTGCGCGGGACGCCGGGCAGCGGATCGTGGGTCCCTTGCGCCCACGCAGTGCCCGCGCCCTCCGCGTGGTCGAACAGGGCCTGCCAGAGCGCCAGCACGACCTGCTGGTCCACGCGGTCCGGATAACCGTTGCGGATGGCGGGGAAGAACTCGTTCCAGTTCACGCTCCGCTGCACGAACAGGCTGAAGCCCGAGCCCCCCACCTGGAGCACCCCGCGCGCGACGTCCGGAGAATACCCGAGGAAGCTCGCGCCGAAGATGCCCCCCTGGGAGATGCCGTAGTACTGCGTGGCGAGGGAAGGATCGTGGGCGCTCCGCGTCCCACCCGGCGTGTCCACGAACGTGCGCGGATCGGCCAGGATGGCGCGCGCCGCGCGCACGAGCACCAGGGTGTTCACGAGCGCCTGCTGCATCCGATCGGTGAGCCACGGCAGCTTGCTCACGTCCTTGATCGCGTCGAGCGCCGCCGCGTTCGATCCGACGCCCGCGGCCTCCGCCTCGGAGAGCCCGATGAAGTCCGTCCCGATGCACACCCACTGCTTGTCGTTGCAGAACTGCCGTACGTGCCCGCTGAAGCCGTCGAGCGCGCTGCCGAGCAGCCCGTGGCCGTAGATGAGCAGCGGCATCGCGGGGGAGGTGGCGGCGCTGGCCGGAATGATGAGATCGAACGGGAATTGTCCTGGGCCGCGCGCCTGGGGCGTCCCGTCGACGTCGCGCTGCAGCACGGCCTCGGGCTCGGTCCGCGAGTCCGTGGTGAGGAAGCTCGTGACCGTGTACGTGCCGCGGACGCGCTTCCACACCTCCGGGCGCGGCGCGTCCTCCACCGTCTCGATGACGTACCCGGTGCCGGACTCCCCCGCCGCGGCGAGCGCGACGTCCCGCATCGCGAGGACGGGCGCCGTGATGGCGGCCAGGCTCGCGGTGCGGAACGTCCAGGCGAGGAGGAGGTCGTCCCGGCCGACGCCAAACGGAGCGAACGCGTCGGCCGCTTCTCGCGCGTCGGCGAGCGCGGCGCGCACGGCGGGGTCGCTGCTCTCGGCGCCACGGAGCGCCTGCTGGAAGCCTTCGGGCGACGTGGGCTCGCCCCCGCCCAGCGCCCGCACGCGCCGGGTGACCGCGACGGCGTAGCGCGCTCCCGGCGTCAGGTGGCGGGCTGGACGGATCATCATCGGCTGCCGCTCGTCGTCGACGATGTCGGCCGACATGTCGAGCTCGGCGAAGTGCGGCAGGAGCTCCCCGGTGTCGAACTCGAGCAAGAGCGTCGCGCTGGTGCCGCTCTGGCTCGCCGGGAGGTCGCGCTGGGACGGCAGCGAAGCGACGTCGAGCCGCTCCGGGAACCAGGCGACGATGGGTGTGGCGGGCGAGAAGCCGTCGAGGCGATTCCACGGGCCCACCTCGAGCGGTCCCCCCGCCGCCGAGGCCGGCATGCCCTCGGGTGCCAGCGCGACGCGATACCCGGTGGCCGTAGTCGGATCCTCGCGGAGCGCGTGGGCCGAGGGCCACGGCACGGAGCAGGCCCCGGCGGATCGGAGCGGGTGACACGCCGCTGGCAGGCCGTCGGCGGGCGGCGCGTAGGCTGGCGCGGGCGCGGCGCCGTCCTCTCCACCGCCACACGCGACCGATAGGACGAGGAGCGCGCCAGGGGCGAGCCGGGATCCGATGCGCATGCGCCCATCGTGCCGAAGCCGCGAGCCGCGCACAAGCGGCAGCCGGCTAGGCGTCCAGCGGCGCGGGCCCCCGCTCGTCGCCGAGGCGGGAGCGCGCCCAGCCCTCGACCTCGCCCGCCACGATGGCCGCACGCCCCTCGCGGACCAGCTCCTGGTAGTGGTGGAGGTTGTGCAGCGTGAGGAGCCGGTGCGCGAGGATCTCGCCCGCCTGGAACAGGTGGCGAAGGTAGGCGCGGCCGAAGCCCCCGGCGCACGCCGGGCAGCCGCACCCGGGCTCGATGGGCGAGGGATCGTCCTTGTAGCGGGCGTTCTTGATCACCAGCCGCCCGCCGCGGACGAACGCCTGCCCGTTGCGCGCGTTCCGAGTCGGCATCACGCAATCGAACAGATCGACGCCGCAGCAGATCGCGCGGACCAGATCGCTTGGTGTCCCTACCCCCATGAGGTACCTGGGCCGCGCGGCGTCGACGTTGGGGACGACGGCGGCGAGCGTCTCGTGCATGCGGGCGGGCGCCTCACCGACGCTGAAGCCGCCGAGCGCCAGGCCGTCGAGCGGGAGCGCCGCGAGCTCCGCCGCGTGGCGCAACCGGAGCTCCACGTCGGTGCCGCCCTGAACGATCCCGTAGAGCACCTGGCCGTCCGGACGCGCCGCCAGGCTGCGCTTCGCCCAGGCGGTGGTGCGCTCGAGGGCGCGCTCGACGTCACGCCGCGGCGCGCCTGCGGGGGGGCACACGTCGAGCTGAAGCGCGATGTCCGTGCCGAGGAGCACCTGGACGCGCAGGCTCTCCTCCGGCGTGAGCAGCCGACGCGAGCCGTCCAGGTGGGACGACAGCTCGAAGCCGTCCGGGGTCTCGCGAAAGCGCTGCGCGATGGAGTAGGCCTGGAACCCTCCGGAGTCGGTGGCGATCGCGTGCGGCCACCGGGCGAATGAATGGAGCCCCCCGTGCGCGTGTACGATCTCCGGGCCCGGGCGGAGCCACAGGTGGTACGTGTTCATGATGACGAGCCGGGCGCCCGTGCCGGCGACCTCGGCCGGCGAGAGCGCCTTCACCGACGCCTGCGTCGCGACCGGCATGAACGCTGGCGTGTCCACCTCGCCGTGCCGCGTCGTGAGGGTCCCGGCGCGAGCGTGGCCGGAGGTAGCGACGACCCGGAAGTGGCTCACGATCCCCGCTCCGGGAACCACATCGCGTCGCCGTACGAGAGGAAGCGGTAGCGCGCGGCGACGGCCTCTCGGTACGCGGCGCGGACCGCGTCCAGCCCGCCGAACGCGGCCACGAGCGCCAGCAGCGTGCTCCGCGGCTGGTGGAGGTTCGTGAGCAGCGCGTCGATCACCGCGAAGCGGTGGCCGGGCTGCACGAGGAGGCGCGTCTCGCCGGGCCCGGGCAGGACGACGCCACCGCCCGCCGGGTCCGCCGCGCTCTCCAGCGCGCGGACGACCGTCGTCCCGGCCGCGACGACCGGGCCGCCTCGAGCACGCGCGCGACGGATCGCCTCGGCGGCCTCGGCGCCGATCTCGAAACGCTCGGCGTGCATCACGTGCTCGGACAGTTCCTCGACGGTCACGGGACGGAAGGTACCGAGCCCGACGTGCAACGTCACCCGCGCGATCTCGACGCCGCGCGCGACGAGCCGCTCGAGGGCGGCCTCCGTGAGGTGGAGCCCGGCAGTGGGCGCCGCCGCGGAGCCGGCCGCCGCTGCGTAGACCGTCTGGTAGCGGACGCGGTCGTCGGGCTCGTCCGGCCGCCCCAGGTACGGGGGCAGCGGCACGTGACCGCTGCGTTCGAGGGCCGCGCCGACGCCGCCCGCGGCGACGAGCTCGATCTCGAGCGAGCCGCCGGCGCCGCGCGAGCCGACCGTGACCCGGAGCTCGCCCGCGTCGATCTCGGCGCCGGGGCGCAGAGGGCGGTTGGCGTGGCCGATCGCGCGCCATCGCTCGCGCTCGCCCGCCGCACCCAGCCGCTCGAGGAGCAGGAGCTCGACCCGACCACCGCCGCCGGCGCGCCGCCCGAGGAGACGCGCCGGCAGGACGCGGGTGTCGTTCAGGACCACGAGCGCGCCGGGGGGAACGAGCTCCACCCACTCCCTCACCCGCCGGTGCTCGAGCCCCCCCCGCCGAACCACCAGCATGCGCCCGCCGTCGCGCTCCGCAGGCGGTCGCCGCGCGATGAGGTCGTCGGGGAGATCGTAGTCCAGGAGAGCGGTGCGCACGGCGTTCCGGAGCTCGCGGGGAGGGCGCCGGAGCCTAGTGGAGAGCGGCGCGCACGAGCGGCGAATCCCGAGCCTGCGGGGCTCAGAGCGCGAACCGCGCGTCGCCAGCGACGAGCCAGGGCCAGGCACGCCGTACGGCGGCGAACAGCTCGCCCCCGTAGGTGTGCCCCACGGGCCGGCTCACCACGTCGACGTCGGCCCACGCCCCGAGCCGCCCCGCGAGGCGCCTCGCCTTCTCCGTGCACGCCCACTGGCCACACGCGTAGAGGAGCCGCGGGAGCGAGCGCTCGCGCGCCGCCGCGGGCGACGCGAACGGCGCCTGCTCGTACCCGCCCTCGACGAACACGACCGCCGAGAAGCGCGTGGGGTCTCGCGCGAGGAGCTCCCGCCCCCAAACGGCGCCCAGCGAGAACCCGGTGAGGAGCGGCCGCACCGCGTCTACGTGCTCCGGGAACGCCGCGCCCAGCGCCGCGAGCGACGCATCGACGGCCTCGGCGAGGTGAGCCGCGCTCCGCCAGGTGTAGCCGCCGCCGGCGGCGAGCGCGCCGCGCGGGCAGAGCACGAAGAAGCGGCGCTCCACCAGCGCGCCCCAGGCCTCGCACTCCCATTCCGGAGAGTCGCCCCAGCCGTGCAGGGCGAGGAGCACCGCGTGTCGCGCGCGGGAGCCGGGCGGAACCGCGACGATGGCGCCGCCGGAGGCGGTGTCCAGCGCCGCGAGCGCGACCTCAGGGAGCACCGGCACGGGCGGCGACGCCGCGTCGGCCCCGGCGTCGGGATGCGCGCCGGACGGATCGCCGCGGGGATCGGCCGCTGGCCGTGGCGCTGCCGTCACCCCTGCGTCGGCTTGCGCAGCGTGCTGCACGGTTTGCGGCGGTTCCCCAGCGGCCGGGCGGCAGCCCGGCCCGGCCGCGACCAAGGCCGCCAGCACCGCCGTCCAGGCCGCAGCCGCCCCCGTCCGCCGAGTCCAGCGCCGAGGCACCTCGCAGCCGTGGCCGAAGGATGTCCGCTCCGTGACGCAATCCTGACGTGAGTACGCAAGAGATGCGCCATGCCGTCGGCTTCCCTCACCCGCGCGCCGGACGAGCGGGTCGCCCCGCTCGCCTCCATCCCCTTCTGGCTCCTCCACCTCGCGCCGCTGGCGGCCATCTGGACGGGCACCCGCTGGCAGGACTGGGTGCTCTGCGGCGTCCTCTACTACGCGCGGATGTTCTTCATCACCGCGGGCTACCACCGCTACTTCGCCCATCGCGCGTACGAGCTCGGGCGGGGGATGCAATTCGTGATGGCCGCCGGCGGCTCGACGGCCATGCAGAAGGGCGTGCTCTGGTGGGCGGGTCACCACCGCCACCACCACCGGCACTCCGACGACGCGATCGACATCCACTCGCCCCGGCGCGGGTTCTTCTGGAGCCACGTCGGGTGGTTCCTCTGCACCAAGCACGACGCGACGCCGCTCGATCGCATCAAGGACTTCGCGAAGTACCCCGAGCTCCGCTGGCTCGATCGTCACCCGCTCGTCCCGGCGAGCGCGCTCGCCCTCGCGTGCTGGGCGTGGGGCGGCACCAGCGCCGTGTTGATCGGGTTCGTGCTCTCCACGGTGCTCCTCTACCACGGCACCTTCACCATCAACTCGCTGGCGCACGTGTGGGGCGCTCGCCGGTACGCGACCCGGGACGACAGCCGGAACAACTTCTGGCTCGCGCTGCTCACGCTGGGCGAGGGCTGGCACAACAACCACCACTACTACCAGTCCACGGCGAACCAGGGGTTCTTCTGGTGGGAGGTGGACGTGAGCTACTACCTCCTCCGGCTCCTCTCGTGGGTGGGGCTGGCGCGAGGGCTCCGGACACCGCCGGCGCACGTCCTCGGCGCGAACCGGGTGAACGGCGCGCCCGAGGCCCCGCTCGCCGAGCGCGTGCTCGGCCTCGCCCACACCGCGCCGCCGGACGGCGCGCTGGTCGCGCCGCCGCTCGACGCCTGAGCCTCGCGTAGCGCGAGAGCGCGGCGCTCAGCCGAAGATCAGGTAGCAGGCCCCGGAGATGAAGAAATCCAGGACGACGACCGAGAGGGACGAGCTGACGACCGCGCTCGTGGTCGCCCAGCCGACGCCCTCCGAGCCCCCGTAGGTCACGAGGCCGCAGTAGCCGCTCACGACCGGGATGGCGGCGCCGTACGCGACGCACTTGGTGAGGAAGCTCACCGCGTCCCCCACGCCGACCAGGCTCAGGTTGATGAACGTGTTCGGGGTGATCTGGAAGAACGTCCCCGCCGTGAGCATGCCGGCGACGTAGGCGACCGTGCCCGCGATGGTGGAGAGCACCAAGGTCATGACGACGCTCGCCACGAAGCGCGGCTTGATGAGGTAGTCGACTGGATCGGCCGCGCACATGCGGAGGGCGTCGACCTGCTCCGTGACCACCATGCTGCCGATCTCGGCAGCGATCCCCGCGCCGACACGCGTCGCGAGCATGAGCGCGCAGATGCTCGGCACGAGCTCGCGGACGAGGAGGTCGACGAAATTGGCCCCGAGCATCCCGAGGTCAGGGACCACACGCTGGAGCTGGAGACCCGTCTGGTAGACGACGATCATCCCGAGGAAGCCCATGACCACGCACAAGAAGACCAGCGACTCGTTCCCGATCGCGTACATCTGGCGAGCCACGGCCCCGGGCTGGCGTACGCCGCGGAGGAGGTAGTAGAGCGTCTTGACCAGGACGGAGTAGACGCCGAGGGCCGCCCGCGCTCCGGCGAGCGCCCCCGCCCCGACGAGCTGGGCGAGCCCCGGGCGCTCGGGCGCGGGTGCGGTGGGCTCCTCCGTGCGAGGCGCGGCGGTCACGGGGTCGCACCTGTCGGCACGGACGCCGGAACCGTGAAGGCGGCGGGCGAGCTCATGCGATGGCGAAGGAGACGAAGTAGTCGACGACGAAGATGCCGGCGGCGCTCACCACGACAGCCGCGTTGACGCTCCGGCCGACGCCAGGCGCTCCCCCGGTGGTGGACATCCCGAACTGGCAGCTCGTGATGCCGATCATCACCCCGAAGACGACCGCCTTGATCAACCCGTGCATCACGTCGCCGAGGCCGAGCAGCCCGCCCGTCAGGCCGTTGAAGAAGACCTGCGGCTCCACACCCAGGATCGCCCACCCGCCATACGCAGCCCCGATCAGCGACACGGCGTCCGAGAAGATGGTGGAGAGGAACAGCGTGACCACGATGCCGAGGAAGCGTGGCGTCACGAGGTAGCTCACCGGATCGATGGCCAGCGCGCGCAGCCCGTCGACCTGCTCCGTCACCATCATCGTGCCGAGCTCGGCGGTGTTGTTGGCGCCGATACGCCCGGAGAGCATGAGCGCCGTCAGGAGCGGGCCGATCTCGCGCAACACGCTGAAGCCGGCGCCCCAGCCGAGCAGCGCCTGGGCCCCGTACTTCTGCACGATCGGCGCCGCCTGGATGACCATGATCCCGCCGGTGAAGAGCGCGGTGACCACGACGATGGGGAGCGATCGGACGCCCATCTTCTCCAGGTTGCGCCAGAGCTCGGAGCCATCCCAGTCCAGGCGCACGATGCGGCGCGCGATCGCGCCGGCCAGCACCCCCATGCCACCCACGGTGTGGGCCAGATCGAGGAAGGCCGCCCCGAGCACCCGGAAAGGCGAGCCGAGGTGGTGGGCGACGGACTCCACGCGGCGAGCGTCGCACGGTCCCTGCGCGCTGGCGAGTCACTTCGGGCCCGCCACGCCCCGCGCTCGCTTCGCGTTCCATGCCGGCGCGCCGTCGCGACGCCGCGACGACGGCCGCTCACCGCCGGAGGGCGAGGCGCGCGGCGACGCCGAGCGTCTCCCTCGCGACCTCGATCCGCAGCACGGCCGCTCCCTCCGCGCTCCTCCCGAGCGTGATGAGCGAGGGCGCGTCCGACGTCCCGAGCCCGACCCGGGCAGGGCGGACGAACAGCGCGAGCACCACCGGGTGCCCGACCCGCCCGAGCACCGCGCGCGCCGGCGAGTCCGCGCCAAGCGCCGGTGACGCGCCGGACGCCGCGCCGTGGACCGCGCGCAACAAGGGCTCCACGACCGGACCCAGCGCGGCGTAGCCCTCCTCTGGCTTCGCCGCGACCCAGCCGAGCTCGTACGATCTCTCCTTGGGCCCGGACGCCGGCGGCGTCGCGCCGGGCGGCGCGCCGAGCGTCACCGTCACGCGCTCGAACCTCCCGAGCGGCGGAGCGCCGTTCAGCGTGGCGTGGCGAACGCGCCGGAGCCCTGCCCACCGCTCGAGCGGAGACGCGAGCGCCCGCACCGCCGCGACGCGCGGGACGCCACGGAACGCTGCGGAGGCCGCCGCCGAGTCGGTCGTCGCGACGACGCCGACGAGCCCGGGGGCCTGCTCGTCCGCCAAGAGCGCCCACGCCGCGTGATCGCCACGCGCGCCGAACCACGGGCGCAGCAGCGGCTCGAGCGTGGCCGCGTCCTGCTCGGACAAGCGCTCGCCGAACAGCCGCCGCAGGCGCGTGATCCACGCGCTCGCGTCGGCGGCGTCCGGACGCGAGCGCCAGAGCACGGCGAGCGCCGAGGCTGCCGGCAACCGGAGGAGCGGCGCTGTGTCCCCGACGACCATGGCCTGGACGGCGTCGTGCGCGGCCCCCGACGCGGCGGGGGTCGCGACGACCCTCACCTCCGCGTACTCGGCACGCGGCTCGAGCGCGATCGCGACCTCCGTGGTCGACTCGAGCCAGGCCGCCGCGTCTGCCGCGAGCTCCCCGGCCGCCGCGAGCGCCGCGGCGGGCTCGGCGAAATCCGGAGCGCCCTTCGCTGCTTGCTGGCCGCGCGCGAGCGTGTCGAGCGCGCCCCGCCGCGCCTGCCACTCGCGCCGCACGGCGGGCGCGACCACGCCGCGCAGCGCGGGCTCGCGCAACAGCGCGACGAGCGACTCGGACCGCGCGGGCGCGCGCGGCAGCGTCCGCGCGACGAACGGCCCGGCGTGGACGAGCGCCCTCTCGCTCGGGCCCGCCAGCAGATAATTGCCGACCACCCCGAGCGCGAATCCGGTCGCCGCGCGCCCGGGCCGCGGCACGAGCACCTGCACGCCACTCGCGGTGTCCGCCCGCGCGTCGTAGCGGGCGTCCGCGCCGAGCGAGAGCTTGGCCACCAGCTCGGCCCCGCTGCGCACGTGGACCCCAGCGACCCAGGCGATCTCGCCCTCGAGGTCGACGAGGGCAGCGTGCGCTGCGATCGCGCCGTCGACGTCCACGGCCGCCGTGGGCGGGAGGCCGAGCAGCGTCCCGACGAGGAGCGGGAACGTCGACGGCATCAGGAGCGCGGGACCTCCGATGAGCTCCCGGGCGCGCGCCCAGAGATCATCCGGCTTGGGCGCGTGGACCTCCGCGATCAGACCAGCCGGCGCCGGGACGGGCGAGAGGTCGACCGCCGCCGCGCTGGCGGAGGGAGCCGCCGAACCGCCCCCCCGATCGCACCCCGCGACGGCGAGCGCTGTCACCACACCGGCGATGACGGCCCAGCGGCGCCGCCACTCAGAACGGGATGTCATCGTCGCCGCCGCCGTAGTCGGCGTCGTCGTAGCCGCCGGAGGCGGCCGGACGGGCAGGCGCCCGCGAGCGCGACTCGTGCTCGTCCGGCGGCCCGCCGTGGTCGTCGGACGCCGAGCCGCCCGCGCCGCGCTCGCCTCCCCGCCCCCCGAGGATCACATTGCTGGCGACCACCTCGGTGCGCCAGCGCTTCTGGCCTTCCTTGTCCTCGTAGCTGCTCGTCCGAAGGGAGCCCTCGACGAAGAGGCGGGAGCCCTTCGACAGGAAGCGCCCGAGCGCCTCGGCGCGCTTGCCCCACACCACCACGTTGTGCCACTCCGTGCGCTCCTGGCGAACCCGATCGCGATCCAGGTACGACTCGGTGGTGGCCAGGCGCATCTTGAGGACGGACTGCCCTCCGCTGGTCGTCCGCAGCTCGGGATCGGCGCCGAGGTTCCCGAAGAGGAGTACGCGATTCAGTCCGTCGGCCATGTGAGTCTCCTGGAAGCGGCTCAGATGAACACGCCGCCCGCGGGCGTCAAGCCACGGCCGGTCAGCCTGCGTCCGTCCGCGATCGGTGCCCCTCCGCCGCCGCGCTCGGCGGCTCCAGCGTCTCCAGGAGCTCGACCACGTCTCGCCGCACCGACTCGAGCGCGGCGCGCAGCTGCTCGGCCTGCCGCTCGGGGCGAGGCTGGCTCGCCTGCGCCGCCTCCTCCCGCAGGCGCCTCCGCGCACCGGCGAGCGTGAACCCCTGCGCGTAGAGCAGCTCCTTCACCCGCAGGAGCTTCTCCACCTCACGCCGCGAGTAGATTCGGTGACCGGTCCGCGACTTCTGCGGACGGAGCGAGCGGATGCCCTTCTCCCAGTAGCGGAGCGTGTGCGTCTCTACTCCGACGATGTCCGCGACCTCGCCGATGCGGTAGTAGAGCTTTACCAGCGGCACGCCGCCGCGATCGTTCATGGATCGCCGACGCTCCGTGCGGCCCCGCCGACCGCGACCGCGACCACGGCCGGCGCCGCCGCGCGCTGCTCGTCCTCGACGTCGCGATCGTTCAGCGCGGCCTTGAGGAGCGGGCTCGCCTTGAAGCTCAGCACTCGCCGCTCGGTGATCAGGATGGGCTCGCCCGTCTGCGGATTGCGCCCCTGCCGCTGGCGCTTGTCTCGGAGCACGAAGTTCCCGAAGCCGGAGATCTTGATCTTCTCGCCGCGACCGAGCGTCTCCTTCATCGTCTCGAAGACGAGCTCGATGAGATCGGCCGACTCCTTCTTCGAGAAGCCGCCGAGCCTCGCGTAGACCGACTGGACGATTTCTGCCTTGGTCATGCCCCCGGACGCTCCAGGACGTGGCGCCATTCTACCGACCCGACCGCCGAGGTCCAGGGTCGGGGCGCCGGGCGCGCCGCCCCGCGGGGCCGACGGGCGCTCGCGCCCGCGGGCCCGGGCCCGGCGGCGCCCGCCGGCGCCTCAGGCCGCGCGCGGCAACGACGCCTCGGCGACCGCCTCGGTCTCGCCGCTCGGGCGCTCCCCCGCCGCCGCCGCCTCACGCCGCCGCTGGGCCTGCTCGAGCAGCACGAGGACGGCCACGTACGCGTAGCCCGCCGTGAACAACACGGCGAACGGCGTCGCGAAGAGGTGGCCCGTCTGCAGCGAGGTGACGGAGGTGAGGAAGCAGACGATGGTGAGCGCCATCTCCGACCAGGGGAGCTGCGCGCGCTGCCGGTAGCGGCCGAGCATCGAGCCGCGCTTCGGCGTGCGGACGAACTCCCCCGTGCGCGAGCTCATGCCCTCGAAGACCGCGCGGGTCTGGTTGGGCGCGAGGCCCGCGCCGAGCGCGATCACGGCCGGGAGCCTCACCAGCGCGGACCAGGCGCTCCGGCCCTGCGACACCTCGGCGAGGACGTAGAAGGTAGCGAGCGATCCCGTCGAGCCGATGCACAGCGGCAGGTCGATCAGCAGCATCGTGTGCGCCTCCGACGCCGGCAGCATCAGCAGCGCAGGGAGCATCAGGACGCTGAGGAGCAGGATGAGCGGGTACGCGAAGTGCGGCGTCATGTGGAAGACGGCCTCGACGCGCTGGCTCGTGGTCACCGGAGCGCGCAGCACGCGCCCGAGCAGCTTGCGCGCCGTCTGGACAGTGCCCTTCGCCCAGCGGAACTGCTGGGCGCGGAACGCGGAGAGATCCTCGGGCAGCTCGGAGGGCGTGAGCACGTCCGGGCGGTAGATGAACTTCCAACCCGCCAGCTGGGCACGGTAGGAGAGGTCGAGGTCCTCGGTCAGCGTGTCGTGCTGCCAGCCGCCGGACTCCTCGATCGCCCGGCGGCGCCAGATGCCGCCGGTGCCCGAGAAGTTGAACATGTAGCCGCCGGCGAAGCGCGCCCGGTTCTCGATCAGGTGGTGGCCGTCGAGCATCAGCGCCTGCACGCTGGTCAGGACGTTGTAGCCGCGGTTCATGTGGGCCCAGCGGGTCTGCACCATCCCCACGCGCGGATCGACGAAGTGACCGACGACGGCGCGGAGGAACTCCGGCTGCGGGACGAAGTCGGCGTCGAAGATCGCGACGAGCTCGCCCTTCGCCGTCCGCAGCCCGTACTCGAGAGCGCCCGCCTTGAAGCCCTCGCGCGTTGGGCGCCGCACGTACGCGGCGTCGATGCCACGCCGCCGGAGCTCGGCGACGCCCTGCTGCGCGAGCTCGCGGGTCTCGTCCGTGGAGTCGTCGAGGACCTGGATCTCGAGGAGGTCCGCGGGGTAGTCGATCCGGCCCGTGGCCTCGATCAGCCGAGCCACCACCGTCGCCTCGTTGTAGAGGGGGAGCTGGATCGTCACCCGAGGCAGCGCCTGGGCGAGCGCGGGGCTCTCCGCGGCCTCGAAGCGACGGCGGTGCTTCAGGCAGAGGAGGACCAGGTGCGCGCGGTGCACGCCGTACGTGCAGAGGACGGTGAGGACGAGGAAGTAGAGGCCGACCAGCAATGCGAGCATCGGGGCCCTGGCTATCACCGGGACGGGGGCCGATTGTCACCCGATCGTAATTGATCGCACTCCGTTGTCGGCGCAGCGGGGCGACCGTCACGGGATGTCCGGCGCCGTCCCGCCGGGCCCGGTCGCGCAGGCCTCACGGGACGTCTGGCCCGAACTCGAACTCGCCACCGACCCCGAGCGACACCACGCCGTGGCTCGACTGCTCGTCCTTCGGGATCGCCGTCGTGGCCGTCACGCCCGCGGTGCAGGTGCTCTCCTCCTCCACGCTCGTGAACGTCCCGATCGTGAGCTGGGCGTACGGCGCCACGACGAGGGCGCGAGAGACCGGGACGCGGACGCCCCCGCCGAGCTGGAGCGCCGTACCGCGAAAGGTCGCGGCGAACCGGCAGTCCCCCGCCGTCGGACGCGCGATGTCCTGCGTGATCGTGAACGCGTGGCTCGGGAGGATCAGGAGCTCACCGAACCCGCCCAGGCGGTCGCGGTCGGACGCCACCATCACGCCCAGCCCCCACGCCGCCAGGCTCACGGTCGTATCGATCTCGGCTGTCCCGAGCGTCGTGTCCGGCTGCTCGAGCTCGCGCCCCGGGCGCAGCACGTAGCCCTGCAACGAGAGCACGCCGGTGAAGTACCTCATGAAGCGGACGCCGCCGCGCAGCTCGCCGCCTCCGCCGGGCTGGAAGTAGTCCGACATGAAGAGCGCCTCGGTGCCACCGGCGCCCGGCTGCGCCGAGACGGAGGATTTCGCGATGTCTCCGAACGGGACGCTGCCGCCGAGGCGGAGCCCGAGCATGAACCCGACGGGGCCGGACTCCTCGGCTGTGGGCCGCGCGCCGCCGGCTCCACCCTTCGCTGCCCCGGTCGCGCCCGCCTGACCCGGCGCCGGCCCGCCCGCGCGCGCCTCGGGCACGAGCTTCAGCTCGACCCGCTGCTTCTGACCGGCGCGGAGCTCGACCTCGGCGCGGGCCGACCGGTGCCCGGGGGCGGACGCCTCGACCACGTGACGACCCGGGTTGATCGGTCGCTCGACCCCGATCGCGGCCGCGCTGACCGCCGCGCCGTCGATCCGGAGCGCTACGCCCTCGGTCTTCGCCGGGGCGACCACCACCGTCACCGCCGGCACCCGCGGCTCGACGGCCTTCAGCTCGGGGCCCGCAGCGGCGACGGCGTCCTCGAACGCCTGGCTCGCACCCGGCGGGAGGCGCACGCGAGCGAGCTGGCGGTAGGTCTCCGCGCCCTCCACCAGCTTGCCGAGCTCGACCTGACAGCGCGCGATGTAGAGCAGGTGCACCGGCGCGTCGAAGAGCGCCTGAGCACGCTCGAGCTTCTCGAGGGCCTCGGGGAACTTCCGCTCGTTGAAGCGCTCGATGCCGTCCGTCGCCAGCTTGCGCGCGGCGGCCTTGTCCGCCGCGGACTGCGCGAGTGCCGGTCGCGGGGCCAGCGCGCTCGCCGCAGCCGCCACGATGCAGGTCACCGTCGCCATCGAGACGCGCATGTCGACCTGATACGGTCCCGCGCCGGTGGCGGTCAAGCGCCGTGGATCGACCCCGCCGAGCGGCCCGTTGAGATCAGTACCCGGGATCGACGGCCGGCGGCTTCGGCCGGACGCTGGGCGGGGTGGCCGCGGGCGACGTCGCCGCGGGGCTCGCCCCCACGGGGACGGGCTTCCCGGTCGATCCGCGCGAGGTGCTCTCGGGCCGCCGCGCGGGCGGCGGCGCCTCACCCGAGGCGGACGCCGGCGGGGGCGACGCCGCGACCGCGGCGCTCCTCGCGTCGACCGCCGGCTCCACGGTGGGCTCGCCCGACCGGGTGTCGGCCGCCGCCGCCGCCGCGCTGGAGCCGAGGTCGCCGGACTCGGCCGCCGGCGCGTCGGGCGTGCGGACGCCCCCGAACCCGACCACCGCCGCCGCCGCGCCGCCCACCACGACCACCGCGCCGACCCCGACGAGCGCGAGCGGGCTGCGCGCGCGGGAGCTGACGCGGGGCACCGACTGCGTGATCGGGGAGTGGGTCTGCGCAGCGGACGGGTGCTGGCCGGCGCTCCCTGGCGACGCGCCGGACGCCGAGACGCTCGCGGGCGCCTGGTCCGCAGACACCGCCGCGACTCCCGCCGACGCCGCGACGGTCGCGCCGAGGTGCGACGCCGAGTCGGCGGCAAGAGATCGCACGGCGAGGCCCGCGCTCGCGGCGAGCGCCTCGGCGAGCTCGATCGCCGACGCGTAGCGGCGCGCCGGATCGCGCTCGAGCGCACGCACGAACCACGCGTCGAAGGCCGCCGGAACGCCCGGCGCGACCTGGCTCGGGACCGGGAGCGGCGCGGTACAGATCTTCACGAGCAGATCGCCGACCGCCTCACCCTCGAACGGCAATCCGCCCACCACGCACCGGTAGGCGATCACGCCGACCGACCACAAGTCGCTGCGCACGTCGATCGAGCGCAGCCCACGGGCCTGCTCCGGGCTCATGTAGTACGGCGTGCCGACGACGCTCCCGGTGCGGGTCGCCCCCGAGGAGCTCGCGGCGACCGGGTCGGTGAACTTCGCGATGCCGAAGTCCACCACCTTCGCGATGTCCGCGTGGTCCTCTTCGTCCCACACCAGGAAGACGTTCTCCGGCTTGAGATCTCGATGGATGATCCCCGCCGCGTGCGCCTTGGTGAGCGCGCGGCAGACCTGCTGCACGATCCCCGCGGTGTCCTGCAGGCTGAGCCGCCCGACCCGCTCGAGTCGGCGATCGAGCGGCTCGCCGGCCAGGAACTCCATCACGATGTAGGGGCGTCCGTCCTCCATCAGCCCGTGGTCGTGGACCTGGACGACGTGCTTGCTCCGCAGCATCGCTGCCGCCCGCGCCTCGTTGACGAACCGCACTCGTGCCTCGGGGCTCGCGGCGTGCTCGGCGTCGATGAACTTGACGGCCACGCGAGTCCCGAGCGTGGCGTGCACGCCCTCCCAGACGGACCCCATGCCCCCGCGCCCGATGAGGCGGGTCAGGCGGTACTTCCCCGCGACGAGCTCGCCGGGGGTAGCGTCTTGGCTCGGGGGCGGCGCAGGGGGGACGGGCGTCACGCAACCTCGCTCCGAAGCCTACACGACCGCCCGCGACGTCGCCAACTCACGCCCGCGGGCCGGCGGCGCCCGCGCCGTGGTTCCCGCGTGCGGGCGCCGCGGTATACGCGGCAGATGGCGACCAGCCTCCCGCCGCCCGGCGCCGACGACGTGCTCTACGTCGTCGACCTCAGCGGGTTCGTGTTCCGCGCGTTCCACGCCACGCCGCCGCTCACGAGTCCGTCCGGCGAGCCCACCAACGCGACGCTCGTCACGGTGACGATGCTGGAGCGACTGGCCCGCAAGGTCCGGCCGGCGATGCTCGCCGTCGCCATGGACTCGAAGGGGCCCACCTTCCGTACCGTCCGGTACCCCGAGTACAAGGCGCACCGGCCGCCCCCCCCGCCCGAGCTCGGGGTGCAGATGAACCGGGTCGGGGAGCTGGTGCGAGCCTTCGCCATCCCGGTGCTCCAGCAAGACGGCGTCGAGGCGGACGATCTCATCGCGACGGCCGTCCGTCACGCCCGCGCCGAGGGCATCCGCGTCGTGATCGTGAGCGCGGACAAGGACCTCATGCAGCTGGTCGGCCCCGACGTCACGATGTGGGACACCATGCGCGAGCGGGTCGTCGGGGTGCCGGAGGTGGAGGAGCGCTTCGGCGTACCGGTCGCGCGAGTCCGCGACGCGCTCGCGCTCATGGGCGACGCCAGCGACAACGTCCCGGGCGTGCCGAGCGTCGGGCCCAAGACGGCCAAGGACCTGCTGGTCGCGTTCGGTGACCTCGAGAGCGCGCTGGCCGCCGCCCGCGACGGCCGGATCCAGCGCAAGAAGCTCGCCGAGGCGCTGGTCGCGCACGCCGCCGACGCGCTCCTCTCCTTCGAACTCGTGACGCTGAAGGACGACTGCCCGATCGAGTTCGATCGCGCGCACCTCGCCTGGGGCGGCCGCGACGTGCAGGCGCTCGATCGACTGTACCGCGAGCTCGGCTTCCTGCGCCTGGCCGAGCAGCTCGAGGCCGAGCGCTCGGCGCCCGGGGCGCAGGCGCCGGCCGCGACGCGCGACCCGGCGCCTGCCGCGTCGCCAGCGCCCGCGCCGCCGGCGGCGCCGACGCTGGTGACGACGGAGGCGGCCCTCGCGCGGGTGTGCGAGCGGATCCGAGAGACCGGCCGCGTGGGACTCTCCCTGCACGCCGCCGCGCGCGGCCCGCTCTCGCCGCTCGTCGGCCTCGCGCTCGCCCCAGCCCCCGGGGAGGTCGCGTACGTCCCGTTGCTACATCGGGCGCTCGGCGCGCCCCCCCAGCTCGCCGTCGCAGCGGGCGTCCGCCTGTGCGGACCGCTGCTCGCCGATCCGTCACTGGCGAAATGCGTGGTCGACTCGAAGTCGGCGCGGGGGCTGCTCGAGCCGCTGGGCATTGCGCTGCACGGCGTGCGGCTCGACCCCGCGATCGCGAGCTACCTGCTGGATCCGGAGCGCGCGCACGACGTGAGCGCGATCGCCCAGCGCGAGCTCGGGCTCACGCTGGGCGCGGCGGCGGCGCCGCCACGCCGCGGCCGCGAGGCGCTCGGCTTCGACGAGCTCCCGATCGAGGAGGCCGCCGCCCACGCCGGCGCGCGCGCCGATGCCGCCCTCCGCCTGCTCGATCCGCTGAGGTCCAAGCTGGTCGAAGAGCGCCTCGCCTCGCTCCACGACGATCTCGAGCTGCCGCTCGGCGCCGTCCTGGCCCGGATGGAGCGTGAGGGCGTGCTGATCGACGTTCGTGCGCTGGCGGCGCTCGGCGCCGAGCTCCGCCGCCGGATGGCGGAGCTCGAGTCCCGTGCGCACGCGGTGGCGGGGCGACCGTTCAACGTAGCGTCACCTCGCCAGCTCGAGACGCTCCTCTTCGACGAGTTCGGCCTCGCGCCGCGGAAGCGGACGAAGACCTCCCGCTCGACCGACGCCGAGACGCTGGAGGCGCTCGCGGAGGAGCACGAGCTGCCGGGGATCGTCCTCGAGCATCGCCAGCTCGCGAAGCTGGAAGGGACGTACGTCGAGACGCTCCCCCGCCTCGTCGACCCGCGGACGGGTCGAGTGCACACCCGGTGGGAGCAGACCGTGGCCGCGACGGGGCGACTCTCCTCGGTCGATCCGAACCTGCAGAACATCCCGGTGAGGAGCGAGCTCGGCCGCTCGATCCGCGCAGCGTTCGTCGCGCGCCCGGGGCACGTGATCCTGAGCGCGGATTACTCGCAGATCGAGCTCCGCGTGCTCGCTCACCTGTCGGGGGATCCAGTGCTCGTGGAGGCGTTCCAGACCGGCGACGACGTCCACCGCCGGACGGCGATGGAGATCTTCGAACTGCGGGCGGAAGACGTCACGGCCGAGCACCGGCGCCGGGCGAAGGCGGTGAACTTCGGCGTGATCTACGGGCAGGGCGACTCCGGGCTCGCGAAGAGCCTCGGCATCAGCCGGCTGGAGGCGGGCAACTTCATCGCCGCATACTTCCGTCGCCATCAGGGGGTCCGACGCTTCATGGACGCGACCCTGGAGGCCGCCGGGGCCAGCGAGAGCGTCCACACGCTGCTCGGGCGTCGGCGCCTCGTGCCGGACATCCGCAGCCCGAACCGGGCACGCCGCCTGGCGGCGGAGCGAGTCGCGATGAACACCCCGATCCAAGGCACCGCCGCCGACCTGCTCAAGCTCGCGATGCTCGCGCTGGCCGATCCACCGAGCCCCGGGGCGAGGATGACGCTGACCGTCCACGACGAGCTCGTCTTCGAGGTGCCGGAGGCGGAGGTCGAGGCCGCCGCGGATCGCGTGCGAGCGGCGATGGAGGGCGCGTACTCCCTCGCCGTGCCGCTCGTCGTCGACGTGCGGCACGGCCGCTCCTGGGCCGACGCGCACTGACCCGGGGCGCGCGCTGGCGCTTCGTCACGGACGGCGCGGCGGGCGCGGCGCCGGAGGCGTGGCGCTCGCGCCATCCTCCGGCCACGCGTGCCGCGGATACCGGCGCATCAGCTCGCGCCGCAGGGACGGGTAGTGGCGTGCCCAGAAGCCAGCCAGATCGGTCGTCACCTGGACGGCGCGCTGGTTCGGCGCGAGCAGGTGGAGGACGACCGCGACGCGCCCCCTCGCGATCCGCGGGCCGTCCGCCATGCCGAAGAAGTCCTGGAGCCGGGACTCGAGCCACGGAGGCCGGCCGGGCTCGTAGTGCACCGCCACCGTGCGACCGCCCGGGAGTCCCATGCGCTCGGGCGCGTCCTCGCGAAGTGCGCGCTCGCCCGCGGCACCGAGGCGGGCGACCAGCCGAGCCTCGAGCCCGACCGCGTCGAGCTCGGCGAGCGAGGTGAGCCCGTCGCACGCGCCGCCGAGCAGGGCGTCGAGCGCCGCCTCGTCCGGCGCGTCGAGGCCGAGCTCCGGGATCGAGCGCGCGAGGAACGCGACGCGAGCCACCAGGCCCGCGAGCGCGTCGCCCTCCCGACCCCGCGCGCGCTGGGCCGCGGCCACGGCGAGGAGCTGCGCGGCCTCGGGCGAAGGCGGCGCCGCGCGGACCGTCGCGTCGAGCACCACCGCGCCGTACGTCGCCCGCGTGACTCGATCCACCCGACCGAGGCGCTCGTTCCACTCGAGCGCCGCGGTCTCTCGGATGCGGTCCGCTGCCAACTCGAGCAACCACTCCGGCTCGATCGCGCTCGCGAGGCGGACCTGTGCGCCGCGCGTTCCGCCACGCTCGCCGACGTCGAGCGTGGTGAGCAGCGCCGCCCCAGTGACCACCGAGGTCTCCGCGAGCCCAGCCGTCGCCCCGCTCGCCAGCACGAGCTCCCGTGAACCCGCCTTTCTGCGCCTCGCGACGCGATCCGGAAACGCCGCGAGGACCGCGAGCCCGAGGGCCTGCTCGTACGCTGCCTCGTCCGCGGGCGCGGGCGCCTCGTCGCGCACGAGGCGCGCGAGGCGTCGGCGCGTCTCCTCGACCGCGCGCGCGATGCGCTCGTCGAGCCCGGCAGCCCGGAGCGCCCGCCCGTCGAACGACAGCGAGGCCGCCTCGTCGAACCGCTCGATCAACTCGAGGACGTCCGACGGCCCGCTGTGGCGCGCGGCGGCGCGACTCGACACGCTCGGACCCAGACCAGCGCCGCGCGCGTCGAGGCGCAGGTCACGCTCGGCGAGGAGCGCCGCCGCGGTGCAGGCCGCGTCTGCGACCCCGCGGCGCGCTCCCTCGAGCGCGAGGCGCGCGAGGCGGGGGGGGACCGGGAGCGCCGCCATCCGGCGTCCGATCTCGGTGGCGCTCCCCGCGGCGTCGAGCGCGCCGAGCGCGCGCAGCACCTCCTCGGCGGCCGCGACGGCCGCAGCCGGCGGCGGATCCAGCCAGGCGGGCGCGCGCGCCCCCCACCGCCCGAGCGTCGCCAGCGACAGCACGACCTCGGTGAGATCGGCGCGCTGGATCTCGGGCACGTCGCGCTCCGGGCGCGTACGGAGCTCGCCGCTCGAGTAGAGCCGGTACACCCGCCCGCTCCGTGTCCGGCCGGCGCGCCCCGCGCGCTGGGTCGCGCTCGCGCGGCTGATCGTCGCCACCTCCAGCCGGGGAAGCCCGGACCACGGCGAGTGGCTCGCCACGCGGGCGAGCCCGCTGTCGACGACGATCGCGACGCCTTCGACGGTCACGCTCGACTCGGCGACGTTGGTGGAGAGCACGACCTTCCGCTGGCTCCCGCGCTCGAGCGCGCGCGCCTGGACGTCGAGCGGCAGATCCCCATGGAGGGGGAGGACCCGGACGCGCTCGGCGTCGGCGAGGCCCGCGAGCGCGTCGCTCGCGCGTCGGATCTCGGGCGCTCCCGGCAGGAACACCAGCACGTCGCCGTCCGGTTCCTCGCGCAGCCCCTGGCGAACCGCCGACGCGACGCGCTTCTCGAGGGGGCGGTCGTCGAGACCCTCCTGATGCGTGATCGCGAGCGGGTGCAGGCGGCCCGGGCAGCGAACGCGCCGAGCCCCCCCGAGGAACCGCGCGAGCGGCTCGGCATCGAGCGTCGCGCTCATGACGACCAGCGCGAGCTCGGGCCGCTCGCGACGAAGCTCCGACACCAGGGACAGCACGAGGTCCGTCTCGACGTGTCGCTCGTGCACCTCGTCGACGACCACGGCGACCACGTCCGCGAGCCGTGGGTCGCGGGCGAGCCTGCGGAGCAGCACGCCCTCGGTCACATAGAGCAGCCGGGTGGAAGGGCCGGACCGCTCGTCGAACCTCACGCTGTAGCCGACGAGGCCGCCGAGCGGCTCGCCCCGCTCCTCGGCCACCCGCCGGGCGGCCAACCGCGCCGCGATCCGGCGGGGCTCCGTCACCACGACCGAGCCGTGCGACGCGGCCTCGAGCAGGGCGGCCGGCACTCGCGTCGTCTTCCCGGCGCCCGGCTCAGCCTCGACGACGACGACCCCCGCCTCCGCCACGGCGCGTACGATCTCCGGGACGACGGCGTCGATGGGCAGCGGCTGCACGCGCCGACTCTGCCACGGCCCGCAGACTCGCGGCACGCGCGCGCGCCAGTGCGGAGACCGGGGTGCAACGTCGGCCTCCGGCCCGCGCCCGGGAGCCGCGGCGGACGCCCCGGGGGGACCGCTGCGCCGCGCTGGTCTAGCCGCGCACGCGGATCGCCCACGTGAGGCGGGCCACGCTCTTCAACACGTTCGGGACGCGCTTGAACAGGTTGATGCTCGGCGGGCGCTTCTCGATGACGCGCACCGGGATCTCGACCACGCGGACGTTCGCGCGGTACGCGCGGATCACGAACTCGCTCGCGAACACGTCGCGATCCACCACGCACGCCTCGACGAGTGGGACGAGCGTCGCTCGGCGAAACGCCTTCAGGCCGTGGGTGTCCGTCCCCTGGAAGCCGAGGAGCACCCGGAGCAGCCCGGTGTAGAACAGGCTGGCGGCGTGGCGCAGGAGGGGGCGCTCGTCCTCGGCGCCGCCGATGAGCTTCGACCCGATCACGAGATCCGCCTCGCCGGCGTCGAGCAGCTCTACGGCCCGCCGGTGGAAGTCGGTGTCGCAGAGGTCGATCTCGTCGCACAGCACGAGCTCGCCGCGCGCCTCCAGGATCCCACGCCGGAGCGCCTTGCCGTAGTTCGGCTCGCCGGTCGAGAGCGTCCGCACCTCTGGGTACCGCGCCGCGAGCTGGCCGGCGATCTCGACCGTCCGGTCCCGCGAGCCGTTCTCGGCGAGGATCACCTCCCACTGCCAACCGAGCGGCGCGAGCCGCTCACGGAGGTCGACGACGGCGGCGTGGAGGATCGCCTCCTCGTTGTAGACGGGGATGACGATGGAGATGCGAGGAACCGGCGCCGACACGGGGCGCGCAGCTTACACGACGCGGAACCGCCGCGCGACGCCCGGCGGCCGCCGGCGCGCCTCGCCCGCGGAGCCCGCCCGACGCACCTCCCCGACGCACCTCCCCGACGCACCCCTCCCGACCCACCTCCCCGACCCACCTCCTCGACCCACTTCCCCGCGGTTGCGCGGCCCCGCCAGCCGGGGAAGGCTCGCCCCATGGACACCGTCGGGACGCTCATCGTCGGCGCTGGCGTGACGGGCCTCGCGACCTCAGCGGCGCTGGTCGCGCAAGGTGACCAGGACTTCCTCGTCCTCGAGCGGGACGCCGAGATCGGCGGCTACTGCAAGACGGTCGTCCAGGATGGCTTCACCTGGGACTACTCGGGCCACTTCTTCCACTTCCGAGATCCGGCGATCGAGCGCTGGCTCCGGGAGCGGATGCCGGGCCGGCGGGTCGTCACCGTGCAGAAGCGGTCGTTCATCCGCTGGGCGGACGGCTACGTGGACTTCCCCTTCCAGAAGAACATCCACCAGCTCCCCCGCGAGGATTTCGTCGACTGCCTGGTCGACCTCTACTTGGCGCGCGCGCCTCGGGAGCTGCTCGGTGACCGCGGCTCGCCACGCCGCGAGGAGCGCACCTTCCTCGACATGCTCCACGCGCGCTTCGGCCGCGGGATCGCGGAGCGCTTCCTCGTCCCCTACAACGAGAAGCTCTACGCGTGTGACCTCGCCACGCTCGACGTAGACGCGATGGGGCGCTTCTTTCCCCACGCCGATCTCACCGAGATCGTGCTCAACATGCGGAGCGCGAGCAACGCGACCTACAACGCCACCTTCACCTACCCGGAGGGCGGGGCGATCGAATACGTACGCGCGCTCGCCCGCGACCTGCCGGACGGCGCGTTGGCCACGTCGGAGGAGCTCGTCGGGCTCGATCTCGAGCAGCGGATCGCCACGACGAACCGTCGTGAGCTCGCCTACCGGCGCCTGATCTCCTCGGCCCCCTTCCCCGCGCTCGCGCGCCTCTCCGGGCTACCCCACGATACGTCCCCCTTCGTCCACAACCGCGTGCTGGTCTTCAACCTCGGCTTCGACACCAAGGGCCCGCGCGAGCCGCACTGGATCTACTACCCCGATCGCACGATCTCCTTCTACCGCGTCGGCTTCTACGACAACATCCTCGGCACCGAGCGTATGAGCCTGTACGTCGAGCTCGGCTACCGGCACGACCAGCCGATCGACGTCGCCGAGGCCCTCCCGCGCGTGCTCGCCGATCTCGAGCGCGTCGGCGTGGTGAACGGCCAGCGACTGGTCGCCTGGCACTCCGTGGTGATGGACCCAGCGTACGTCCACGTCAGCCAGGCGGCGAACCGCGAACGCGATCGGCTGCAGGCCGAGCTCGCCCGGCACCACGTCCATTCGATCGGCCGGTACGGCGGCTGGACGTACTGCTCGATCGAGGACGACATCGTCGAGGCCCGCGCGCTGGTGGCGTCCCTCGCGCCCCCCGCGTGAACCGGGCTAGCGCGCGCCGCCGGCCGCGATCGCCGCGGCCGCGCGCCGCTCACCTGCCGCTCACAGCCGGGCCTTCAGCTTGGCGAGCAGCGCCAGCGCGTCGAGCGGGCTCGTGCGATCGAGATCGACGACGCGGAGCGTCTCCAAGATCTCGCGCGCGCCGGCCGACTCGGCGGGAGGCGCACCGAACAGCGAGAGCTGCGGCGTGGGCGCCGCCGCGCCGCTGTGGACCCGGTCACCCGCGGTCGAGCCGTCCCCCTCGAACTCGGTGAGGAGCGCGCGCGCGCGCGCGAGCACGCTCTCCGGGAGGCCCGCCAGCTTGGCCACGGCGATCCCGTAGCTCCGGCTCGCGGCGCCGGCGACGACCCGATGGAGGAACACGACGTCGTCCCCGACCTCTCGCGCGCTCACCGAGTGGTTCTCCGCGGAGGCGCTGCGCTCCACGGGCTGGGTGAGCTCGTGATAGTGCGTGGCGAACAGGGTCCGGCAGCGCACGACCGCGTCCAGGTGCTCGGCCACGGCCCACGCGATCGCGAGGCCGTCGAACGTGCTCGTCCCGCGCCCGACCTCGTCGAGGATCACGAGGCTCCTCCGGGTCGCCGCCCGCAAGATCTCAGCCGTCTCGCGCATCTCGACCATGAACGTGCTGGCGCCGCGCGCGAGGTCGTCGCTCGCGCCGACGCGCGAGAGCACCCGATCCACGACGCCCACGCACGCGCTCCGCGCGGGGACGTAGCTGCCCATCTGCGCCAACACGACGAGCAGCGCGGTCTGGCGCAGGAAGGTGCTCTTGCCAGCCATGTTCGGGCCGGTGACCAACCAGAAGCGCACCCCCGCCGCGTCCAGCGCCACGTCGTTGGGCACGAAGCGCTGGGTGCCCAGGCGCTCGACCACGGGGTGCCGCCCCTCACGGATCGCGAGTCGCTCGCTCGCCTCCACCTCGGGGCGCGTCCAGTCGCTCCGGTGCGCCACCTCGGCCAACGCCATCGCAACGTCGACGCGCGCCAGCAGCCCAGAGAGCGCCCTCACGCGCTCCGCGGCCGCAGCCGCCAGCTCGACCAAGCCGCGTAGGACCTCCAGCTCCCGCTCCCGCTGCCGCTCCTCGGCGTGCAGCAGGCGATCGGCCAGCTCGTCGAGCTCGACCGTCGTGTACCGCTCACCGGTCGCGACCGTCTGCTTGCGACGGAACTCGGCCGGCACCTTCGCTGCCTGCGCGCGCGTCACCTCGACGTACCAGCCGAACACGCGCGTGAAGCGGACCTTGAGCGAGCCGATCCCCGTCCGCTCGCGGAGACGCGTCTCGATCGCGACCATCTGCTCGGCCCCGCCGCGCGCGAGCGCACCCAGCTCGTCGAGCTCGGCGTCGAAGCCCTCTCGAAATACCGGGCCGTCCGCCACACGCGGAGCCGGGCGCTCGACGAGCGCGCGCGTCAGCGCATCCCGCACGTCCGCCACGGGATCGACCTCGGCGCCGCCGAGGCCGAAGAGCGCGCGGTCGGCAGGCTCGGGGAGCGAGCCGAGCACCTCGAGCGTCGCGCTGCCCGCGGCGAGCCCGTCCCGCAACAGGCCCAGCTCACGCGACGTGATCTCGCGCATCGACGCGCGGGTCGCGAACCGTTCGAGGTCGCCGACGCCCCGCAGGGCCTCGCGCGCGTCCTCCCGCACGCGCGCGTGTACGACGAAGCACGCCACCTCGTCCTGTCGCCGGCGGATCGCGGCCACGTCGAGCAGCGGGGACAGCAGTCGCCGGCGGAGCAGGCGCGCGCCCGCCGGGGTCACCGTCGTGTCGATCGTGGCGAGCAGCGTCGTGCGCGGCTCGCCCGCCAGCGACGCGACCAGCTCCAGATGAGCCTGCGCCGCCGGGTCGAGGCGGAGCACGTCGCTCGACTCCCAGCGTCCCACGCGGCGGACGTCGAGCTCGAGCCCCGGCGTGCAAGCGCGCGCGAAGCGGAGCGTCCGCGCCGCCGCGCGCACCGCGAGCGGCGGCAGCACAGCGCAGTCCGCGCGCAGAGCGGGGCCGAGCGCAAGCTCCGCCTCCGCGTCGGAGAGCGCCTCGTCCGCTCGAATCGCGCACGACCGCGCGACCCCGGCGACGAGCCCGCGCAGGCGCGCCAGCGCCGCAGGGTCGGCTCGCGCCAGGCCCTCGTCCACGGAGACGAGCAGTTCGCGCGGCGCCGCCCGCGCGAGATCGCCCAGCCAGGAGGCCGCGTCGTCGACGGCCGCGGCGCAGAGCTCGCTCGTGGAGACGTCGAGGAACGCCAGCCCGGCCCCCCGCTCGCTCAGCTCCAGGGCGCCCAGCCAGCCGTTCTGCGACGGCGCCACGTGCTCTGGGTCGGTGACCGTCCCCGGCGTGAGCACCCGGACGACCTCGCGCGGGACGATGCCGCGCGTCTTCGCCGGATCGGCCATCTGCTCGGCGATCGCGACGCGGTGCCCGCGCTCGAGCAGCTTCGCTACGTGCAAGTGCACCGAGACCACCGGGACGCCGCACATGGGGACCTCGTCGGGCTTCCCCTTGTTGCGACTGGTGAGCGTGAGGTCGAGGAGCCGCGCGACCTCGATGGCGTCCTGCTCGAAGAGCTCGTAGAAATCGCCCAGCCGGAAGAACAGATACGCCTCGGGGTGGGCGCGCTTCAGCCGCGACCACTGTTCCATGAGCGGCGTGTCCCTCGCGCTCATCGCCTCGTCAGAAGTAGAGCCGCGACGCCGTGACGCTCGTGAGGCTGATGAAGGAGAGCCCCGCGCTGGAGCCATCCACCACCGCGAGCTGACCGAGCTGCGGCACGAACACCATGGACTCCGGCAGCACCGAGGCGCTCGAGCCCGCGACGCTCGCCGTGAGCGGCGCGAAGCCCCCGGTGACCACGAACGAGAACGCCATGTCGCGCTCGCTCGGGCGTGTCCCGCGGTATACGGCGAAGCGGAGCGTCAGGTTCTCGAAGACGCACGGAGACGCCGGATCGATCGGCCCCGTGCCGTCGACCACGCACGCGGCGTCGACGGCCGCGTCGGCGGGGCCGATCGCGCACTCGGGCGCCACGGACGGATCCGAGGGGATCGCGCAGGCGGAGCTCGAGATCTCGAAGGCCCTCGCTCGCTGGAGCTTGCGGCGTGGCTCGCAGCTCCGCGTACAGCGCAGGCTGCAGGCGCCGTCCACGCACGGCGCCTCGGCGATGTCGTGACGGAACCCGGACGCCGAACCCCGCACGACCCACTGGTGCCCGGCGCGGATCGTGTACGCGGCCCTCGCCGGGAAGCAGCACTCGACCAGCGCCAGCCGTCGCGCCGCCTCGTCGCCGCTCAGGCCCCGCGGTGCGACGACGAGGCGATCCCGGTACGCCTCGACGACGCGCAGATCGCGCGCCGGGGTCGGCTCGTCCGCGGTGCCGAACACCTCGGTGCACGCGTTGTGACCCTGGCCCGGCGCGCCGGCGCAGTCGTAGCCCACGCCCTCTCGCCAGTAGGTCTGCTCGGGATCGGGCAGCGCGCCCGTCAGCTGGACGTAGTCCGCGTGTCGCTCCGCGAACGCGCCCAGCCGGTCGGCGGCGACCCCGAGCTCCTCGCCGAGCCCGCGCACCACGCCCTCATCCTGCACGCCGAGATCGCAGTACCGCGCGTCGTCGGGGAAGCTGCCGTCGGCGCGCACGAGGCCCGTGGTCCGAGTGCCGGTGATCTGGCCCTCGTAGGCGACCGTGATCTCCTCCTCGGGCGCGTACGAGCGTGGCTCGATGAAGGACAGCGTGACCGACGCGCGCTCGGCGAGACCGGGATCGATGACGAGATCGTTCTGGCCGCCCCGCTGGTACCGCGACGTGCCGACGTACACCTCCGCAGGCTCGCCTCCGCTGAAGTCGACGCCGAGGAGCTGCGGAGGCTCGGGCTCGTCGTCCTCACGGTCCACTGCGAGGGCGCCGCCCAGCGCGTCCACCAGCCGCGGGAAGTTGCGCAGCGCCGGCGCGCGTACGCCGGTGGTGTCGCTGCTCACGGCGAACGCCGACGTCCGCGCCCGGTGCGGCTGCACGACCCCGCAGCTCACCTCGCCGGACACCGTCCGGCGCCCCTCGTCGGTGCCATCGTCCGTGTAGAAAGCGGGCGACGCGGGGTCGCCCGCGCAGCCGCGGTAGTCGGGCTCGGCGGCTGGGTTCAGCGAGATCGGCCGGCGACAAGGGGCGTCGAAGTCCTCCACGTCGATCACGGCGACCTGGCCGTTGGCGAGCGCCAAGAACCCGAAGACCCCTCGGAGCTTGCGGGGCGCCGCGCCGGTCGTGAAATCGAGAGCGGTACGATACCGCGCCCCGGGAGACGCGGAGTCGAGCGCCGGGTCGGGGTCGCAGCGCGCGCCGACGACCGCGAGCCCCGTCACCGGATCGGCGATCGGCACGTCCCGCAGCGCGAAGTCGAGGTCGTGAGCGCGCGACGAGAAGGCGATGCGGTCCGCCGGCTCGAACGGCAGCCGCGCCGCGCCCGGGCGCACCACCGGCGTGCGCTCCGACGAGCCGGCCGTCACGTCGAACACCATCGTGCTGCCGTCGAAGGCGTCGACGGCGTAGGCGAATCGTCGCCCCGTCGACGTGAGCGGGCTCACGGCCACGCGCGAGGTGGTGACCACCCGCGTCGGCTGATCCAGCGCCATCGGGAGGAGGGGCGGGAGCTCCGCGAGCTCGCACGGGCTCGAGGCCTCCAGCAGATGCACGACCGGCGCGTCGAGATCGGAGACGTAGAGGGTGTCCCCCTGCAGGGCGAGGTCGCTCGGCCGCGGGAGGTACACCGCCGGCGCCGGGCCGAAGCTCGGCGACGAGCCCACGCAGGCGGGGAGCTCCGCGAGGTCGGGCGGCAGCCGCTGCGCGATGGGGGTCGGCGGCAGCGCGACGTCCAGCGCGATCACCCGCTCCGGCACGCACGGCGAGTACGTCCCTGGCTCGCGATCGAGGATCTCCTGGGCGTCGAACACGGCCAGCTCGGACAGCTCCGGCAACGCGACGACGAGCTTGCGTCGGCCCGCCGGCGACGACTCGAGCGCGAGGTCCGCCGGACAGCGACGGCCCGACGCCGCGACGGCGCGCCCCGGCTCGGATGCCGCGGCCTCCCGAGGCGCGTCGCAGCGCTCGCGGGCCAGGCCGGCGACCTCGCCATCGATGAGGATGGTCATCGCGCCCGGGGCCGAGGGCAGGGCGCAGGCCGGGAGATCGAGCAGGTCGGGCGCCACGCCGCGCGCGCAAGTGCTCGGGATCGCTACGATACCCTCCTTCCCGGACTCCGCCACGCCGACGAACGTCGCTACCCCGCCCGGCGTCGCGACGAGGTCACGCGGCTGGGCGCCCACGGGCACGAAGGAGAACCCCGGCGTCGAGCGATCGACATCGACGACGCTGCCGGCGGTCACGTCCACGACCGCCACCTCGCCGCGTCGGGTCTGGGTCACGAGCGCGAGCAGGCGGCGCTCCGTACCATCCGGATCGCTGCCCGGACAGCCATCGACCGATCGGCCCGCTCCCTCGGCGCCCGTGCACACGAACGCCACGTCGCCGCTCCGCTCGAGCGAGCGCAACGGGAGCGTGATCGGCGTCTCCGAGCACGCCGCCAGACCGACCAGCCACAGCGCCCCGAGGCGGGCCGCGGCGCCGAGGCGGTCGCGCGCCTTCACTTGGACGACCTCGGCGGGGTGGGGCGCGCGACGGAGAGCACGATGGTGGCGTAGGACGGGTGGCGACGATCGAGGTCGATGACCCCGACGTACGAGTCGGTGAAGTGGGCGACGTAGCCGAGCCCGCGCCGGGGATCGACGACCAGCGGCTGCGGGCCCCGCCCGGTCTCGATGACCGCCTCGATCTCGCGCGCCACCGGATCCCAGACGTAGATGGCGCGCGAATCGAAGCAGACGACGAAGACCCGCACGGCGGGCGATCCGTCCCGATCGATGATCTCGCCGACGACGACCCGCGACGGCCCGAAGGAGAGGGGCTGGGCGTCGAACGCGCGCGGCAGATCGCTGCCCGGGCGTGTCTGCCCGGCGAGGAGGCTCGACGGCGCGCGGTTGGCCACGAACACCCCGAGCGCGACGTTGGCGGCCTCGTCCAGGCAGGCCTCGCGCGCGTCGCCCTCCGGCTCTCCAGCGCACGCGGCCTCGGCCCGCCGCCGCCCCGAGGTGTCCACCGCGATGCCACGGGAGTCGAACCCGAGCGCGTTCGCGGTGATCGCGACGCCGCCGCGATCCGCGAGGAACGGTCGCGCGGGGCTGGCGGCCGCGTCGTCGAAGTAGGAGAGCAGGCGGACCTCGGCGCTGCTCCGCGAGGTCACGAGGAACGTCGGCTCGTAGGTGGGCTCGGCGCCACGCGAAGCCGAGGGGGGCACTGCTACGACCGCCACCGGTCGCGACGGCAGGCCGCCGAGCACGAACTCCAGGCGGGGGCCGGAGCCGAGCTCGCCGTTCTGGCCCCAGTCCGAGACGAACAGCGAGGCCGCGCCCTCCGTCTGGTGCGTGACTACGATCGCCGTGCCGTCGCCCGTCGCGTCGACGCCGTAGGGCTCCGGCGGCAGGCGCTGCCCGCGCGTGTTCTCCTCCGCGGGATCGTCCCCCCGGCGGTGGTCGTCGTCGCAGCGGTTGCCCGCGCCGGACTGCCCGCACTCGAGCTCGAACCCCGTGCTGTCGCTCTTCGAGTCGTCGTCGACGTCGATGAACGTCAACGTGGCGTCGCCGCGGACCGGGATGAACAGCCTCCCTCCGGGCCGCTCGCTGCCGTCGCCCGCGGCCGGTCGGCTCCGATAGATCACGTCGGACGCGAACGCCCCGATGCCGACGCCACCGGCGACGAGGCTCCCTCCCCCGCCGGCCGGGCGCGCGAGATCGACGGCGCGGCAGCGACCTGGGTGGAGGATTCGCTCGCCCGCGCTCTGCTCGCCGAGCGCGCCGCACGGGCGCCCAGCGTCCGAGCCGTCTCGCTTCACGCACCAGCGGCTGGGGGCGCCGCCGTTCTCCGCGGTGGGCTCGAGATCGCACCGCTCGTCGCCGGCGCACCCGGCGTCCTGCTCGCAGCTCCGGGGGACGAGCCGGTGGACGCGGTCGAGATCCAGCGCGAGGAGCGACCCCCCGGTGAACTGGAGGTCGAAGTCGCTGCTCGCTACGTACAGCCGCGTCCCCGCCGGGCTGAGCGCGAGGCCCGTCGGGAAGTAGATGCGATCGAGCGGGGCCTCGAGGCCCTCGTCCGGGAAGAAGCAGCCCGTCGCGGCCGCGGCGAGGAGGAGCCACCAGGGACGGGCACCCAGCATGCGGGCGCGCCTATATCACGCGCGGCGCCGCCGGGTCGTGATTCGACCGCTCCCCCCAGGATTCCGTCACCCGAGGTCGAGGATGACGACCCCGCGCGGCCCATCGTCCGCCTCTTCCGTCGGCTGCGGCGGCCGCCTCGGGCGCGGCATGTCCTTCGGGATCTCGAGCCGGGGCCGCTCCGCATCTTGACGACGCCGCTCCGCCTCCGCCTCCTCGCGGCGCCGGATCTGCTCGATGATGAATGGAGGAAGCATCCGCGACCTCGATCTCCGAACGGCGCCGGCTCGGAGCCGCACCTTCAATCCGTAATCTAGCCAGGCCGACCCGCGGGTCAAGTTATCCCGCCGCGGGCGTGGTACCGTGGCTGCAATGGGCCTCCGCGCTCGGCCGCTCCGCGCTCGGCCGCTCCGCGCTCGGCCGCTCCGCGCTCGGCCGCTCCGCGCTCGGCCGCTCCGCTGGGCGGCGTTGGTGGGCGCGCTCCTCCTCGCCACCCCGCTCCCGGCCCGCGCCGCGTTCGAGGCCTCGGACCCCGCCTGGGAGGGGACGAGCGAGCTCTACGCGCTCGCGAAATCGGTGCTGGGCGCCGAGCGGATCGTCCTCGTCGCGACGCTCGACTACTCGGAGCTCACCCCGGCGGACGGGCTGCTCGTCGTCCACCCGGAGGCGGAGCTCGACTATGACGAGCTCAGCGCGTTCCTTCGCGCGGGCGGGCGCGCGGCGATCGCAGACGACTTCGGCCGCGCGGACGCCGTGCTCGGGCGCTTCCAGATCCGGCGCATCCCGGCGCCGCTTCGCCCCGCGCACGCGCTCCGGCGGAACGCCAGCCTCCCGATCGCGGTGCCGGCCGCGCAGGTCGTCGCCGGACAGGAGCAGGGGCGGCACCCCGTCGTGGCGAACGTCCAGCAGGTCGTCACCAACCACCCGGCGGGGCTGCTCCACCCCAACCTGACGCCCGTGCTCGAGATCCCGGCCCTCGGCGAGCCGACCGTCACGCTCGCGGCGACGGGCATCATCGCCGGGCGCGGCCGGCTGTTCGCACTCGCCGACCCCTCGGTGTTCATCAACCTCATGCTCCGTTACCCGGGCAATCGCGCGTTCGCGCAAGGGGTCGTCGAGTACCTCGTCGAGGACGACTCCTGGGGCCCGCGCCGCGGGCGCTTGTACGTGGTGGCCAACCGTTTCCGACAGAAGGGCCACTTCGGAGGCGGCACGAGCTTCGGCCAGGAGCTCCGAGACCAGGCGACGGCGTTGCTCGAGAGCGTCGATTCGCTGCACACCGACGGCTTCCCTCCCCTGGTGTCCCAGCTCCTGGCGGCGCTGGCCTCGCTCGCCGCGGCGGCGTGGACGGCGACGACGGCCCTCAAGGTCTACCGGCAATCGACGCCACGGTACGCGAGCGCGACCTCGCCGCTGGCGCTCGCCGGCGTTGCGGGGCGGGCCGCGGTGCTCGGCGCGCCGACGACCCACCGCGCGCTGGTCGTGCTCGAGCTCCGCTCGGCGCTCCTCGAGGCGCTGGCCGACCGGGCTGGGCTCCCCCCGCTCACGTCCGCCGCGGAGGTGCTCGCGGCGATCGAGCGCGAGCGATTGCTCGGGCTGGACACCCAGCGCGTTCTGCGTAACGTGCTGGCGGAGATGAGCCGGGCCGAAGCCGCCGTGTCGAGCTCGAGCGGGCTTCGCGTGTCCGATCGGGACGTGGTCCGCCTCCGCGCCGACGTGGCCCGGATCCTGGACGAGGCGGGCGCGGCGAGGAGATCGCTCGCGTGACGCAGGCGATGCAGCCCTCTGAGGTCGAGGCCGCGCGGGAGCGGCTCGGCGAGCTCCGGCGCCAAGTGGGGCGGGTGTTCGTCGGCGAGCCCGGCCCGATCGACCTCCTCAGCATCGCGCTCCTCTCGCGGGGGCACGTGCTGCTCGAGGGCGTCCCGGGCGTGGCGAAGACGACCCTCGTCAAGGCGTTCGCCGCCGCGCTCGGCTGCACGGTCCGGCGCGTGCAGTTCACGCCGGATCTGCTGCCAGCGGACATCACCGGGACGTACGTGCTGAGCCCGCGCGACGGCACGTTCTCGTTGCGAGCGGGCCCCATCTTCACCAACGTGCTCCTCGCCGACGAGATCAACCGCGCCCCGGCCAAGACGCAGTCGGCGCTGCTCGAGGCGATGCAGGAGCGACAAGTCACCATCGAGGGCGATCGCTTCGAGCTCCCCGATCCTTTCTTCGTGCTCGCGACACAGAACCCCGTGGATCTCGAGGGGACGTACCCGCTCCCGGAGGCGCAGATCGATCGCTTCCTGGTCCGCGTCCGGATGGGCTACCCGAACCCGCGGGACGAGCTCGCCATGCTGAAGGCCCACGGGGTGGCCGCGCCGGAGGTCCAGCCCATCCTCGCCGCGCAGGACGTGCTCCGACTCCAGTCCGTCGCGGCCCGCGTCCACATCGAGGATGACGTGCTCGAGTACTGCGTCGGCCTGGTCGCGTTCACGCGGACGCACGGGCGGGTCGTCCTCGGGGCGAGCCCGCGCGCTGCCCTGGGCCTGGCGCGCGCAGCGAAGGCGGCCGCCGTCCTCGCGGGCCGCGCGTACGCCACTCCAGACGACGTGCGCGGCGTCGCGGTGTCGGTGCTCGCGCACCGGCTCGTGCTCGTACCCGAGCTGGAGGGCGACCCCAAGGCGCGCGGCGGGATCGTGGACGAGGCCCTCGCGAAGGTGGGGTACCGCCGCGCCGCGCGGCCGGCGTGAGGCGTGATGTCCGGACGCGTCCGCCCGCGCACCGCCCGACGCGCCGCCGAGCGCGCCGCCGACCGCCGGCTGGAGAAGCGCGAGCGGGCTCGGGCCGCCGAGGAGGGCGGATCCGCCGCGAACCCGACGTACGTCACGTCGGGCTCCCAGGTCGAGGCCCGCGCCACCTCGCTCCCGTGCCCGAACTGCGGCGGCCACTGCCGCGTCCTCGATCACACCGCCGAGGCGATCGCCGGGCGCTCGCTGCGCGTGCTGCGCGTGGAGTGCGCCCGCTGCGCGTGGCGAGGCGAGACCTTCGTCGCGGTCGTCCAGCCGAGCTGACGCGCGCGGATCAGCCGCCGCCGCAACCCGGACGCCCGGCACCGGGCCCGGCGCACAGCTCCTGCGCGCGGACGCGGAGCGCCTCGGCCTGCACCGGATCGGGCGCGACGCCGAGCCCGAGCTCGTGGATGCGCGCGAGCGCGACGCAGGCGACCGGCTGCCGCCCACGGCACCGCTCGGCGTAGGCGACCACCGCGCGCGAGCGATACGCCAGCAGCTCGTCCGCCCTGCGGTCGGGCCGCGACGCGAGCTCGAACGCGACGCGCGCGCAGGCGTCGGCCGCGCCCCGAGCGCAGGCGATCCGGGCGTCGACGGGCTGCGGCGGAGGCGGCGGCAGCTCCCACTCGGCCACCGCGGCCCTCCCCGGGGGCGCCGCGACGGCAGCAGCGGCAGAGGTGGAGGGCGCGCCGCGCGCGCCCTCCACGGCAGCTTCCGGCGCGGGGCCTGGGTCACCGGCGGCCGGCGGCGCCGCCGGGCGTGACGGCGTCGCGCGCGGAAGCGCGGCCCCCCCCCGCCCGGCGGCCGGCGCCGGCGCCGTGGCGCGGCGCAGCGGGACGACGAGCGCGATCACGGCGCCGAGGGCCGCGCCCGCCGCCGCGGCGCGCCACGCCGAGAGTCCGTGTGCCAGCATGAGACGCGCGGATGATGGCACGGCAGGCGCCGGCCCGCTCGATCGTCGGGGCCGCCCGGCGGGGGGCGTGGTATCCGTCGGGGCCCGCCCCGCGGCCATGACCTCGCGCCTCCGCCTCGCCTTGGCCGCGCTCGCCCTCGGGACCTCCGGACTCTCGACCGCCGGGCGCGCCCGCGCCGAGAGCGCGCACTCGGCTTACGAGCAGGAGTCGATCGACGCCGCGCTCCGCGCCCGCGGCCAGGTGATCGATCCGGCGCCCGAGGGCAAGACGATCGAGGGCATGGATCTCCTCACCCTCCCGGTCTTCGAGGAGCGCGATCCAGCGCCGGGCTTCCTCAACGGGGTCCACGTGACGACGCGCTGGCACGTCATCGAGCGCGAGCTGCTCTTCGCGACCGGGGACCGGTGGCAGAGCGCGCGGGTGGAGGAGTCGGCTCGCAATCTCCGCGAGCTCTCCCAGCTCTCGCTGGTCCTCATCGTCCCCGTCCGCGGGACCCGTCTCGACCGGGTGCGGGCGCTCGTCATCACCAAGGATGTCTGGAGCTTGCGCCTCGACAGCTACTTCGAGGCCGTGAACGGCAGGCTGACCACGCTGCTCGTGCGCCCCGCGGAGACGAACGTCGCGGGCACGCACGCCACCGCCGGCGTGTTGCTCGGCCTGGGGCCGGACACCTACGTCGTCGGGCTGGCGGCCGGCGATCGCCGCATCGCCGGCTCGCGGCTCCAGGCGATCGGCTCCGCCAACCTCATCGCCAACCGCGCGACGGGGGACCTGGAGGGGAGCTTCGGCTGGTTCTACTACGGCCGCCCCCTCTGGTCGCTCGAGGCGACGTGGGGCTTCGACACGCTCGTCGCGTGGCGAGACGAAATCTTCCGGCGCTACGTGGGCACGCGGGACGGCGTCGGGGTGCGGCGCTACGACTCCCCCGCCACCCCGGAGGTCGACGATCTACCGTGGGAGTACGCCTCGGAGCGGCTCTTCGCCAGCCACCAGGTGGTGCGGTCGTTCGGCCGAGCTTTCAAGCACGACCTCGGCTTCGGCGTGGAGGCGGATCGGAGGGCGTTCCGCCTCAGCGGCGGCGTGGGCGGGCCCGCCGCGCGGGACTTCCTGCGCGACGAGGTGCCGGTGGGCGACACCCGGGTGAGTCCGTACGTGCAGCTCCACGCCCACACCAGCGAGTACCGGAGCGTGCTCGACTTCAACACGCTGGGGCTGCAGGAAGATTACAAGCTCGGCCACGACGTGTACGTGCGGATCTACCCCGCCGCCGAGGGCGCCGGATCCACGCGGACGCTCCTCGGGCTGTACGCCGCGGGCACGTACACCGTACCGCTCGGGGACGGGCTCGCGCGCGCGCTCGTCGCCGTCACGCGGGAGGAGGACACCCGCGACCGCGACGTGGGGCGCCTCGAGGCCGCGACGCGGATCGTCACCCCACGGCTCGGCTTCGGGCGGTTCGTCCACGACACCGGGCTCGTCAATCACTGGGACAACCACCTGAACGAGCGGCTGGTGCTGGGTGGGGACTCCCGCCTGCGCGGCTTCGCGCCGTTCGAGCTCATCGGTGACGACGTCGTCGCGAGCAACCTGGAGCTCCGGACCTCGGCGCTGGACGTGCTCAAGGTCCAGGTGGGCGGCGTCCTCTTCCACGACGCCGGCGGCGTCGCCGATCGGCTGCCCGAGATCGCGGTGCACCAGAGCGTCGGGGTCGGCCTCCGCCTCGTCTTCCCGCAGTTCGACCGCGCCGTGGTGCGGATCGACTGGGGGTTCCCCCTCGAGCACGAGCGGGACCCGCTCCCGGGCGCCTTCTACGCCACGGTGGGCCAGGCGTTCGAGATGCCGCTCGCGCGCCCCCCCGGATCGGGGGCGCTGCTCTTCGATCCGTGACCGCCGCGGACCGGGCCGTCACCGGGGCCATGCTAGACGACCGGTGTGCAGATCCACCCCACACGCGCCGCCGTGGACGTCGCGATGGCCGGGATGGTCGTGCTCGCCACGGGCGTCGTGACGCGCGAGGCGGCGATCGTCGCGTGGGGCGGCGCGTTGGTGGTCGGCCTGGCCATCGCGCGCGCGGTGACCCACCTTTCGGTCGCGCGGATCCGCTCGGCGGGCTTCGAGATGTTGTGGAGGAACGAGCCCAAGTCCCGCGTCGTGGCGCGCGGGGAGACCGTCGAGCTCGCCGCCGAGATCCGCAACCGCGACTCGCGGGCGGCGCGCTTCGTCGCGCTGCGCGTCGTCGCGTCCCCGGAGGTGCTGGTCGAGGTCGAGCCGCGGGAGGGCGAGGTGGCCGCTCAGGGCCGGCTGGCCGCGACGGTGCGAGTGACGCCGCTCCGCGTCGGCCGCCAGGGACTGCACGGGCTGTCGCTCGAGGTCCAGGGCGCCCCGGGGCTGTTCGAGGTGCCCCTGACGTTCGCCAATCCGCTCGGCCTGGAGGTGCGACCGGCGCCAGCCGGGGTGGCCCGCCGCTCCGCCCGCGGTGGCCGCAGCCGCCGCAGCGCCGAGGTCGGGCGCGCGGGCGCCGTGGCGGGAGACGGCGACGAACTGCGCGAGCTGCGCGAGCACCGCGCGGGTGACCCGTTCAAGCGCATCGCGTGGAAGGCGTCCGCGCGGCGCGGGGTGCTCCTGGTGCGGGAGTTCGAGCGCGAGGAGCGCGAGGTGGTGTGGCTCGTGCTCGACGCCTCGGTGGAGCTGTGGTCCGGCGCGCCCGGGCGCGCGCCGCTGGATCTCGCGATCGACGAGGTCGCGCTCGTTGCCCAGCGCCACCTCGCGCGCGGGGATCGGGTCGGGCTGCTCATCGTCGCGGCGCGCGTGCTGGCCGAGGTGCGCCCGGACCGAGGCCCCGCCCAGGGCGCGCGGATCGACGCCGCGCTCGCCCTCGCGGCCGGCACCCTCGATCACGACCGATGCGACCTCGACGAGGCCGAGGTGGCACAGCGCGTCGTGGAGCACATGCGGCCGCTCGATCCGGAGGCTGCTCACCGCCTCTCGCCGACCGACCTCGACCGCGTGGCGCGCCGCGCGGACCGCGTGCGCGCGCGCGCGGTGTTCGGGAGCTCCGAGATCGTCGGCGCCACACCGCGCGATCGAACGCTGCGCCGATACCTCGCCGCGTTCGGGCTGACGGCGCCGCCCCGGCAAGAGCCAGAGCGCCCGCGCACCGATCCACTCCTCGCGGAGGCGCTGGCGCGGCTGGCCCGCGAGAGGCCGAAGCCCAGCGTGATCTTCGTGTGGTCGCCCCCCGCCGAGCTCGGCGAGCGGCCCGCGCTCGAGGCGGCGCTCCGCGCGCGGTCGAGGCGAGTCGCGCTGCACTGGATCCCGATGACGCAGGCCCACGCCGCCGCGCCGGGCGCTTCGGATGTGGCGACCGCCGCGAGCGAGGCGGTCGCGCTCCGCGCGCGCGTGGCGGAGGCACGGGGAGGTCGTGCGCTCGCGGCGCTGGGCGTCCGGGTGGAGCGCCTCCGCTCCGGCGCCCCGCGCCGCGCGGATCCCCCCGAGGGCAACCGGTGACCGGGGTCGAGGCGCCCGCGGCGCGCCTGGCCCGCGAGGGCCTCCGCCCGAAGAAGCGCTTCGGCCAGTGCTTCCTCGCGGACACCGGCCTCGCGGCGCGCATCGCGGAGCTCGCCGCGCCCGGCCCACCGGGCACGGTCGTCGAGATCGGCGCTGGGCTCGGCGCGCTCACGCGGCCCCTGCTCGAGCGCGCACAACACGTCGCTGCAATCGAGCGCGACCGGGATCTCGTCCCCCTCCTGCGCCAGGACTTCTCGGTGGCGCTCGGCGCGGGGCGCCTCCACCTGGTCGAGGCCGACGCGCTCGGCGTCGACTGGCCCGCGCTCGCCGCCGGGCGACCGGCGCCGCACACGCTGGCGGGCAACCTGCCGTACTCGATCACGGGCGCGCTGCTCGAGCGCGCCGTCGAGGGGAGCGCGGCGTTCGAGCGCTGCGTCTTCCTCGTCCAGCTGGAGGTGGCGGACCGCCTCGTCGCGCCCGCGGGACACCCGGCGTATGGCGCGCTCAGCGTGTTCGTGGGCGCGCCGTTCGTGGCCCGACGGGCGTTCATCGTGCGCCGCGGCGCGTTCCAGCCTCAGCCCGGGGTCGACTCGGCGGTGGTGGTGCTCGAGCGCCGTGAGCGCGCGCTCACCGCGGAGACGAGCACGTTCCGGGCGCTGGTCCGCGCGGCGTTCGCCCAGCGACGCAAGACGCTCCGCAACGCATGGGGTCGCCTGGAGCACCACCCGGCAGCGGCGATCGAGCGCAGCGCGCGCGCCGCCGGCGTCCGCCTCGACGCGCGCGGCGAGACGCTCGACGTGGCCGCGTTCGCGCGGATGGCGGCGTCCCTGGACGCCGGGACGGGTGGCGCAGGGTGAGCTCGCGGGCACCTGCCTGGCGCGCCGGCGCCCCGCTCGCGTGCGCCGCGGCGATCCTCTCCTGCGCGCCCCAGGGGGGTGAACGGGCGCAGGGTACTTTCGGGGTGCTGTGGGGCGGGCAGGTCCAGTCGCGCGCGACCCTCCCGCTCGAGCTGGATCGCTCGCGACAACGGATCGGGTTCCGCGTGGACTTCCCGCGCCCGCTCACCACGGAGACGCTGCTCGAGTGGGAGCTCGAGATGCCGGCCACTCGACGTCGACCGGCGCCGACGGGCCGGATCACCCGCCTCGGCCAGGTGAAGGTGCCGCCCGGCCGGCTGCGGGTCGAGCAGGAGACCCCGCTCGAGGCCGACGATCCCCCGGGGACCTGGCGCGTGCGGATCCTGGCCGGCGGCGAGGTGGTGCTCGAGCGCAGCTTCGAGGTCGTCGCGGGCGGGAGCCGGCCCGCAGCGTCGGCGCGCTGAGGGCGGCCGCTCGGGCGGGTCCGCCGGCGGCGTCGCGGCTTGACCCACGCCGGGACGCCGGCTTGGATGCTCGGGTGAAGGCGTTGACCGGCCTCGTGTCGATCGCGATCGCCGCGGGCTGCGCGGCGCGCCCGGCGCCGCCCGCCGCGTCGGCGCCGGCGGCTCCTGCTCCGGTCGCGGTGCCGGACGCCCCGTGGCGCGCCGCGGCCGAGGCCCCCTTCGCGCGAGAGAGCGGGAAGCCGCTATTCCTTCGCGGCGCGCGGCTCCTGCTCGGCGACGGCCGCGCGCTCGAGCGAGGCGCCGTGCACGTGGCAGAGGGCAGGATCGTCGGCGTGCACGAGGGGGATCCGCCGGCGCCCGCCGGCGCGGTCGTCATCGACGCGACCGGCAAGTGGGTGACCCCCGGGCTCATCGATACCCACTCCCACTTGGGCGTGTACCCCTCCCCTCGCGCCGACGCCCACGCGGACGGCAACGAGGCGACCGCGCCGGTGACCGCCGCGGCGCGCGCGGTGGACTCCATCTGGGCGTTCGATCCGGGGTTCGAGCGCGCGCTCCGCGGCGGCGTCACCACGCTCCAGGTGCTGCCCGGCTCCGCCAACCTGATCGGTGGCCGCGCGGTGACGATCAAGCTCCGGCGCGCGACCGACCCGCGAGCGCTCCGCGTGGCCGGCTCGCGTGACGGCCTGAAGCTCGCGTGCGGGGAGAACCCGAAGCGCGTCTACGGGTCACGAAAGCAGGACCCGAGCACACGCATGGGAAGCGTCGCCGGGCAGCGCGCCGCCTTCGCGCGCGCGCGGCGGCTGATCGTGGAGTGGGATCGGTGGCGCTCTCACGAGCGGCGGCGGCTCGAGGAGCACACCGAGGCGACGCGACGTTGGCGCCATGCGCGCGCCGAGCGGCGCGAGCGAGAGCGGGCCTGCGCCGACCCGGGGAGCGCCGGGCCCACGGCGCGACAGTGCCGGGAGTGGCGCCGCGACTGGGCGCGCGAGGACGACGACCCGAGCACCACGCGCGCGCCGGTGCCGGAGCCTGGCGAGCTGCCGCCCGCGCGCGACCTCGAGCTGGAGACACTGGCCGGCGCGCTCGAGGGGCGCCTCCTCGTGCACGTCCACTGTTATCGCTCGGACGACATGATGGCGATGCTCGCGCTGGCCGACGAGGCAGGCTTCCGGATCCGCTCGTTCCACCACGCGCTCGAGGCGTACAAGATCGTGGACGTGCTCGCTGAGCGCGGCATCGCCGTCTCCACCTGGGCGGACTGGTGGGGCTTCAAGCTCGAGGCGTTCGACGGCATCCCCGAGAACGCCGCGCTCGTCGAGCTCGCCGCGGGGCGCCCCGTCATCCACTCGGACTCCGCGGAGGGCATCCAGCGCCTGAATCAGGAGGCCGCCAAGGCCGTATGGGCTGGCAAACACGCTGGGCTCGACCTGGACGAGCGCGTCGCGCTCCGCTGGGTGACGATGAACCCCGCGTGGGCGCTCGGGCTGGAGGAGCGCGTCGGGCTGCTGGAGGCGGGGAAGGACGCCGACCTCGTCGTGTGGAGCGCGGACCCGCTGAGCGTCTACGCGCGCGCCGAGCGCGTCATCGTCGACGGCGTCGAGCGCTTCGACGCCGCGGCGCCCAGCGAGCCCTGGAGCGACTTCCAGGTGGCGCCATGACGGCGCGAGGGTTCTCCCGGCGCGAGTGGCTGGCGCTCGCGGGTTGTCTCGGCGCCCCCAGCGCGCTCGCGCAGCCGCGCGCAACCGCGCCGGCGAGCCCAGCAGCGGAGACGCTCGTGGTCCGCGCGGCCGCGCTGCTCCGTCCCGGACTGCCGCCGCTACGCGACGTCGCGGTCACCGTCGCCGATGGGCTCGTCCGCGAGGTGACCGGGACGCCGGTCGACGCGCGGGAGTTCTCTCCGCCGGAGGGCACGATGACCGCCGGCTTCGTCGACCTTCTGACGAGCACGGGCCTCGTCGAGGTCGAGCTCGAGGCGACCTCACGCGACGACTCGCACCCGTCCCCGGATCCGATCCGCGCCGCGTTCCGCGCGGCGGACGCCTACAACCCAGCGTCGATGGTGATCCCCGTCACCCGCATGGGCGGCCTCACCTCGGTCGGGGTCGTCCCGCGCGGCGGGCTCGTCGCCGGGCGGAGCGCGTGGGCAGACTTGGCAGGGGATACCGCCCAGGAAGCGCTCGCGGTGCCCGAGCTCGCGCTCCACGTCGCGATCGACGACGGCGGCCCCGACGGCGAGCACGTCTCACGCTCGACCTCGATCCTGCGACTCCGCGAGCTGCTCGAGGACGCTCGGGTGTTCGCGCGCAGCCCGGCCGCGTTCGAGCGCAACCAGCTCTACCGGATGAGCGCGAGCCGACTCGATCTCGCCGTCGTCGGGCAGGCGCTCGCCGGCAAGCTCCCCGTCGTGTTCCACGTCGACCGCGCGAGCGACATCCTGGTCGTTCTCGCGCTCGCGAACGAGTGGAGACTGCGGGCGGTGGTGGCGTCGGCCGCCGAAGGCTGGCGCGTCGCCCGGCAGCTCGCAGCGGCGAAGGTGCCGGTGATCGTCAACCCATTCGACGACCTGCCGCGATCGTTCGCCGCGCTCCAGGCGAACGAGGGCAACGCCGCGCGGCTCGCGGCCGCCGGTGTGACGGTCTGCTTGTCCACCGGCGAGACGCACAACGCGCGCAAGCTCCGCCAGGCGGCGGGGAACGCCGTGCGCGCAGGCCTCCCCTACGACGACGCGCTGCGCGCGGTGACGTCGAGCCCGGCGCGGGCGTTCGGGCTCGACGCCCGATACGGCAGCGTGGAGCCGGGGAAGATCGCGAACCTCGTCGTCTGGTCGGGGGACCCATTCGAGACACGGGTGCGCCCGACGGCGCTCTACGTCCGCGGCCGGCAGCTCGCCCTCCGCAGCCGACAGACGACGCTGTTCGGTCGGTACAGGAGCCTCGCCGAGCGCTCTCGCCAGGCGCGCGATCGCGCAGCACGGACACGTTGAGCCCGACACCGGGCCGCCCTCGGCCTGCGCTCGAGATCCGGCAGGGCTGAACAGGCGTGCCGGGGCGCCGCCCGCGAAGATGACGCTTCCGTCGGGCTGCGGCGCGTTGTAGCGTGGTGGTCGCGAGCGCGAGCTCTCACGATGGCGGGCGCAGAGGTCATTCAGTGTCGAGGCTGCGGCGCCTGGGTCGACCGCAGCGCGCGGTTCTGCGTGGAGTGCGGCGCCCAGATGCCGCGCGAGGAGGGCCCGCCGAAGACGTCGCGCGGGCAGGGCCTCGGGGCGACTCAGGCCGCAGCCCCGGACGCGAAGAAGTCACGGCGCGGTGAGGCCACGATCTCGGGCATGCCGCGGAGTCAGCCGCCACCCGCCGAGCCCAAGCCAGGCCAGCGCGCGGCCCGGGCGCTCGGCGCGACGGTCCTCGTCGAGCCGGCCGCAGCGCCCGTCACGCCCACGCGCGAACCGGCGCTGCCACAGGCCGACGCGCTCTCGCCCACGGGGTCGGCTCCGGTAGCGCCCGTCGGCATCCAGCAGACGGCCCCGACCGCCATGGCGACGCCCGCCGCGGTGGCGCGCGCGCGTGTCGACCTGGTCGCGCCGGAGCCGGCGCCGTACACGGCGCGTGCGGGAGCTGCGATGGCTGCCGCCGGAGCCCTCCCGGCGGTCGACACGGTCGCGAGCGGCGGCGACGCGCCCCCCTTCAGTCAGCTCCTCAACGACCTCGACACCGGGTTCGACGCGATCCTCACCCAGGGCGGCGGCGCGCCGGCGGCGGGCGGCGTCCCGGCGCCGGAGGCGGCCGAGCTGTTCCAGCAGATCACCGGGCTGCACGCGCGCCCGCTGCGCGACTTCATGATCGAGCTGCGTCTCGGCGACCCGCCGAAGGAGTGGCTCGACGTGTGCGGCCCGGCGACGGGATCGCTGCGCAAGAACGCCGAGCAGTTCGGGCTCCAGGAGCTCGCGGCCGCGCTCGGCGGGTTCGCCGCCGCGCTGGCGCAGGCGGACGCCACCGAGGGCACCGTCGTGACCGGCGCCGCGCGCGAGGCGCTCGAGTCGGCGTGGGCCGAGCTCGTGCGCGTCGCGCCCGCCGCGTTCGAGGTGAAAGACGAGAGCGACCGCCGGGAGCCGATCATCGTGCAGTCGCTGCTCCGCCAGGTCGCGGGGGTCGGTCGGGTGACCCTCGACCGGCTGCACGCCGCGGGGATCTCCGCGCTCTCGATGTACTGGGCCGCCCGCGCCGACGAGCTCGCCGCGGCCGCCGGGATCGCCCCCGAGGTAGCAGCGGCCATCGTCGCGCGGTTCACGCGCTACCGCGACGAGCTCGCCAGCGTCACGCCGACCGCCGACCGCGCCCCGGAGTACGCGCAGCTCGGCGAGCTCGTGAGCACGCTCGGTACGCAGACGCAGGCCTACGAGCAGGCGACGGGGTGGTCCGGCCGCCCCGACGGCGATCGGCGGCGGCTCCGGCGCGAGCGCGAGGAGACGCTGCAGGCGATCCAGGTCGTGCTCGCGCGCCTCGGGGAGCTCGAGCTGGTCCGCGGGCTCGAGCGACTCCCGTTCCACCGCAAGGTCGAGGAGCTGTCGAGCTTCCTCGCGCGAGCTCGGGCCAGCACGGAGGCGGCGAGGAGCTGATGGCGGATCTCACGCGCGAGCAGGTGATCGAACGGGCGCGAGCGGGCAAGGGCTTCGCTCGCGAGGACCTGCGCGAGCTCGACCTCTCGGGGCTGGAGCTCGAGGGGGTCGATTTCGGGCGCGCCGAGCTCGACGGCGCGAACCTCGAGAACACGAAGCTGCGCGGCGCGAGCTTCAAGAACGCGAGCCTGCGCGAGGCCTTCCTCCGCGGGGCCGACCTCGCCGAGGCCAACTTCGACAAGGCGGACCTCGAGGGTGCCAACCTCGAGCGCGCGACGATCGCGGGCGCGAACCTCTCGCGAGCCAACCTCGAGGGCGCGAAGGCCGTCGAGGCGCGGCTGGCGGGCGCTCGCCTGACCGGCGCGCAGCTCGCGTCCGCCGATCTGGGCAAGGCCGATCTCGAGGGCGCAAACCTCGACCACGCGGAGCTCGCCGAGGCCTACCTGGGTGGTGCGCGCCTCCGCGGCGCTCGGATGGCCGCGGCCGCGATGAACGGCGCTAACCTCGAGGAGGCCGACCTCACCGGCGCGAGCCTGGAGGAGGCGTCGCTCGAGGGCGCGATCCTGCGCGCCGCCGATCTCTCTCGCGCGAGCCTGGCGGGCGGCGACCTGCGGCGCGCCCAGCTCACGGGCGCGCGCCTCATCGAGGCGGATCTCCGGCGCACCAAGCTCGAGTCGGCCAACCTCGAGGGGGCGACGCTGACGGGCGCGCGGCTGGCGGGCGTGGAGGCCCCCGGCGCTCGAGTGGCCGGGATGGTGGCCGACTGGGTCGACGCGAGCCCGGAGGGCGACGGCAGCCGTCGCGTCGCGGCCTCCGGCGTGGCGGCGCTGCTCGAGGGCAAGGCCGCGCCAGTCGCTCGTTACTTCGGCGAGGGCGACGTCCTCCGCAACGCGACCCTCGAGTTCGGCGATGGCTCGAGCGTCCAGATCGACAGCCGGTTCGAGAACTGCTCGCTCACCATCGGCCGGGGCACGGAGCTCGTCGTCGGCGAGGCCGGCGTGCTCAGCCAGTGCACGATCTCCGGAGCCGGCAACGTCACCATCCACGGGAGCTTCTTCGAAGCGAGGAGCCCGGGGATCGTCGGGCCGAGCCAGCTCGTCGTGAGCTCGCGCGGCGCCGTCGCCGGGACGGTCGAGCAACTACCCGAGGGAACTCGCTTTGCCTTTGCGCCGGGGTGCAGACTCCGGCTCGAGATCACCAAGAGTCGGCGATGACCGACCCCTGCCCTTCGAGAAACGGACGACCCACATGAGCAACGGCGACAAGCGAACGCTGATCGAAGAGGGAACCGACTTCCGAGGCTCGATGTCGTCGAGCTGTCCGGTCGTCGTGAAGGGGCGGATCGAGGGCGAGCTGACCACCCCATCGCTGACGGTCGCGCGCAGCGGCGCCGTGCACGGCAAGGCCAACCTCGGAGAACTCACGAGCGAGGGCGAGCTGTCCGGCGCCTTCGACGCCGACACCGTACGCCTCGCCGGGACGGTGAAGGACGGCACCTCCATCCGAGCCAAGTCGCTCGAGGTGAAGCTCGAGGCGTCCGACAAGATGCGCGTCGTGTTCGGCGACACGACGCTCTCCGTCGGCGATGAGCCACGCGACGAGGGCGGCAAGCGCAAGCGCGGCGAGTGAGGGACGGCCCCGCCCGCCGCCCCGTCAGCGATCCGCGCGGGCGAGCGCGCCGAACCGCGCCGCGAGGACCGCGCACGAGAGGAGGCTGGCGAGGAGGATCGCCTGGAGGAGCCCGGGGACGCCGCCGCCCCGCGCCTCGGCGAGCCACCAGCCTAGCGCGGGCATGACGAGCGCGTACGCGAGCACGTGGCTCCCCGTCGGGAACCAGTTGTCGCCTCGTGCGCGGAGCGCCTGCGCCATCACCACCTGTCCTCCGTCGGGCGCGAGGACGATCGCGGCGATCGCGGCCGACGCGACGACGACCGCCGCGATCGCGGAGTCGGTCGTGTACGCATGGGCGATCGGGCCGGCGAGCAGGAGCAGCACCGCGCCAGCCAGCGCCATGAACCCCGTGTTCAGCCCCAGCCCGGCCCAGCCCGCGCGACGGGCGGCGGGTAGGTCTCCCCGCCCGATCGCCTCCGAGACGAGCACGCTGGTCGCCGTACCGAGGCCGAGCGCCACCATGAAGACCAGCGCCAGCACGTTGAGGACGATCTGATACGCCGCGACCGAGGCGCTGCCCAGGCGGCCGGCGATCACGGTCATGGCGGCGAACGCGGCCATCTCGATGGCGTGGCTCGCCGCGGCCGCGGCGCCGATGCGCAGGAGCGCACGAGCGCCGGGGGCCGCGAGGACGCGCTCACGCACGCCGAACGCCACCGCGTCCCGGCTGAACAGCACCCAGCCGACGACCGCCAGCGCCATGAACCCGCGCGCCACGACGGTGGCCCAGGCGGAGCCCACCGCGCCGTGCGCGGGAACCCACGCGAGGTTCAGCGCGAGGTTCATCAGGTTGGCGACCCAGATGACCACGGTGCTGGCGAGTGGCTTGCGGATCGCCTCCAGGAAGAACGCGCTCGCGACGTACACGAGGTGGAACGGGATGCTGATGGCGAGCACGCGCGCTACCCGCCCGCTCCGCTCTGCGAGCTCCGCCTCGATCCCCACCGCGCCGAGGAGCCAGGCGGCGCCGCTGGCGATGGCGACCGCCCCGACCCCGCCCGCTACCACGGCGATCGATACTCCACGGCGCCACACGCTCCAGGCCGCGCTGGGGCGCCCCTCGCCGATCACGCGGGCCGCGAGCACCTGGACTCCCGTCAGCAGCCCGATGGCGGCGACCAGCAGCACTCCCGTCGGCGCCCAGCCGAGCGCCTGGTGGGCGAGCTCGCCCGGCGCGTAGCGTCCGACGACGACCGTGTCGGCGATCGACATCCCCATGATGCCGAGCCGCGCGACGGCCACGGGGACCCCGAGCCGCAGGAGCGCGCCCACGAGCCCGCCGCGCGCGGCGGTCGCTGGATCCGCGGCGACGACGACCTCGGGCATGGCGCGGCGGTGTACTCGCTCACGAGGCAGGACGCCAACGCAGGCCCGGGCGTCCCGCCGGCCCCGCGAGGACGGGAGCGACCGACGACCTACCCGGTACCCGCTGGCGCGCGCGGCCGGCGGCGGAGGCGCCACTCCGGCCAGCTCGGCGCGAGCCCGTCGCGAGAGCGCCGCGACAGCTCGGCGTGGGTGAAGCGCACGCTCACGACGAGCGCGCCGTACGCGAGCAGGAGGCCCGCGAGCACGTCGATCACCCAGTGCCAGCGCAGGAACATCGTCGCGAGGATGATGTTGACGGCGCAGAACGCGACCACCGGCCAGCTCCACCGAAACGGCAGCTTGTCGCGGTGGCGGAACGAGAAGAGGAGCAGGAACGTCGGCGCCGCTGTGTGGAGCGACGGGAAGATGTCCATCATCGAGCCGCCGGAGCGCACCGCCTGCATCACGATGTCGTGCCAGAGCCCAGCGGGGAAGGCGTGCTCGAACGCGCCCGGCACGGCGTGGTACGGCCCAAAACCGGGGACGAGCATGTACGTCAGGTGACCGACGCAGAACAGGAGGATCAACCCGAGCGCGAACTCGCCGAGCACCCGCCGGTGGCGGGCGAACAGCAAGATCGGGACGACGTGGATGGCGAGCAGGAAGAAGTAGCCGAAGTAGAAGAACGCGAACCACTCGGTCGTCACCGCCGTGACCCATCGGTCCATCCAGATCGCGGGCTCCACGCCGAAGAGGGCGAGATCGAGGGCGTGGAGCTCGTGGTCGAGCGTCGAGGTGTTGACCAACGGGAGCAGCCCGCCGAGAAAGAAGTAGCTGAGCTGTACGCTGCCGTAGATCGCGAGCCGATAGAGGAGCGGCGCCACGACCCCATCCCGCAGGACGGCGCCCCGGACGAGCCCGAGCACGACCATGAGCAGCGCGAGGTTCGTACCGAACCGCGCGAGCGCTTGCCGCTGCGCCTCGCTGGCCGGCGCGCTCGCCGCGATGAGGGTCATCAGCGAGAGGAACGTGAGGACGACCCAGTCCTGAGCGGCCATCTCCCGGAGCCAGGTCGACCGCACCGCCGCCGGGGCGGCGCGCTGATCCAAGAGTACGCGCGGGTGGCCGAGATCCATCGGGACTTCCGGTTCCATGCGACCGGCGTGCCGAGCATGCCACGGCACGAGCGCGAGGCGGCCGCGGGGAACGGAAGGACCAAGTGTGTGACGTGCATGCGAACTGGCGTTCGCGACCGTGAAGCCGAGTTCGCAGTCACGCCTCGGTGGGATCCGCGCCGCCACGCCGGCCCGCGGGCGCGTCGGCGGATCACCGCCGCTGGCGATCCGCCGTGGCCCGTGCGGGCTCCTCGCCCTCCGACCCCTCGTCGGCCTCGCGCGGCCCCCGCTCCTGGGTCGCCGCTCCGGTCGCGACGCGAAGTTTGCGCGGCTCGAGGCTCTGGAGCACGACATCCCCATCGGCGCCGAGCCGCGTGAGCACACCCTCGACCGCGCCGAGCCGGGCCACGAGCGCGTCCGCCTCGTGCTGATCGAGGCGCAGCGCGCTCGCGAGCTCGACCGGCGAGAGCTCGCCGAGCTCGGTGGCCACGTCGGAAGCGACCGACTCCCACGCGCCGTCGAGCGCGCGCTCGCGCGCCTTGGCGCGCTGCGCTGCGACGTAGGCGGCCCAGGCGACGAACAGCCAGGGCGCGCCGAGCACGGCGAGGGTCAGCAGGGTCGGGACCAGCGCGGGTGAGGCGATCGCCAGCACCGCCCCACCGAGGAGCGCGGCGATCGTCGCGGACCCCGCCGCGACGATCGCGCCGAGCCGCCACGCCGCGAACTGGAAATCGAGCCTCCGCGCCTCCTCGAGCGCGGGCTCCTCGCGGCCCGTCCGCTCGACGCGTGTGTCGTCGAGCGTCACCCGCGGGCCGCCACACACGACGCAGCGCTGTCGCAGCGTCGTGTGGCGCTCCACGTCGCAGACCGTGCCGCAGTGCGGGCAGCGATCGCGCTCGTCCCCCTGGCGCGCGACGGTCGACGGGTCGCGGCGGCGACGGGATCGGCGCCCCCGCCCTCCCCCGCCGCCGCGTGCCCCGCGTGGGGTCACGCGCAGGCCCGCGACTGCCTGGACGCGCACCACTCGACGGCCGCGTCGAAGATCGAGCGGCCGTCCGTGTTGCCGACGTACGGCTCCGCCGCGCGCTCGGGGTGGGGCATCATCCCGAGCACGTTCTTCGAGGGCCCGCCGTAAACCCCGGCGATGGCGTCCAGTGAACCGTTGAACTCGTCGGGTGACGCTCCACTCGCGAGGCGGTAGGTCAGCGCCACCCGCCCCTCGCTCCGCAGGCGCGCGAGCGCCTCGGCGTCGACGTGGTAACGCCCCTCGCCATGCGCGACGGGCAGCCGGAGCCGTACGCCCGCGCGCGGCGTGAACGGGCCCTCCGCCTCGACGGTCACCCAGCGGTCGCTGCACTCGAAGCGCAGGTGGGCGTTCGCGACGAGCGCGCCGGGGAGCAGCCCCGCCTCGGTCAGCACCTGGAAGCCGTTGCAGACGCCGAGCACGAGCCCGCCGCGCGCAGCGTGGGCGCGAACGGCCGCGATGACCGGGCTCGTGCGCGCGACCGCGCCGCAACGGAGGTAGTCGCCGTGGGCGAAGCCGCCCGGCAGCGCCACCAGCTCGGTGTCCGGAGGCAAGTTCGGCTCCCGGTGCCAGACGGTCCGCGCCGACGCTCCCGCGAGCGTCAGCGCGCGACACATCTCGACCTCGGCGTTCGAGCCAGGGAACACGATCACGGCGGCGCGCATCGCCTCGGACGTACCGCGACGAGGCGGGGGAGTCCACGCGAGCAGGCGCGCCGATCGCGCGCGCGCCACCCCGCAAGCGGCGGGCGGGGCGGCTCCTCGCCCCGCGTGGGGTGCGGGAATTGACCGAGCGGCCGGCGTCCCGTACTGTTGCGACGTGAAACGCCGCCTCGTCGTGCCCGTATCGGTCGGGGTCGCCCTCGGGATCGCGTGGGCTTGCGCGAGCCCAGGAGAGATCGACGAGCCGTCGCCGCGCCAGGACTCCGGCGCGGAGGACGCGACGACGGACGGCCCCGCCGTCGACTCCGGCTCCGGCGGCGGTGGCGGCTCGGGCGGTGGGTGGCCGACCGGCGGCGCCGGCGGGACCGGCGGCGGCTGGCCCGGCGGCGACTTCGGTGACGGCTGCGTCGCGGACTCGGGCTGCAAGTCGGGCGAGTGCACCGACGTGGGCCAGAAGGACCAGAACCGCGTGTGCACCCAGCCCTGCACCGAGGGCACGGCGTGCCCCTCCGGGGGCTACTGCGCTTGGATCGACGGGCGGGGCTACACCTGCATCCCCGACGCGGACAGCCAGTGCGCGCCGTGCACCACGGACGCGGACTGCACCTCCGCCGGCGACAAGTGCCGCGCGGCGCCAGACGGCTCTCGCTTCTGTGCGCGCGACTGCGGCTTCGACGGCGCGTGCCCGACGGGCGCCGAGTGCGCCGCCGACGCAGGCGAGGCGCCGGACGGCGGCGTCGCGGGAGACGCCGGGGGGCCCACCAAGCCCCCACGCCAGTGCGTCCCCCAGGCAGGCGGCTCTTGCCCGTGCGATGCGCGGCGCAACGGCGTGACGCGGACGTGCTCCAAGACCGAAGGCACCCTCACCTGCGAAGGCCAGGAGACCTGCAACGGCGCGACGAGCGCGTGGGAGGGGTGCACCGCGGGCACGCCGTCCCCCGAGACGTGCGACGGAGCGGACAACGACTGCAACGGCTCGCGCGACGACGGCGACCCCGCGGCGCTGTGCGCGGCGCAGACCCCGGTGCCGAACGCGTCGTGGACCTGCGACACGACGCTCGGCAGCTGCGTGATCGGCGCCTGCACGACCGGGTTCATCAACTACCCGCCCAGCCTCCCGCCGAGCGCGGGGTGCCCCTGCCCGATCGAGGCGAGCGAGCCGGCGAACGACGCGTGCGCGACGGCGATCGACGTGGGCAGCGTGACCGACGATCCGGCCAGCGCCGCGCCGCTGTCGATCTCCGGCCGGCTCACCAGCGACGCCGACGTGGACTGGTTCCGCTTCCAGGCCGTCGACTTCGACGAAGCGACGACCAACAACTACCACGTCAAGATCGGGTTCCTCGAGCCGGCGACCAACGCGGAGTTCGTGTTCGACGTGATCCGCGGCGACGCCTGCGCCGAGCCAGACGCCGCGCACGCCTCGTTGGTCGGCTACGACTGGTGCGTCAACGGCGTCGGCTCGCAGCCGGGCCAGGGGGAGCAGACCTGCTCGGCGGAGGGGGCGATCCACTGCGGCCCCCACACGAGCACGTACCTGATTCGCGTGCGGCGCGTCGCGGGCGCGACCGGCACCTGCGACCGCTACACCCTCCAGATCACCGGCCGCGGAGTGGACGGCGATTGCGACTTCAACGATACGACCGGGCAGTGCGATCCCTGGCCGTGAGGCTCAGGGCGGGGCGGCGAGCGCCTCGAAGAACGACGCGAGCATCCGGTAGGTGAGCCCCCAGACGACCCGGCCGCCGATGTCGAAGCCGGGCAGCGGGATCTGCTTGCCCTCCCACGTCCACGGGACCTGGGTGAGCCCCTCGCCGCGCGCGAGCGGCGCGAGGTCGACCCACAGGAGCTCGGCCACCTCGGCGCTCGCGGCCCACGGCGCCCCGCGGTGCAGCTCGAAGACGAACGACGACACGTACAGGTCGGTCGGCTTGCCGTACGCCCAAACCGGGATCTCCGGCAGCTCGCCGAGGAGGGTGGCGTCCGTCGCGAGGTCGAGGCCGACCTCCTCGCGCGCCTCGCGGACTGCAGTGACCATCAGCGTCTCATCGCTCGGGTCGTGCCTCCCACCGGGGAAGGCCATGTGCCCGGACCACGGATCGCCTTCGCGCTCGGCGCGCCGCATGAGCAGCGTCTCGACGCCGGTGCCCCCGGACCGGAGCACCATCGCGACCGCGGCGTGACGCCCGGCCAGCTCAGACCGGGCGGCCGAAGGGCGCCGCGCGAGCGCCTGGCGGATGGCCGGGAGGTCCGGGTCCGGCGTCACTCGAGGAGCCCGCGGGCGATGACCATCCTCTGGATCTCGCTCGTGCCTTCGTAGATCGTCGTGATGCGGACGTCGCGGAGGTGACGCTCGACGGGAAAATCCCGCACGTACCCGTACCCTCCCAGCACTTGCATGGCGCGGTTGCACACGCGGTTGGCCGCCTCGCTGGCGTAGAGCTTCGCCATGCTGGCCTCCTGCGTGAACCGGTCGCCGCGATCCTTCAGCGTCGCGGCGCGCCAGGTGAGCATCCTCGCCGCGTCGAGCTCCGCCGCGGAGTCGGCCAGCATGAACTGCACCGCCTGGTGCTCGGCGAGCGGCCGACCGAACGCGACGCGCTCCTTCGCGTAGCGCGTAGCCGCCTCGAGCCCCGCCGTGGCGATCCCGATCGACTGCGAGGCGATCCCGATCCGGCCGCCGTCGAGCGCCATCATCGCGATCCGGAAGCCGACCCCCTCCTCGCCCAGCCGGCAGCTCGCCGGGACGCGGCAGGCGTCGAAGGTGAGCGGCACCGTGTTCGAGCCACGGAGGCCGTGCTTGTCCTCGGCTCGCCCGACGACGAGCCCGGCGGCGCCTCGCTCGACCAGGAAGCACGAGATCCCACGCGGGCCGGGGCCCCCGGTGCGTGCCCACACCACGATCACGCCGGCGTGGGCACCGTTGGTGATCCACTGCTTCTGGCCATCCAGGACGTAGGTGTCGCCGTCGCGCCGGGCGATCGTCGTGAGCTTGGCTGCGTCGCTCCCGACGGCGGGCTCGCTCAGCGCGAAGGCGCCCGTGAGGTGCGCGCCGCTCGTCAGCAGCGGGAGGTGATGCGCGCGCTGCGCGTCGTCGCCGAACGCCTGGATCACCTCGCCGACCATGTTCGTCACCGCCATGGTGACGGCCGTGGAGGCGCAGGCGCGCGCGATCTCCGTCATCGCCAGCGAGTACGCGAGCGCGCCGGCCTCGGCTCCCCCGAATTCCTGCCGGACGTTCACGCCGAGTAGCCCGAGCTCCGCGAGGCCGCGGACCAGCTCCTCGGGAAAAGCCGCCTCGCGGTCCAGCTCGCTGGCCCGCGGCGCGACCCGTCGCTCCGCGAACTCGCGGGCCGTTCGCTGGATGAGCTGTTGGGACTCGGTGAGAGAGAGATCGAGCGACAAGGGACACCCGGGGGCGAGGCGCCTCGGGCGGACTTGCCGGAGGGACGCGCTCGGCGCGAACGTCCCGCGGAGTGGCGCGCCGGTCAAGGGGGGCGCGACCAGCCGGCCGCACGGAGGCGCCCCGCCGGAGAGCGGGGACCCTCCGTGCGACGCCCCAGGGCGCCAGGACTGTTGTAGCCTGCAGGCCATGAAGCGCCTCCCCCACCGGTCGCCGCTCGGCGTGGCGGCCACGCTCCTCCTCGGCTCCGCGACCGCCCACGCCTTCCCCGCCGCGTTCGTGGGGAAGTCCGCGGGTCAGCGCGTCGCGCACTCGGCGCACGTCGTCGTCGTGAAGCAGGGCGACTCCACCGTCGTCACCACGATGGTCGACTACGACGGCCCGACGGACGCTCCGTTCGCCATCGTGGCGCCCGTCCCGGCGGATGTCACGCCAGAGCGGGTCGTCGCGCTGAAGCGCGAGCCCATCGATCGGCTCGAGAAGCTGACGGCGCCCAGGTTCCACGAGTTCTGGGAGATGGATCCCTGCGAGCCCGGCCCGGCCCAGCAGGAGTGGGAGCGCGACCTCACGGCGAGCTCGGGGACGGACTTCCTCGGCGGGGGCTCGCCCCAGCCCCAGGCCGGCAAGGTGGCGAAGGAGCTCGTGGTCTCGACCGACACGGACTTCCGACCCAAGGAGTACGCCGTGAGCGTCGTGGCGTCCGGCGTGGCCGACGAGCTGAAGCGACGCGGCTACCTCGACTTCGATCGTGTCGCGACGGACGCCGAAGCGTATATCCAGCAGGGCATGAAGGTGATGATCGCGGAGGTCGATCCGAAGACGCTCGAGATGATCGGCGCTAGCCGGGCCATGCTCGCCCCCCTCCGCTTCTGGACGGACCAGCCGTACACGAGGCTACCGAGCCGGATGGGCCTCGCCAACCTGGCGAAGGCGCAGGAGCTGCTCGTCTACGTCCTCGATCCGAAGCAGCGCTGGGAGGTGAAGGGCTACGCGAACGCCTTCGCGCCGACCAACGTGGAGGTCTCCTTCGAGGTGAAGGAAAGGATGGGGGAGTTCTGGGCGGGGCTCCACGACCGCTTCCTCGCGAAGCACCCGCGGACGTTCCTCACCGAGTACTCTTGGCCGACGGAGGGGTGTGGCCAGCCGTGCCAGAACGAGGCCCTCCTCCTGAGTGAGCTGCTGACGCTGGGCGGGGACGTCTTCGAGTCGAAGCTGCCGAAGGAGATCCGCGAGCCGAAGCCCCCGGAGCCGACCGAAGACGAGAAGAAGGCGGCCAAGGCCGAGCTCGCCAACCTCCCCGCCGCCGACCGGCCCAAGCGCGAGAAGGTGATGAAGGAAGAGCGCGTCACCATCGCGCGTGTGAAGGCGCTGGTCGACCGGCAGAGGTACGTGCTGACCCGACTCCACTACCGCTACGACGCGGCGACGCTCCCGACGGATCCGGAGCTGGTCCCCGCGGGCGGCCACGTCGCCGGCGGCGCGGGGCTCCCCAAGGGCGAGAAGGGCGAGATCTCGACCGAGGTGAAGCCGGCGGAGCAGGCCCGCTACCAGACCCGGATGAACCATTTCCATCCGTGGAAGGGCATGCAGCAGTGCAACGCCCCCGAGCGTTGGCGCTGGGGGAAGCCGCCGCGCACGTACCGCGGCCTGCGCAAGGTGTGGGTGGCGGAGGATCTCGCGCGGAAGAACCGCACGCAAATCGATCCGGCCCAGCACGTGCATACCCCGGTCCCAGCGCTCGACCTCGCCGCGGTGCCGAAGGCCGGAGACGCCGCCGCAGCACCGAGCGCGAGCGCCGCGCCGAGCGCGAGCGCGTCGGGGGCGCCGGAGAAGTCCGGGTGCGGGATCGCGGGCGCGGTGCGTGGTAGCGGCGGCGCCGGCCCGGCGTGGTGGGCGCTGTTCGCGATCGCGCTGCTCTCGCGGCGACGTCCCCGGCGCTGAGGGCGCTCCGGCGTCCGGCGCCGTTCCCGCCGCGCTCGGGCGAGGCGCGCGCCCCGTCACCGGTGGGCGCGGCGCTACGGGGCGCGTCGGGACCGCAGCTCGCGCGCGGACGCCGCGATGCGATCACGGCAGGTGTCGCGGAGGGTCGCCACGTCGTCGAGCGTCATGCCCTGCGTCTCGACCGGCTCGAGGATCCGCACCACCGCGTGCGCCTCGTGCAACAGGAAGGAGCCCTTCTGCATGCAGTCACGCGTGCCGTGGAGAGCGAGCGGGAGCACCGGGACGCCACACTCCACCGCGAGCTGAAACGCACCGTCCTTGAACGGGAGCAGCTCGCCGTCCGGGCTCCGCGTGCCCTCCGGGAACACCATCACGCTCATGCCGGCCCGGAGCGTCGCGCGGCACTCGGCGAGCATCTCCACCACGCTCTCTCGCTCACCGCGCCGGAGCGGGATGTCTCCGCCGAGCGTGAGGAGCCAGCCGGTGAGCGGTTGCCGGAAGAGCTCCTGCTTCGCGATCCAGCGCATGTCCCACGGGAGGTGCGAGAGCAGGAAGGGATCGGCGTTCGACTCGTGGTTGCTGACCACGACATACGGCCGCGTCTTCACGTCCGCGGGCGCCACGCCCTCCACCTCGAACCGCCACAGCGGCGTCAGCTGCGAGGTGAGCTTGCCGAAGCGACGCATCCACCGCCCCTGGTGGCGGCGGGTGAGATCCTCACGGTGGCGGATCGCGGAGACCGCCATGAGCGGGAGGAAGGCGAGCGCCGTCCCGACGAATTCGGCGTACGAGTAGGTGGCGAGCAGGGCGCGGCGCACGGTGCGGCTCCAGACGGCCGGGCATCGTGGCGGAAACCCGAACCGGGCGCTGTCACGGTTCGGTCACGGCGAGAGCGCGTTCCGGCGCGCCACCTCGGCGTACCAGCGCGCGCTGTCCTTCGGCGTGCGGCGCTGCGTGGGGTAGTCCACGTGGACCAGGCCGAAGCGCTTCGAGTACCCGTGCGCCCACTCGAAGTTGTCGAGCCAGCTCCAGACGAAGTACCCGCGGACCCGAGCGCCGTCGGCGATGGCCCGGTGGAGCCGCGCGAGGTACCCACGCAGGAAGGCGACGCGATCGGCGTCGTGCACCTGCCCGTCGGCGACCGGGTCGGCGAACGCGGCGCCGTTCTCCGTGACGTACACCACCGGGTTCCCGTAGTCGGCGCGGAGCCGGTCGAGGACCTCGCCGAGCGCGTCGGGCCGGATCTCCCAGCCCATGTCCGTGTACCTCGCGCCGTCGATCCGATGGTGCTCGTCGGCGAGCGCCTCGAGGAGCGGGGTCTCCGGGTGGTGCCGGACGAAGTACCGCGTGTAGTTGTTCACCCCCACGAAATCGAGCGGCTGCGCGATGACGGCGAGATCCTCCTCGGGGTACCGCACGCCGAGCGGGCTCAGGAGCTCGAGCAGCTCCGGTGGATACGCGCCGAGGAGCACCGGATCGAGGAAGTAGCGATTGAAGAAGGCGTCGAAGCGGCGCGCCGCGGCGGCGTCCTCCGCGGACGCCGAGCGGGGGTGCATGGGCGGGGTCTGCATCGCGATCCCGACCGGGAGCCGCGCTCGCTCCGCGCGGACGGCCCGGACGGCCTCGCCGTGCGCCAGGTTGATGTGATGCGCGACGCGCGGGTACCCGACGAAATCCTGGACGCCCGGCGCGTGGGTCCCCACCACGTAGCCGAAGAGACCGAAGATCTGCGGCTCGTTCAGCGTGACGATCCACCGCAGCCGATCGCCGAGGGCGCGCGCGACGACTCCAGCGTAGTCCGCGAACCACCCGGCGACGTCGCGCGAAGCGAAGCCGCCTTCGTCCTGGAGCGCCTGCGGGAGGTCCCAGTGATAGAGCGTCGCCATCGGCGCGATGCCGGCCTCGAGCAGCGCATCGACCAGGCGCGAGTAGAAGTCCAGCCCCGCGGGATGGGGTGGTCCCTTCCCCGAGGGCTGGACGCGCGGCCAGGCGACGCTGAAGCGATAGGCGCCGAGGCCGAGCTCGCGCATCATCGCCACGTCTCCGGCGTAGCGATGGAAGTGATCGCAGGCCACGTCCCCCGTGTCGCCGTGGCTCACCTTCCCCGGGGTGTGGGAGAACCGATCCCAGATGCTCTCGCCTCGGCCCCCCTCGTGGGCGCCCCCCTCGATCTGGTACGCTGCGGTCGCGGCGCCCCAGACGAACCCCTCGGGAAACTGCAGCTCCGTCATGCTCTCGCGGCGCGCTCCGCGAGGCAGGGTACCACGGCGGGCCGGGCGCGCGCGGCGCGGGCGCACGCCTCAGACGACATCGAAGGGATAGCCGCCGTCCTCGTACGTCCGCCCGGCGATCGCCTTCCTGAGCTCGTCGTCGTTGCGCTCGAGCCCGGTGAGGCCGGCGTTCACCCGACGCTCCGCCGCGCCGGAGAAGATGGTGGCGAGATCGAGCTCGCGCCTCGACCCCGCCTCACCCCGGGCGCGGAGCGCAGCGGTCGTCCGCGAGAGCACCGCCGCCATCGCGAAGAGGTCGATGGCGACGTTGGCCAGCCGCGCCTGCGTGTTCTGCTTCTCGACCAGCTCCGTCCCGTGCTCACGGACCAGCCGCTCGACCGCCTTGCCGAGCCGATCCACCGCCGCCTCGTAGGCCGCAGCCTCGCGCGCGAGCGCCGGGTGCGCGCTCACCGGCCGAGGCCGCTGGAACCGCTCCCGCACCGATCGGATCGCGAGCTCGCGGAGCTGCGACAGCCCCTTGACCGGCTCGGCCAGCACCTCGCGGTCGCGGTCGCGGCGGTCGGCGGGCCCGCGCACCCCGCCCAGCGCGAGCCGCCCACGGAGGACCTCGTTCGTGCCATCGAGCAGCAGCCAGGCGCGCGCGTCGCGCATTTGCCGCTCGAGCGGGTGAGGCCGGACGTAGGCGCCGGCGGCGCCTACCTGGAGCGCCTCCCCCACGACCCGCTGGAGCGCCTCGCTCACGGCGACGCGGGCGGCCAGGCTCTCCAGCGTCACGTCCGCGCCGCGATCGGCGAGCCCAGCGGCGAGGTAGACGAGCGACTCGACGGCGAAGGTGTCCGCGAGCGCGCGGACCAGGCGGTCCTTCAAGATCGAGTACTCGCCGATCGAGCGACCGACGCTCCGCCGGTCCACCAGGCGCTGCACGAGGAGGTTCACCGTCGCTCGGCACTGCCCGACCCCGGCCGCCGCCAGGAGGATGCGCGCGTCGCGGAGCACCTCGCGCGCGACGCCGATGCCGTCGCCGACGGCGCCGATGAGCGCTCCCGCCGGCACGCGAACGCCGTCCAGCTCGAGGGTGCAGACGTGGGCGCCGCGCACGCCGGAGGTGTCGCGGCGCCCACCGCTCCGGACGCCCTCGCCGCGCTCGACGATGAACACGCCGAGGCGCGCGCGGAGCCCGGCCTCGAGCGGGTTCGTCCGGGCGACCACGGCCACCAGCCCCGCGCGGTCGCCGTTCGTGACCCACGGCTTCGAGCCGCGCAGCACGTAGCCGCCATCGGGATGCGGCTCCGCCACCGTGCGTAGGGTCTCCGGGTCGCTCCCGCTCTCGCGCTCCGTGAGGGCGAACGCGGCGAGCACCTCGCCGCGGGCGAGCGGCGGGAGGAGGCGGGCCTTCTGCTCCGGGGTCCCGGCCACGACGATCGTGCGCGCCCCGGTGGCGACGTGCGCGGCGAGCATGACCGCAACCGACGCGTCGTGCGCCGCGACCTCCTGGAGCACCCTCGCCTGGGCGAACATCGAGAGCCCGCCGCCCCCGGCCTCGGCCGGGATCCCGAGACCGAAGAGCCCCGCACCGCGCAGGGCCTCGAACACCGGCTCGTCGATCTCGCGCTCGGAGTCGATGCGCTCGGAGTCGATGACGCGCGCCGCGAGCTCGCGCACTGCTCCCAGGAGGCCGAGCACTCGCTCGCGCTCTGTTCCAGCGAGGCCGGGGTACGAGGCCACGAGATCGTCGGCCACCTCTCCGAAGAAGAGCCCGTGCACGAAGCCCGGCGCGGTCACGACGTCCGCTCCGGCCCCGCCGCGGGGAGGCGTCGGGGGCGCTCGTCGCGCTCGCCGTCCCCCACCGCCCGCAGCGCCATGACCACGGAGCCCTCCGTCGACGGGCGGACGTCGACCTGCGGCGACGAGTCGCGCACCGCGCGCGTCGGCACCCCGAACTGCTGCGCGCGCTCGACCTGCCACGGATACTTGATCCGGTGGTGGTTCATGTTCACGAGCGTGTCCGTCATGCGGGCGGCGATCACGCGGAGATCCTGCATGTCGAGCCCCGACTCGTCGAGCTGCCCGGACAACAGCTTGGTGAAGATCACGCGCTGGACCATGTTCTCGAACGCGGCGCGGCCCGGGGGGTCCACCGTCCTCGAGGCAGCCTCGATCGAGTCGACGAGCATCAGGATGGCCGTCTCTTTCGTCTGAGGTTTCATCCCGGGGTACCGAAAGCTCACCTCCTTGAGGTTCTTCGGGTTGCCGGTCTGCTGGCACTTGTTCCAGAAGTACTCGACGAGCTGGGTCCCGTGGTGCGTATACGCGAACTCCGTGACCGACTCGGGGACTCCGGCTTCCCGCAGCGTCCGCGTGCCGACGACGACGTGCGCCATGATGGCGTCGGCGCTCACGTCGGGATCCAGCCCTTCGTGCGGCGAGGGCTCGTCCGGGCCGAGGTTCTCGACGAAGTACTTCGGCTGAATGGCCTTCCCCATGTCGTGGTAGTAGGCGCCCACGCGGGTGAGCAGCGCGTCGGCCCCGATCGCGGCTGCCGCCGCCTCGGCCAGGTTCGCCATGGCGCGAGAGTGCTCCCAGCTCCCCGGCGCGTCGCGCGAGAGCCGCTGGAGGAGCGGCTGCTCGAGATCGGTGAGGTCGAGCAGCCGCTCGCGCGGCACCTGCCCGAGCAGGCGCTCCGCCGGGGATCGCAGGAGCGCCGAGGCGACCCCGCCGGTCACCCCGCCGCCGACGCACGCGAGGAGCGAGCTCCCGAGTCCGGCCTGGAGGTCCGCCCAGACGTCGAAGCGACCCTCGAACCCGGCGAGGATCGCGACCAACAGCGCACCTGCGCTCGCGCCCGCGAGCGCCCCCGCGATCACCATCTGCAGGCGATGCTTGCGGTCCAGGTAGAACAGCGTGGCGCTCGTACCGCGCACGAGCATCACGCTGAACAGCACCACGTCGAAGGACAGCAGAGACGCGACGACGAGCGCGAGCACCACCGTCACCAGGAACCCGGTGCGACGGTCGAAGCTCGTAGCGATCCAGAGGGGGACCGCCGAGATCGGGATCCAGTACTCGGGCAACGCGGTCCACAGCAGGATGAGCTTCGCGGCGATGGCGAGGAGCGCCATCGCGACGAGCAGACCGGCCTGCGTGCGCACGAGTCGGAGCCGGTTCTGACCGAACCTCCGCAGATAGCTCAGCAGGCCGAACGCCAGCGCGAAATGGATGGCGAACGCGCCGGCGATCCGCCCGGCGCCGAGGGGCGCCGCGAGCGTGTGGGCGAGCGCGACCTGGTGAACCGGGTCGCCGGGGAGGACCACCGCCCCCCGCGGCACGAGCGCGCGCCGGCTCTCGTAGCGGAGCCGAGGGAGCCCCGTCGTCGGGTCGCGACCGAGGAGCGGGCCGTACGGCGAGCGGAGCGTGACCACCGCCGGCCGCCCCACCACGGGCGCCCAGGCCGGGACGAGGCGATCGGCGAGCTGCACGAACGTCAGCAGCGCCGCGAACGCCGCGGCCATCACGAGCCCGAACGCAAGGCCGGCCTTCACGCGCGTGCGCAGCATGGGAACGCCGGTCGGCGCGGGGCGGCGACCGGCCGCAACCGTAGCCGACGGAGCGCGGGTCGGGCAACGACCCCGCGACTCCGGCGCACCGCCCGGGCGCCCGCCTCGCGCCCGGTGCCCGACGAATAGTGACCGGATGTCGCTAGGTTGAGCGTGGGCCCAGGTCTTGCTAGAGTTGGTCGCGAGGCTGACCTTGGGGCACTTCCACCAGCTCGAGACGGCAGCCGCTCGCCAGGGCGCCGCGGTGATGGCGGTGGTCAACGTCACCCCTGACTCCTTCTTCGACGGCGGGAGGTGGGCCACGCCGGACGCCGCGCGGCGCCGCGTGGACGAGGTGCTCGCCGAGGGAGCCGACATCGTAGATCTCGGCGGGGAGTCGACCCGCCCGGGCGCGCCGCCCGTCCCGCCCGCGGCGCAGTGGGAGCGCGTGGAGACGGCGCTCCGGCACGCGGTCGCCCGAGGCGCGCTCGTCTCCATCGACACGACGAGCCCCGAGGTCGCCGCGCGCGCGCTCGGCGCCGGAGCGCGCATCGTGAACGACGTCTCCTGCCTGGCGGACGTGGAGCTCGCGCGCGTGGCCGCGCGCGCGGGCGCCGTGCTGTTGCTCATGCATTCGCGGGGGACCATGGAGGCCATGCGCGGCTTCTCTGCGGTGCCGGAGGAGGCCTACACGGACGTGGTCGGAGAGGTGCTCTCCGAGTGGAGAGCGGCCCGAGCTCGAGCCGTCGAGGCGGGGATGCCGCCGGCCCACGTGTGGCTGGACCCGGGGCTCGGCTTCCACAAGTCCGCACGCCACTCGCTCCAGCTCGTCGCGCGTTCGGCGGAGCTCGCGCGCGCGGGCGCCCGCCTCGCGATCGGCCCGAGCCGCAAGTCGTTCATCGACGCGGTCGATCCGGCGGCCCCCGCCGAGCGGCTGGGGGGGACGATCGCCGCGTGCGTGCTCGCGGTCGCGGGCGGGGCGTCCGTGGTGCGTGTCCACGACGTGCAACCGGTGCGGCAGGCGCTGCGGCTCGCGTGGGCGGCGCGGCCGGCGCGAGCCGAGAACGGCGGGCCAAGTGCTTGAGAGCGTCGTCACGTACTTCTCGAACCGCAGCCTCGTCCAGCTCGGGCGCGACGCGCTCGACGTGACGATCGTCTATTACGTCGTCTATCGGGCGCTGCTCGTGTTGCGGGGCACCCGCGCGATGCAGGTCGGCGTGGGGCTGGGCCTCGTCTTCCTCGTGTACCTGACCGCCAAGCTGTTCCACCTGGTGACGGTGCTGAGCCTCCTCAGCACGTTGATCTCGAGCATTTTGCTGATCATCGTGGTCGTCTTCCAGAACGACATCCGGCGCGGCCTGATGCGTGTCGGCAGCGGCGCGTGGTTCGGCCGGTGGTCGCGCGCCCAGGAGACGGCCGTCATCGACGAGGTGGTCGAGGCCGCCACCGAGCTGGCGCGACACCGCACGGGCGCGATCATCGCCTTCGAGCAGGAGGCGAACCTCGACGAGTTCGTCGGCGTCAACAAGGGGACCACGCTCGACGCGGCCGTCTCGCGCGAGCTGCTCGTCACGCTGTTCCAGCCGGTCGAAGAGAACCCGCTGCACGACGGCGCCGTCGTCATCCGAAACTTCCGGATCGCGAAGGCGGGTGTCTTCTTCCCGATGCCGGACGTTCGGGTCGTGGACCAGAGCTTCGGGTCGCGACACCGCGCGGCCCTCGGCATCACGGAGGAGACGGACGCCGTCGTGATCGTGGTGAGCGAGGAGCGGGGGACGATCTCGTTCTGCTTCCACGGCAACATCGCGTCGAACCTCGACGGGCCCAAGCTGCGGACGATGCTCGACGCGGTGTTCGCCCCGAAGGTGCGGACGAAGGCCGAGTCGAAGCGCACCGCCGCGCCGCGGGAGAGCGCTCCAGAGCCCGTCTCGGTCGCAGTGCTGGAGGCGCCGAACCACCTCACCCCGCTCCGCATCTCGATGATCCCGGACGAGGCCCCGCCGACGCAGCGTCCGCCGCGCGTCGCGGGCGACTCCGAGCCGCCGCCGCCGCTCCGAGCGCGCCCGGCGGCGGAGTCGGAGGCGAGGCCCGCGCCGCTGCGCGCGAGCGCGCGCGCGGACGTCGCATCCGGGCGCGACTCCGTGCATGAAGACACGGGGACGGCCTCGGCCGACGAACCCCCGACGAGCCCGCGCGGAGGCGGCCCGTGAGCCCCGCCTGGGAGTGGCTGCGCGGCGCGTTCTTCGAGAACGTGGCGCTCAAGGCGTTCGCGTTCGCGTTCGCGATCGGGCTGTTCGCGTACCTCCACGGTCAGGAGGATCCCCAGCTGCGCACCGTCCCCGTCGGCGTCGTGCTGCGGCTGCCCACGGAGGAGCCCGCGCGCCGAGAGCTGATGACGCCGATCCCGGCGAGCATCCACGTCACCGTCCGCGGGAGCGCGCGTGCCATCGACGCATTGATGCAGACCGGCGTCCCCCCGGTCGAGATCGACCTCCGAGATTCGACCTCCGACTCCATCACGTTCGCGGGCGAAATGTTCCAGCTGCCACCGGGGATCGGCGTCACCATCGTCGATCCCCCGAGCATCTCCCTCGCGTGGCAGGACGTGATCTCCCGCCAGGTCCCCGTGCAGGCCTCGGTCACCGGTCGACCCACCGAGGGCTTCGTCGTCAAGGGGGAGCCCGAGGTCGATCCGAAGGTGGTGACGGCGTCGGGCCCGCGGAGCCTCGTCGAGGTGATCCAGCACGCGCGGCTCGCCGCGTTCGAGGCGTCGGGGTTGACGGAGGGGACGCACCAGCGCCTGCTCGCGATCGATCCGCCGCCGGGGCGCGTCTCTTGGGTCGGTCCGGGCACGGCGACGGTCACGGTGGTGGTGGCGCGCCGCGTCAGCGAGGTGCGGTTCGAGCAGCGGCCGGTCGAGGTCGTGGGCGTCGCGAACGGCAAGAGCAGCCCGCGGACGGTCGACGTGACGGTGATCGGTCCGCCCGAGATCGTTCGCGCGCTCCGGCCGGAGCAGGTGGTGCCGCGGGCCGATCTGTCGACGGCCCCGGGCGTCGATGTCGTCGAACAGAAGCACGGCAGCGCCCAGGTCCGCGTGCTGGTCGACCTCGAGCAGGCGACCGCAGAGATCCAGCCGCCCACCGTCACCGTCCGTTGGTGACGCCCGAGGGGCCGCGCGGGCGCTTCCGACCCCGGGGGCTGGGTGGTAGCGTCCCGCCGCCATGTCCGACCTCGAATCTCGCTGTCTCGATGCCTTCCCTGCCTGGCTCCGTACGCTCGCAGACGACGCCCGCGCGATCGCGAGCGTCCTCGAGTGGGAGACGCTGCCCGAGCCGACACGGAGGAAGCTCGCCGCAGCGCTGAACTACCTGTTCAAGTCGCTGGATCTGATCCCCGATGGCATCGAGGATCTCGGCTTCGTCGACGACGCCTTCGTGCTGCGCGTCGCGGCGGCCGCGGCGAAGGAGTGTGGAGGCGTCGAGGCGTCGCAGGCCGTGGTCCGGCTCGCCGAGGAGGCCGCGCTCGTCGCGGAGCTGCTCGGGGACGACCACGCGCGGCTCGAGCGCTACGTCGCGGGCCTGGAGAGCATCGCGGCCCGGGGTCGCTCTGTGGACGACATCGTCACGGACACGAGCGTGCGCGCGGCGCTGGTGAGCGAGGTCCGGTCGTGGGCGGACACCTACCAGGCGCCGACCTTCGCGCGCGACGAGAAGAACCTGGTCAAGCTCCGCTCGTTCCTGGCGAAGAAGCTCCCCGCCTGAGCGCCGGTGCCGCCGCTTGGCGCGCTCAGGCGTGCGCGGCGACCAGCGGCGGCTCGCTCCCGAGCCGGAGACCGAGCTCGACTCGCGCGGCCCGCGCGTCCGTCGTGAGGGCAGCGGCCAGCGCCGCGAGGGACCCAGCGCCGCGCCCACCGCCCTCGGCGGCGAGGACGAGCCTCCCGCCACCACGGGAGCCGAGGTGCGCCACGAGCCCGCGCGCCAGCACGGCGCGGGCGGCGACCGCGGGCGCCCCGACCTCGCCGTTGGAGATCAACACGATCGTCCCGAGCTGCCAGCCGGCGCCCTCGAGCCGGGTGACCCGGCTCGCCACCTGAGTGACGAGCGAGCCCGGCTCACCCGCGTAGTGCTGCGCGACGACGGCGACGTCGCCCGTGTCCGCCGGAGGCAGCCAGCGCGGCCAGCTCCCTCCGAGCTCGATCACCACCAACGTGGCCCGGCGCGCCCTGATGTTCATGGCTCCGCGCAGGGCCTACGCGATCCCGGCGTCCGCGGCCAAGAATCCCGAGCCGGCGCGCGCCGGCCGCGGGTGACCCGCGCGCGGTTCCGGTCCATCATCGCGCCCATGTCGACGAGCACGGGCGTCATCGCCTTCTGGAAGAACTACGACCGAAAGCTCTACCTGCGCGCCGCGCAGCTCGCCGAGGAACTCGGGTACGACTCCTTCTTCATCCCCGAGGCGTGGGGCTACGAGATCTTCACCCTGCTCACCGAGATCGCGCTCGTGACCAAGCGCATCCGACTCGGCACCGGCATCGTCAACGTGTTCAGCCGCTCCGCCGGCCTGATCACGATGACGGCGGCGACCGTGGACGAGATCAGCGAGGGGCGGCTCATCCTCGGCATCGGTACGAGCGGCCAGCGCGTGATCGAGGGCTTCCATGCCCGGGAGTTCAAGCGCCCGCTGACGCAGGTGCGCGACGTGATCCGCGTCGCGCGCACGCTCCTCTCCGGCGGCAAGCTGAGCGACGCGGGCGCGGAGAACGCCGACTACCGTCCCTTCCAGCTCGCGATGACGCCGGTCCGCCCGCACATCCCGATCTACGTCGCGTCCCTGAAGCAGAAGGCGGTCGAGTCGATCGGCGAGCTGGCGGACGGGTGGCTGCCCACCTTCTGGCCGTACGAGCGTATCCCGGATGGCAAGGCCTGGATCGCCGCCGGCGCGGCGCGGGCAGGGCGTGACCCGTCGCAGGTCGTCGTCGCCCCCTTCACCACGGCGCTGCCCATCGCCGGCGGGGGCGGCGACCGGATGGCGAAGGACATCATCGCCTTCTACGTAGGAGGCATGGGGGACTACTATTTCGAGCTCCTGAGCGGCTTCGGCTACGCCGACGAGTGCAAGCGCGTGGCGGAGCTCTACGCGGACAAGTCGACGCGATCGCAGGCGGCGGACGCCGTCTCCGACCGAATGCTCGAGGCGCTCGCCATCTCGGGCGACCCGGAGCACTGCGTGGCCGAGCTGCAGCGGCGCCGGAGCTTCGGGATCGACCACCCGATCCTGAACCTGCCGACCGGCATGCCGTGGGAGATCATCGAGGGCTTCCTCCGCGCGATGGCGCCGAGGGGCTGATCCCAGCGGGCGCGGGCCCCCGGGCGCCCGCGAGGGGTGCCCACGATCCGGAGCCACCTGGGCCCCGTCAGCGGAAGCACTGCTCGACGATCTCCTCGGAAGTCTTCGCGCCGCGCACGCACTGCATCGCCTCCGGCGTCACGCGCTTGCCGACGCAGTCGCGCTCGGCGCGCTCGGCGTGCTTCGCCCGCTCCTCGAGGACGCGCCGCTCGTCGACGGGCAGTCCCCCGGACTCCTTCGCGAGCTCGAGGCGCACGATGCGCTCCGCGATCTCCTCGCACTGCTCCTTCGTCGCCGGCTTGCCGCAGCCCACGGCGAGCGCGGCGACCAGCGCGGTCCGCAGCAGGGGGCGCACGGGGCGAAGCCACGGGGGTGGGCGAGTCGGGGGCAAGGCGGGCGAAGGATTGTGGCGCGGCCGGTCCGGGGCAAGGCCATCCTGGGCGACCCCAGGCGGCCGGCCGGATTCTGGACGGGCTGCGCCCGACTGGTACGATTCCGCATGCCCCGATCGCGGGCGGCCAGCGCGGACCCGACTCCGGAGCTCTGGCTCCGTAGGGCGTCGCTCGCCCGGACGTCGCCGGAGCGGGCTCGGCTCGCCCGCCGGGGCCTCGCGCGGGCCGGCGCGGATCCGTCCACACGCATGCTGCTGCTCCGGCAGGTGTACCTGGCCCACATGGAGGCGCGGCGGTTCGAGGAGGCGCTCGAGACGGCACGGCAGATGCTGCCGCTCGAGGTGCTCACCGACGTGGCGCACCAGGACGCCGCGCGCGCCTGCCTCGGCCTCGGTCGGCGAGCCGACGCCATCGAGCACCTGCGCCTGGCAGGGCGGACCGGCCCGGCCGGTCGCCGCGCGTTCCACCTGTGGACGCTCGGCAGCGTGCAGCTCCTCGGGGGCGAGGCGCGCGAGGCGCTCGGTGCGCTGGAGCGCGCCCGGCGCTGGGCGACCGCCGATCGGCCGCTCTACGCCGCGCAGGTGGCGCTGGCCCGCGCGGCGCTCGGCGACGATCCGGGCGATCTCGGCCGCCTGCGGGAGGAGCTCGAGGACGCGCCCTGTGGACGCGGCTACGGCCAGCTCGTCCTCGGCGAGCTCGCCGTCCTGCTCGGCGACCCAGTCGCCGCGCGGAGACACCTGAAGAGCTTCGTCCGGCGCGCGAGCGGCGGGCGCGTCGCGCTCGCGGTGGGGCTCGAGGCCGAGATCGCGCGCGCCCGCGCGCTGCTCGCGAGCCTCCGCTGACCGGCCCGGTCGCATCCTGGGTGGAACCAGGCGCGGCTTCTGGCAGTAATTGGCGCATGCCGTCGCCTCCCCTCCCCCGCGCCGCCGTCGCGGCGGCCGCCGCCCTGATCGCCGGGCTCACCCCCGGCGCAGCTGCGGCCGCCCCGACGGACGCGTTCTCCTCGGCCCTGGCGCAAGGCCCCGTCGCGGCTGGGCTGGCGGCCTTCGTCGGTGGCCTGGCGGTGAGCCTCACGCCCTGCGTCTACCCGATGGTCGCGGTGACGGTCAGTGTGTTCGGCGCGCGGCAGGCGGGAGGCCGCCTCGCCGGTCTCCTCCTCTCCAGCGCTTTCGTGGCCGGGATCGTCGCGATGTTCGTGCCGCTCGGCGTCGTCGCGGGACTGAGCGGCGCGCCGTTCGGCAGCGTGCTGTCGAGCCCGTGGGTGATCGGCGGCATCAGCGTGCTGTTCCTCGCGCTGGCCGCCAGCATGCTCGGCGCGTTCGAGCTCACGCTCGGCTCCTGGCTCACCAACCGCCTGGCTCAGCTCGGTGGCACGGGGCCGCGCGGCGCCTTCCTGCTCGGGCTCGCGTGCGGGCCGATCGCCGCGCCTTGCAGCGGGCCGGTGCTGACGGGCATCCTGCTGTTCATCGCGCAGACGCGAGATCCGGTGCTGGGCGCCGGCGCGATGGCGACGTTCGCGCTCGGGCTCGGCGTGCCGTTCTTCCTCGTGGGTGCGTTCGCCCTCCAGCTCCCGAAGGGCGGGCGCTGGATGCTGCACGTGAAGAGCGCGCTCGGCCTCGTGCTCATCGTAGCCGCGCTCTATTTCGCCGCCACGGCGTTCCCCGCGGTGGCGAAGCTCGTCCCGAGCTCGACGACGGCGCTCGTCGTGTACGCGGCGGTCGCCGCGCTGGGCCTGGCGCTCGGCGCGGTGCACCGCTCGTTCGAGGAGCCGGGGTCGGGCGTGAAGATCGCGAAGGGCGCCGGGATCCTGCTGGCAAGCGTCGCCGCGTTCGCGGCGCTCACGGCGGCGACCACGCCGGAGCGGACGCTCGAGTGGGCCCCGCTCCCCTACCCGGCGGCACGGGCGCAGGCGGTCGACGCCACCCGCCCGCTGCTGGTCGACTTCACGGCGTCGTGGTGCGCCGCGTGCAAGGAGCTCGACAAGCTGACGTTCGCCGATCCGGCGGTCAGCCGCGAGGCGGGGCGCTTCGTCGCCGTGAAGGTGGACGCAACGAACGAGGACGAGCCAGCGGTCGCGGCGGCGATGCGAGAGCTCCGTGTCGTCGGCCTCCCGACGGTGGTGCTCCTCGACTCCACCGGCAAGGAGCAGGCGCGCTTCACCGATTTCGTGGAGGCCGGGCCGTTCCTCGAGGCGCTGCGCGGCGTCCGCTGAGCGCGGCGCCTCGTGGCGCTCAGGGCTCGAAGTCGCCGCCGCCCGGCGGCGGGGGCGGCGGAGGCTTCGGCGGCGCAGGCGCCGGACCTGGATTCGCGGGCGCCGGAGCCGCCGGCTTCGGCGGCGCGGGGGTGCCTGGCTTCTTCGGCGGCGGGGAGCCCGCTGCAGGCGCGGCCACCTCCGTCTGCGCCGCCTCGACGAGCGCTGCGAGGAGCGCGGCCGCGCTCTTGCGGATCGTGCCCGCGCGCTCCGCCATCAGCGGGAGCAGCTGCCGAGCATCCGCCAGGTTGCGGCGGACCTCGACGCGCCGGACGCCGTTGAAGCGCTCGGCGAGCGCGCGATCGAGCCCGGCCAGCTGGGAGTCGAGCTGGGCGATCTCCTTGGCGCGCTGGCCCATTCGAGCGACGAGCCGCGCGAGGCTCTTGGCCGACTTGCCGAGGCGCTCGACGAACTCGGCGTCGTCGCCGCCCGGCTCAGCGCCGCTCCGCGAGACGGTGAGGTCGCCGTCCTCGTCGTCCTCGTCGTAGCCGAGCTTGAGCCCCGTGCCCGCGCTCTCCAGCGCGCCGATCCGCTTCGCGAGGCGGCGACCAATCATCGACGGGGTCGCCTCGTCGTCCTCGAGGCCGAGCTCCTCCGCGAGCCATGCGCGAACGGTCTGCTCCTGCTCGGGAGCCGCCGCCAGATCGACCTGGACCTCGTGCAAGGACTCGAAGAAGGCGTCGAACTGCTCGTCGCCTGCGACGTAGCGCTGCCCCTTGCCGACGACGCTCTCCGCAGGCCGCTGGGGCTGACACGCGGGCGCGCCCGCGACCTCGATCGCGGCGACGAACACGAGGGCGAGCGCCCGGGCGGACGCGCGCCTCATCGCCCGCACCTCACCGAGGCGACCCACAGCTCCTGCTTCTTTCCCGACTTCACGAGATAGGCGACGACCACGTGCTCACCTTGCGTCCAGGCGACGGCTTGCCCAGCGTTCGCGCCGTCCTGCGAGAGCGTGAGCGGCGGACCGACCACGCCCAGCCCGGCATCGAGCGTCTGGGCTCGCACTTGATAGCCGCCGGTCGAGCCCTCCGTCCAGGCGAGCAGCCAGCGACCACCCGGGAGCGGCGAGAGCGCGGGCGCGAGCGCCTCGCCACCGGGCCCTCCCGACGGGAGCGAGAACGCCACGGCCGAGCCGGGCGCGCCCCCGGCCGGGCCGACCGCGAGCCGGATCCCCCACCGCGACGACTTGTCGGGCCGGGAAGCGAAGGCCACGAGCGCGGCGGTCTCGCTGGCGGCCACGACGGGCGTACCGAGCAGGGCGCCCGCGTCCCGCACCGGCGCGAGCGCCGACCGCTTCGTGCCATCCGGCTCCAGCCAGCCGAGCTCGATGGATCCGCCCATCCCGCCACGGCGGAAGGCGACGGCGTGTCCCCGCGCCGTGGTGGCGACGCGCGGCTCCGTGATCTCGCGCCCGACGTCGGCCCACAGCACCTCCGGCGCGCCGTCCTCGACGCTGCGGGCGACGCCGCCTGCGTGCAGGCCGATCGCGAAGCGCCGCGCGGCCGCGACGGTGCGCGGTGCGCCGAGGGCGCCGCCCCGGGCCTCCACGTAGAACCTGGAGCCCGTCGCTGGCATGGGGACGACGGCGCGCGCTCCGCGCGGCGCCCGCTCGTCGAACCTGCGATCGTGGTCGAGCGTCGCCGGGGACACCTCGTGCCCCTGCGCCCGCCCTCGCTCGAGCCACCCGACCAGCACGTTCGCGTCGGCCGGGCCGGCGCCGAGCTGCGGGACCGTGCCGGGCTCCACCTCCGCCGCGAGGCGGCGGCTCTGCCGCGCCAGCGCACAAGCCGCCGGCGACGCCGGCGCGCTCGGCGCCTCCACCGGCGCGCGCGCCGCCGTCTCGGCGGGCGCGGCGGTCGTCGGCGCGGCGGGGGCCACGACCGGGGCGACGACGGGCGTCTGCGGCGCGCCGCCGCGGCTGATGACGAGCGCCGCGACGATCATCCCCAGCGCCACGACGACCGCGCCGAGCAAGAGGACCGCGCCCGACGGGCCCGCGGCCGGCGCGGGCGGGGGCTGGACGGCCTGCGGCGCGGGGGGCGGCACCGAAGGCGGGGCGGCAGGGAGCGGCGCCTCGCGCAGCGCGGGTGGCGGCGCGGGAGGCGGGAGGGCGACCGCGGGGATCACCGGAGGCGGCGGCGGCGGGGCGGACGGCTTCTTGGCGGAGGACACGAGCAGGGCGGCCGCGGCGGCCGCGGGCGCGGGCGGGTCGTGCGTCGGCGCCGTGGGGGGCTCGGACTCCGCGTCGCCCGTGACGGCGGGCTCCGGGGTGGCGGAGCGCTCGGTGATGCGGAGATCGGGCAGGGGCGTGGCGAGCGCCGCCGCCACCGTCGGCGCGGCTCCGATGCCCGCCGGGACCGCGCGAGGCGGCGGCGGGACGGCTCCGGGAGGTCGCAGCGTGTGGCTGCCCTCGGTGTCCTGCGGCTCGGCCAGCGTGGGCATCGGAGCGCGGTGCGGCTCGGGCGGTGGGGGGGGGGGGGGCGGGGTCGGCGGGGGTGGGGGCGGGGGTGGAGGAGCCGACGCGCTGGCGGCGGCGCGCCCTACGAGCGCGGCGGCTCCGCTCGAGCGAGAGGCGGCGGAGGGCGGCGCGCCCCCGCCGGGCGGCGGGGGCGGTGGAGGCGGCGCCGAGGCGCGCGCGCCGCCCGGGCGGACGAGCGCGGTGGCGGCCTCGCGAGCCTTGTAGGGCGCGTAGCGATCGACCGGAGGCGCGGGAGGCTCCGACCGATCGGGCTCCAGCGCGGGCTCGACGACCGGCTCCGTCTTCCCCGCCGGGATGCGGGCCGCGAGCTCCGCCGCCTGGGACGCGTGCAGCCAGCGCGCCCACCCGGGACGCCACACCAGCGTGTACGCCGGGAGCTGCTCGCTCGAGAGCATCGACCCGAGCTCCTCCGCGTCCACGATCGCGACGACGCCATCGGCGTCCGCCCAATGCCACTCGGTTGCGTTCACTTCGGAGCTCCGCGGCGATTATGCGCCAGACGGCCCGGACGTCCCCCAATTCTCGTCGACACCTCCCCGATCGAGCTCGGATGCGGCGCGGGCGACCGCGATCACCCCCACCACGTCGGCCCCGGCGCCGCGCAGGGCGCCGACGCACGCGGCCGCGGTCGCCCCGGTCGTCACCACGTCGTCGACGAGCACGACGCGCCCCGCGACCGGCCGGACAGCGACGAAGGCGCCCGCGGCGGCGGCGAGCCGCTCCGATCGGCCGCGACCGACCTGGGTCCCGGTCGGGTCCACCCGGCGCAGGGCCGGCGGGAGGAGCACGACGCCGGCGGCTCGTGCGAGCCCCCTCGCGAGGAGCGCTGCCTGGTTGTAGCCCCGGGCGACCCGACGACCGGGCGGCATCGGCACCGGCACGAGCCCGGGGGCTCCCCCCAGCTCGGCCAGCAGCGGCGCCAGGCCGGCGCCGATCCGCGCGCCCAGGTCGGGGCGCCCGCCGTACTTCAGGCGCTGCACGGCCAGCGACCAGGGCGGGGCGTAGGGCGCCCGAGCGACGACCGGGACGCCGGCGGCGTCGCCGACCGACGGGAGCGCGCGCGCGGCGCCGAGCGCCTGGCAGTCCGCGCAGAGCAGGGCGGCGCAGCCCGCGCCCGACCGGACATCGGCGCCGCACGCCACGCAGTCGAGCGGCGCCAGCCAGTCCAGCCACCACGCGGAGGTGCACGAGCGCCAGGGCACGGCCCTCGACTCGGCCGCGGGCCACCCGCGGTTTCGCTCAGCCGAGGCCGAGGAGGCGGCTCATCGAGAGCTCGTCCGCCGGAGTGAACGGGTGCTGCTCGAACTCGGCGCTCGTGACCCACTTGAACGCGTTCACGTTACGCTCCATCGGCTCGCCCTCGTCGAGCCGGCACTCGTAGAGGTGGAGCTCGACGGTGTAGCGCTCGTACGGGTGGGTGACGGAGCTGATGGGCGCGAGCGGCGTGACGCCCAGCCCGAGGCGGTGGCGGACCTCCCGCTTCAGCGCCTCGGCGTCCGTCTCCCCCGGCTCGACCTTGCCGCCCGGAAACTCCCACAGGAGCGGGAGCACTGCCGTCGGCCGGCGCTGCGTGATGAGGTACCGCCCGTCGCGCTCGATCACCGCCGCGACGACCCGCAGGGTCGGGACCTCGGCCAAGCGTCAGAAGTCCACGCGGAAGAGCTGCTGCCCCATGAGCAGGATGTCCCCCGGCGCCAGCGCGTGCTCGCGCCCGAGGCGCGCGAAGGTGCCGTTCGAGCTGCCCACGTCCGTGAGGTAGACGTGGCCGTCGGCCGCGCGCGCCACCTGGCAGTGCAGACCCGAGACGTAGCCGTCCTCGGAGAAGAGGATGTCGCCGCGCTCGCGGCCGCAGTGCACGCCCCGCTCGGGGATCGGGAAGGCGTTGCCGGTGGTGTCGCGCCCGATGACGAGCGCGAGGCGACCGATGTAGCCCTTCGACGGCGAACCGAAGCGCTCCACGCCATCGGCCGAGGCCGGCTGGCGCTGGAGCGGCTCGAAGCGGATGATCTCCTGACCGATGCGGAACACGCCGTCGTAGTCGAGGCGCCACGGGGCGTGCGGCTTCAGCTTGACGTAGATGCCGTTCAGCGAACCTTCGTCGCGGACGACCACCTGGTCGCCGCGTCGCGTGAACGTCGCGTGCCGCGGCGAGAGGTAGCTGTCACCCGCGAAGATCGAGCCTGTGTCGCGGCCGACCGTCACCGCGGGCGCGTCTCCGAGCTGGAAGTACCCGGCCTCGCTGCCGTCCGCGCGGAGCGCGGTGAGCTGCACTCCCAGCCCGGCGGCGGCGGCGGGCGCGGCAGCCGGCGCGGGCGACGGCATGCTGGCGAGCGCCGACAGGTTGTAGCCACAGGAAGCGCAGAACCGGTTGCCCGTCGGGTTGACGTGCCCGCACTGCGGGCAGCTGACGGCCGCAGCCGACGGTGGCGCCGCGGACGCGGGCGCCGCAGCAGGCGCCGCGGGGGAAGGAGCGGGGCGCGGCACCGCGGCGACCGGCGCCGCGGCGGCGGGCGCCGCAGCGACCGGCGCCGCGGCGGGCCGAGGCGCCACCGCAGCAGCCGCCGCCGGTGCGACCGCGGCCGGCACGCCGTGCGGCGGAGTCCCGGGCGTGAACGGCTTCGGCGCGGCGGAGCGAGGGAGCTCTGCGCCGCAGCCGAGGCAGAACTTGTAGTGGTCCTGGTTATCCTTGTTGCACTTCGTGCACGTGATCACGCTGCCGCCTCCGCGTCCTGACGGTCGCCCTGGGGAGTCCTGCGCCGTTCGTGGCGCGCAAGCCCGCGATTATCCATGGACTCACGCCAGGGTCAAGCGCCGCGGGCGCCGGGCTGGCTCAGGCGGCGCCGGGCTCGGTTGCGCGCCGCGACAGGGGGGCCGGGCGCCCGCCGGGCGCGGGTCACGGGGTCAGCCGCGCGAGCGCTTGCCGGAGCGCCGCGTCCAGCGGGGCGTCGTCCGCGATCGGCCCGAGGTCGCGGATCGCGCGCTCTGCCTCCTGGGGCCGGTAGCCCATGTGGGTGAGCGCGGCGAGCAGGCGCGGGCGGTTGCCCCCGGTCGCCGAGGGCGCGCCGCGGCTGCCCGCCGCGCGCGCGCCGACCTGAGGGAGCTTCTCCTTCAGCTCGAGCGTGAGCCGCTCCGCGGTCTTCTTTCCGATCCCCGGGACCCGAGCGAGGCGTGAGAGATCGGAGGCCGCGACCGCCTCCGCCAGGTCGGCGGGGGGCAGCGCGCTCAGCAGGCCGAGCGCCGTCTTCGGGCCCACGCCGGGAACGCCGAGCAGGAGCCGGAACACGCGCCGCTCGACCTCGTCGGCGAAGCCGTAGAGCACCAGCGCGTCCTCCCGGACGTGCGTGTGGACCGCCAGCATTACCGGGGACGCCGGGTCGGCCGAGCGCCTCGCGCGACCCACGGCGCCGATCGGCGTCAGCACCTCGTAGCCGACGCCCCCCACGTCGAGCACGACGAGCCCCTCGGGCTCCTCGGCGACGATCGTTCCCGTCAGTCGTCCAATCACCGCGCGCAGCCTAGCGCACCGACGCGAGAGGTTGGAGAGGCTACGACGCCGTGGTACCCCGGCGCCATGCGTGCCTCCACGCTCCTCAACGCGATGATGCCGGCGACGGCGCTCGCGACGGCGCTCGCGGCCGGGCTCACCCTGGCGCTCGGCAGCCTCTCCGGCTGCGGCGGCTCCAACAGCGAGACGCCGCCGCCGCTGGAGCCCGATCCCGAACGACCGCCGGTCGCGGCGAGCGCGTCAGCGGCCGCACGGTGACGTCAGCGCACGACCCGCTCCTGGAGCGCCGCCTGGCGGGGCGGGGGAGCCGGGCTCAGAACGCGCCGCCGACGCCGACGCCGACGAAGCCGCGATCCACCACGGGGACGACCCGGGTCGCCTGGCGCCGGGGCGTGGAGCCCGCGGCCGCGGGCGTGGGCTGGAGGAAGTACCAGGCGAAGCCGCCCGCCGCGACAGCGAGCCCCCCTACCGTCAGGATCCCTCCGAGCGTCTGGCTCGAGCGAGCGTCGTTCGCCTTGGCCTTGATCGAGTCGTCCGGGCAGGTGCGGTTCGGGCACTGAGCCTCGTAGTCCTTCACGTCGGCGGCGGCAGGAAAGTAGAGGACCATGCCCACGACCGCGAGCACGCCGCCGCCGATCCCGACGTAGAGCGGCAGCGCGGATCGCCCGCCGCCGCCAGGGCTCGGTTCGGGCTCCTCCGGCGCTGACGCCGTGCCGGTCGGCGCCGTGGGCGGTGGCGCGGCGGTGGCGGCGGGCCCCGTACCTGCAGGGGAGGACTGCTCCTTGGCGATCTGCTCGTTCAGGAGCTCGATGCGTCGCTGGATCTGGTCGCGCTCCGGGTGGCTCGGGTTGCGCGCGTTGAACGTCTCCAGCGCGAGGACCGCGTGGCGCCGCTTGCCCGCCAGCTCGTAGGCGCGCGCGAGGTTCTTCAGCAGGGCGTGCGCGGTGCAGTCGCGCCGATAGGCGTCCTCCCAGTAGGTGATCGCGCGCGAGTAGTCGCCCTCGTTGAACGACGCCTGGCCCGCTTGGAACGCACCCTTCGCCGCCGCAACGTCACCCTCGCTCGGCTCCGTCTTGCACTCGGGGTACGGCTTGGGGTCGCCGTCGGCCGCGCCGACTGCGAGCGGCACCGACGCCAGCGCCAGGCCCAGGATCGCGGATCGGAAGCGGGAGTTCATGGCCACGCAGCCGCGATCGATAGCACAGCCCGTCCGCGGTGAGGAACCGCTTCGCCGGAAGCGAGCCAGCCCGTCCGCGGTGGTGGGAGCGCATGGGCCCGGCAGCGCCCCCCCGCCGGGCGATCGGCCCGCGGACCCGGCCGCGCTGGCCCTCTTGTGCCCGCCGTCGCTTTCGGGGAGGCTTCGGCCCGTGACCCGCATTGGTTGGTCGGGCGTCGCCCGAGCTCTCGCACTCGTGGCCCTGGTCCTCGTCGCGCTGGCGACCCCGGCGCCCGGCTCGGCGCAGGGCCGCGACGCCACCTCGGAGCGCCTGGAGAAGATCCGCCTCCGAATGGAGAAGGGCCAGTCGCTCTATCTCGCCAAGAGCTACGCCGCCGCCGCCCGGGAGTTCGAGGAGGGCTACAAGGAGCACCCCTACTCCGCGTTCCTCTTCAACGCGGGCGTCTGCTACCAGAAGCTGGACGAGGTCGACAAGGCGCTCACGGCGTTCCGCGAATACCTGCGGGTCGACCCGTCGGCGCCGGACGCCGACAAGGTCCGCGCGCGCATCGCCGCCTTGGAGGCGCGCAAGGCGGCCACCGCGCCGCCGCCGCCCCCGGACGGAGGAACGCCGGCCGGCGACGCCGGGACGGCCACCGACGCGGGCACCCCCGAGGCCGGGCCGCCGCCGCCGCCCCCGGCGACGCCGGAGGACGACGAGGGCGCGATGAAATCGCTCGTCGTCATCGAGACGGACCCGGAGGGCGCGCCGCTCCGCCTGTACCAGCGCGTCCAGACGGGCGCGGCGCCGTTCACCGTGGGAGGAGCGAACCCGGGCTGGAAGGAGGTCGGGCAGCACCGCGCTCCCGTCAGCCTGTCGCTCGCGGTGGGCAAGTACCACGTCGTCGTCGAGCGCTTCCGCGACTTCAACGTGAGCGAGACGGACATCGACGTCTCGCCGGGCCATGTCCACCACTTCAAGGCGAACCTGTCCCAAGGCGCGTTCATGGCCTTCCTCCGGGTGACGGCGAACGTCCGGGGCGCGTACGTCTTCCTCGACGAACAAGCCAAGCTCCAGAAGAAGGAGTGGGGGCTCACGCCCTATGGCCAGCTCGTGCGCGCGGGGCGCCACCCGCTGCGGGTGGAAGCGCCGGGCTTCGAGCCGTTCGAGTCGACGGTCGACCTGAAGAATGGCCAGCAGGCCGAGGTCACGGTGACCCTCCGGCGGGTGAGCTACGGCTTCCTCCGCGTCGACGCGAACGCGGCGGAGGTCCGAGTGCGGCTGGACGAGCAGCCGGTGGGTTTCTGGAAGAGCGGGACCGAACCGCTCATGGTGCGAGCCAAGGCCGGGCGCCACAAGCTCACGATCACGGGAGACGGCCGCAAGACCTACGAGGGCGAGGTGTTCGTGCCGGACGGCATGGTCCTCCCCATCCGCGCGAAGCTCATCCCCAAGTACCCGCGCGGGGCCGCGTGGACGCAGGCGATCATCGGCGGCGTCGTCATCGGCGCCGCGACCTACTTCGGCATCGAGTCGAACCGGCTGCACACGAACCTCGAGCGCGATCGCGATCTCGGCGTGTTGGACGAAGACGACGAGCGCATCACCCGCGGCAAGCTCTACGCGATCGGCGCCGACGCCGGCTTCGCCGTGGGCGGGGTGCTCGGGCTGCTCTCCGTCTACAGCTTCCTGAAGGATCCGCTGCCCGAGTCGACGATCACACAGGGAAAGAAGCGGGAGTTCGACGACCCGCGCAAGAAGCGCCCGGCCGCCCGACAGGCCCCGCCTCGCGCCGTGGGCGCGCGCGGCCTCGGGCGGGCGACACGGCCCAGGGAGCCGTCCGGGGTGACGCCGATCGTCAGCGGCGGCCTGGTCGGAGTGGGAGGTACGTTCTGATGCCCCGCCGTTGGATGTCGTGCTCGTTGCTCGCGCTCGCCGCGTGCGGCTGCTCGTGGACACGTTTCGATGAGGTCTCCGAGGACGCTCCGGTCGTCCAGCTCAAGCGCCCCGAGGAGACGAGCGGCTTCGGCGTGAGCCTCGCCACGGCGGCGATCACCGGCCGCAGCCAGGTCCTCGTCGGCGGCGCCTCGGGGATCTCGGCGGCGGCGACGTTCGAGCTCGGCGACGGGCAGAACCCGACGCTCGACTCGATCGATCTCGGAGCCTGCCGCACCGGAGACGCCCTGTGTTTCCTTGGAGATCGCACCGCGGGCCTCCCCGTCGCCACCTACCCTGGGGGTGTACCGGGCGCCGGCACGCTGTGTTTCGCGCTCGGGCTGGGCGAGACGAACCTGAACCAGCGCGGCGTCCTGTTCCGCTGCGACGACGACACCGAGTACGCGCAAGCGGCGCCGGAGCCGGCCAACGCGCTCATCGATCAGGCCGTGCAGGGCTTCGCCCGCGCGGTGGTCACGCTCGCTTCGGACCGCGACGGCGAGCCCGCGGTGATCGTGGGCTCGCACGAGCTGCAGCGCTCCTGGTTCTACTGGCCCGGGACGATCAACTCCCCGATCTCACTCGTCCCCTCCTCGGCCACCCCGGACGAGAGCTACGGCACGACCGTCGCGATCGCGCGGGTTCCCGGCGCCCGGATCTTCGCCGTGGGGGCCCCCGCGGAGGGGCACGTCTGGCTGTACCGGTCGAGCGACGGCGCGACGGTCGAGCCGCTCGGTTGCCTGGCGCTCAGCGCGGGGTTCGGCCGCGCGCTCGCGGCCGGCCCGGTCGTGAGCTCGGCCAACGACGACCTGGTCATCTCGGACGAGCGGCAGGTGATGGTCCTGGCGGGCACGGCCCTCGCGCAGCTCCCGGCGTCGGCGTCGAGCGAGTGCTCGTTCGGCGGGCTCCCGGCGGGCGGCGTCGTCGCTTCCTTCACCTGCGCGAGCGAGCACGGGCTCGAGAGCTGCGGGCGGTCACGCTTCGGCGCGGCGCTCGCGGTGGGCGACGTGGACGGCGACGGCGACGGCGAGGTCGCCGTGGGCGGCCCCGGCTTCTCGCTCCGCGGCGAGCGCGAGGCCGGTGGCGTCATCGTGTTCGACGCCGAGGGGCCGAACCCAGAGCGGCGGACGGACGTCAAGTTCCTGTCTTCGGGCGAGGAGGGCGATCAGCTCGGACAGGCCGTCGCGATGGCGCGCATCGGCGAGCGGGACGTGCTGATCGCCGGGGCCCCGGGCGGGAAGAAGACCGCCGTCTTCTACTGCACGAGCCTCCTCACGGGCGGTGCGGCGGGTCCTCGCTGCCAGTGACCTTCGCGGGGCGGAGGGGAAGATGCTGAGTGAGCCGAAGCAAATCCTGGTCGTCGACGACGAGCCGAACCTCCGGCGGGTGCTCGGCGCGCTCCTGACCCGGGACGGTCACGAGGTGGTGACGGCGGAGGACGGCGAGCAGGCGCTCGCGGTCCTCGCGGAGCATCACATCGATCTCGTGCTGAGCGACTTGCGCATGCCGAAGCTCGACGGCATGGAGCTGCTGCGCCGGGCGCGAGCGCTGGACGAGGAGCTGCCCGTCGTCCTCATCACCGCCCATGGAACGGTGGACAACGCGGTCGAGGCGCTGAAGACCGGCGCCTTCGACTACATCACGAAGCCGTTCGACCAGGACGAAGTGCGCACCGTCGTCCGCAAGGCGCTGCGCACCCGGGACCTCGCGGAGGCCGAGGCGACGCGGCCCGTCATCGACTCCCGGGCGGCGCGCGAGGGCGCGCGCTACGGCATCATCGGGCACAGCGAGGGCATCCTCGGGGTGTACGCGGTCCTCGAGCGGGTCGCGGACTCGCCGACGACGGTGCTCATCACTGGCGAGAGCGGCACCGGCAAGGAGCTCGTCGCGCGCGCGCTGCACGAGAATTCGTCACGCCGCGATCGGCCGTTCATCAAGGTGAACTGCGCCGCCATCCCGCGCGATCTGATGGAGAGCGAGCTGTTCGGGTACGAGCGGGGCGCCTTCACGGGCGCCGTCGGCTCCAAGCCGGGCCGGTTCGAGCTCGCGAGCGGCGGCACGCTGTTCCTCGACGAGATCGGCACCATCCCGGTGGAGATGCAGGTGAAGCTCCTCCGCGCGCTCCAAGAGAGCGAGTTCGAGCGCGTGGGCGGGATCAGGACGATCCGCGTGGACGTGCGCCTCGTCGCGGCGACGAACAGCGACCTCAAGAAGGAGATCGCCGCCGGGGCGTTCCGCGAGGACCTCTACTACCGGCTCAACGTCGTGCCGATCCGCCTCCCCGCGCTGCGGGAGCGCGCCGAGGACGTCCCACTGCTCGTGGATCACTTCATCGAGAAGTTCGACGCCCGGCTCGGCAAGCAGGTCGGCGCGGTCGACCCGGCGGCGCTGGCGCTGCTCGGCCGGTACTCCTGGCCGGGGAACATCCGTGAGCTGGAGAACGTCATCGAGCGCGCGGTGCTGTTCGCGGACGGCCCGACGATCGGCTGCGAGCACCTCGACCCCGAGGTCCGCGGCGCACCCGACACGCCAGTTCGGACTCCCGCGCCCGCGAGCGTCGCGACCGGCGCTGGGCCCGCGGACGGCCTGAAGGAGCAGGTCAAGGCCGCGATGTCGCGCCTCGAGCGCGAACTCATCGTGCGCGCGCTCGACCAGACGCGCGGCAACGTGACGCACGCAGCGCGCCTGCTCAAGATCTCGCGTAAGGGGCTCCAGCTCAAGATGAAGGAGCTCGGGCTGCGCGAGCGCGACGAACGCGCGGAGGCGTGACCGCGAGGGGCGGGCGCTGCGCCGCAACGGCCGTCGCGATCGCGGCCGCGGCGGCGTGTGGCCGCGAGCCGGCTCGCGAGGACCCGCCGCCGGCTGCGAGCAGCGCCCAGAGGACGCTCGGCCCGCCGGAGCCACCCCCTCCCCGGCTGCCCGGGATGGTGTGGATCCCGGGCGGCGCGTTCGTCGCGGGGACGCCGCCGGACGAGCTGCCACGCAAGCCGCACGAGGAGCCGCCCGGCGAACAGATCATCTTGCAGGGCTTCCACATCGACGTGCTCGCGTACCCCAACGAGGAGGGAGCGATCCCGCTCACCAACGTGAGTCAAGCGCGAGCGGGTGAGCTCTGCGCGGCCCAGCGGAAGCGCCTCTGCACCGAGCTCGAGTGGGAGCGTGCGTGCAAGGGCCCCGACGATCTCACCTACGAGTACGGGGATCTCCACCGCGCGGAGCGCTGCGGGACGGGCGCGGCCGCGGCGCCGAGACCTGCGGGCCTGCGGGCCGGCTGCAAGAGCGACTTCGGGGTGCGTGATCTGCACGGCGGCGCGTGGGAGTGGACGGCGAGCCCGTGGGGGCGGGGCACGACGGAGCGCTGGGTCGCGGTGCGCGGCGGCAACGGGACCCCGAGCGAGGTGGTCGGGCGCTGCGCGAACGCGGCCCCGCGCAGCCCCGACGCGGCGAGCCCGGACGTGGGCTTCCGGTGCTGCGCAGGCGCGGCGAACCCCGCCGAGGTCACGCTCCGCCTCGAGCGCGGCCGGCGGCTCGAGCTCGACCCGTCGCCGGACGCCGAGCTGGCGGCGAGGCTCGTCACGGCCGCGCGCGCCGCCACGCCCCCGTTGGCCCTCGCGGGTGAGATCGAGATCGACCGCTCTTGGACGTGGCGTCCCGTCGCCAACGAGTCGCTCGCGCTCGTCGCCGGTTGCACCCGCGCGCGCGACGCAGAGTGCGTGATGCTGCTCGGGCGCGGACGCGGACCCGCGCCGCGCTACATCGGCTGGGTGAGCACCGGGGGGTGGCTCGCCACCGTGCACCCGGACGCCGACGCGATCGATCTCTGGGTGGTCGGCGGCGACGAGCAGGGGCAGTTCAAGCTGCTGCTCCGGTGGACGTGGGGCACGGTCGCCGTCGGCCGCCCCGAGCGGCCGCTGCGGCCGGTGCCGCGGCCCGCCGCGTCGAAGCCGCGCGGCAAGGCGCGCTGACTCGGCGACGCGCCGCCTCAGCGGCTCGCCACCAGCGCGCCGCTCTCGGTGGACCACACGCGGACCGCGCCGCGCCCGCCGACCGCGACGAGCGCACCGTCCGCTGACACCACGACGTTCCGGTCCGCGGTGACGCGCGCCTCCCAGTCGTCCGACGCGAGATCGGGGCCGTCCTCGCCGAGCGCTACGTCGAGGCGGCCCGGCCCGTCGAGGTGGATCACGGCCAGGTGCCACACGCGCGGGCGCCCCTTCCCCTGCTCGACGTGGACCACCGCGAGGCGCTCGCCGCCGCTCGCCACGTCCCGCACGTCGCCCGGGAGCGCGACCGTCCGAAGGGCCCGGAACGACGGCGCCACCTGCGCCAGCACCGCGCGGCCGTCCGCGTGCACGAACACCGCGCGATCGACCCGCGTGGTCGGCAAGACCCTGAGGATCGCACCGAGCTCGAGCCCCTCGAGGACGAGGCGCGCGGGCCGCCCTCGCCCGCCGCGCCGGAACAGCCCCTCGGCGGTCGAATAGAGGAGCGTGCCGTCGCGGGTCGCGCCGAGCACCCGTCCGTCGTGATCGGCGAGCTCGAGCGGGAGATCGCCGGCGAGGTGGAGAGCCCCGCGACGCGGGTCGAGCGCATACTCGTAGAGCGCGGTGCCGAAGCCGGGCGCGACCCAGACGCGCGTCGCGTCGGCGAGATCGGGGTGGACGACCGCCTCGGGGAAGAGCGAGACCCGACCGACGGTCACGGGCGCCTTGCCGCGCGCGTCGAACCACAGCGACGCGTCGCGGCCGAGAGCGAGCAGCGCGCCGTCGGGCAGCGCGACGACGCGCCTCGCGCCCGCGAGCGGCGCCTCCATCGACGCGCCCGCGTCGACGCGGAGATCGTGGACCTCGACCCCCGTCGCGGTGACGCGCGCGAGCCGCCCGCGGCCGAGGGCCAGCACCTGCGCCGGCGTCCGCGCGGGCGCGACGCGCAGCGTCCCGCTGCGGATCTCGGCGAGCGCCTGGGCGGAGCCGGCCTCCGGCAGCGCGGCGTCCGGTCGCGCCGCGACGCCGCCCTCCACCGATCGGGGCGGGTCCGTGGGCGGCTCCCCCGGCGAGCGCTCGCACCCGAGCGCCACGAGCGCCGCGACCACGATCGCGATCCGACGACGCGGCTCCGGACGACTCGAGCGAGGGGACAAGCGGGGCTCCGGCGCGACGGCCCCGCGGCGCGCGGGGACCGCGGCGAGTCTACCGCTGCTGCCCGCACCGCCGCCGGGGCACCTCGCGGTCCGCGCGCACCGATCCGGCCGGTCTCTGCTATGGCACGGCTCGATGCGCGCCCACCGCCCGCTCGTCGTCGCCCTCGCGTGCGCGGCCCTCCCGGCGACACCGGCGTGCGGCCGACTGTCTCGGGCGCGGGAGTGCCTCGCGCTCGCCGACACGGTCAACGCTCGGCTCGCCACCATCGAGGCCGAATTCGGGCGCAGCGCCCGGGACGCCCGGGCGTACGAGGCGGCGGCGGCGGCGTACGCCGAGCTGGCCCTCGTGGTGCGCGCCCACCCGATCTCGGCGCCGAACGTCCGGCGCGCCGCAGACGACTACGCGGCTCACGCGGAGCGCTGCGCGAAGGCGGCGACCCAGGTGAGCCAGGCGCTCGGCAGCCCCGTCGACACCAAGCCCACTGACGCCAGGCCAGCCGCCGCCAAGTCCGCCGACGCCAAGCCAGCCGACGCCAAGCCCGCCGACGCCAAACCCACCGACCCTCGCGCGGCCGAGGCGAAGGCCGAGGTGGATCGCCTCCTGCGCGCCGAGCGGTCGATGGTGAGCAAGCTAGAGCAGGCCTGCCGCTGAAGCGCCCGCCGCGAGCGGCCGCCCGGCCTTGACGGGCCGCGTCAATCGAGCTAGCGTCCGCCTTCGTGACGAGCCTCGCGCCCAGCCGCCCCCTGCCGCCCGCAGGCATCGTGCTCGTCGTCATTGGACTCGCGCTCGGGCTCCTTAGCCCGGGTGCGGGTGCCTAGCGAGCCTCCTCCAGAGCCGCAGCCCCCGCGCCCGACACCGGGTCCGGGGGCTTCGTCATTTCGAGCCCACCATGACCATCGCCGCCCACGCTTCCGCCCCGCCACCGCCACCCGCCACCGCCCCCGAGCTCGCCCCCGCCGCGTCCGCCGAGACGGAGACGCTCACGGGCGCCGAGATCGTCTGGGCCTCGCTCGTGCGCGAGGGCACGTCCGTGTGCTTCGGCTACCCGGGCGGCGCGATCATGCCGGCCTACGACGCCCTCCCCAAGTACCCGCGCCTGCGGCACGTGCTCGTGCGCCACGAGCAGGGCGCCGCCCACATGGCGGACGGCTACGCCCGCGCGAGCGGCGAGGTGGGCGTGGCCGTAGCGACCTCGGGCCCCGGCGCGACCAACCTCGTCACTGGCATCGCCACGGCGATGATGGATTCGATCCCGATCGTCTGCGTGACGGGCCAGGTCCCGGCCGGACTGATCGGGAGCGACGCGTTCCAGGAGATCGACATCACCGGCATCACCCTGCCGATCACCAAGCACAACTACCTGGTGACCCGCGCGGAGGACATCGCGCCCACGATCCGGGAGGCGTTCTGGGTCGCGCGCTCGGGTCGCCCCGGGCCCGTCCTGGTGGACATCACCAAGGACGCCCAGCAGCAGACCGCGACCGTCAGGTGGGGGGACGCCGCGCCTCGGCGCCGCGGCTATCGACCCGAGCACTCTCCGCAGCCGGCCGAGCTCGATCGCGCCGCCGAGCTGCTCGCCGCGGCGCGCCGCCCCGTCATCCTCGCGGGGCACGGCGTCGTCCGCAGCGGCGCCAGCGCGGGGCTGCTCGAGCTGGTCGCCCGCACGGACATCCCCGTGGCGTCCACGCTGCTGGGGCTCGGCGGCTTCCCGGCGTCGAGCCCGCACGCGCTCGGGATGATGGGCATGCACGGAGAGGCGTGGGTGAACCAGGCCATCCAGGAGGCCGACCTCCTCGTCGCGCTGGGCATGCGGTTCGACGACCGCGTCACCGGCAACCTCAAGACGTACGCGCCGAACGCCCGCAAGATCCACGTCGAGCTGGACCCGGCCGAGATCCACAAGAACGTCCGCGCCGACGTCGCGCTGGTCGGCGACCTCCGCGAGATCCTCGCGCTCCTCCTCCCGCGACTCGAGCGCGGCGTGCGCGCCGAGTGGCGGGCCCGCATCGACGCGCTGAAGGGCGAGAGCGCCGTCCGCGACATCAAGGATCTGCCGGACCTCGGCAAGCTCTACGCCGCGCACGTCGTGCACGACCTGTGGCGACTGACGGGCGGCGACGCGCTGGTCGTCACCGACGTGGGGCAGCACCAGATGTGGGAGGCGCAGTACTACAAGCACGAACACCCGCGGAAGCTCGTGACCTCGGGCGGCCTCGGCACGATGGGGTTCGCGCTGCCGGCGGCCATCGGCGCGAAGCTCGCGTGCCCCGAGGAGGAGGTCTGGGTCGTCGTCGGAGACGGGGGCTTTCAGATGACGTCCTGCGAGCTCGCCACCTGCGCCCAGGAGGGCGTGAAGCTGAACATCGCCATCGTGAACAACGGCTATCTCGGCATGGTGCGGCAGTGGCAGGAGTTCTTCTACGGCGGGCGCTACGTCGCGACGCCGATCAAGAGCCCGGACTACGTGAAGCTCGCGGAGGCGCACGGCCTGCTCGGCCTGCGCGTCACCGAGCGCGCCGGGATCGCGGAGGCGGTCGCGGCGGCCCGCGCGTGCCCCCACACCGCGATCGTCGAGTTCCGCGTCGAGCAGGAGGACGCCGTCTACCCCATGGTCCCGGCCGGCGCCGACCTGCACGCGATGATCCGCCGCCCGCTCCCCCGCGGGGAGTCCCACAACCCGATCTTCGAGACGGGCGATGACCACTGAGCCCCGCTCGACCCCAGGCCCTGCCATGAAGAAGCTCCGCACGTTCGTCGCCCACGTCGAGGACCGCCCGGGCGTCCTCAACCGCGTCGCCAGCATGTTCCGGCGTCGCAATTACAACATCATCTCCCTCAACGTCGGGACGACCCACGAGCCCGGCGTGTCGCGGCTCACCGTCGTCATCGAGGCGGACGAGCACGTCGCCCACCGCATCGAGGCCAACCTCTACAAGCTGATCGACGTGATCGCGGTCACCGACGTGACGGACGCGCAGACGGTCGACCGCGTGCTCGCGCTGCTCAAGGTCCGGGCCGCTCCCGAGCAGCGCGCCGAGGTGCTCCAACTCGCCGAGGTGTTCCGTGCGCGCGTCGTCGACGTCGCCCCCGACACCCTCATCCTCGAGATCACCGGCACGCAGGACAAGATCGACGGCCTCGTGGCCGTGCTCCAGCCGTTCGGGATCCTCGAGCTCGTCCACACCGGCACCGTGAGCATGCAGCGCGGCAGCACCCCGGCGCTCGGCGCCGAGCACCGCGCGCCGATCGTCGCCGCCTGAGCGGCTCGCCCCCACCGACTCTCCCAACCCAGAAGGAACCGACATGCCGACCATCCGCTACGACAAGGACTCCGACCTCTCGCTGATCCGCCAGCGCAAGGTGGCCATCGTGGGCTACGGCTCGCAGGGCCACGCTCACGCCCTCAACCTGAGAGACAGCGGCGTCGACGTGCGCATCGCCCTGCAGCCCGGCAGCAAGAGCCGCGCCAAGGCCGAGGCCGCAGGGCTCCGCGTCGAGAGCGTCCGCGAGGCCGGCGCGTGGGCGGACGTGGTGATGCTGCTCGCGCCCGACACCTCGCAGGCCGCGATCTACTCCGAACACCTCGCCAGCAGCCTGGGCAAGGGCAAGACGCTCATGTTCGCGCACGGCTTCAACATCCGCTTCGGCACCATCTCCCCTCCGGCGGAGGTCGACGTGACGATGGTCGCGCCCAAGGGCCCCGGCCACCGCGTGCGCGAGACCTTCGTCGAGGGCGGCGGGGTCCCGGCGCTGCTGGCCGTCCACCAGGACGCGAGCGGGCAGGCCGACGCGATCGCGCTGTCGTACGCCGCCGGGATCGGCGCGGCGCGCGCGGGCGTGCTCACCACGACCTTCGCCGAGGAGACGGAGACGGACCTCTTCGGAGAGCAGGCGGTGCTCTGCGGCGGCGTCTCCGCGCTCGCGAAGGCCGGCTTCGACACCCTCGTGGAGGCCGGCTACCAGCCCGAGGTCGCCTACTTCGAGTGCCTGCACGAGCTCAAGCTCATCGTGGACCTCATGTACCGCGGCGGGCTCAACTACATGCGCTACTCGATCAGCGACACCGCGGAGTGGGGCGACTACCAGAGCGGACCGCGCGTCGTGAACGCCGAGACCCGCGCCGAGATGAAGCGCATCCTCGGCGAGATCCGCGATGGCACGTTCGCGCGCAAGTGGATCGCCGAGAACGCCGCCGGACGCCCCGAGTTCCAGCGGGTGCGCGCCGCCGAGCAGACGCTCCAGATCGAGCGGGTCGGCGCGGAGCTGCGCAAGATGATGCCGTTCGTCGATCCGGTGACGGTGAAGCCAGGAGACTGAGCCGCTCATGACCCTCCCCCTCGCGCCGGATCACGTCCGGATCTTCGACACCACGCTCCGTGACGGCGAGCAGTCGCCCGGAGCCACGCTCACCTCCGCCGAGAAGCTCGACGTGGCGCGCGGGCTCTCCCGCCTCGGCGTGGACGTGATCGAGGCCGGCTTTCCCGCGGCGTCCCCGGATGATCTCGAGGCGGTGCGGACCATCGCGCGCACGGTCGGTTGCGAGCCCGTCGCGGGACGGCCCGCGCCCGCGCCGCCGATCGTGTGCGCCCTGGCGCGGGCGGCCGAGGCCGACATCGACGCCGCCGCGAGCGCGGTCGCGCCGGCGCGGCACGGGCGCATCCACACCTTCCTCGCGACCAGCCCTATCCACCGAGAGCACAAGCTCAGGATGTCGCGCGCCGAGGTCGTGGAGCGGGCGCGCCGGATGGTCGGCTACGCGAGGGCGCGGTGCGAGGACGTGGAGTTCAGCCCGGAAGATGCGGGCCGCACCGAGCCGGAGTTCCTCTACGAGGTGCTCTCCGCGGTGATCGCCGAGGGCGCCACGACGCTCAACATCCCCGACACCGTCGGCTATACGCTGCCGCAGGAGTACGGCGCGCTCCTCGAAGGGATCGTCCGGCATGTCCGAGGGGTCGCGGACGGCAAGGCCATCGTGAGCGTCCACTGTCACGACGACCTCGGGCTCGCCGTCGCCAACACGCTCGCGGGCGTGCGGGCCGGCGCTCGGCAGGTCGAGGTGACCGTGAACGGCATCGGCGAGCGGGCCGGCAACACCTCCCTCGAGGAGGTCGTGATGGCGCTGCGCGTCCGACGCGCCGTCTTCGGCCTGGAGACTTCCATCGACACCACGCAGCTCTGCCGGACGAGCAAGCTCGTCAGCACGCGGACGGGCATCGTCGTGCAGCCGAACAAGGCCATCGTCGGCGCCAACGCCTTCGCCCACGAGAGTGGCATCCACCAGGATGGGATGCTCAAGCACGAAGAGACCTACGAGATCATGCGCCCCGAGACGGTCGGCGCCGGGCGGACTCAGCTGGTGCTCGGCAAACACTCCGGGCGCGCCGCCTTCGGCGCCCGCCTCGCGGAGCTCGGGATCCCGCTCACCGGGGGCGCCCTCGCGGAGGCCTTCGAGCGCTTCAAGGCCCTCGCCGAGAAGAAGAAGACCATCCTCGACGCCGACCTCCTCGCGCTCTTCGCCGACCGCGGCGCCGAGGAGGAGGTGCGGTGGACGCTCGAGGATCTGGTCGTGACGAGCGGACTCCACGGTATGCCGACGGCGACCGTGCGCCTCCGAGATTCGGCGGGCGAGCCACACGTGCACGCGGCGGTGGGGACGGGCCCGGTGGACGCGGTCTTCAGCGCCGTGGACCACATCGTCGCCGCCCCGGCGGAGCTCGTCGACTTCGCCATCAACGCCGTCACGGAGGGCGAGGACGCCGTCGGCGAGGCCAGCGTGCGGGTACGCGCGCGCGCCGCGGACGGTCGCCCCGATCCGCAGCGCAACGCAGTCCGCACGCCGACGTTCCACGGGCACGCCGCCGACGTGGACGTGATCGTGGCGAGCACGCGTGCCTACGTCGCCGCGTTGAACCGGCTCCTCGTCGCGCTGGATCTGGAACGCGAGCGGGGCGGACGCGTGCCCGAGCTCGTGCGGGAGGCCATCTGATGCCGAGCACCCTCTTCGAGAAGATCTGGACCTCCCACGTCGTCGCCGAGGAGCCCGGCCGGCCGGCGGCGCTCTACGTCGATCTCCACCTGGTCCACGAGGTCACGTCCCCGCAAGCGTTCGCGGGGCTCCAGGCCCGAGGCCTCCGGGTAAGGCGGCCCGATCGCACGCTCGCGACGATGGACCACTCGACGCCGACGGTGGCGCGCGCGCTCGCCGTGATCGACGCGAAGGCCCGAGCGCAGCTCGACGCCCTCGAGCGCAACTGCGGCGAGCACGGCATCCGCCTGTTCGCGCTCGGGGATGAACGCAACGGCATCGTCCACGTCGTCGGCCCGGAGCTCGGGGCGACCCGTCCCGGCATGACGATCGTGTGCGGCGACAGCCACACCGCGACCCACGGCGCCTTCGGGGCGCTCGCGTTCGGGATCGGCACGAGCGAGGTCGAGCACGTGCTGGCGACCCAGTGCCTCCTGCAGCGTCGCCCGCGGACGCTCGAGGTGCGCATCGACGGCGTGCTCGCCCGTGGCGTCACGGCGAAGGACGTGATCCTCGGGCTGATCGCGCGCATCGGCACGGACGGCGGCGCGGGCTACGTGCTGGAGTATCGCGGCTCGACGGTGCGCTCGATGACGATGGAGGCGCGCATGACCCTCTGCAACATGAGCATCGAGGCCGGCGCCCGCGCGGGCCTCGTGGCGCCGGACGACACCACCTACGAGTGGTTCTCGGGGCGCGAGCTCGCGCCCTCGAGCGCTGACCTCGAGCGCGCGATCGCGACCTGGCGCAAGCTCCCCACCGATCCGGACGCCACCTTCGACGCCAGCGTCGAGTTCGACGCCTCGACGCTCGGCCCGATGATCACGTGGGGCACGAACCCCGCGCAAGGCGTCGCGGTGGACGCGCCGCTCCCCCGCCCCGAGTCCGCGCCGAGCGCGCGAGAGCGCGCGCAGCTCGAGGCCGCGTACCGCTACATGGGCGTCACGCCGGGGAAGCCGCTGCTCGGACAGCGCATCGACGCCGTGTTCCTCGGGAGCTGCACCAACTCGCGCCTGTCCGACCTGCGCGCGGCCGCCTCCGTGCTCCGCGGCCGGCGCGTCGCGAGCGGCGTGCGGGCGCTGGTGGTCCCCGGGTCGCACCGGGTGAAGCGTGAGGCCGAGGCGGAGGGCCTCCACGAGATCTTCCGCGCCGCGGGCGCGGAGTGGCGTGAGCCGGGCTGCTCGATGTGCATCGCGATGAACGGCGACCAGCTCGCGCCCGGCGAGTACGCCGTCTCGACGAGCAATCGCAACTTCGAGGGTCGCCAGGGCAAGGGCGGTCGCACGTTCTTGGCGTCGCCGCTCACCGCGGCGGCGAGCGCCATCGCCGGCTGTGTCGCCGATCCCCGGCCCCACCTCGCGTGAAAGGAGAGCCGCCCGCCATGGAACCGTTTGCCACCCTCCGCGCCCGCGTCGTCCCCCTCCTGCGAGACGACATCGACACCGATCAGATCATCCCGGCGCGTTTCCTCACGGTGCTGAGCAAGGACGGCCTGGGTGAGCTGCTCTTCAACGACTGGCGTCGCCGCGCGGACGGCTCGGACGAGCCGTCGTTCGTGCTCAACGATCCTCGGAGCCAGGGGGCGCGCGTGCTCCTCGCCGGCGCGAACTTCGGCTGCGGCTCGTCGCGCGAGCACGCGCCGTGGGCGCTCGTGGGATGGGGCTTCCGGGCGGTGCTCGCGCGATCGTTCGCCGACATCTTCCGCGGCAACGCGCTGAAGAACGGCCTGCTCCCCGTCGAGGTCGACGAGCCGACCCACGCGCGGCTGGTCGAGCTGCTCGAGGCCGACCGCAGCGCCGAGGTCGCGATCGACCTCGAGGCCGAGCGGGTGACGCTACCGGACGGCACCTCCGCCGCCTTCGGCGTGGATCCGTTCGCGCGCCACTGCCTGCTGCAGGGCGTGGACGAGCTCGGCTACCTCCTCTCCCTCGAGCCGGCGATCCGCGCGCACGAGGCCCGGACCGAGGCGCCGTGAGCGAGGCGACCGGCGGCCGCGGCGCCGACCCGGGCGTCGTGCGCCTCTACGACACCACGCTGCGGGACGGCACGCAGCGCGAGGGCCTCACGCTCACCGTCGAGGACAAGCTCCTCCTCTTGCGCCGGCTGGACGCCTTCGGCGTCACGTTCGTCGAGGGCGGCTGGCCCGGTTCGAACCCGAAGGACGCCGAGTTCTTCGCGCGCGCACGCGACGCGCGCCTCGCGACCGCGACGCTCACCGCCTTCGGCGCCACGCGACGCGCGGGCGCGCCCCCTGCGCACGACCCGAACCTGGCCGCCCTGCTCGAGGCCGGGACTTCGACGTGCACCCTCTTCGGGAAGAGCTCGACGCTCCACGTACACGAGGTGCTCCGGGTGGGACTGGACGAGAACCTCCGCATGATCGAGGAGAGCGTCCGCTTCCTGGTGGGGGAGGGTCGCCGCGTGGTGTACGACGCAGAGCACTTCTTCGACGGCCACGCGCTCGACTCCGCCTACGCGCTGGAGACGCTCCGCGCGGCCCTCGCGGGCGGCGCCGAGGTGCTCGTGCTCTGCGAGACGAACGGCGGAGCGCTCCCGTGGCAGGTGACCGCGGCCGTCGAGGCAGTCCGCGGGGCGCTCGACGCCCCGCTCGGCATCCACGCCCACGACGACTCCGGCTGCGCGGTCGCCAACAGCCTGGCCGCCGTCCGCGCCGGCGTCCGTCACGTGCAGGGCACCATCAACGGGTACGGCGAGCGCTGCGGCAACGCGAACCTGGTCACGCTCGCGGCCAACCTCGAGCTGAAGCTCGGGCTGCGCTGCGTGCCCGACGGGCGCCTCACCGAGCTCACCGAACTCTCCCGGCTGGTCGCCGAGGTCGCCAACCTCGCCCCGAACGAGCACGCGCCGTACGTCGGAGCGAGCGCGTTCGCGCACAAGGGGGGCGTCCACGTCGCCGCGATGCGCCGGAGCGCGGCGAGCTACCAGCACGTCACGCCGGAGGCGGTGGGTAACCGCTCCCGGGTCGTGGTGAGCGAGCTCAGCGGGCGGGGCAACGTCCTCTCCAAGGCCGAGGAGCTGGGGGTCGAGGTCGCGGCGGGCGCGGAGTCGGCGGTGCTCGAGCACATCAAGGAGGCGGAGGCGCGGGGCTTCTCCTACGAGGGGGCCGAGGCGAGCGTCGAGCTCCTGCTCCGCCGTCGGCGCCCCGGGTGGCTCCCGCGGTTCGAGATCGTCGACTTCTCGGCCACGGTGGGCCGGCGCGCGGGGACGGAGACGTTCGCGGAGGCGGTCGTGAAGGTGCGCGTCGGCGACCGGACACTCCACACCGTGGCGGACGGCAACGGCCCGGTGAGCGCCCTCGACGCCGCGCTGCGCAAGGCGCTCGAGCCGGTGTACCCCGAGGTCTCGCGCATCCACCTGGCCGACTACAAGGTTCGGATCTTGGACGGCGCGCTCGGGACGGGCGCCGTCACGCGGGTGCTCGTCACGTCGGCGGCCGGCGAGCGCAGCTGGAGCACCGTGGGGGCATCCGCCAACCTCATCGAGGCCTCCCTGAGCGCCGTCGTCGATGGCCTGGAGTACGGCCTCGCGGTCGCGAGCGACCGACCTGCTCCCTCCCTGGAGTCCCCATGATGCGTCCCCCTTTCCCGCTGCCGTGGGCGCTCCTCACCGCCGCTGCGCTGAGCGGCGCGCTCGCCTGCACCGAGGACGCACGGGACGAAGCCGCGCCGCGCGACGCCGGGGTGGACGCGGCCGCGGCCGCGCCGTTCCGCGTCCTCGTGCTGACGGATACCCACATCATCGGCCCGCAGTACACCTGCTGCCAGGAGAACTCCCCCGCCGACAACGCGAGCATCATGCGGACGGTGGAGCGCCTGCAGGCGGTGCGGGACACGGTCGCCTCGATGAACCCGCCGCCGGTCATGGGCTTCTTGCTGGGAGACGTCGTCCACGACGCCTACCACTCGGGCGATATCGAGTTCTACCGCTCGACCTCCACCGCGTTCAGCGTGGCGCGGGATCTCCTGCGCTCGTTCTCGATCCCGATCCACGTGCTCTTCGGCAACCACGACTACGCCCGCGACTGCGCCGCGACGACGGACTACCGCGACTTCTCGCACCAGCTGTTCCAGGAGTTCTTCGAGCAGCCGCCGTACCAGGCGATCGATCACGGCGGCTTCAAGTTCCTGCTCACCAACGGGCAGCTCGGCCCCACCTGGCAGCCGGGGCACCCGGACTGTGGGGACTCGGTCGGCTCGTACGGGCGCGAGCAGCTCGGCTGGGTCGACTCCCAGCTCCTCGAGGGCAAGCCGACCTTCGTGATGAGCCACTACATGCGCCTGGTGACGAAGGGGAACGAGGACCCGTCGGGCCCCTTCCCCGATCTGCCGACGCTGCTCGACTCCCACGACAACGTGCAGGCGTTCCTGGTCGGCCACACCCACCGCTGGCTCGACCAGACGGCGTTCAACTTCGGCAAGCCGCACTGGGTCGTCGGCGCGACCCGCTACGACGCCGACAACTTCTGGGTGATCGAGCTGGATCCAAGGACCGGTTCGTGGACGATCCTCGACCGCGACAAGATCCAGCCGACCAGCTCGTGCGCGGACACGTGGTCGTACTCCGGGACGCCCGCGCCCGTAGCCGGCGCCCCGGAGACGGGCGACTGCGTGATCGGGATGGACTGAGCCGCCCCGGCGGCCGCGCCGCCCCGAGCATCGGGCGCCACCCCGAGCGGCGGCTTGACGGCGCGCGCGCGCGAGGGTCTGCTCTCGGGGCTTGCGCGCGCTCAGCCTGTTCGACGCAGCGTTCATCGCGGCGGAGTCCCGGGAGACTCCGCTCCACGTCGGGAGCCTGCTGCTGTTCCGTCCGCCACCGGGCAGCGGACCCGAGCAGCTCGCGGAGCTCTATCGGAGCTGCGTGGACGTGAAGGAGCTCCGCGCTCCGTTCGATCACAAGCTCGTCTACCCGCTGTCCCGCCTGGGCCTCCCGCACTGGGATCGAGACCCTGACTTCGACGTCGAGTACCACGTCCGGCGCTCGGCCGTTCCGTCCCCCGGCCGCTACCGCGAGCTGTTCGTGCTCGCCGCTCGCCTCCACGGCGCGCTCCTCGACCGCAGCCGCCCGCTGTGGGAGCTCCACCTGATCGAGGGGCTGCGCTCCGGGCAGTTCGCCGTGTACGCGAAGCTCCACCACGCCCAGATCGACGGCATGGCGGGGATGCGCCTGCTCCGCTCCTGGCTCACGGAGGATCCCGGAGAGCGCGACACCCCCCATTTCTGGTCGGTGGAGGGCCGCGGGTGGAAGCGGCCGAAGCCGGCGGCCGCGCCCGTGGGCTTCGATCTCGCGTCAGCGGTCGAGCAGGCGCGCGCACGCGCCGCGCTCTTGCCGAACGTGACGCGCGCCGTGCGCCAGGCGCTCGGCTCGTACTCACGGCCCGCGGAGGGGCGCATGGCGTTGCCGTTCGAGGCGCCGCGCTCGGTGTTCAACACGCGCGTCACCGCGGCGCGGCGCTTCGTGGCGCAGTCGTACTCGCTCGAGCGCGTCAACCGGGTGAAGCGCGCCTTCGACGCCACGGTGAACGATGTCGTCCTGGCGATGTGCGCGAGCGCCCTCCGCCGGTACCTGGACGAGCTTGGGGGCGGCGTGCCGGCGCGGCCGCTGACTGCGATGGCGCCGGTCTCCATCCGCCCCCGGGACTCGGATGATTTCGGCAACGCCGCCAGCGCCGTCCTGGTCAACCTCGCCACTCACCTGCCAGATCCGGTGGCGCGGCTGCGCGCGATCCAGTCCTCGATCCGGGACGGCCGCGCCCTGCTGTCCGAGCTCTCGTTCGACGAGGTGGTCGTCTACACCGCGATCATGTCGACGCCGGTGCTCGGGCCGTCCGCCTTCGGCCTGGGCGGCGTCGTCCCGCCGACGAACATCGTCGTGTCGAACGTCCCCGGTCCGCCCAACCCCCTCTACTGGAGCGGCGCCCGCCTGGACGGCATGTACCCCGTGTCCGCGGTGTTCCACGGCATGGCCGTGAACATCACCGTCACGAGCTACGCAGGCAGCCTCGATTTCGGCATCGTGGCGTGCCGCCACTCCGTCCAGCGAGTCCAGCGCCTCATCGACTTCCTCGAGGACGGCCTCGCCGAGCTCGAGGAGGCCGCCGGCGTCAGCTGCCCTGAGGTGGCGCAGCAGGCCTAGTCCCGCGAGCGCCGCTCCAGCCGGCGCGCGACTCGGGCGTGGGACTGCGACCCCGCCGCGCCGCCCCTGACGAGCTCGAGCTCCTGGACGTGGAGCGGCGCTCCAGCCCGCCCACGACCGCGCCGCGCGCCGGATGGGTCGCCGTGGATCACGAGCCCTCCGCCCGGAACGCCGGCGCACACCTGCCACCCGGATCACGCGGCCCGCCCGGAGTGGATCAGCTCGAGGCCGGCGCCAAAGAGCTCGACGCTCCCACGCACGCGGACATCGCCGAGGTCGCTGCGCGCACCGCCGCGCGCATCGAGAAGATCCCGAGGGCGCACGGCCGAAGCCTCGACCCCGAGCTCGATGACGGCTCGCCTCCCGACCTCGCCCGCGACGAGCCCGGCCTGGCCGCGTGCTACGCCGCCGCGGCGCAGGGCCTCTCGGTCAGCGGCGACCGCGCCGGAAAGCCGCCGCTCCGCCTCACCGCGTGGCCCGAGCCACCCCCGCGCCCGCGTGCCGCCGACGCCTCCGACCAGCCCATCGCCGAGGTGCGCGGCATCAACCTCCACGCCGCTCG
>JADLEQ010000020.1 GCA_020846005.1 Polyangiaceae bacterium
CCCGCGCTCGAGATCGCCCCGCAGCTCCACCGCCTCGAGCTCCAGATCGAGCACGGAGCGGGTCACGTCGACCCAGTCGAGGAGCGTCGCGCTGCCGGTCGTGTACGCGGCGGCGAGGGCGTCGAGGGACCGGCGCGCCGCGGGCAGCGCCCGCGCTCGGACGACCGCGAGCTGCGCCTCGATCGCGCGGAGCTGCGCGTGCACCTCGACGACCTCGGTGCGCGCCTCGAGGCCGGCCTGATCGCGGGCCGCGCGCTCGGCGGCCTCCTCCTCCCGCGCCTGGTCGAGGCGGTGCCCGGTGGGCCCCCAGAGCCAGGGGAGCGACATCGACGCGCTCACGCCGAGACCGGGTCGCATCGCTGGGTCCTGCCAGTAGCCGAACCCCACCATCACCTCCGGGATCCGAGCCTCGGCCGCGGCCGCCTCGCGCCGCGCGGTCGCCGCGCGGACGCGGGCGTCGGCCGACACCGTCGCGCCGCGCGTCGCCTCCGCGCGCGCGACGAGCTCGTCGACGCCGAGCGCCACCGTCTCGACCGGCACGTCGCGCGGCTCGCCGAGCGGGGCGGCGGCGGGGCGCCGCAGCACGACGTTGAGCGTCGCGCGCGAGCGGAGGATCGTCCCCTCTGCGCGTGCCAGCGCGCGCCGCCCGCGCGCGAGCTCGAGCTCGACCCGCGCGCCGTCCGACAATGAGGAACCTCCAGTAGGGTACCGAGCCTGTACCGCCTGCCCCATCCGGTGGAGGAGCGCGAGCTGGCGCTCGGCCAGCCGTCGCTCGGCCAGGGCCTGGGAGTAGTCCGCGAACGCCGCGCCGGCTCGCTCCGCTACGAGCCGCTCCTCGGACGAGACCTCCGCGAGGAGCGCCTGCGCCTCCTCCGCCATCGCGCGCGCCCGCGCGTCGAGCGCGGCGCCCGGCGGGAACCGCTGGCGCAGCTCCAGCAGGTACATGTCCGCCTCGCCCGCCGCGTACGGCCGCGCGAGCGGGAGGTTCGACGCCTGGAGGCCCAGCTCCGCCGGCGGGGGCGTCCCCTCGGCGCGCCCGGCGTGGACGAGCGCGCGAGCGCGGTGGGACAGCACCGCGAGCGCCGGGCTGCGCGTGACCGCGAGCGCGACGACGGCGTCACGGTCGAGGGGGGCGGACAGGTCGAGCGCGGCGCCTGCGCCCCCCTCCCGGCCGGCGCCTGGCCCCGCCCGCGTGCCCGGGGTCGCGAGCTCGTACGACCGATCGAGCGCCTGGCGGGTGGGCCCGGACATGCAGCCGCTGGTGGCGACGGCGACCGCCAGGGACCCCCAGCGGAGGCGTCTCGGGGCGGGGCGGGGGCGAGCCGGCACGCGCGTCTAGGCGGGACCGCCGCCGAGCGTGACGGGCGTCGGCCGCCGGGCGGTCCCCGCGGGCGAGGCGCCGCTCGGCGGGGACTCCCGGTCCCGGCCGGGGTCGCCGGCACCCGCGACCCGCCGCTCACGCCGCGGGCCGGCGCAGCAGCGTCGGCACGACCCCCAGCCCGAACCCCACGGCCAGGCCGACCACGCCGGAGTACCCGACGCACGCGCACCCCATGGCGCCCGTGAGGAGCGCGACCGTCGAGCCGGCGAGCCAGAACCCGACGCCGGCTCGTCGGCGGTGCCCCACGTAGGCCACCGCCAGGCCGGCGATCACGCCGCCGAGCGTGCAGGCCGGGACACAGAGGGTGCTGCAGCCGTCCGGGCCGCAGACGTGCACGCGGCTCGCGCAGAGCGCCAACACCAGCGGGACGAGCCCCGCCGTCGCGCCCGGCAGGACGGCGCGCTGAGGGTCCCTGCCGTACCAGAGCATCACCGCGCCGGCCACGAGCGTCGCCGCGCCGAACGCGAGCGCCGAGGCGGGGCGCGCCGCGAAGCAGGCCGCGAGCGCCGCGACGACCGCGATCGGCGCGACCCCGAGCAGCGCGCCCCGGAGGCGCCCGGCTTCGTAGGCCCACCGCGCCTTCCGGCGCGCGACGCTCGCGTCAGTCGAGCCCATAGAGCCTCCGGAAGGTGCGTCGCAGGCGGTCCAGCGCGCGCTCGCGGCGCTTGCGCAGCGTGGCGCCGGAGACGGACGCCGCCTCGTCCCAGAACGTCGCGACGAGCGTCTCGCGGTCGGCCTCCGAGAGCTCCCCGAGCGCGGCGAGCGCCGCGGCCATCAGATCCCGACGGACGACCTCCTCCTCGGCGTGCTCGCCGGCGCGCTCGACGGCGAGCTCGCTCGTCTCGCGGCGGCGGCTCCGCCTGCGCGCGACGGTGCGACACTCCCACGCCGCGATGGCCATCGCCCACGGCATCGCCGGCCGGGTGCGGTCGTAGTCGGACGCGCGCAGCAGGATCTTCTGCATCGCCTCCTGCGCCGCGTCCGCCGCGTCGGCCTCGCTCCGCAGCAGGCCGACGCACAGCCGCTGGATCGGTCCCCAGAGCGAGTCGAAGACGGGGGTGAACGCGCCGCGATCGCCCTCCGCGAGCCGGGCCATCAGCGCGTCGAGCGGCGCGGCCCCGGGGGGCTCGCGCCGAGGCCCCCCCTCGCGGGGCGGGGAGGCGGGCGGCGGATCGGAGGAGGCCAGGCGGCGGGCAGCTTGCCACGCCCTCGGCGCCTGCACCCGAAGCGCCCGCTGGGTCGCGCGCAGCCTCCCGCGCGACCGCCCGGGCCGCGCGCGCGTCCGGCGCCGCCGTGGTGCGGTGCGCCGCACCGTGAGCAGCGCGCCTCGAGGGCGGGGGGCGGCGTGGACGATCATGCGCGTGAGGGGCCGCGACCGCGACCGGATGTGCTGGTAGGCGCGAGCGGCGCAGGGCGCGACGCCCCGGGGCGCGAGCCACCCCGGGCCGCGCGCGCTCCGCGCCCCTCCCCCCCGCCGGCCCGCGGCGCGAGGGGGCCGCCGGGGTGGCTCGCGGCGCCGCGACTGCTCCCCGGGTTCGCCGCCGTGCCCCGTCAGCTCATCCGCTCCGAGTACCTGGTGGCGCTGGCCGCGCTCCCCGACCGTTGCGCGTAGCTCATTCACGTCGATCCCCCGTTCAACACGGGCCGCCCCCAGTCCCGTGAGCGGCTGCGCGCCGTCGCGGATCCGAGCGCGAGGCGGGAGGGCGTCGGGGGCCGCAAGCACCGGACCGAGCGCACGGGCCGGAGCGCCTGCGCCGACGCGCTCGACATGCCCCGCATCGAGCCGGGGGGGCCGCGGTGCCACGCGCCTCGCGGCGGCTGGTTCGTGCACCGCGACGCGCACGAGGCGCGTTGCGTGAAGGTGGCGCTCGATTCGCCGCTCGGTCGCGCGTCCTGCATGAACGACATCGCGTGGGCCTACGATCATGGAGCGAGGTCGCGAGCTCGCTGGCCCGCGAAGCACGACACCATTTCGTGGTACGCCATGGACCCTGAGGACTACGTCTCCCACGACGACGAGATCGATCGGATCCGGTACCTGGGCCCGGATCTGGTGGGGGCAGAGGAGGCGGCGCCGGGCAGGACTCCGACCGACGTGTGGTGGCACACGATCGTGCCGACGCACGGGCGCGTGAAGCCGGGGGACGCGACGCAGAGGCCGCTCGGGATCCTGAACCGGATCATCAGGGTGCACGGCGATCCCGGGGAGACCGTGCTCGACTTCTTCGCTGGGAGCGGCACCGCTGGCGAGGCAGCGGCGGCGAACGGTCGAGGGTTCGTGCCGATCGACGAGAGCGCCGAGGCCGTGAGCGTCCTGGCCGCGCGTCTCGCGGAGTGGGCGCCGGACCTCGTCGGCGTCGAGGACCCGGTGCTCGCGCGGGGCGTCCAGCGGGGGATGTCCTGATGCGCGGAGCGCGGAGGAACCGCGATCCCGACCCTCGGGCGCTGGCGCCCCTCACCCCTATCGACGCGCCGCGAGGGCGATGCCGCGGCGGGGCTCGAGCGGCTCCGTAGGGTGGTCGACGGCGCGGGCGGAGGAGCAGGCCGCCTCGAGCAGGCCGAGGACGCCGTGCAGCGTGTTCTCGACCGTCGGGCGAACGTCGAGGGGGTTCATCCACCAGAACGGGTCGAGGAGGCGGCTCAGCGTGAGCAGCCGCCGATCGAGCGTGCCCACCTCGACCGTGAGCGCGAGGGTGCCGAGCTCGGCATCGAGCCAGTCGTCGAGGTCACCCTGGGTGCGATAGAGGCCCGAGGCCTGCCGCAGCGTGTAGCGGGCGCCCGGCTGCGACGCCCGAAACGCGCGGCCGAGGCGCTCGTACTCCACCGCTCGCGGGTTGCGCCGCGCCGTGAAGCCCCACGGGTAGAGCAAGAGGTTGCCGAAGCTGTGGAAGCCCAGCGCGAGCTTCGGCCGCGTCGCGAGCGCGAGATCACGGACCGCGCGCGTCTCCGGCTCGCTGTATGGGTGTGGGCCGGCGAAATGGGGCAGGAACGCCCACCGCGAGCCGGCGAACGGGCTCGCGGACCGCGCGGGGCCCGCCGGCGCGAAGTTGCGGTTCAGATCGACGCCGCGGGCGTTGCCGCGGACCCACGCCCGCGCGCCACGCGCGACCCGCTCGGCGTTGGCGGCGTAAGCGTCCGGGTTGACGATCGGCGCGAAGACGAAGCGGAGCTGGTCGGCGAGGCCACGGGACAGCCCGGCGCCGCCGACGAGCGCGCGCGCCACCTCCCGCAACGCGATCGCGCCGATGACCTCCACTCCGTGCAGGAGGCCCGTGAACATCACCGCGGGGGCGCCCGCCGGACCGAACGAGTAGGCGCGGATCGGGCGCCCCTCGACCGACTCGCCGATCCGCTCCTCCGCTCCGTGGCGCGACGCCAGCTCGCGCCACGAGGCGTCGAACGACTCCCACCGTGAGTAAGGCGAATCCATGGCCAGAGTGTCATCCTAGTGAAGGGCGAGGCGGCGGCAAGGAGCCTTCGTGCCGCTCTGGATCGACCGCGATCCGCCGCGGGTTCGTGCGCGCGCTGTCGCCAAGGAGTTTCGCGCTTGGGCGCACGCCGCCACGCGCCCCCGGCAGGCTGCGTTCGCCCGATGGAGGTGAACGCATGGCGAGCTATGAAGTCAGAAACCTCTGCAGCGACGACTTCGCTGCCCTGATGCGCCTCGAGCACACGATCTTCGCGGCTGACGGCGAGGAGGTGCTCGGCCCGTACTACGTGCGGCTCTGCTGCGACTTCTACAATGACACGTGCTTCGTCGTGATCGCGGGCGGGGAGCCGGTCGGCTACCTGTTGAGCTTCGTCCGCGATCGCGAGGCGTACTGCACGACGCTGGCCGTCGTGCCCGAGTACCAGGGGACGCGCGTCGTCCACCGGCTGCTCCAGGCGTTCGTCCGGTCCATCGCGGGCCGCGTCGACAGCTGCTGGTTCACGGTGAAGCAGGACAACGACGCCGCGCGCGCCATCCACGCCGCGCTCGGCGCCACGAACGTCAGCGTCCGCCAGGACTTCTACGGCCCCGGCGACGAGCGGATCGTGTCGCGGATCGACCGGGAGCGGTTCGAGAAGCTGCGGGCGCGCTACGAGCGGCTCGGGCTGGTCGACGGCCGCGACCGCGCCGCGGCGAGCGCGCCGCGGACCGGCACCCAGCTCGCCGGCCTCGCCGCCGCGGCCACCGCGTGACCCCGATGGCCGCGGCTGGGCAAGGCGGCTACCTCCCGCTCCGTCGCGACCTGGACGAGTCGTCCCCGGTGTCGGCCGCGCTCCGCGCGGGCCGGCGGATCGCCGGGCTCTCGCGGCAGCTCGGCGAGGTGATGCTCCTCGAGGCGCCCGCGCTCCCGCCGGGTGACGACGGCCGCAGGGGGCGCGGCGCCCTCCTCGCCCGGCACGCCGCGCGCGCCTGCGTCGAGCATGGCATCCGGGTCGACGCCCGTGGGCCCACGCCGCCCGCGGGGTGCGTGCTGGTCGCCAATCACCTCTCGTACGTCGATCCGCTCCTGCTCGCCGGGGTCGCGCCCTGCGTGGCCATCGCGAAGGGGGAGATCTCGAGCTGGCCGGTCCTCGGCCGCGTGCTCGGCGCCCTCGGGCTGCTGTTCGTGCGGCGGGGCGATGCGGCGAGCGGTGCCGTCGTCCTCCGCGGGGCGATCCGGGCGCTGCGAGCCGGCGTCGGCGTCGTGAACTTCCCCGAGGGGACGACCACGGCCGGCGACCGGCTCCTCCCGTTTCGCCGCGGGATCTTCGGGGCGGCCCGCATCGTCGGCGCCCCCGTCGTCGCCGCCAGCGTGCGGTTCGACGACCCGGAGCTCTGCTGGGTCGGCGGCGCCACCTTCGGGCCGCACTACCTGCGCACCGTCCGGCGGCTCGAGAGCCGCGTCACGGTGAGCTTCTCCCCGCCCCTCGACGCCCGCGCGTTCCGCAGCGCGGACGCGCTCGCGACCCACGTCCGCGAGCACCTCGCCTGCGAGCTCGGCGTCCCGCTCGCGGCCGGCTGACGCGCCGGCTCGACCGGGGAAGTTGATCCGCGCGCCGGCCGTTGGCACGGTGTCCATCCCCATGGCCTCCGACCTCCTCGTACGCGCGGCCCGTGCGGCCGCCGCGGCGCTCGCGATCGGCGCGGCGGGGTGCGGCGGCGCGGCGGAGCGCGGTGAGCCGGCGACTCCGCGCGGGACCCGCGCGCGACCGAAGCCCGCCCGGGTCGCGCCTGGCATGCCGGGCCCGCTCCTCGCGACGGTCCCCTCGGGGACCTACGGTCCCTACCTGGCCCGGGGGGAGGACGGCGCGGTCGCGGTGTGGGCCGCCGGCGAACCTCGCGCCTGGTACGCTGCCCACGCGCCGGCCACGGGACGGATCGCGGAGGCGGTCCGGGTGGCGGACGCGCCGGCCGAGGTGGGCGTCGTCGCGCTCCGCTCCCTCGGCGCTGCAGGGTACGTCCTCGCCTACACGACGCGCACGGAGCCGGAGCGCGTCGAGGCGCTCCTGATCGACGCCCGCGGCGAGGTCGCCGGGCCGGCGCGCGCGCTCGAGGAGTCTTCAGAGCGCGCGCTCTGGATCGACGCGCTCCCCATCGAGGGGGGCGCGCTCGTGGCCTTCGCCCGCCAGCGCGGGAAGGGCGCGGACCTGCTCGCGGCCGCCGTCGGGATCAGGCGCCCGCCGGAGCCGCCGGTGGCGCTGGCGACCGGCGCGCTCGCCTGGCAGCTCGTGGCGACGCCGCCCGGCGGCGCGCTGGCCACGGTGACGGGCGACGGGCCGCGGGGGCGCGTGAGCGTGCTCCCGCTGTCGGCGGCCGGCGCCCCGGCGGGCTCGCCCGTGCCGCTGTCCGCGCACCCCACCGCTGAGCCGGACCTCGACGCGGTCGCCACGCCGAGCGGGCTCGTGCTCGCGTGGACCGATCGCGCGTCGATCGAGCCGCGCGTGCACGTGGCGGCGACGGACGCGCGCGGCGCGCTCGCGCGGCCGCCCGCGCCCGTCACGCTCGGCGCAGGCGAGGAGACGCTCGTCGGGCTCGTGGCGCCGCACGGGACCGGTCCGGTGTACCTCGCGTGGGAGCGCCCCGCCGAGCGCGTGCCCGGGGAGCGCTCGGTCGAGCTCGGCGAGCTGGGGGAGGGACTAAAGCTCGGCGGGCGCGCGCGCATCACCGCGTACGGGGATGAGACGCTGCCCGAGCTCGCGGCGAGCCCGCGGGGACTCGCCGCCTTGACGCTGGCGCGTGCGTGTCGTCGCGGGGTGAAGTGCGACGAGGTCCTCCCGACCTTCGTCGAGCTCGGCGCCGGGCTCGCCCCGGTGTCGAGCGAGCCCGTCCGCCTCTCCGCCGCCGAGGGTGCCCCCGCGGCGCTCGCGTGGGGCCTCGGCTGCACCGCGACCGGCTGCACGGCGCTCGCCGCGCCCGACGAGGTCCCCGCGCCCGTGCACCTCGTCTCGTTCGCGCGCGCGTCGCTCGAGCACGAGCCGGCCGCGGTCGCAGTCACCCGGCCGGAGCCGCCCACCATCGCAGCGACGGAGGTGATCGCCGCGAGCGAGCCGCTCGCCGCGATCGCGGGCGTGCCGACGCCGTCGGGGGCGCTGGTCGCCTACCTCACGCATTTCGAGCCGACCGGTCCGTGGAAGCTGCTCGACCGACCCGCCGCCGACGGGAGGCGGGAGCCGCTGCAGGCGCGGCTCGAGCTCGTCGCGCTCGACGCCGCCGGGCGCCCCGCCGCCCCGGTCAACCTCTCGCTGCGCGCGGGCTCGTACGCGGGCGTGGCGGTGGTGTCCGCCGATCCGGCTCGTGGCGAGCACCTCGTCGTGTGGTCCGCCTACGACCTCGGGCAGCCGCAGGTCTTCGCGACGCTCGTCGCCGCCGATGGGCGCAAGCTCGCGCAGCGCATGATCACGACCCGCCGGGGCGCGCTACGTGACTTGACGGCCGCGCGCGTCGCGGACGGCTACGTCCTCGCGTGGGTGGACGAGCGCGACGGCGACGCCGAGGTCTACCTGGCCAAGCTCAACCCGCAGCTCCAGCGGATCGGCCTGGATCAGCGCGTGACGCGCGTCACCGGAGCCGCCGGGCAGCCCGCGCTGCTCGTGCGCGGCGCCGAGGTGCTGGTCGTGTGGAGCGACGCGCGCGACCCGGACGCGCCCGGTCGAGGCGACCTCTACGCCTGGCGGAGGTCCGCCCGTGATCTGACGGCGATCGGCGCCGAGGAGCGCGTGGCGAAGACCCCCGAGCACTCGCGGTCCCCGAGCCTGGCCGCGCTCGGGGACCGCCCCGTCGTCGCCTGGATCGAGCAGGCACCGGAGGGCGCGGCCGGCGAGGGGCGGCTGCGCGTCGCCGAGCTCGACGGCGCCGGCCGTGTGCTCGGAGCGAGCACGATCGTCGAGCTTCCGGGCGGCTCGCCGTCCGACGTCGCGCTCCGCTGCGGCGAGAAGGACTGCCGCGTGGTCGTCGCCGTAGAGGACGCCTCGCGGTCGTCGCTCTGGGGCTTCGGCTGGGCTCCGGGCGGCGAGGCGAAGCCGTCGCGTCTCGGTGGCGTCGCGGGGCCCGCGGGCCAGCTCGTGGCCCCAAGGTGGGTGGGGGACGCGCTGGTCCACCTCGAGCACTCGCGCCCCGGGTCCGGGCGGGTGCGCCGAGCCGTGCTCGAGTGGTGAGCGGCCCTCGGTCGCACAAAAGGCGACCGCCCCGCGGAGCGGGGCGGTCTGGGTACGAACTTGCGCCGTGGTGCGGATCAGCGTTGGCTGCGCGCGCCGCTGCGTGGTCTCCCACGCGCGATCGGGAGGGGTGGCTCGGGTGGTGGTGCGGCGTGCGGAAACGCCTGCGCAAGTCGTAACCTGAGTCGTCGCTGGGTGCGGCCTCCTGGGCGCCGGCTCCTTGCCGGTCGCTGTGGAATCAACCCGCGCCCCGGTGGAGCCATTCCCGGCAGCCCGAGAATTGTCGCGCCCGGCGCTCGGCCCCGCTGACTCCCGGGCCGGACCGCCCGCTACTCGTCCCCGTCCGCGCCGGCCACGTCGACCGCCGGCCACTGCGACTTCACCGTCCAGCTCGACGGCGTGCCGCTCGAGCCGATGTCCATGTGCCAGTGGTTGCGGTGGGCGCTGTTGTAATTCGGCGTGAGGACGGTGCCGAACGCGTGCTCCGCGCTCGCCTCGCACGCGATCGTGTAGAGGAGCAGGCTCGTCCCCGTCTGGGCCGCCAGTCCGGAGGTGCAGGTCGTGCTCGACGAGCCCTGCACCCAGTCGGTGGGGTCGTTGATGTCGTGACGCGTGCCGTCCGCCAGGTAGAGGTAGCGAACGTCCACCGCTCGACCCCAGGAGTGGTTGGAGTAGCCGTTCGCGCTGCAGTCGGGCTCCGGATCGCTCGGGCCTCGGCAGTAGTTCGTCTCGCTCCACGAACAGCAGCACCGGTAGCAGTACGAGCCCAGCGTGCCCACCCGGACGATCCCGTGGCTCTTCAGGACCTCCGCGAACGTCCACAGCGACTTCACGAACTCGCACGCGATGGGATCGCCGGTCGGGCTGGTGCTGGTGCCGCTGGCGAAGAGCACGCCGTTCACCGATCCGCCGAGGTGGACGGCGTCCGTCACGCCGCGCGCGGTGGTCGGCGTGTACGCGACGCCGAGGGCGTCGAGCTCCCCGAAGCAGCCGCCGGTCGTCGTCGGCGCCTGGACGACGAAGTTCACCAGATCGGTCGCCACCAGCGCGCCCGTGCCGTCGTAGCCACGCGCCTCGGCCCACCGGTTCCCGGGATAGGAGTAGGGGTAAGTGAGGGGGAAGGTGGGCGCCGCCGTCGAGGTGCCGAGCGAGAAGCTGGTCTCGATGACGTACTCCACGCTCGTGATGCTGGCGCCGGCGACGACCTCGAAGCTCACCTGCGCCTGGGCCGGCGAGCCCGATTGCACGTGGACCTGCCCCTCCGCCGGCGCCACGATCTCGAGGTGATCGGGCGCGACGGCGCCGCTGCCTCCCGCGCCGCCGCTGCTCGCCCCGCCCGCGCCGCCCTGGCCCGCGGCGCCTCCCGTCGCGGCGCCGGCTCCTCCACCCGTGCCGGAGCTGCCTGACCCACCCGCCGCGCCTGAGGTGCCCGCCGCACCCGACGCTCCCGCGGTGCCCGCCGTGCCCGCCGCGCCTGCCGCGCCGGAGCTGCCCGCCGCGCCGGAGCTGCCCGCCGCGCCGGACCCGCCGTCCGCCGGCGCGCCCCCGCCGCCCCCGCCCGGGGAGCCCGTCGCGGCCGTGCACGCCACGCCGGAGCCCATCGCCACCACCCACGCGACCACGACCCCGTGTTTCACGTGCGAGAGCGTGACGTGTGGGGCGCGGCCCGTCAATGGTGGGACGGAGCGGATCTCCCCGGCCGCCGGAGCCTGCCGCTGCGCGCGCGCCGGGGGCGATCCGCGCCCGGCTCCAGCGACCAGCTACCGTGGCCGACGTGCGCGCGGATCCGGGCCTCGCTCACGCGGTCAGCGGGAACCACGAGCACGCCCGGCGGCGCGGCCGTCGTGGGAGCCTCTGCGCGGACGGCGGAGCCCTCGGCGCCACGCTCCTGGCGGGCTCCGTCGCCTTCGGGACGGAGCGCTTCGCGATTCACCCGGGGCGAGCGCGCTCTGTCGAGGAGCGCGCGCCGGGACGCTGGCCTGGCGGGCCCGCGGATGGGAAGGAGGTCCCGGAGCACCTGCGTCGCGAGTAGCGCGCCGCAGCCAGCCGCTCGAGGGTGAGCGAGGCAGGACTCTGGAGCGACCACGGGGACCGGTGAGTGTCGGCATCGACGGCTCGTGGGGCCGACCGACGACTTCGCCGTCGAGGGCGCCCTCGCTGACGATCCGGACGGCGGGCGTCGAGTCGATCCGGACACCGCGGCCAGCCGGGGTTCGCTCCGCGGCTACGTGGGAGGCCGGGAGACGACCGCCGCGCCCGGCCCTCGAGGCGAGGACCCGGGGGGCGCGTGGGGGTACCTGCTTCCCGTACTCGAAGGGGTGGCGGAGCCCTGAGACGCGCTCCTCCACGAACCTCGCCTCCCCGCCCGGCGCCGGGCGGGTGCGCGGCCGGGCGACGCGATCGCGCGGATCGCCGAGCCGGAGCCCGAGCGCGTCGAGCGCCGCGCGGCCTGGTCGCTCGATCTCCGCGAGTCGCCCGCCGAGACGCTCGCGCCGTGGCGAGCGCTGTCGCGCAAGGGCGTCCCCGTCCAGCGTCCTCCGAGTCGTGGTGCCTACGTCGCCGTCACGCTGCCCTCGGTGCGCTTCGCCAGACTGGCGCCCTCGCGCGCGAGTCGCCCTGCGGAAGCGCTGGTGGGGCTCCTCGACCGGCTCGGCCCGATGAGCCCGGAGCCGATGCGGCTGGTCCGCGACGCCCCCTTACCCCGCGGACGACGAGCTTCGATCTCAGCGGATCGTGCGGGTGGGGAAGTGCACGTCGCGGCGCGCGCTCTCCGGCGCCGGGGGCCGCGGCTCGCCGAACAGCCCCACGTCACCGCTCGCGCGCCGCTCCCGGACGAGCTGCCAGCCCCCGTCGCGGTCGCTCCACACCTGCGCGACGCGCGTCGCTCGGAGCGTCGTGTCGTCGCTCGCGACCCACGCGACGTCGACCTCGACGATGGCGTTGTGCTCGTCTTGCATCGACATGCCCGTCAGCTCGACGTCGAGCACGCGGACGTCGCGGCCCCAGGTCGCGCGCCGCTCCAGGAAGGCCTTGCGCGCCCCCTCGGCGGCGAGGGAGGCGGCCACGTCCAGGCGTCCGAAGCGCGCCGCGGTGTTCATCTCCCGCGCCGCGTCCATGACGCGCTGGGAGGTCGGGGGGGGCGCCATGCACGCCCCGAGCGAGAGCGCTAGGAGGAGTCCACGGAGCGCGCCGGGGCCGGCGCCGGGGCGCGCGACCGCGCGCGCGAGGGCGGCGGCGAGGCGGACGATGCAGAGGTTCACAGTCCCAGCCACTCCCCCGGGTCGACGGCCTCGGCCCCGACCCGGATCTCGAAGTACACGCTCGGGCCGCCGGGCGCGTCCCCGACCCCGCCGAGCCGCGTCCCGGTGACCACGTCATCCCCGACCGCGACGGAGATCTCGGAGAGGTTCGCGCTCACCGTGAAATGGTTCGCGCCGTGGTCGACGATCACCGTCCGCCCGTAGTCCGCGTACAGGTCGGCGAACGCGACGCGGCCCGCGTGGACGGAGCGCACGGCCGAGCCGTACGGCGCGCGCAGCTCGACGCCCGGCGCGCCGTTGCTCCTGCGCAAGCGCCGGACCTCGGTGCGGCCCGCGAGCGGCAGCGGCAGTCGCCCGCGGAGCGCGGCGAAGCCGCCGGTCGTCTCGGCCGGCGCGGCGGGGCCGACGGCGCCGTACACCGCAGCGTGCGCGCCGTCGCCCGAGAACGCGCGCGCGAACGCCTCGTCTCGCTCCTGGGCGGCGGCGACCGCCGCGCTCGCCCGCGCGAGCGACTCCGCCTGCGCCTCGAGCGGGAGCCGCTGCTTGCGCAGCCGCTCGCGCTCCTCGGCGATCCGCGCGCGCTCGTCGACCAGCGCCCGCTCCTGCTCCACGTCACGCGCCAGCGCGCGTCGAAGGCGCTCCACGCGCGCCGCGTGGTCGACCAGATCTTCGAAGCCGCCGCCGACCGGCAGCAGCCCCGCGCGCGCCAGCCGCACGTAGCTACGGCCCCGCGCCAGCGTCCGCGCGCGGATCCGCTCGAGCTCCTGCGCGAGCGCCGCGGCGCGCTTCTCCAGCCGCGCGTCGTCCCGCGTCAGGCGCTCGAGCTCGCGGTGGAGCGCGTCGACCGCGTCCCCCGCGGGCGGGGCCGTCCCGACGCCGGCCGGTGCCGGTCCCGCCGGTCCGGCGAGCGCGCCGGTCCCGACCAGCAGCGCGGCGAACCCGAAGCGGAGCGCGCGTCGCATGCTTCAGCTCCCGAGCAGCCGCCGCAGGCTGAGGTGCGCGGCGCCCGCGCCGATCGCGGCGCCCAGCGCCACCAGCGCGGCCGCGATCGTCCACGGCAGGAAGGTGAGCGGCGTCCCGAGCAGCAGGCCGAGCTGCCCGTCGAGGCTCGACCGGACGATGGCGTAGAGCAGCCCGACCAGCGCCACGGCCGCGAGCGCGCCGAGCGCGCCCTGCCCGGCGCCCTCGAGCACGAAGGGCCGCCGCACGTATGCGTCGGTCGCGCCCACGAGCTTCAGCACCTCGATCTCGATCCGTCGCCGGGCGAGGACGAGCCGCATCGTCGACGAGACCACGCTCACGACCGCCGCCAGCACGATCAGCGCGAGCAGCGCCGCCGCCGCGTACCCGCGGTCGAGGAGCGCGCCGAGCCGCTCGCTCCAGGCCTGGTACGTCTCCACGCCGGTCACCGCGGGCAGCGCGGCGAGCTGGGAGGCCATGCGCGCGAGCCGCGCAGCCGCCGCGTCGTCGGCGAGCGAGACCTCGAGCGACGCGGGGAAGGCCTCGGCGGGGAGCGCGGCGACCAGCGCGTCGCCGCTCGCGCCGAGCTCGCGGCGCGCGTCCTCGCTGGAGACGAAGCGCACCGAGGTGACCCCCTCGGTCGCGCGGAGCGCGCGGTCGATCGCGGCGACCTGGGGCTCCGTCACCGCCGGGTCGAGGTACACCGACGCGCGCCCCGTCCGCGCCCAGGCGCCGCGCACGGCGTTCACGTTGACCACGACCAGCAGCGTCGCGGCGAGACAGACGAACGCCACCGCCACCGAGAACACGCTGAGCCCGTGGAGGCGCCAGTCGCCGCGGCTCCCGCGGAACGCGCGGTCGAACGCGTTCACGCGACCTCCAGCGCGGGCGAGGCGTCGGCCGTGAGGTCGTCCAGGCCCGCTCGCGCGTCGATGGCCCGTCCGTCGTCGAGGACGACGACCCGCCGGGGGCGGATGTCGAGGAGCGACCGGTCGTGCGTCGCGAACAGCACCGTCACGCCCGTCTCGTGGATGTCCTCGAAGAGACCGAGGATGTCGACGGCGAGCTGGGGGTCGAGGTTACCCGTGGGCTCGTCGGCCAGCACGAGCGCGGGCTCGCCCACGATCGCTCGCGCGATGGCGACCCGCTGCTGCTCCCCACCGGAGAGGTGCCCCGCCACCTCGTCCCCGCGGCCGCCCAGGCCTACCCGATCCAGCACCTCGGCGATCCGTTTGCGGACCAGGCGGGCCGGCAGTCCCAGCACCTCGAGCGGGACCGCCACGTTCTCGGCTACCGTCCAGTTGTGCACCAGCTTGAAGTCCTGGAACACGATGCCGACGTTGCGCCGGAGGAACGGCACGGCGTCGGCGCGGAGCCGGCCGATCTCGCGGCCGAGGAACAAGATCCGCCCGCTGTCGACCGTCTCGGCCGCGTAGAGCAGCCGGAGCAGGGTGCTCTTGCCCGAGCCGGACGGGCCGGTGATGAAGACGAATTCGCCCCGCTCGATCTCGAGCGACAGGCCGCGCAGCACCGGCGCGTCGAGGCGGAACGCCTTGTGCACGTCCTCGAACACCAGGATCGGGCGGTTCGCGGCGTCCCGGTCGAACCGGCTGCCGCCGCGGAGCACCGGGCGAAACGCGCGGCGGCTGGCGCCAGCTTCCATGCTGGGTCCGCTACCAGCCGGCCCCGGGCGAGCCAACTTTTCGGCGCTCTCGCGCGGGCGGGCGGCGGGGCGTGAAGCTCGCGTTCTTCGGCCTCCCGCTCGCCGCGTGCCTCCTCGCGAGCGACGGTCACGAGCTCGCCGTCGCCACGCTGGCGCCGGTGCCGGGCCCGGGTCGCCGCCGCCTGGCGCGGGTCGCGCCCGGGGCCGTCGTCATCGACGCGCTCGCGACCGAGGACCTCGAAGGCGACGTGGACGCTGCGCTCCGCTCCGCCGGGGCGGACCTCGTGGTGAGCTGGTTCTGGACGCGGCTCCTCCCGGCGCGGTGGCTCTCCGCGCCGCTCGGGGCCATCGGGGTGCACCCTTCGCTCCTCCCGCGTCACCGGGGGCCCGACCCGTACTTCGCCGCCATCGACGCAGGCGACCCGCTGACCGGCGTGACCGTCCACCGCCTCGAGGCGGAGTACGACACGGGGGCGATCCTCGGTCAGCGCACCCTCCCCGTCGGGGACCGCGACGCCTGGCAGCTCGCCCGCGCGCTCGACCGTCCGTCCCTCGCCCTGCTCCGGGAGGTCGTCGGGCGCCTCGCCCGTGGAGAGCGCCTCGCCGAGACTCGGCAGCCGGACGGCCACGCGACCTGGGCGCCCCGCCCGACCGGCGACGCGCTCCGCGTCGACTGGCGCTGGCCCACGGAGCGCGTCCTGCGCCGGGTCCGCGCCCTCGCGCCCGTCCCCGGGCTCGCGCTCGAGCTCGGGGGGACGCGCTTCTACCTCACCGCGGCCGCGCGCGCGCCGGCGTCCGCCCTGGTCCGCGCGTTGGCGCCTGGCGAGGCCGCCGCCGAGGCGGAGCGTCGCCTGCTCCTCCGGACGGGCGACGGCGCCCTCGTGGCGCTCGCGGGGGTGACGGAGGACGGCGAGCCCCTCGGCCAGGCGGCCCTCGCGGCGCTCGCGCCCGCCTAGCCCGGCGGCGCCGCGTCCCAGAGGCCTTCGACCTCTGTTAGAGTCTGCGTCCCCGGAGGACCCCTGGCATGACCGATCCCGTGAGCGCCGCCCGCAACGCACGTCAGAACCTCGCGCAGGGGCTCGGCGCACTCCAAGATCCCGGCGCGCCGCCCGCGCTGCAGAGCGTCGCAGAGCCGATCGCGGCCGCGATGAGCGCGCTGCACCGCATCGAGTCCTCCGGAGGCGCGGCCGCCGCGGAGGCCGCGCCGCACGCGCTCGACGCCGTGCGCCACGCGCTCTCGATGCTGCAAGCGCAGTCCGGGTCGACGCCGCATCCTGCCGTCGATCGCGCCATGGAGGCGGTCGCCGGCTCGCTCGGGCTCGTGCACTCGCTCGCGCAACACGCCCGCCCGGCGGCGCCTGCGCCGTACCAGGCTCACCCGGCGCCCGTCGCGCCCGAGCCGCCCCACGCGGCGGCGAGCGTCGGGCCGCCCACTCGCCCGTCGGCGGCGGGCCCCGCCTGGGGCGCCGCGACGGAGGTCGCCGCCGCGCCCCAGTGGCAGCAGCCGCCTGCGCAGCCGGCGCCCGCGCAGTGGCAGCAGCCCGCGCAGCCGGCGCCCGCGCAGTGGCAGCAGCCCGCGCCCGCGCCCCAGCCGGCCGCCGCGCAGTGGCAGCAGTCCCCCGCCGCGGCGCCCGCGCCCCAGCCGCAGTGGCCGGTTCAGCCCCCGGCGGCTGCCGCGGCCGCCGCAGCTCCCGCGGGCGCGCAGCTCGTCGAGGCCGAGCTCGGCGCCCACAGCGCCACCAACTTCTACAAGGGCCTGAGCGGGAACGACGTGATCGACTCGGGCGGGATCTTCGTCGCGACGTACAACATCCCCAAGATCGGCCAGCAGCTCACGCTCAAGGTCAGCATGCCCGGCGGCTACGAGTTCGAGGCGCTGGGGATCGTGCGGTGGACTCGCGACGCGCCGCTGTCCGGCGCCGACGCGCCGCCCGGGTTCGGAGCGCAGTTCACGAGCATCACCCAGGAGGGGCGCCAGCTCGTGTACCGCTACGTGCGCAACCGCGAGCCGCTCTTCCACGACGACCTCTGAGCGCGCCATCGCGCCGGATCTCCGTCCCATGCCGCCGGCGGCCTGCGGGCGAGGCGGCTCGAGCGCCGGTCGCGCGCGCGGGTCCGTTCGCAGGGTGGCCGCGGCGGTGGCAGCGCTCGGCTCCGTCGCAGCGACGTCGCTGAGCGCCCCGGAGGCGCGGGCCGGGGATCCGTGGCTGCGCTGGCACACGATCACGACACCCCACTTCCGCGTCACGTACCACTCGGGGCTGGAGGAGCCCGCCCAGCGGGTCGCGACGCTCGCTGAGGGGATCCATCGCAGGGTGGCCTCCTCGCTGGGCCACGCGCCGGGCGAGCGCACGGAGGTGCTCCTCACCGACGACACGGACTCCGCGAACGGCTCGGCGACCGTCGTGCCCTACGCGGAGGTGCGGATGTACGCGACGGCGCCGGACGACATGTCTCCGCTCGGGGACTACGACGACTGGCTGCTCGAGCTGCTGACTCACGAGTACGCGCACGTCGTCCACCTCGACCAGATCAGCGGCCTTCCCGCGCTGGTGAACCAGCTCTTCGGGCGGATCTATGCGCCGAACCAGGTCCAACCGCGGTGGATCATCGAGGGGCTCGCCGTCGCGCTCGAGAGCGAGCACACCGGCGCCGGGAGGCTGCGGTCCACCCAGTTCGACATGTACCTCCGGGCTGACGTGCTCGCCGGGCGGCTCGCGACGCTCGACCAGATCAGCAACCCCGCGCGCCGCTGGCCCAGCGGCAACCTCTGGTACCTCTATGGCGGCAAGTTCGTCGGGTGGATCGCGGAGGTCTACGGCCCCGAGACGTTCGGCGCCGTGGCGGCCGACTACGGCGCGTCGCTGATCCCGTGGGGCATCAACCGCGCGATCCGGCGCGTGACGGGCCGTACGTACCCCCAGCTCTACCGAGGCTTCCGCGCCCACCTCGAGCGACGCTACGGCGATCAGGCTCGGGCCATCCGGGCGAGGGGACTCCGCGAGGGAACCCGGCTCACCCATCGCGGACGCGTCGCCGGCCCTCCGCGGTTCGTGCCGCGCTGCGGGCGCGCCGGCGCGCGCGAGGAGCTCCTCTACACCGTCGACGATGGCCAGACCCCGGTTGGTATTTACCGCCTCCCCCTGGAGGCACCGGATCGCGCGGCCGAGGCGGACGCGGAGCTCGTCACGCGGACGAACGGGCGCACGCTCGCGTTCGACGGCGAGTGCGGCACGGTCTTCGAGGGGATCGCGCCGTCCACCCGCCGGTACTTCTTCGGAGACCTCTTCCGGCTGCCCGCCGGGAAGGCGGCGCCGCGCGGGTCCGAGCGGGTGCGCGAGCGGCTCACCGTCGGGAGGCGCGCGCGCGAGCCGGACGTCTCGCGGGACGGCCGGCGCGTGGTGTACGTGACGAACCGAGCGGGGTCGTCGGTGCTCCGGCTCGCGGACTACGGGCCCGACCACCGCCTCCGCCGAGAGCGCACGCTCGTCGAGGGGCTCGCGTACGAGCAGGTCTACACGCCTCGGTTCTCGCCCGACGGGCGCCACGTCGCCTATGGGACGTGGACGCGCGGCGGCTATCGCGACATCCGCGTGGTCACCGTCGCTACGGGCGAGGTCCGGCGGATCACGGGCGACCGCGCGATCGACCAGCAGCCGACGTGGTCGCCGGACGGCGCGCACCTCTACTTCGTCTCCGATCGGACGGGCGTCGCCAACGTGTACCGCCACGAGCTGGCGACCGGCGCGCTCCGGCAGGTGACGAACGTCCTCACCGGCGCGTACATGCCCGAGCTCTCCGAGGACGGCGGGACGCTCGTCTACGTCGGCTACGGCCCCGACGGCTTCGACCTGTGGTCGATGCCGGTCGATCCGGCGCGCCTCCTCCCGGCGCCGCCGGAGGTCACGGAGCGCCCCGGGCTCCCTCCGGCCACCGACGCCCGCTGGCCGGTCGAGCCGTACTCCCCGTGGCGCACGCTGCGCCCTCGGGCGTACGAGGTCGACCTCGTGACCGGCAGCCTCGGCGACGCGCTGCTCGTGACGACGATCGGCGCCGATCTCGTCGGACACCACGGCGTGAGCGCCGCGCTCAGCGTGGACCTCGACCAGGCCGAGTGGTCCGGCTCCGTGGGGTACGCCTACCGGCGGCTGCCCTTCGATCTCGGGCTCCGCGCGTTCCGATCCATCTCCATGCGCCGCGGCTACCGTTACGGTGATCAGGAGCCGACCTTCCTCGAGACGTACACCGGCGCGTCGTCCTCGATCGGCTACTCGGCGCCGGGGGAGCTCGACGGGCAGAGCTACGCGCTCACGTACACGATCGGCGAGTTCGACTCGCGGCTCCCCGTCGGGCCCGTGGCCGACCCGTACGCCCTCGTGACGCGGGATCCGCACACCGGCGTCCTCGGGACGGTGTCGCTCTCGTGGACGTATGCGAACGCGGACGGACCGGTCTATGGCATCGGCGCCGAGCGCGGCTTCTACCTCGCCGCGGTGGCGGACTGGGCCGACACGGCGCTGGGGAGCACGGACTCGCTCCTCGCCGTGAACACCCGGGCCGGCGCGTACGTCCCGCTCCCCTGGGGAGGTCACCACGTGCTGGCGCTCGGCGCGGCGGGCGGGATGGCCACGGGCACCTACCCGCGGCGCGGCTTCTTCGCGACCGGGGGCTTCGACGACACCCTCCCGCTGGTCGACGCCTGGACGGACGGCGTCCAGCAGAGCGCGTTCGTGCTCCGCGGGTACGAGCCCGCGCAGTTCGTCGGCTCGAGCTACGGCCTCGCGAAGGGCGAGTGGCGGTTCCCGCTCGCGTATGTCGACCGCGGGGTCTCCACGCTGCCCGCGTTCCTGCGGACGGTGAGCGGCGCGTTCTTCGTCGACTGGGGGGGTGCGTTCGATCGGATCGATCTCGAGGAGCCGCTCGAGAGCTTCCACACCGGAGTGGGCGCCGAGCTCTGGCTCGACCTCGTCTTCGGCTACTACGCGCCCGGCAACCTCCGCCTCGGCGCCGCGCGCGGGCTCGACAGCGACGCGGCGGCCGGCTGGCAGACGTACCTGGTCGTGGCGGGCGCGCTGTGAGCTGCGCCGCGGGTGCGGGGCAGCCGCGCGTGCCGCGGCGTCACGGGCCGCAGCAGTAGAGCGCCCGCGACGCGACGGCCTGGACGAACGTGCACGCGAGCCAGCCGTCTCCGGGGTCGCACAGGTAGGCTACGTCGCCCTGGCTGCAGGCGAAGTCGAGGTTGCTCGCGCGCTGGCAGCTCGCGCCGGTCGCGCCTCCGCCTCCGCCGGAGCCCGCGCTGCCGCCGGAGCCCGCGCTGCCGCCGGAGCCCGCGCTGCCGCCGGAGCCCGCGCTGCCGCCGGAGCCCGCGCTGCCGCCGGAGCCCGCGCTGCCGCCGGAGCCCGCGCCGCCGCCGGTCCCGCCTGCGCCGGCGGTACCCCCAGTCCCGCCCGTACCCCCGGTGCTGCCCTCTTCCCAGTCGCACGCCGAGCACTCGTTCGCGACGCAGCCCACGAGGGTCGAGAACTTGAGCGTGGCGCTCGCGTTGTGCCACGAGGTGCAGGTGTCGAAGCAGCTCGAGGTCTCGCCGCAGCCAGCGTAGCAGGTGAAGATCTCGCGGCACTCCACGTCGCCGCCGCAGCTCTCGGCCTGGCCGCAGCAGAACGACGCGAGGCACGCCGAGCAGGCGCTCTGCGCGATGGGGAGCTCACAGACCGTCGACCCACCCGTGCCGCCGGAGCCTCCGGAGCCGCTCGTGCCGCCGAGCCCGCCGGAGCCGCTCGCGCCGCCGGAGCCGCTCGTGCCGCCGAGCCCGCCGGAGCCGCTCGCGCCGCCGGAGCCGCTCGTGCCTCCGGAGCCGCTCGTGCCGCCGGAGCCTCCGGAGCCGCCCCACGCACAGGTCGAGCACGAGACGCTCACGCACTGGACCGCCTGCTGGAACGCCGCCACCGCTGACGACGGGCGCCCCTCCGCGCAGGTCGCGGCGCAGGTGGAGGTGGCGCCGCAGTTGACGAAGCACCCGAGCAGCTCACGGCAGGTGGCGTCGGTCGCGCACGCCGAGGTGGGTTCACAGCACTCGACCTCGAGGCAGTCGGCGCAATCGCCCTGCGAGATCGGTGCGCCGCAGACACCCGCGGTGCCGCCCGAGCCGCCCATCGCGGCCTCGCCGCCGGTGCCGCCGGAGCCGCCCATCGCGGCCTCGCCGCCGGTGCCGCCGGAGCCGCCCATCGCGGCCTCGCCGCCGGTGCCGCCGGAGCCGCCCATCGCGGCCTCGCCGCCTGTGCCGCCGGTGCCGCCGGTGCCGCCGGTGCCCGCGCTTCCCGTGCACTCCTTCGACGGCAGCGTCACCCACCCGCACCCGATCGCCGGGTCGCAGTAGTCGGCGGTGCATGGGTTGGAGTCGTCGCAGTCCGTCGCCCGCTGGCAGGCGCGGGTCGCCTTGCGCTCCTTGGCGTTCTCCTCGCCGGTGCACGCGCCCGCCAGCGCGGCCGCCGCTGCCGCCAGCGCTCCGATGACGAGCCAGCGCGCGCGGCGGGGGAGCGCCGCCGCCGAGGCGGGTCGGGTCTGTTGGGTCATGGCAGGCACATCCTCCCTTGCTGAACGCTCCGGCAAGCGAGCCCCGCGGGGCAGTCCGCCGAGGCGACGCAGAACACGCCGCACCCGCGGATCGACTGGCCGCTCGAGCCGTCGAAGTCGAGCGTGCAGTCCGGGCTCGAAGCCGGGCCCGCCTTCGGGGTCGCGCAGGTCGCGGTCGACGCACACTCGCGGACGCAAATCCCCTTGGCACCTCCCAGCTTCAGGCAGACGGAGCCGTCGTCGCAGACCGAGCCGGTACACGCGCACGGGTAGCCGCTGTCGGCGGCGCACTCCGGCGCCTTCCACGTCCCGCCGTCCGAGCTCGCGCCCGTGCACAGGCAGCGCCCCTCCTCGCAGCTCGGCACCCCGCCGCCCGCGCACGGGCAGCACTCGCTCGAGGACGAGCAGCTCGTCGCCGGGAGCTGGCAGCTCTGGCAGGTGTTGCCGTATCCCTGCGGGTCGGGCGCGCACCGCAGGCCCGACTCGCAGTTGGAGAGCACCCCGCCGTTGCCCCAGAACTCGCACTCGGAGCCAGCCGATCGCCGGTTCTGGCAGGCGCCGTAGGTCGAGCTGCCCGAGTTGGGGTTGCACACCATGTCCGCCGGGCACTGCGCGCCGCAGGCCTCGCTCGCGCCTCGCGGAGCGCAGGGCGATCCCTCGCGGCAGCCGGACGACGCCCTGCCGCAGCAGACGCACTTGGGCTCCCCGCCGAGGGGCGCCGTGTCACAGGCGCCCAGCTCGGCCAGCAGGTTGCCGGGGCCGGCGGCGTCGTCGTCGGCGGCGCAGCCGTGGGCCATGAGGAGCGACAGCGCCGCGTACGCGAGCGCCGCCGTGACGCGCGCCGCCCGGGAGCGGCGCGGGCGAGGTAGGGAGGCGGGGCGAGGTGTCATCATGGCTTCTCGGAGGGGGTCGTGGAGTCGGGGGCGGTGCCGTGGATGCCCTTCTTCACCGCGCGCTCGCACGCCGTGACGACCCCGGTGGCCTTGCCGTGGGCGCGGACGATCCGGAATTCGACGCGCCGATCCCGATCGTCCGGGCGCTTGCCGTCCGACACGGGGCAGTACGAGCCGTAGCCGACCGCGGTGACCCGCGCCTCGGCGACGCCGCGCTCGACCAGCGCCTTGCGCACGGCCTCGGCGCGCTCCTGCGTGAGCCGGACGTTCTGGGCGGCGTTGCCCCGCGCGTCCGCGTGGCCCTGGATCTCGACCAGCTCGATCTGCGGCGCGCCCTTCAGCGTGGCGGCGATCTCGTCGAGCAGCGACGCCGAGCGCTCGTCCACCTCGGCGCTGCCGACGCGGAAGTAGATGACGTCGGCGATGACGATCTCTTTCTCCTTCACCTTCACGCGGCCCTCGTCCGGGCAGCCGTCGGCGTCGTCGACGCCGTTGACCGTCTCCGGCTCGTTCGGGCACTTGTCGGACGCGCCGCGGATGCCGTCGCCGTCCGCGTCGTCCGTGGGGCAGCCGTCCTTGTCGTTCGGCGGGAGGGCATCCTCCTTCACCGTCGGGCACGCGTCCGCGCTGCCGACGAAGCCGTCGCCGTCGGAGTCGTCGATGGGGCAGCCGTCCTTCGGCTCTGGATCCTTGCCGTCCTCCCGCTCGTCGGGGCAGCGGTCGCGGTCGTTGTCGATCCCGTCCTGATCGGAGTCCTTGCTCGGGCAGCCGTCCTTCGGCTGTGGACCGACGCCGTCCTCCGGGTCGCGGGGGCAGGCGTCCGCCGCGTTCTTGACGCCGTCCTTGTCGTGGTCGTCCGACGGTGGCGGCGGGGTCGGGCCCACGAGCGCGGGCACCTCGTGGTGGTACTCGAACACGAGCCCGGCCGACAGCACCCAGTGCGTCGCCTGCATGGACTCCGGGATCGAGAACTCACGCTCTCCGCCGCCCGCCTTCTCTGTGAACTCCGAGAACTTCCCCCAGCTCACGCCAGCGTAGGGCGAGTAGAGGAGCTTCTTGCCCTCCGTCAGCACCAGGTAGCCGAACCCCACTCGAGGATCGATCGAGCTGAAGATCCGCTCGGACGGCCCGCGGGCGCCGTTCACCGTGGCCCAGTAGCGGTTGCGATCGAGGCCGAGCTCGAGGAACCAGCTCCGCTGCTCGGGCTTCAGCAGCCAGCGGACGGAGGCGCCGAGCTGGTCGCTGCCCGTGTCCTTCCCTCCCTCGGTGCCCTTCCAGTGCTCGACGCGCGCGTAGTGCGCGAACACCCCGAATTGCCTCAAGAACAGCGCGCCCAGCACCAGATCCGGGCCGCCGCCGGGGAGGTGGGACTTGAAGAACTGGCTGCTCTCGCCCTTGGCGACGTGGCCGGCCGGAAGCACGCCCACGGTGCCGCCGCCGGCCGTGATGCCGCCGTGCCCGGCGAACCAGCGTTGCACGTCCTCGAACCCGGGGACCTCGACGCCCGGGAGGTCGGTCGGGCTCTGCGCCGAGGCGGGCGCGGGGAGGGCGACCCCGGCCGCGAACGCCACCGCGCCCGCCAGGGACGCGCCGCGCGCCCGGGTGCCGGCCAGGTGCCACCACGCGCCGCGCGAGAAGTGCGGATTCCCAGACTCGTCCATGATCCGTCGACCATAGACGGGGGTTTACGCGCCGCACAACCCCAGAGTCGGGTGCTTACGCGAGCGCAGTTGACGGGAGTCAACTGCAGGGTGGTGGGTTGGATCGTGTGGTGAGTTGGATCGGGTGTCGAGATCGCTCGTGATGGTGGGTCAGCGGGTCCTTACGCAGCGGAAGCCCAGCCCGGGGACGCGGTAGGTGAGCTTCGACCCGGCGCGGTAGGTGACCTGGAGCGCCTCTCGCGAGCGGTTCCAGCCGCCGCCCCGGAGGCTCCGTACGTAGCAGCCGCGTTCGAAGCTCGGGTGGCGCTGCGGGCTCGGATCGACGACCTTCTCTCGCGGATACGGCACGTAGCAGTCCGCCGTCCACTCCCAGAGGTTCCCGGCGATGTCCTGCAGCGCGCCCGCTGGCCAGACCGCTGCTCCCTTCGGGTGCGCGCCCACCGGGCTCGTGCCGCCGCCGTGGCAGCCGTGGTCGCCCGCTGGATCGCGCTTCGGGGTGCCGCCGGGGGTGAAGTCGGCCAGGCCGTCCTCGCACGTCGGGTCCGGCGCATCCCCCCACGGGTATTTGCGCTGGCCGGCGCCCGCGGCCCACTCGAACTGCGCCTCGGTCGGCAGGGACTTGCCCGACGCCTCGCAGAACCTCGTCGCCTGGGTGAAGTTCACCATGTTGATCGGGTGGTTCGGGCGGTCGAGCTCGGGCCGGAAGTTCGAGTTGGCGTCGTTCAGCTGCGGGATCGTGCACGCCCCGCGGTCGACGCACGCGCGGTACGCCGTGACGGTGACCTCGGTCGCGTCCATGCAGAAGGGGCGCGTGAGCACGACGGTGTGCGCCTGATCGAGGCGGCCCGGCGCGCCGCGCCCCATGGTGAACCCCTCGGGACCCGTCGCCGGGATGAACACCTCGCCCTCGGGGCAGGCCGCGGCGCTCCCCGAGGCCGCGGCGCTCCCCGAGGCCGCGGCGCTCCCCGAGGCCGCGGCGCTCCCCGAGGCCGCGGCGCTCCCCGAGGCCGCGGCGCTCCCCGCGTCGCTCGGCGCAGGCGCCGTCCCGCCGGAGGCCTCGCGGCACGAGCCGGCGAGCAGCGCGACCGCGACCGCGACGCCGACGACCGCCCTCACGGGTTCGCTCCCGGCGCGGTCGCAGCGCCGCGCCGCGAGGGCGGCGTCAGGCGCATGCAGCTCTGCTCGCCCGGCTCAGCGACCCCCGTGCCCCCTGCCGTCTTCGAGATCTGCACGAGGTGGGAGCGGAGCTGGCGCTCGCGGGGCACGCGCGTCTTGCCCTCGAAGAGCCGCGGGCGGTGGCCGAGGATGTGGTACGGGCACGCCTCGGCCTCGAGGGCGCCGTCGTGGTGGAAGGTGAGCCGGGCCATGAAGCTCGTCCCCGTCCAAGGATGGTCGGAGTGCATGGCGAAGACCAAGTTTCCGAGGCTGTGGAACACCGGCTTGCCGCCGATCCAGCCCACTGCCTGGGGGACATGGGGGTGGTGGCCGAGCACGGCGTCCACGCCCGCGCCCATCAGCGCTCGCACGAACTCGCGGGTCCACTGCATGATCGTCGGCGAGTACTCCGCGCCGCCGTGGTAGCTCACGAGGACCAAATCGTGCTGCTGGCGCGCCTGGCGCAGGTGGGGTCGGAGCTCGTCGAAGGCGGCCCAGGCGACGTGGTGGCGCCCGTCGTGCTCGCCGAACGCGCCCTGGTTCCAGATATGGGTGACGGCGAAGAAGGCGACGCTCCACCCCTTCACCCGGATGACGCTCGGCTCGTACTGTGTGCGCGGCGTCCGGCTCGCGCCCACGTAGGCGACCCCGGCGTCCTCGAGGCTCGCGAATGTCTGAAAGAGCGCGGACCTCCCGTAGTCCCACGCGTGGTTGTTGGCGAGCGAGACGAGGTCGATCCCGGCCCTCGCGAGCGCGCGCCCGCCCTCCGGCGGACCGGTGAACACCAGCCGATTGCGCGGTGACTGGGTCTCGCCCTGCTGGTCGCTGAGGACGCTCTCCAGGTTGACGAACGTCAGATCCGCGCGTGCCAGCAGCGGCGCCAGGTCGCCGAGCGGATCGTAGTCGGCGTCCGCCAGCAGCCGCTGGCCGACCTCGCGCCCGAGGTTCACGTCCCCACCGGCGAGGAGGACGAGCTGCGCGCGCTTGGTCCCGGGGGCGGGCGCGGCCTCGGGCCCGGCCGCGCCCGCCTCGGTGGGGCTCGCGAGGTCGCTCGCGTCGTCGTCGAGCTCCTCGGTCAGCGTCGGCGGCGCGCCCGCCGCGGCCCGGCTCGCCCCGCTCGCGTCGCCGTCTCCGCGGGCGCAGGCCGCCGCCAGCGCGAGCGCGGCCACGCCGGCCGCGGCGCGCCGCCCGAACCAAGGCGAGCCCACGTCGGAGCGCCCCCGGGGAGCCGGCGCCGTGCCGGCGAGCCGTGGCAGCGCGAGCAGTGCCTGGGTGAGCGCGCGACGCATCGGGCGTGTGATGGAAGCACGGGCCGCCGATCGCCGCCCGGGCGGGGGCGTCCGGGCGGGGGCGCCCGGGCGGGGGCGCCCGGGCGGGGGCGTTCGGGCGGGGGCGCCGTGCCCCGCCGCCGAGTTGCCGCGAGCCGAGCAGTAGTGGGACGATCGGCTCGTGCGGCCCGCCGTCACACCGATGATCGCGTTGGCCGCGCTCGCGTGCGGGAGCCGCGCGGGCGCGCCCGCGGAGGAGCCGTCGCGGCCCCGCGTGGCGCCGGTCTCGCGCGCCGCGGCCGGGCCGGCCGCGCCGGACCTCCGGGCCCCCGCCCCAGGCGCCGCCACGGTGGGGATCGAGCCTCCCGCGCCGCCGTCGCCGCGGGTCGACGCCGCGCCGCCTGCGCTCGCCGATCTCGGCCACGGCTTCATCGCCAGCACGACCTTCGGCACCTGGATCCAGCCGAAGCCGCGCTCCGGCGCGCTGCCGCTCGGCATGCTGCGCCCGGGCGACGCGCTGCCGCTCGTGGAGGGGCAGACGGTGCGTGGCGGCGGCCAGTGCGCGGAGTTCGTCCAGGTGGCGCTCGGCTGGGTGTGCGCATCGCGCCGCGCCACGCGGAAGGTCGACTCCGCGTTCTTGCGCGCGTCCCGCCTGGTCGCGCCCCGCCCTGGACCCTACCCCTACGAGTACGCGCTGAGCCTGGGCGCGCCGATGCTCTCCCGCCTGCCCGCCGACCCGTCGCGGTGGGTCACCGGCTCACGGGAGCTGCGCAAGATGCGCGGGTGGGCAGCGGGCCACGACGAGCTCGCCGAGGACGAGCTCATCGAGGCGACCGGTCCCGTCCCCGACCTCCTGCGTGACGGCGGCTCCCTCCCGACGCCGTGGAACGAGCGCCCGCACGAGTTCGTGAAGAAGATCCCGCGCGGGTCCATGCTCGCGTATACGCACGCCTTCGAGCACGCGGGCGAGACGTGGGTGCTCTCCACGAACCTCACGGTCGTGCCGGCGCGCGGGCTCAAGCGCTTCCGCCGCTCGGCGTTCCGCGGCGTGGAGCTCGGCGGGGGCGTCGAGCTGCCGCTCGCGTGGATGCGCAAGGAGCCGCGCGCCAAGTGGGCGCTCGAGGGCGAGGCCGCGCGAGCCACGGGCGAGGCGTGGCCGCTGCGCGGCTGGGTGGCGCTCACGGGGACCGCGCGCACCATCGGGCGTGAGCGCTTCCTCGAGACGCGGGAGGCCGGCAGGTGGATCCGCGCGAGCGACGCGACCGTCGTCGAGGGGGCGCCCCGCCCACCGCGCGAGGTGAAGGGCGACGGGCAGTGGATGCACGTGCGCGTCCTGCGCGGCACGTTGACGCTCTACGAGGGATCGCGCCCGCTCTTCACGACGCTGATGTCGCCTGGCAAGGAGGGAGCCACCCCTTACGGCCGGTACTGGATCGAGTCGAAGCACCACGTGACGACGATGACGACCGAGGCCGGCGAGCCGCGCAAGTTCTGGATCGCGGACGTGCCGTGGACGATCTACTTCGAGCGACCGTACGCGATCCACGCGGCGTACTGGCACGAGGATTTCGGCGAGAAGAAGTCCGGCGGCTGCCTGAACCTCTCGCCGCTCGACGCGCGCCGCGTCTTCGACTGGGCCGCGCCCGGGCTGCCCTCGGGCTGGATCAGCGTACAGGCGTATACCATGGGCGCGAAGGTGTTCGTGCTCGTCGAGGCGTGAGGCGACGACCGCCGCCGCGTCGTGCGCGCTCCCGGGATGTGGCAGGGAAGTGCCCAAGAACATGAGAGTGAAGAGCGACCAGGAGACCTTCTGGGAGGGTCGGTTCGGGGACGACTACGCGGCTCGGAACGAGGCGACCTGAAGCCGCTACCGAGGGCGCGCGCCGTTCTTCGAGGCCGTGCTCCGGATCGCGCCGGGGCGTGCACACCGTGTGCGAGCTCGGCGCCAACGCCGGGCAGAACCTGGAGGCGCTCCGCGAGGTGCGGCCGGAGCTGCGCCTCACCGGCGCGGAGGTCAACGCGCAGGCCTGCGAGCGGATGACGCGCGTCCCCGGCGTCACCGCCGTGCGCTCCTCGATCCAGGACTTCGCCGCGAGCGGGCGCTTCGACCTCGTGTTCACCTGCGGCGTGCTGATCCACGTCTGCCCCGAGGATCTGCCGGCCGTGTACCGGAAGATGGTCGCGCTCTCGAGCCGCTATCTCCTCGTCAACGAGTACTTCAATCCGCGGCCGCAGGAGATCCCCTACCGCGGGCACGCGGGCAGGCTGTTCAAGCGCGACTTCGCGGCAGAGCTCCTCGAGCTGTGCCCGGACGTGCAGCTCGTGGACTACGGCTTCCTCTGGAAGCGGCGGCACCCCGCGTGGGACGACACGACCTGGTTCTTGTTGGAGAAGCGGCCGCCGCCGTCGCAGCCCGAGCCGTGATCACGGCGGGCAGAGGGCGCCCGCCCGCCCCGCGGCGGGGCGGCGCGCCGGGGCGGGGATGCAGCGGGACGCGACGAGGCTAGACTGCCCGTGACCGTGCCGAGCCCGTCCCGTGCCGTCCCCAGCCGCGCGCGCGTCGCCGCCGCCCTCGCCGTCTCGAGCCTGCTCGGGTGCAGCGACGACGGTGGGCCGGCGGCCGCCGCGCCGGCGGACGCGGGCGTAGACGCGGCGCCCGCGTGCGATCCTCACGCGACCGTGGGGCCGCCGACGTTCTCCGACCGCACCGCCGCGTGGGGGCTCGCCGGCGTGCGCGGCAACCGCCTCTCGACGCCGGATCTCGACGGCGACGGCTACCCGGATCTCGTCGTGCACCGCGTCTACTCGAACCAGCGGGACGACCTCGCCCCAGAGACGCCGCGTCTCGTCCGCGTGTCGATGAACCGGCCGGCGCCCGGCGGCGGGCGGACGTTCGTCGATCGGACGGTGGAGAGCGGGCTCTTCGCGCCGCGGGAAGGATCGGGGCTCCGCTCCGCGCAGCTCGCGGTGTTCGCCGACGTGGACGACGACGGCGATCTCGACGCCTTCAGCGGCACGTACACCGATCCCGCCCGCGTGGCCTCGCCTCCGACGGACGCGGACGGCGACCGCAGCGAGCTCCTCCTGAACGACGGCACGGGGACGTTCGTCGCCGGGCCGCCCCTCGAGCCGCACGCGTCGCTCGCGATGACGACGACGGCGGCGACGTTCGCCGACGTGGACCGGGACGGCCACGTCGATCTGTTCGTCGCTGGCTGGTACTCCTACTACGGCTTCTCCTCCGAGGGGACGCAGGCGCGCCTGCACCTGGGGCGGGGCGACGGTACCTTCGAGGAGGTCACCTCGCGTGCGGGTTTGCTCACCGACTCCCTCGGCCACGCCGACGGCGGCAACCACCGACCCGCTTACGGCGTCACCTCGTGCGACGTCGACGACGACGGGGACACCGACCTGCTCCTGGCCGCGTACGGCCGGCAATGGAACCTCTCGTATCGCAACGACGGCGCGGGGATCTTCCGGGAGGTGGGCCGCGCCGATGGCTACGCGGGCGACCCGAACGCGAGCTACGCCGATAACCAGTTCTTCCTCTGCTGGTGCACGCTGCACGCCGACGCGAGCTGCCCCGCGGGCGTGTCGCCGTCGATCGCGTGCCCGTCGCCCGCGGACTCGGGCTGGGGCGCGTCGGACACGCTGCCGTGGCGCCAGAACGGCAACACCTTCACCACGGCCTGCGCGGACGTGACGGGGGATGGCCTGGCCGATCTCTACAGCGCCGAGATCCACCACTGGTGGGCGGGCGAGGGGAGCGACGGCTCCGAGCTCCTCGTCGGCCAGCGCGACGCCGCCGGCCATCGCTTCATACGTTCGGGCAACGCGCAGGCGGGCCTCGTGTGGCCGCGCGTCGGCGTCGACTGGAACGAAGGCGGCATCGTGGCGGCGCTGGCCGACGTCGACGGCGACGGTCGGCGCGACGTGCTCGTCGGCGCGAGCGACTACGCGGATCAGCGCTTCCTCCTGTTCCATCAGCGCGCGGACGGCACCTTCGAGGAGACGGCGCGGGCGTGGGGCGTCGATCACCCGTGCGCGAGCGGCCTCGCGCTGGCGGACTTCGACGCGGACGGCGATCTCGACCTCCTGCTCGCGGCGAGCACCGCCCGCGACTGCGGCGCGACGTGGGGGGACAACGAGGTCCGGCTCTACGAGTCGGACGCCGCGGCGAAGGCGCGCTTCGTCACGCTGGCGCTCGCCGGGGGCAGCGGCGTCAACGGCGCCGCGATCGGGGCCCAGGCGCGCGTCACGGCGGGCGGCGTGACCCAGGTCGGAGAGGTGCAGGGCGGCTACGGGCACTTCGGGCTCGGCGGCGACACGCGCCTGCACTTCGGCCTGGGTGCTTGCGAGCGCGCTGACTCCGTCGAGATCCGGTGGCCCGACCAGGCGCTCACCACGACCCAGCACGGCGTCGCGGCCGCCGGCGGCGTGGTGCGGATCGAGCGCTGACGGGGCGCGGTGACGGGGCGCCGTGGCGGGGCGCCGAGAGCGCGGGCGAGCGTGCTCGCTCAGCCGCCCTCGACCTCGACGGCGCGCTCGTGCAGGTACACCTCGAGGTTGGTGAAGCCGGGCGCGCCGAGCACGCCGACCGACAGCGTGGTGGCGTTGCGGTCGCTCGCGTCGTTCGGGTCGAGCTGGCGCGCCGCCTCCCAGGTGTCCGGCATGCCGTCGCGGTCGGTGTCGAGCGGCACCGCGGGCGGCGACGAGAACGGGAGCGCGAGCGTGTCCCCGGCCGGGTTCGTGTCGATGGGGGCGGGGTCGAACGTCCCGGCCGCCACGTGCGCGAGCACGCGCGAGTCGAACGGATCGCGGGGGAACGCGCCCGCCTTGGCGGCCAGGTGGGCGACCAGCGGCTGACCCGTCGCGTGGTACGTCACCTCGGGGAACGGGTGGCGCGCGTCGCGGGCTTGCGGCGGGCGCGTCGCGGACGTGTTGCCCCACGGCAGCCCGCCGGAGGCCGCGGCGTCGCAGTAGTCGTTCGAGTTGTAGAGGAGCTCGTAGTCCGCGGTCGTCGCGCGGCTCATCGCGTTCTCGGAGAAGAACAGCGAGGACTCCGGCGTGAAGGACGGGCGCGTCGGATCCGGGCCCAGCTCCACCGCCATCAGCCCGTAGCACTGCGCGATCGGCCGCTGCACCGAATAGTTCCCGACGACGTTGAGGGCGTAGTGGAGCGGCGGACTGGGGCTCGCGAGCGGGTTCGCCGAGCTGACGTAGATGGGGCGCTCGTGGGCGTGGAGCACGTTGTTCGCGAGCTCGAGCTCCATCACGCCCGGGTCCGGGACGTTCTCGCGGGAGAGCTCGGGCATGCGGCCGAAGATGCGCGTCCACACGTCGTGGTGGAGGGTCAGCCGCGTGAGCGGGAACCCGCGCGCCGGATCGGAGTAGTTGAGGAGCATCCCGCCGAACTCGTGGTGGCCACCGAGCGTCTCGGCGAGCACCGTGTACTGGACCGTGACGTCGCTCGTGAACGACACCTGTGCCGCCTCGTCCTCCGCGTTGCCGATCGAGACGTGGTCGATGACGCCCCGCCGCGCGTGGTGGAGCCGCAGCCCGTCCCCGGCGCCGTCGGGATCGCCGAACGCCCCCGGGCGCAGGCGCACGTGCCGGATCACGAAGTTCTCCGGGAACGCGCCCGGGTTCGGGCACTCCGGCGGTCCGGGTGCCTCGCACACCACGTCACCCTGAACGAGCAGCCCGCGCAGCGTGATGCCGCCCGGCGAGGTCTGCCCCGCGATCGTGACGTCGCCGTTCGTCACGATCGGGACGGCGTCGATCACCCCGCTCACCTCGAACACGATCGTGCGCGCCCCCGACTCGTCGAGCGCCGCCTGGAGCGAACCCGGCCCGCTCGCCGCGAGCCTCGTCACGTGGATCACCCGCCCTCCCCGCCCGCCGCTGGCGCACCGCCCGAACCCCTCGGCGCCTGGGAACGCGACCGGCTCCCCGCCGGGGCAAACCCCAGCCCCCGTACCCCCACTCCCGCCCGCCCCCGCGCCCCCGCCCCCGCTCGCGCCCCCGCTCCCGCTCGCGCCCCCGCTCCCGCTCCCGCTCGCGCCCCCGCCCCCGCTCCCGCCCCCGCTCCCGCTCCCGCCCTCGCCTCCTCCCCCGCACGCCAACGCCATCAGCCCCCCCAACAACGCCACGCTCACCCGCCTCGTCAGGTCCAGTGTCATGCGCCCATCCTACCAGCGGCGGCGACCGCCCCGTGCGTGGTCGCCTCGCCCGCGGCCGGGGTTCGATGCTAGACCGCTCGCCCCATGAAGATCGCGGTCGTCGGGACGGGTTACGTCGGGCTGGTGGCGGGCGCCTGCTTCGCCGAGGCGGGCACGCACGTCACCTGCGTGGACGTGGACGAGGCGAAGCTCGCGAAGCTGCGCGCCGGGCAGGTGACGTTCTTCGAGCCCGGCCTCGAGGAGCTGGTGAAGCGGAACTGGCCGCAGCGGCTCGAGTTCAGCTCGGACCTGGCGGCCTCGATCCGCGGCCGCCAGGCCGTCTTCGTCGCGGTCGGGACGCCGCCCAGCGAGGACGGCTCGGCCGACCTGTCGCACGTCCTGCGCGTGGCCGAGGACGTGGCGCGGCTCGCCGAGCACGAGGTGGTCCTCGTGCTGAAGAGCACGGTCCCCGTCGGGACGAACGCGAAGGTCCGCGAGGTCGTCGCCCGCCACGCCCGTCACCCCGTCGCGGTCGTCAGCAATCCAGAGTTTCTCAAGGAGGGCGACGCCGTCAACGACTTCCTGAAGCCCGATCGCGTCGTGATCGGCTCCGACGACGCCCACGCCCTCGAGGTGCTCGGGCGGCTCTACGCGCCGTTCACGCGACAGCGAAACCGCATCCAGACGATGAGCCCGAAGTCGGCCGAGATCGTGAAGTATGCAGCGAACGCCCTGCTCGCGACCAAGATCTCCTTCATGAACGAGGTCGCCCGCCTGTGCGACGCGGCCGGCGGCGATGTCGAGCACGTCCGCTCGGCGCTCGGCGCGGACACCCGCATCGGCTACCCGTTCCTCTACCCGGGCCTCGGGTTCGGGGGGAGCTGCTTCCCGAAGGACACCCGCGCGTTCGTCCGGACGGGCGAGGAGCTCGGCGTCCCGCTGCGCATCACCGAGGCGGCGATGCTCGCCAACGCCGAGCCCGTTCGCGACATGCTGCGCCACCTGGCCGAGGACCTGGGCGGGCTCTCCGGCAAGACGATCGCCGTCTGGGGGCTCGCCTTCAAGCCGCGGACGGACGACGTGCGTGAGGCCGCGAGCCTCCGCCTCATCGCCGGCCTGCTCGCCGAGGGCGCCACGGTGCGCGCCACCGATCCGGAGGCGCTCGACACCGCGCGGGACGCGCTCGCGCGCGACGGTCTCGCGGGGCGGGTCGAGCTCCTCGGCGACCAGCTCGCCACGTGCGCTGGCGCTGACGCGCTCGTCATCGCCACCGAGTGGAACGAGTACCGCAACCCCGATTTCGAGGCGCTGGCCGGCGTGATGCGGGGCCGCGCGATCTTCGACGGGCGGAACATCCTCCCCCCGGAGACGGTGACGGCGGCCGGCTTCGACTACCGCGGCGTCGGCCGCCCGCGCTTCGCCGCGGCGGCGCCCGCCGGCCCACGCTGAGCGCCTGCGCGGCGCCTCCCGCGTCGGGTCGGGCGGGTGATCAGCCGGTCGGGACCAGCACGAGGGCGCCGAGGGGCGGCAGGTTGAGCTGCATCGACTGGGCGCGGAAGTGCCACGGGACGGGCTCCGTCGAGACGGCCTTGCGGGTCCCGTAGCCGCTGCCGCCGAAGCGCGGCTCGTCGCTCGAGAGCGCCTCGACGTACGAGCCCGCCGCGGGCGCCCCGATGCGGTAGCCGGTGCGCGGCACCGGCGTGAAGTTGAGCGCGACCACGACGTGGCTCTCGCCGTCCCGCCGGACGAACGACAACACCGACTGCTCGCGATCGTCGCAGTCGATCCACTCGAAGCCGCGGTCGTCGTAGTCGCCGCGGAAGAGCGCAGGTGTCGAGCGGTAGAAGGTCCCGAGCGCGGCGAGCCACTCGCCGAGGGCGCGGCGCGCGGGCTCCTCCATCAGGTGCCAGTCCACGCTCGAGTCGTGGCTCCACTCGCCGGGCTGCGCGAGCTCGGAGCCCATGAACAGCAGCTTCTTCCCCGGGCGCGTCCACTGGTAGGCGTAGAGCAGCCGGAGGTTCGCGAGCTTCTGCCACATGTCGCCCGGCATCTTGGCGAGCAGCGAGCCCTTGCCGTGGACGACCTCGTCGTGGCTGAGCGCGTTCACGAAGCGCTCGGTGCGCTCGTAGAGCATCGCGAAGGTGAGCTCGTCCTGGTGGTGCTTGCGATGCACCGGGTCGTGGCGGAAGTAGCCGAGCGTGTCGTGCATCCACCCCATGTTCCACTTGAACGTGAAGCCGAGCCCGGCGTCGGGTACCGAGCGCGTCACGCCCGACCAGCTCGTCGACTCCTCCGCGATCGTGACGGCGCCCGGCGCCTCCTCCGCGACCCAGAGGTTCAGTGTCCGGAGCAGCTCGATCGCCTCCAGGTTCTCCCGGCCCCCGTGCTCGTTCGGCACCCACTCGCCCGGCGAGCGGCTGTAGTCGAGGTACAGCATCGAGGCGACGGCGTCGATGCGCAGGCCGTCGAAGTGGAACTCGCGGAGCCAGTAGAGCGCGTTCGCGAGGAGGAAGTTCTTCACCTCGTTTCGGCCGTAGTTGAAGATGAGGGTCCCCCAGTCGGGGTGCGCTCCGCGACGCGGGTCCTCGTGCTCGTAGAGCGCCGTGCCGTCGAAGCGGTGGAGCGCGAACTCGTCACGCGGGAAGTGCGCGGGCACCCAGTCGAGGATCACCCCGAGGCCCGCCTGGTGGCACGCGTCCACGAAGAAGCGGAGGTCGTCCGCGGAGCCGTAGCGAGTCGTCGGCGCGTAGTACGAGGTCGTCTGGTAGCCCCAGGAGGGGTAGTAGGCGTGCTCGGCGAGCGGCATCACCTCGAGGTGGGTGAACCCGAGCCGGCGTACGTGCTCGACGAGCCGCGTCGCCAGCTCCCGGTAACGGAGCGATCGATGTCCCTCCTCCGGCACCCGCGCCCAGGACCCGAGGTGGACCTCGTAGGCCGCGAGCGGCTCGCGCAGCGGCTGTCTCCGTGCTCGCGCCTGCATCCACTCGGCGTCCCGCCACTCGTGGTGCGCGGCGGTGACGCAGGACGCGGTCGCCGGGGGGAGCTCCACCGCGCGCGCCAGCGGATCCGTCTTGAGGAGCAGGCCGCCGCTCGCGGTGCGGATCTCGTACTTGTAGAGCGCGCCCTCCCCCACTGCCGGGACGAACAGCTCCCAGATCCCGCTCACCCCGAGCGTCCGCATCGGCAGCAGGCGGCCGTCCCACCCGTTGAAGTCGCCGACGACGCTCACGCGCGTGGCGTTCGGCGCCCACACCGCGAACGCGGTGCCGGGTTCGCCGTCGACGACGGTGGTGCGCGAGCCGAGCTTCTCCCACAGCCGGCGGTGGGTCCCCTCGTTGAAGAGGTGCAGATCGAGCGCGCCGAGCGTCGGCTCGAACCGGTACGGATCGCCGCGGTGCCAGGCGTTGCCGTCCGGGAAGAGGAACCGCAGAGAATAGCGGAGGGGGACGCGCGCGCCCGGCACGAAGCCCCCGAACACCCCGCCGCCGAGCGACTCGAGCGCGAGCGGAGCGCGCCCCTCCATCCAGCACTCGACCAGCGTCGCGTCGGGGTGGAACGCGCGCACCACGACGCCGTCCGCGCCGTCCACCGTCGCGGGGTGCGCGCCGAGCACCTGGTGTGGGCTCGAGTGCTCGCCGCGCCACAGCCGGTCGAGCGCGTCGGAGTCGCCCTCGAGCTCGGGGCGGGGCGGGCGCGAGTCACGCAGAGACGGCGGCACCATGGACGGCCGAGCATAGCCCGCTCCCCGCCGGCAACCCACCCGCCCCCGCGCGCCGCTCGCGGCGTCGCCTCCCGCCGGCGCGCGTCGCTCGCGGCGTCGCCTCCCGCCGGCGCGCGTCGCGGCTCAGCGCACCCGGAAGACGGCCGCGCCGGCGCCCGGGAGCACGAGGTCGGCGCCCGACGCGTCGAGCGCGAGCGTCCCGCTCCCGATCACCCGCTCGGCCCGCTCGCCGAGATCCGCGCGCGCGAGCCGGGCCGTGACCTCGTCGGGAGTCAGGTTCACGGCCACGACGTACGCCATGAAGGCATCTGCTCGGTGGAAGGCGAAGACGGTGGTCGTCCCGGTCTCGAGCAGCTCCATCTCGCCCGTCCCCCACACCGCGCGGCCCCGGCGGAGCCGGAGCAGGTCCCGATAGAACGCCCACATCGACGTGGGATCCTCGCGCTCGGCCGCCAGGTGGAAGGTGTCCGCCTCGGCGCCGAACGCGAGCCACGGCGTGCCCGTCGTGAACCCGTGTCCCGGCGTGCCGTCCCACAGCATGGGCGTCCGCGCGGTGTCGCGGAGGTCGACCACCTCGTCCGTCCCGGGTCGCAGCGCGAGCTCCTCCCCATAGTAGACGTACGGGGTGCCGCGCGCGGTGAGCTGGATCCACGCCGCGCGGCGGTGTCGGGTGTCGTCTCCCTGGGCCACGGCGTACGCGCGCGCCACGTCGTGCGATCCGATGACGAGCGCGTCCTGCGCCCCCACCGGGAACCGCTCGAGCGAGGCGGCGAAGGTGTCGGTGATCGGCGCCGCCGAGCCGGCGCCGAACGGGAAGCCCCAGAAGTAGCCGTACCCGAAGTGGAAGGCCATGTGGAACATGTCCGCCCCGTCGCCGAAGTACGCGGTCGCGTCCGTGAGCTTGGACGGCTCGGCCACCAGCACGCTGCCCGGGTACTCGTCGACGACCGCGCGGAGCTCACGGATGTAGTCGACCGTGGCCGGCAACATCTCGCACTCGGTTGCCGACTCGTGCAGGAGCCCGATCACGTCGCAGCGGAAGCCATCGACCCCACGGTCGAGCCAGTGGCGCGCGACGCCGAGCGTCGCCTCGACGACGGCGGGGCTCCGGTAGTTCAGGTCAGGCTGCTCGGGGTAGAAGCGGTGGAAGTAGTACTGGCCGCGACCTGCGTCGTACTCCCACGCCGAGTCCCCGAAGACGCCGGACTGCGTGCCGCAGCCGTTGTCGGGGTGGCTCGGCGTGTCCGACCACACGTACCAGTCGGCCTTGGCGTTGGTGCGATCCGCGCGCGACTCGACGAACCACGAGTGGGCCGCGCTGGTGTGGTTCAGGACGAGATCCATGATGACCCGCATGCCGCGCGCGTGCGCCGCGTCGAGCAGGGACTCGAGATCCTCCTCGGTGCCGTAGTCCGGGTTGACCGCCAGGTAGTCGGCCACGTCGTAGCCCGAGTCGAAGAACGGTGTCTCCAGGATGGGCATGAGCCAGAGCGCGTCGACGCCGAGCTCCTTCAGGTAGTCGAGGCGGGACTCCAGCCCCTTCAGATCGCCGACGCCGTCGCCGTCCGAGTCCTGGAAGGAGCGCACGTACACCTCGTAGAAGACCGCGTGCCGATACCAGTCCGAGCCGGCGAGCAGCGCCTCCGCCTCCGCCGGCCAGTTCTTCTCGGCGAAGCCGCCCGGCTCCGCGGCGGGCGGGTCGCCCCCGCACCCGCCGGCCCAGGCGGCGGCCAGCCAGAGGGCGGCGAAGGATCGCTTCATGGGCAGCGATCGTACGCGTGGGCGAGCCGCGGGTCCAACGGCCGCCGGTGTGCTACTCGGCGTCCGCGCAGCAGCGGAAGCCCGTCTGGGCGCCGAAGTAGTACTCGTCGTGCGCGGTGGTCGCTGCGATGCAGTTGTTCCGCCCGGCGAGCCACCACCCGCCGCGGAGCCCGGAGCGATAGGGGTGCACGTAGCCGTCGCGCCACACCCACTCGTCGGCGTTGCCCGTCAGGTGGCGCACGCCGAACGCGCTCACGCACTCGGGGCGGTCCGCGGCCTTCACGCGCCAGTCCTTCAGGCGGGGCCCGTCCGAGAGGTCGGTGATGTCGTGGTTGCAGCGCCCGGCGTCGCGGGTGAAGCCGTAGGGATACGGCCACATCGCCTCACCCTGGCACGCGAACTCCCACTCGCTCTCGAAGCACAGGCGCTTGCCGAGCGACTCGCAGGTCGCGCGCGCGAGCGTCCACGACTGATCGATCAGCGGCAGCTCCGCGCCGGGGGCGGTGTACTCATCGCGGTCGATGCAGAAGCGCCTGCGCTCGCGCGGCGCCCTGCACTCCACCTCGCGCGCGTACTCTGCGCAGCGGTGCTTGCGCAGGAAGCCGCCAGAGAGCTGCTCGTCCAGGTACCGGAGGCAGCGGTGCGCCGGCTTCGGGCAGTAGTTGCCCTCGATCAGCACCATGCCGTCCGGGCACGGCTCGCGCTCCGCGACCCCGAAGTCGGAGAGGCGCAGCTCCGGGTCGGGCAGGATCGGGACCTTGCCGCCGAGCGGTAGCGGCGTGGGCGGCGCCGCGGGGGTGAAGCAGAGATCGAAGCCCCGCCGCGGGTCGTGCCCCGGGCGGCTCGCCGGATCGAAGGAGCACTCCAGCGCCGTCGGGCTCGGCGCGGGGCGCGGCGCCGGGCGTGCCGGCGCGCGCCGCGCCGCGGAGCGCCACGGCGGCGGCTCGACGCACCCCGCGAGCGCGAGTCCCCCGGCGAGCCAGACCCCGAGGCGGCGCCGCTCAGTCGTCCGGCGCACCCGGCACCTCGTGACGCAGCAACGCGACGGCGTGCGCGGCCACGTCCGTTCGTCCGCCCGTGACCGGCCCGAGCGCGCGCCCCGAGGTCCGCAGCACGACCGTCCACGCGCCGGGCTCGTGGAGCGGAGGGAGGGTCACCTCGGCGAGCGCCTCCGAGGCGTTCAGCAGCACGAGGTGAGTGGCGCCGGCGAGCTTGCGCCCGCGCTCGTCGAGCTCGTCGGAGGCGTCGCCGTGGATCAACATCCCGAGGAAGCGCATCGCCGGGTTCTGCCAGTCGCCGACCGTCATCTCCGTGCCGTCCTGCCGGAGCCAGAGGACATCCTTCACGGCCCTCCCCGCCAGCGGGTCCCCGGCGAAGAAGCGGCGACGACGGAACGCCGGGTTCGCGCGGCGGAGCGCGAAGACGCGGCGCGTGAACTCGAGCAGCTCGCGCGCCTCGTCGTCGAGCTCCCAGTCGAGCCACGCGAGCTCGTTGTCCTGGCAGTAGACGTTGTTGTTCCCGCGCTGGGTTCGCCCGAGCTCGTCCCCGTGGGAGAGCATGGGGACGCCCTGCGCAAACGCCAGCGTGGCGAGCAGGCTCTTCATCACGCGGCGCCGCAGCGCGCAGACCTCCGGCGTGGGCTCCCCCTCGCCGCCCCAGGCCCGCGACCAGTCGACCGGAGCGCCGTCCCGCCCCTCCTCGCCGTTCGCCGCGTTGAGCTTCCGTTCGTGGGTGACCAGATCGCGGAGCGTCATCCCATCGTGGCAGGTGACGAAGTTGATGCTCGCGTGCGGCCCGCGGTCGCCACGGAAGATGTCGCTCGACCCACCGAGGCGCGACGCGAGCTCGGAGACCTGCCCCGGGTCGCCGCGGACGAAGCGCCGCACGGCGTCACGGAAGCTGCCGTTCCACTCGGCCCACCCGGAGGGGAAGCGCCCGAGCTGCCAGCCCCCGTGCGCCACGTCCCACGGCTCCGCGATGAGCTTCACCCGGGAGAGGACCGGATCCTGCTGGACCAGCGCGAAGAACGCCGCGCGGGGGTCGAAGCCGTCGTGCCCTCGCGCGAGCGTCGTCGCGAGGTCGAAGCGGAAGCCGTCGACGTGGTACTCGGTGACGAAGTGGCGGAGAGAGTCGACCACGAGCTGGAGCGCGCGCGGGTGGCGCGTGTCGAGCGCCGCGCCGCAGCCGGTGGTGTCGACGTAGCGGCGCCGGTCGCCCTCGCGCAGGCGGTAGTACGTCGCGTTGTCGACGCCGCGGAGCGAGAGCGTGGGCCCGAGCTCGTCCCCCTCGCAGGTGTGGTTGTAGACCACGTCGAGCAGCACCTCGATGCCGACGCGGTGCAGCGCCTTCACCAGCGTCTTCAGCTCGGTGACCTGGGCGCCCAGCGACGAGGTGGCGAAGCGCGCGTCCGGTGCGAAGAAGCCGAGCGTCGAGTACCCCCAGTAGTTCGAGAGCCCCCGATCGTGCACCGCGCGCTCGGTGACGCGGTGGTGCACCGGCAGCAGCTCCACGGCCGTGACGCCGAGCGACACCAGGTGATCGAGGATGGCGTCGCTCGCGAGGCCGAGGTAGGTGCCGCGCAGGTGCGGCGGCACGCCGGGGTGCCGGGCCGTCATGCCCTTCACGTGGCACTCGTAGATGACGGTGCGACTCCACGGGACGGCGGGCGGGCGGTCGTCGCTCCAGGTGAAGGCGCCGTCGACGACGACGCTCTTCGGCACGTACGGGGCGCTGTCGAGCGCCGAGAGAGAGAGGTCGGTCTCGGGGTGGGAGGGATCGTAGCCGTGGAGCGCGTCATGCCACCGCACGTCTCCGGCGATGGCGCGCGCGTACGGGTCGACGAGCAGCTTGCGCGGGTTGAACCGGTGCCCGGCGCGGGGATCGTACGGGCCGTGGACGCGGTACCCGTAGAGCTGCCCCGGGCGCACGTCCGGCAGGTAGGCGTGGAAGACATCCGCGTGTCGCTCCTCGAGCGGGACGCGCACCCGCTCCCGCGCGGCGTCCGGCGCGTCGAAGAGGCAGAGCTCGACGTGCGTCGCGTTCTCGCTGTAGACGGCGAAGTTCGTGCCCTCGCCGTCCCACACGGCGCCGAGGGGAGCGGGATCACCGGGCCAGACGCGCAGGCTCACGCCGGCTCCGGGACGTGGACGCGGAGGACGTGGCCCACCCGCTCCTTCGGGTCGAGCCGGACCCAGCCCTTCGCGCCGCGCCACGTCCACCGCTCACCGGTGAGCAGATCCTCGACGACGTAGGGTTGCTCGGGCGCGATGCCGAGCGCCTCGATCGGCACCTCGACGAACGCCTCGGCGGGCTCACGCGGGTCGAGGTTCACGGCGACGAGCAGCTCGTCTCCGGGGAAGCTCCTCCAGTAGGCCAGCAGGTGCGGCGAGTCGTGCGCGAGCAGGCGCAGGTTGCCGAGGTGCTGCAGCGCCGGGTGCTCGCGCCGCACGAGGTTCAGCCGGCGCACGTCCTCGCGGACGTCCCCGGGCGCCTCGCGCCGCAGCGTCTTCAGCTCGTACTTCTCGCTGTCGAGGTACTCCTCGCTCTCCTCGCGGACGGGCGTCGCGTCACACAGCTCGAAGCCGGAGTAGATGCCGTAGACGGGCACCAGCGTCCCGGCGAGGAGGAGCCGGATGCGGAAGGCGTTGCGTCCACCCCGCTGCAGGTACTCGTGGAGGATGTCCGGGGTGTTCGCGAAGAAATGGGGGCGGTAGTACTCCGTCACCGGGGGGCGCGCGTACTCCTCGAGGAACGGCTCCAGCTCCTCGCGCGTGTTCTTCCACGTGAAATACGTGTAGCTCGTGGTGAAGCCGAGCTTCGCCAGCGCGAGCATGCGCTTCGGTCGCGTGAAGGCCTCGCTCAGGAAGACCACCTCGGGGTGCCGCGCCTGGACCTCGGCGAGGCACCACTCCCAGAACGCCAGCGGCTTGGTGTGCGGGTTGTCGACGCGGAAGATCCGCACCCCTCGCTGGATCCAGAAGAGGAGGATGTCGCGGCAGGCCTCCCAGAGCCGCTCGCGATCGGCGCACCAGAAGTCGAACGGGACGATGTCCTCGTACTTCTTGGGCGGGTTCTCCGCGTGCCGGATGGTGCCGTCGGCGCGCACGTGGAACCACTCCGGGTGCTCCTCGACCCACGGGTGGTCCGGCGCGCACTGGAGCGCGTAGTCGAGCGCGATCTCGAGCCCGTGATCGCGCGCCGCCCGGACCAGGTGCTCGAAGTCGCCCAACGTGCCGAGCTCCGGGCAGACGGCGGTGTGCCCGCCCTCGACCGCGCCGATCGCCCACGGGCTCCCCACGTCGCCCGGCCGCGCCACCGGGGCGTTGTTGCGCCCCTTGCGGTGCGCCCGCCCGATCGGATGGATGGGCGGCAGGTAGAGTACGTCGAAGCCGAGCTCGGCGAGCTCCGGGAGCCGCGCCTCCACGTCCTGGAAGGTGCCGTGCCGCCCCTCGACCGGCGACTGAGAGCGCGGGAACAGCTCGTACCACGCCGAGAAGCGCGCGATCGTTCGATCGACGACCACCTCGTAGACCGCGGAGCGGACCAGGTCGTGCGCGGCGTGCGGGCCCCAGGTCGCGCGCAGCAGCTCGTGATCGAAGGCCGCCTCGAGCCGAGCCTCGACCGGAGCCGCCTCGTCGGCGAGGCGCGCGGCGGCGGATCGCAGCGTCGCGGCCGCTCCGCCCGGATCGGCGGACGCGCGCGCGCGGAGCAGCCGGGCTCCCTCGAGGAGCTCGGGCGCGGCGTCCTGCCCGGCGTCGACGCGCTTCTTCAGCTCCTCGCGGAAGGTGCGGAATCGGTCGGGCCACCCCTCGACGCAGAACGCCCAGCGACCGACTCGGTCGAGCGGGAGCGACGCCGTCCAGCGGTCGGCCTCGAAGTCGTACGCCAGCGGCTGCTCCTCGAACGACTCCGCCCCGGGCGCTCGCCAGAGCACGCGCGCCGCGACCAGGTCATGGCCGTCCTTGAAGATGTCCGCCCCCACCTCGAGCGTCTCGCCGAGGAAGCGCTTGACCGGGTGCCGGCCGCCGTCGAGCGCCGGGGAGATCCCCTCGAGGACCACCCGCTCCCGGCAGCGAGCGGACTCCAGGGTGATGCGGGGGACCTCGGGCGGCGGGAGGAGGCTGGCGCGTGACACGGCGGCGACCTCAGTCGAGACCGGAAGCGCGCGAAACGCAACCTCGGAGTCGGCAGGCCACGACGAGCGACGGCGCGCCGCGCTCGCCCGGCCCCACCGCGACGGCACGCGCGCGCGCCGGCCGTGGCGCTCCTCCCTCCTGGTGGGCGCGCCGCTGGTCGCGCCCGAGTTTGACCGCTCCGCCGCCGCGCTCTACGGTCGAGGCTCGCGTCGAGGTCGCCGGGTCGCATGAGGCAACTCCAAGCTCTCCAGCTCACCGTCAACGGCGACGCCGTCGAGCTGGCCGTGCCCGCGCACTGGACGCTCCTCGAGGCGCTCCGCTATCGGCTGGGCCTCACGGGTACCAAGCAGGGCTGCGACAAGGGCGACTGCGGCGCGTGCACGGTGCTGCTCGATGGCGAGCCCGTCCTCGCCTGCCTCACCCTCGCCGTCACCGTGGAGGGGCGCGACGTGACGACGATCGAGGGGCTGACGCCGCTCCACCTCCGCGCTGGGGGGACGGGGCCGGATCCGCTGCAGGACGCCTTCGACCGCTCCGGCGCGCTCCAGTGCGGGTTCTGTCAGCCGGGGATGATCCTGAGCGCCAAGGCGCTGCTCGCGCGCACGCCGCGCCCGACGCGCCAGGAGATCTTGCACGCGTTGAGCGGCAACCTGTGCCGCTGCACGGGATACACCCAGATCGTGCAGGCGGTGGAGCTCGCCGCCGCCGAGGCCGCGGGCGAGCCTCCCGCGCCGACGCACGCTGCGGCCGAGCCCGCGTGATCGCCGGGCGCGCGCGCCTCGTGCGCCCGAGCCGCGCCCCGGTACGCTGATGGCGCTCGAGCTCGATCGGCTGGTCGGAGAGGTGCGCCGCCAGGGGGTCGTGGTGCGGATCGTGGTCACGCACGCCGAGGGGTCGGTGCCGCGGAACGCGGGGACGGCGATGCTGGTCGGTCGCGACGTGACGCAGGGCACGATCGGCGGCGGCGCGCTCGAGCACCAGGCGATCGTGGCCGCGCGCGGGCTGCTCGAGGCCGAGGGCGCGTGGGCGAGGCAGGCGCTCGCGCTCGCGCTCGGTCCCGCGCTCGGGCAGTGCTGCGGCGGCGCCGTGCGCCTCCTGCTCGAGCGGTTCTCCCTGCACGAGGTCGAGGCGCTCGAGGCGCTCCGCGGCGCCGTGCCGGCGTTCGTGCGCCCGCCCGAGGGCGCGCGGCCGCCTGCGCACGCGCTCGAGTCTCCCGCGGTGCCGGAGGCGACCGTCGCGGCGGCGCGGCGCAGCGCGGGCGTGGCGGGCGCGATCGGCGTCGAGGGCTGGCTCGTAGAGGCGTGGGAGCCGAGCGCGGCGCCGGTCTGGATCTGGGGCGCGGGGCACGTCGGGCGGGCGCTGGTCGGCGCGCTCGAGGGGCTCCCGCTCCGGCTCACGTGGCTCGACGACGCGCCGGAGCGCTTCCCCGAGCGGCTCCCGCAGGGTGTCGAGCCGGTGGTCGTGGCGTCCCCCGCCGCGGCGGCCGAGGCCGCGCCAGCAGGCGCGACCCACTACGTGCTCACGTACTCGCACGCGCTCGACCTCGAGCTGTGCCACCGGATCCTCTCGCGCCCCTTCGCCCACCTCGGCCTGATCGGCTCCGCGACGAAGCGCGCCCGCTTCGAGCGACGCCTGCTCGAGCTCGGCCACGCGCCGGCGGTCGTCGCGCGCGTGGAGTGTCCGATCGGCGACCCCGCGCTCGGCAAGGAGCCCCAGGCCATCGCCCTCGGCGTCGCGGCGTCGCTCCTGCGGCGGCTGCGGGCTGGGTAGGGGCGGGGGGACACTCTCGCCCGGCCGGGGTAGGGGGGCGACGCCAGCGTCGCGACGTGCGGGGGGTGGGGGGGAGACCCACCAACGTCATCCACGCGCCGAGCGGGGCCGCGTGGAAGGTGCGGGCGCGCTCGGGGCGCTTCCTGACGCCGTACCGTTCCGCCTTGGACGATGAGTACGTCTACTGGACGGAGGACGGGAGCTCGACCAAGCCGCCGATCACTCGCTGGGTCACGCACCTCGTCCGCGTGCGCCTGACGCCCGAGGCGCTGGACGCCTTCGCGGAGCGAGTGAAGTGAGCGCCTGAGCCCGGGGCGGCGGCCGGGGGGGCGGTGATGGTGGCGTCGTTGTGC
>JADLEQ010000021.1 GCA_020846005.1 Polyangiaceae bacterium
CCCCCGCCCCCCGCCCGCGCCCCCGCCCCCGCCCCCGCCCGCTCCGTCGCCGGCCCCCCCGCCCCCCCCCGCGCCCGCCCCCGCGCCCGCGCCCGCCCCCTCGCCCTCCCCCGCGCCCTCGCCCTCCGATGCTCCCCCCGCTCTTCGCCTCCGCCTCGCCCGGCACCGAACGCGCGCTCGCCGAGGAGCTCTCCGAGCTCGGCTTCGGCGCCGTCCGCGAGTCGCGTGCCGGCGTCCACTTCGCGGGCCTCCCGGCGGACGCCGCCCGCGCCTGCTTCGAGTCCCGCCTCGCGCTGCGCGTGCTCGAGCCGGTCGCGCACTACCCCTGTCGCAGCGCGGACGAGCTGTACGCCGGCGCGCGCGCGGTCGACTGGTCTCGCTTCGTCTCGCCGCGCCACACGTTCTCCGTGCACGCGGTCGGCCGCGCCCCGGGGCTGGAGAACGGCATGTTCGTGGCGCTCCGGGTGAAGGACGCGATCGTCGACGTGCAGCGCTCCCGCGCCGGCGCGAGGTCGAGCGTCGATCGCGAGGATCCGGATCTGCGCGTCCTCGCGCGCCTCGCGGGCGGAAACGCGACGGTCTACGTGGACCACGGCGGCGGCTCGCTGCATCGGCGCGGCTACCGCCGAGCCATCGGCGCGGCTCCGCTCAAGGAGACGCTGGCCGCGGCAGTCTTGCGCTACTCGGGCTGGCGCGGCGACTCCCCGCTCTTCGATCCCTGCTGCGGAGCCGGGACGCTCCTGCTCGAGGGCGCGCTCCTCGCGACGCGTACGGCCCCGGGCCTCCTCCGCTCGGCGCCGTTCGGCTTCGAGCGGTGGGCGGATCACGACGAGGCAGCGCGTCGCCGGATAGCCGAGCTCCGCGGCGTACTGCGCGCGCGCGTCCGCGCGGCGCCGGCGCCCTGCGCGGGGCGCGATCGCGACCCCACCGCGCTGGAGGCCGCCCGCGACAACGCGCGCGCGGCCGGGATGACGCTCGAGCTGCGCGAGGGCGAGCTCGAGTCCGCGGTGGCGCCCGCCGCGAGCGGTGCGGTCGTCGCGAACCCGCCGCACGGCAGACGCCTCGCCGCGCCCGAGGACCTGGCGCTGGCGCTCGCGGCGCTCGTCGATCGGCACGCGCGCCACGACGTGGCGCTGCTCGTCGCGGCGGATCTGCGCCTCGTTCGCACCCTGCGCACCCCGCGGCGCTCGATCGCGGTCGACGACGGCGGGCAGCCGTGCCGGGTGTGGCGGTGGACCGCCGCCGAAGCCGCGCCTGCGCGCGACTGATGGGTGCTCGCCGGGCGCGGGGCTCGCTCAGGGCCGCACGTGGACCAGCGTGTTCTCGCTGCGGCTCATGGCGCCGTGCCACGCGAGCGGGACGCTCGGCTCGGTGAAGTGGAAGAGCCAGCGAGCGTCGCCGGGGGACAAGTTGATGCAGCCGTGGCTCCGCGGCGTCCCGAACGCGTCGTGCCAGTACGCGGCGTGCAGCGCGTAGCCGCCGTGGAAGTACTGCACCCACGGCACGTCGCGCAGATCGTACTCGTCGCCGACCTCGTCGCCGCTCATCGTCGCGGTGACGTGCTTGGTGTGGACGAGGAACTCGCCGCGCGGCGTCGAGGGCGTCTTCTCCGGGTCGCCCAGGCCGCCGCTCCCGGTCGAGACCAACGTCACGTACACGGGCGTCGCGCCGCGGTACGCGACGAGCGTCTGCTGCAGCACGGACACGTCGAGCCACGTCCGGTCGCCTGTCGCCCACGCCGGCCGCGCGCGCCGCGGCTCGATGACGACGAGCTGGTCGGAGCGCAGCCAGGCGCCGTCCGCCGTGCGTCGGTAGTCCACTGAGCCGACCTGGCGGCGCTCGGCGCCGAGCGGCACCGCCTCGCGCGGCTCGAGGGCGCGCCCGGGACGCAGCCCGACCGTGGTCGGATCGCCGACCAGCGTGCGTACGCCGCGACCGCGGACGAAGCCGACGGGGAGGGTCGTGGCCCCACCGAGCGCGAGCCCGACGAACCGCGACGCGACCACCGGACGGAGGCGGTCGAGCGGCAGCACCGCGAGCTCCGGCGTGAGCCCGAAGCGCTGGCCGTCCGCGGTGAAGTAGGTGAGGAACGCGAACCCGCTCCGCGGAAGCGCGCGCCCGGTGTACACCGAGCTGCGCGCGTGCTCGTAGCCGTGGATGGACATGCCCGGGCGATCGGACGCGAACGCCATGGGCACCTCGGTCACGGTGACGTCGCGCCACCAGCGCTCCGCCTGCGGGTCCCGGGCGGGGTTCCCCGGCTCGTGCGCCGCGCGCTGGGCCCGCGTCGGCACGCGCACGTAGAGCGGCGGAGGGGGGCTCCGTGAGAGGCCGTACCGGTAGGGCAGCGGGGCGGCGCGATCGGGCGCGACGGTGACGGCGCGGGCGATCGGGTGATCGAGGTCGGTCGTCGCGCCGCGCCCAGCGCAGACGAAGCCGGCGGGGGCGATACGGTACCAGGATCCCGGACACCCCGATCCCGGGACCGGCTCTGCTCCGCGGACGACCCTCGCGCCGGCGCGGAGCCAGCCGACCTTCCGGGAGCCGAGCTCTGGCGACTCGCGGACGAACGTCTCGGGCGCCAGCGCGACCAGGATCGGCGGTCCGTCGGGCGCAGGGTGGGCGGGCGCCGTCACGGCGGCGTCCACCGGAGACGAGCCGGCGCTCACCGGAGGCGGCGCGGCGGGGAGCGCCGGGCTCGGGATCGCGAGCGCCGCGGACCGGAGCGACGCGGCCGGCGCCGTGGCGACGCGCTCGGACGCCACGCGCAGCGCCGCGCCGACCTGCTCGGGGGCGAACGACGCCACGCCCGCGCCTGCGCCTGCGAGTCCGGCGACCACGATGGCGGCCAGGCGGGCCATGCTGCGGACCAACCACGCCGGCCGGCGTCCGGCCCAGTTCCCGGCGGACCCGGCGCGCGCGGCGCCCGCGGCGCTCCGTCAGCTCCCGCGGCCGGTCGTCAGGACGACCTTGCCCCAGGAGCGCCTGCCGCCGAGCGCGTGGAGCGCCTCGGCCACCCGCTCGAGCGGGTACTCGCCGAAGACGACGGGGCGCGCTCGGCCCGCGGCCCACAGCTCCGCGAGCGCGCGGCGCGTCTCGGCGACTCTGGCCGGCTGCTGCACGACCATGGCGCCGAAGTGCAGCCCGACGAGGCTCACGTGCTTGAGGAGGACGCGGTTGAGCCGGACCTCCGGGATGCGACCGCTCGCGAACCCGACCACGACGAGGCGGGCGTCCCAGGCGAGGAGCTTCATGCACCCCTCGAAGACGTCGCCGCCGACGTTCTCGACGACCACGTCGACCCCGCGGCCCTCCGTGGCTTGGCGGACGGCGTCGACCCATCCGGCGTCCTGGTAGTCGAGCGCGAGATCGGCCCCGGCGGCGCGCGCGACCTCGAGCTTCTCGGCCCCGCCCGCCAGCGCGATCACCCGCGCTCCGAGCGCCTTGCCGAGCTGCACCGCGGCGAGCCCGACACCCCCGGCCGCCGCGGTGACGAGGAGCGTCTCGCCCGGCGAGAGCCGCGCCCGGTCCGCCAGCGCGACGTAGCTCGTCGGGTAGACGACCGGACACGCCGCCGCCTGCGCGAAGCTCATGCCCTGCGGGATCGGGGTGGCGAGCGCCGGCACGACGCTGGCCGTCTCGGCGAACGCGCCGTACGGGAGGCTCGCCATCACCCGGTCGCCGGGAGCGAAGCCTTCGACGCCGGCGCCCACGTCACGGACGGTGCCCGAGAGCTCCGCGCCGAGGACGAACGGTAGCGGGGGCCGCACCTGGTAGGTGCCCCGCGCCATCAGCAGGTCGAAGAAGTTGCAGCCGGCGGCGTGCACGTCGACCCGCAGCATCCCCGGCGCCGGCGCCGGCTCCGGGTGCTCACTCGCGGTGAGGTCCGAGGGCTCCATCCACCGATCGACGACCACCGCTCTCATGGTCCCCACCCTAGCCCGAGGCGCCGGGGCGGCGCGAGCGGGCTGCCCGCCGGGCCGCCTGGGGCGCGCGGACCGGAGTTCCGAGCGGGGCAGGGTGTGGTAGGTTCTCGGCCTTCCCTCGGAGGCTCCGCATGCGTCACCCCGTCGTTTCCCTTCTGTCGTTCGCAGTGTTGGCGGCGCTCGGCGCGTCCGCGTGTGGGGAGGAGTCGGGCTCGAGCGGCGGCGGCGGCGGCGGCTCGGGCGGGAGCGGCGGCGGGGGGCTGGAGGGGCCTTGCGTGCCGAAGGGCGCCGAGTGCTACGGCCCGGCCGGGCCCACCGGGCCGGGCGCCGAGTGCCTCGCCAAGCACGACAACACGTCGAGCGCCAACTGGCAGGGCAAGATCTCCCAGATCACCGTGACGAAGCCCGCGTCCCTCGCCACGAAGTTCGTGCAGGACACCATCATCGGCAAGGGCATCAGCTTGAACCAGCCGAGCTGCCTTGAGCGCGGCGACGGCACGTTCAACTGGCTGTTCGAGTTCGACTCCGCGACCAACAAGCTGAAGACGGGCGGAGGCCTCCCGATCACGGACCCGGCGGCGGGCGGCTGTTTCGTCACACTGCCGAACGCAGCGGTGCCGGTCGCGCCGGTGACCATCGACATCGCCGTCGACGGGCTCGCCTTCGCCGCGGAGGGCATCGACCTGGCGGTGCCCATCTTCACGGCCGTCGATCAGCTCGACAACCCGATCCTCCTCCCGATCCACGGCGGCTCCTTCAGCGGAACGTGGAGCGCGGACCACAACTGCATCGGCAAGTACAACGCCGACCAGTTCGATCCCATCAACAACTGCCTCCCGGACACCTCGCTCGAGCCGCCGCAGCAGAACTGGACGGACGCCGGCGTGCTCAGCGGCTACATCACGGTCGCGGAGTCCGATCTCGTGTTCATCGATGACATCGGCGCCACGCTCTGCACGCTGCTCGCCGGCGCGGGCGACTGGAAGGGCGACGACGGGACGTGCAAGGGAAAGGTCGGCCAGGCCGAGTGGGACGGCGGCAACCGCCCGCAGGGCGACTGGTGCGCGAGCACGACGCCGGGCGGCCTCGGGACCCCCGCGACCGCCACCTGCAAGGACGCCTACCGGCTCGAGGCGACGTTCGCCGCCGCCGCGTTCAAGATCAACGGCGACTGCGACTGAGCGGACGCCGTGCGCCGGCGGGGCTCGCCACCGTGAGGTGCGTGTGAAATGCAGCTCTCGCGCCTGATCGGACCGGAGCTCGAGCAGATCCTCCGCGAGAACCCGTCGGAGGTGCGAGAGCTGCTCGACGAGATCCACCCCGCGGATTTCGCGGACATCGTGCGCGAGTTGGACGACCAGCGCGCCGGCGCGCTGCTCGTCGAGCTACCGCCAGATTTCGCCGCGCAGGTCTTCGAGCACCTCGAGGAGCCGCAGCAGGAGACGCTCGCCGAAGAGATGGGGCTCGAGCACACCGCGCGGCTCACGTCCCACATGGACGCGGACGATCGCGCCGACTTCTTCAGCGTGCTCCCGCCGGCGATCGGCGCGCCGCTCCTCGAGACGCTGGAGAAGGTCGACCCGGAGGCCGCGGAGGAGGTCGAGGAGCTGTCGCGGTGGCCGGACACCTCGGCCGGCGGCCTGATGACGACCGAGCTGGTGTCCGTCCGCCCCGGGCTGACGATCGGTCAGGCGATCGCCGAGGTGCGGCGGCGAGCCCACGAGGTCGACGCGGTGGACCGCGTGTTCGTGGTCGCCGACGGAGGCCACCTCGAGGGGACGCTCGAGCTGCTCGAGCTGCTCCGCGCCGGGGAGACGGTCCCCGTGAGCGACGTGATGCAGCGCAACGTGATCTCCGTGCCGCCGGAGCTCGATCAGGAGGAGGTCGCGGACGTGCTCGCCAAGTACGATCTCGTCACCCTCCCGGTGGTGGACCAGCGGGGCACGCTCCTCGGCGTGATCACGAGCGACGACATCCTCGACGTCGTGCGCGAGGAGCACGAGGAGGACGTGCAGCGCATGGGCGCCGTACAGCCGATCGACGAAGGGTACTTCGCGGCGTCGCTCGGCGTGTACGTGCGCAAGCGCGCCCCGTGGCTGCTCGTGCTGTTCGTAGGCGGCTTCTTCACGACGACGGCGATGCGGCGGTTCGACGGCGCGCTCGCCGCGGTGGCTTCGCTGTCGTTCTACTTGCCGCTGCTGATCTCCGCGGGAGGCAACTCGGGTTCCCAGTCGAGCACGCTCGTGATCCGGGCGCTGGCGACCGGGGACATCGAGGCGCGCGACTGGCACAGGGTGCTCCTCCGGGAGCTCGCGCAGGGGTTGATCCTGGGGTCCATGCTGGCGGCGCTCGGCGCCACTCGCGTGCTGGCCTCGGGCGACGGCCTGGAGCTCGCGCTGGTGGTGGCGGCCACCCTGGTGTGCATCGTGGTCATGGGGTGCGTGGTGGGCGGGATGATGCCGCTCGCCCTGAGCCGCCTCGGGCTCGACCCGGCGACGAGCTCGACCCCGTTCATCGCCACGCTGGTCGACGTGCTGGGCATCGTGATCTACCTCGGGCTGGCGACCCTGCTCCTGGAGGCCGTCGCGCGGGCGCACCCCGTCGTCGGGGTGCCGTGAGGCCCGGGGGCGAGCCGGGGGTCGTTGACACCCGTCGGCGCCGCGGGAGAGACTCCCGCTGTATCCCGCCGTCCGCGGGTCGCGCGCGTCGCCTCCCGGCACGGCGCGGCACCGGGGCCGCGCCCGGCACATGGCCACGCTGAGCTCGAGCATCGTCAAGCACGGGGTAGCGTCGATGCGTGACGTCGAGGAGGCGCTCGCCCGGCAGGTGCTGCACGGCGGCGATCTGCTCACGAACCTGGTGGAGGTGGCGAACGTGGACGAGGCGGCCCTCTCCCGCCTGCTCTCCGAGGCCCACGCGCTGCCCTCCGGCCCCGCAGGGGAGCTCCCGTCGCCCGCTCCCGAGGTGCTGCGCCTGGTGCCGCCGGAGCTCGCCGCGCGCCAGGGCCTCTTCCCGCTGGAGGAGCGGGACGGGGAGCTCAGCGTCGCGGTCGCGGAGCCGCTGCCGCCGGAGGTGGAGCAGGATCTCGGGTTCCTGCTGGGCGTGAAGGTGTCCCAGCAGGCGTGCCCACCGATGCGCGTGCGCCAGGCGATCTCGAGAGACTACGGGCTTCCGCTGGATCGGCGGACGCTCCGCGTGCTCGCGCGGCTCGACGGCCGCGCGGATCCGAGCCCGAGCTCGCTCCCGGCGCGTCGGGGGAGCGGCCAGCTGCCGGCGCTCCCGCGGGCGCCCGCCGTGCCGGTGATGCTCCCGGCGATCGCCACCGAGCGCGTCGAGGCGGCCCCACCGCTGGTCGTGCCGCCGATCGAGGCGCTCGTCGAGCCGGCGGTCGAGCCGCCGATCGAGCCGCCGATCGAGCCGCCGATCGAGGCGCTCGTCGAGCCGGCGGTCGCGCCGGCGATCGTGCCGCCCGCGGCTCCGGCGACAGCCGCGCGGGTCCCGATCTCGATGCCCCCGCTGCGGGAGCCGGAGGGCGCTGCGCTCTCAGCGCCCAATCGCAAGCCGACCTTCAGCGGGCTGCCAGCCGGGTCCCAGCGCGCCGGAGCGCGCGACGGAGCGTCTCCTTCGCTGGTCCGATGGCTCAGGGCGCGCGCGGTGTCCGAGCCGGCCCCGGCGCGGCGCTTCGGACCGTACACCGCGGCGATGGCCGAGCAGGATCTCGGCACGGCGAGCAGCCGAGACGACATCCTCCGCGCGTTCTTCGACTTCGCGTCTCAGTTCTTCGAGTACGCGGCGCTGTTCGCGATCCAGGGCGATCTCGCCGAGGGCCGAGACGCCGCCGGCCCCGGCGCGGATCGCGGGCGAGTCGCCGGGATCGGCATCCCGCTCGACCTCCCGAGCAGCCTCGCGACCGCGCGCGCCGAGGGGACGATGCAGCTCGTGCGGCTCGCCGCGGCGGGGATCGACGCCAACCTCGCGCGGGACCTGGAGCGCCGCTCCGATCGGCTGGTGCTGCTGCTGCCGGTGATGATGCGGGGGCGCTGCGTGCTGCTGCTCTACGGCGATCACGGGGAGCGGGACGTGGAGCTCGGTCAGGTGGGCGAGGTGATCGCGCTGGGCTCGCTCGTCGGCGACGCGCTCGAGAGCGCCATCGTCAGGCGCAAGCTCGCCGCGCGGCGCGCCCTCGAGCAGGACGGCGTCGGCGACGCGCGCACCGAGGAGGAGCGCGCGTCCGCGCTGCGCGCTGCGCCCGCGCTCGGCCCGCTCCCGACCGGCGTGCGGCGCAAGCGCAGCCTGACGCCCACCGCGGACGCGCGCGCCGCCGCGCTCCGCGCGTTCCTCGAGCCGCTGCAGGAGCGGCAAGCGGAGCTCAACGCGCGCGCAGCCGTCGCCGCGCCCGCGCGCCCCGCCGAGGAGAGGCCGGCGCGCGAGCCGTCCGCGCGGCGCGAGGTCGAGAGGCGCCCCGGCCCGGCCGTCGATCTGCGACGCGAGCCCGAGTCGCCACCCGCGCCGCGCGCCGAGCCGCGGGCGACGCCGCCGCGAGGAGGTGTCCCGGGCTTCTCCGCCGCGCCGACGCCGCCGCCGGGCGCCGTCCTCGCGCGGATCGAGACGATCCAGGTCCGCGCCTCACCGCGCCCGCCGGAGCCGCAGCAGGCGATCCCGCTGCTGCGGCGCCCGCCCGTCGCCAAGCCGCCGCAGCCGGACGACCTCGACGACTGGCCCGACCCCACCTCGACCCGCGTGGCGCCGCTCGGCGCCGCCGCCGTGGCGCCATCGGCCGCGACCTCACCCGCTCCGGCGGCGTCAGCCGCGGAGCGCGCGGCGGGCGAGGTCGCGCCGAGCGAGGCGCGACCCGCCTCGGCGGTGCCGCGACCCGTGATCTCCGTGGGAGCGCGGGGGGCTCGCCGCGAGCTCACGCCCGACGCGCCGACTCCGATCGTCGCTGCGCCCGTCGCCGCGGCGTTTGGCACGCCGGCGCCGACGCCCGCCCAGCCGGCCGCGTCCGGGCCGCCCGCGAGCCGCAGCTCGGGCAAGCTCATGCTCGTCCCCGAGACCATCCTCGACGACGAGGGGCCGGACCTCGCGTTCGGCGCCGGCGATCTCGATCCCGAGCTGCTCGCGGAGCTCGCCGCGGGCGACGGCGCGGATGACGAGCCACCGTCGTCACGCGCGGTCTCGTTCTCGGCGCGGCCGGCGCCCGCGCGCCACAGCTCGGCAGAGATGAAGCTGCCGAGCGTGATCGTCGACGTGTCGAGCGACTGCCGCGCGCTCGTGGAGCAGCTCGTTCGAGGCGACTCCAGCGCAGGCGAGCGGCTGCTCGAGATGGGCGAGCCGGCGGCGTCGGCGCTGGTGGCGGCGTTCCCCGGGCCGATCGTCGCCACCGCGCGTCGCGGGGCCGCGGGCCCGTCGCGGGCGTCGGAGGCGGGCCCGATCCTCTCGACGCTCGCGCGCTTCGGCGCGCGCGGCGTGCCCTACCTCGCGGTGCGCACGAGCGACCCCAGCCCCGTCGTGCGAGCGTGGGCGACGCGGCTGCTCGGCGAGCTCCCGTGCGAGGAGGCCGCGCTGGCCGTGGCGCGCCGCCTGCAGGACCGTGACGCGGAGGTGCGACGGAGCGCGCTGCACGCGGGGCGAGAGCTCCGCGGAGATCCGAGCGCCCGCGAGGCGCTCCGCGACGCGCTCGCCACCGTCGCGACGGACGAGGCGCAGCCCGACGACGCGCGGCACTCGGCGATCGAGGCGCTGGCGGACCTTCGCGAGGAGCGCGCCGTCGGTCGCCTCGCGAGCGCGCTCGAGTCCAAGAGCCGGGACGTGGCGCGCTCGGTGCACTGGGCGCTGCAGGTGCTCACGCGCCACGACCTCGGGCGCGAGCCGGGCAAGTGGGCGGAGTGGTGGGAGAGCCACTCGGGGCAGCACCGCGTCGAGTGGCTCATCGAGGCGTTGATGGATGAGAACCCGGAGCTCCGCCGCGAGGCCGGCGATGAGCTGAAGGCGCTCTCCAAGGAGTACTTCGGCTACTACGACGACCTCCCCAAGAAGGACCGCCAGCGCGCGCAGCAGCGCTACCGGGAGTGGTGGGACTCGAAGGGGCGGGCCCGCTTCGGCGCCTGACCGCAGGTCCCGGTCCGAACGCCAGCCGGGCTCGGCCCGGGCCGTGCTCCGCCGATCGCGCCGTCGATCGCCTCCCCGCGGGCCACCGGGCTCGACGCGAGCGCGCTCGTGGCTATGCTCTCGCGCCCCATGCCGCAGCCGACCTCGGACGAGTCCCACGAGCTGGCGCTCCGCTCGGCCAACGCGGCGTTCTCGCGTCGCGAGCGGGACGTTCATCGCCAGCTCCTGGCGCCCGAGGTGCGCTTCGCCGACCGCCGCACGAGCGCCTGGGAGCTCGCCGCGACGGGGGCCGTCGGGCTCTTGGCGCTGCTGGTCGTCCTCGCCCTCCTCTTCCGCTGAGCGGAGCGCGGCCCCGGGGCGCGGCGCGTGAGCGGCGCCCCGAGGGGTGCGGGCCGCTCACTTCCGAGCGGCCGCCTCCTTGGCGAGCTTCTCCCGGTAGGCCTTGATCATTTCGTCCTGCTCCTGCTTCGGCACGGGGGCGTAGCGGGCGAACTCCATCGTGAAGTTGCCCTTGCCCTGGGTCGCGGAGCGGAGATCCGTGGAGTAGCCGAACATGGTGTTGAGCGGCACCTCGGCCGTCACGGTGACGTTCTCGTCGCTCACCGTCTCGAGGATGAGCCCGCGGCGCTGGTTCACCTGCCCGACGACCGAGCCCTGGAACTCGCTCGGCGCCTCGATCTCCACCTTCATGATGGGCTCGAGGATGAGGGGCTTGGCTGCGGCGTACGCCTCGCGGAAGCCCATGAGCGCCGCCGTCTTGAACGCCGCCTCGGAGGAGTCGACCGCGTGGGCGAGGCCGTCGTTGATGGTGCAGCGAACGCCCACCACGGGGAAGCCGATGAGCGAGCCCTTCTTGATCGCCTCGCGGAAGCCCTTGTCGCAGGCGGGGATGAACTCCCGCGGGATCGCGCCGCCGACGATCTCGTCGACGAACTCGTACGTCTCGACGGCGTCCTGGGGCAGCGGCTCGACGAAGCCGTTGATCCTCGCGAACTGGCCCGAGCCGCCCGTCTGCTTCTTGTGCGTGTAGGAGAGATCCCCGCGCTGCGTGATCGTCTCGCGGTAGGCGACCTGCGGCTTGCCGGCGACGACGTCGCAGTTGTACTCGCGCCGCATGCGCTCCATGTAGATGTCGAGGTGGAGCTCGCCCATCCCGCTGATGATGGTCTGCTGGGACTCCTCGTCCTGGTGGACGCGGAAGGTCGGGTCTTCCTTGGTGAAGCGGTTCAGCGCCTTGGAGAAATTCGCCTCGGCGTTGCGGTCCTTGGGGGCGACCGCGAGCGAGATCACCGCGGCCGGGACGTGCATCGAGGTGAGCGTGATCTTCACCTTGCCGTCCGTGAACGTCTCGCCGCTGCTGGCCTCCACCCCGTAGAACGCGACGATGTCGCCGGCGGCGGCCGTCTCCACCTCCTCGCGATCGTCCGAGTGCATGCGGAACATGCGCGGGACGCGGACCTTCCGCATCTCGTTCGACACGTTGAAGATGGTGTCGCCCGCCGAGACCTTCCCCTGGTAGACGCGGAAGTACGTGAGCTGGCCGTACTTGTCCTGCTGCAGCTTGAACGCGAGGCCCACGAAGGGGTGCTCCGGATCCGAGTCGAGGACGACCTTCTCCTCGCCCTTGTCCTGGTCGTGCCCCTCGTTGACGACCTCCTGCGGGTTGGGCAGGTAGCTCAAGACTCCGTCGAGCAAGAGCTGGACACCCTTGTTGCGGAACGCGGAGCCGCACATGACCGGGGTCATCTTGAGCGCGAGCGTCGCCCGCCGGATCGCCGCGCGGAGCTCGTCGTCCGTCACGGGCTCTTCGTTGATGAACTTCTCCGCGAGCTCGTCGTCCACGTCGGCGACCTGGGCGATGATCTCCTGCCGCGCCTCGACGACGCGCGCGGCGAGGTCCGCCGGCGGATCCTCCTCGCGGATGCGCTCCCCGTCGTCGCCGTCGAAGTAGTAGGCGCGCCCGGAGATGGCGTCGATGATGCCAGCGAACTTGTCCTCGGCGCCGATCGGCACCTGGAGCTTCACGGGGTGGTGCTGGAGCTTCTCCTTCAGCATCGCGGCGACCCGGTCGTAGTTGGCGCCGGGGTTGTCCATCTTGTTCACGAAGGCGATGCGCGGGACCCGGTACCGCTTCATCTGCCGGTCCACCGTGATCGACTGGCTCTGGACGCCCTTCCCCGAGTCGAGGACGAGGATCGCGCCGTCCAGCACGCGGAGGGCGCGCTCGACCTCGATGGTGAAGTCGACGTGCCCGGGCGTGTCGATGATGTTGATGTTGTGCTCGTCGTACTGCTGCCGCGAGCCCTTCCACACGCAGTACGTCGCCGCGGACTGGATGGTGATGCCCTTCTCTCGCTCGAGGTCCATCGAGTCCATCTTGGCGCCGACGCCGTCCTTGCCGCGCACCTCGTGGATGGCGTGGATGCGGCCGGTGTAGAAGAGCACCCGCTCCGTGAGCGTCGTCTTGCCGGAGTCGATGTGGGCCGAGATGCCGATGTTGCGGATGCGTTCGATGGGGATTCGAATTGCCACGGTGTCGTTCGCTGGTTGGGGGCCGGCGGCCCACTAGTGAAATCGAGCGAAGAAGGGAAGCACCTTCGTCGATGGGAGGCGCCGGACGCCGGAGGCGCGGGCGCCCGCCGCCGCCGGAGGGGCGCGGACGCTAGCGCACCGCGGCCGGGGTGCACGCCGAGAACGCCGAGGCCGCTCCCCGGAGGCCCGGCGGGCTCCTGGCAGCCGCCACGGGGCCGGTCTATGGCGCGCTCGTGACCGCCCGCGCCTTCCCCGGAGATCCCCCGCTCGACGCCGCGCTCGTGGCGCGACACAAGCTCGACCGCGCCGAATGGGACGCCCTCGTCGCCGGGCTCGGCCGCGAGCCGACCTACACGGAGCTCGGCGTGGCGAGCGTGATGTGGAGCGAGCACTGCTCCTACAAGAGCTCGCGCCTCCATCTAAGGCGGCTCCCGACGGAGGCGCCTCACGTCATCCAGGGCCCCGGGGAGAACGCCGGCGTGGTCGACATCGGGGACGGCTTCGCGGCCGTCTTCAAGATGGAGTCGCACAACCACCCGTCGTACCTCGAGCCGTACCAGGGCGCCGCGACGGGTGTCGGCGGCATCCTCCGAGACGTGTTCACGATGGGGGCGCGACCGGTCGCGTCGCTCGACTCCCTGCGCTTCGGCCGCCCCGAGCACCCGCGCACGCCCGCGCTGCTCCGCGGCGTGGTCGCGGGCGTCGGCGGCTACGGCAACTGCATCGGCGTGCCGACCGTCGGGGGCGAGCTCATGTTCGACTCGTCGTACGACGGCAACTGCCTGGTGAACGCGTTCACCTGCGGCGTCGCCCGGACGGACGGCATCTTCTACGGGCGCGCGGGGGATCCGGGCAGCTCCGTCCTGTACGTCGGCGCGCGGACGGGGCGCGACGGCATCCACGGCGCCACGATGGCGAGCGACGAATTCAGCGCCAGCGGCCCGAGCCAGCGCCCGACCGTCCAGGTGGGCGACCCGTTCCTCGGCAAGCTCCTGCTGGAGGCCTGCCTGCGGATCTTCGAGGAAGATCTGCTGATCGGCATCCAGGACATGGGCGCGGCGGGCCTCACGTCGTCGTCGGTGGAGATGGCGGGCCGGAGCGGCGCGGGGCTCGAGCTGGACCTCGACCTCGTGCCCCGCCGGGCGACGCGGATGACCCCCTACGAGCTGCTGCTGAGCGAGTCCCAGGAGCGCATGCTCATGGTGGCGCGACCGGGGCAGGAGGAGCGGGTCCGCGAGATCTGCGAGCACTTCGAGCTCGACTGTGCGGTGATCGGGCGCGTCACCGACACCGGCCGCTGGGTGGTGAAGGCCACGCCCGGCCACGATCCGACGGAGGGCGGCGCGCCCGGCCCCGGCTCGGTGGTGGTGTGCGACTTCCCGGTGGCGCTGCTGACCGAGGCGGCGCCCCGCTACGACCGACCGCAGGGGGACGACCCGTCGGCCCCGGAGCGCCTCGCCTTCGATCCGGCGTCGCTCGGCGCGCCGGCGTCGTGGGGCGACGCGTTGCTCGAGCTGCTCTCGTCGCCGAACGTCGGCTCGCGGCGCTGGGTCTTCCGCCAGTACGATCACATCGTCCGCGGCGGGACGGCCGTCCGCCCCGGCTCGGACGCCGCGGTCGTGCGGGTCCCCTGCGAGCGCGACGGCCTGGAGGTGATGAAGCACCTGGCGTTCGCCTGCGACTGCAACGCCCGCTTCGTCCTGCTCGATCCGTTCGTCGGCGCGGCGATGGCGGTGGCCGAGGCCTGCCGGAACCTCGCCTGCTCGGGCGCGCGGCCGCTCGGCCTCACCGACTGCCTGAACTTCGGCTCGCCGGAGCGTCCTCACGTGATGCGGACCTTCGCGCGCGCGATCGACGGCATGGCGGAGGCGTGCCGCGCGCTCGGCGTGCCCGTCGTGAGCGGCAACGTGAGCCTCTACAACGAGACGGACGGCCGCGCGATCCTACCGACACCGACGGTCGCCGTCGTCGGCCTGGTGAGCCGCGAGGCGGCGATCACGCGGGCGTTCTTCCAGCGGGCGGGCGACACCATCCTCCTCCTCGGCGCGGCGGCCAGCGACGGCCTCGGCGGCTCCGAGTGGGTCCACCTCCGGACGGGCGAGGTGAAGGGCCCGGCGCCGGCCCTCGACCTCGACCTCGAGGTGCGCCTGCAGCGGCTCGTCGTCGAGCTCTGCGAGGCCAACGTCGTCGCGAGCGCGCACGACTTGTCGGAGGGTGGCCTCGCCGTCGGGCTCGCCGAGTGCTGCGCTGGGCCGGACGACCCGGACAGCATGGTCGGGGCCAGCGTGACGCTGCCCGCGGCGAGCGTCCCGTCGCTGTTCGGCGAGGCGCCGACTCGCGTCCTCGTCTCCGCCGCCCCGGCCGACGTCACGAGCGTCCTCGAGCGAGCGCGGGCTGCCGGCGTCCCCGCCGCTCCCCTGGGCGAGACCGGCGGGGCCCGGCTGCGCCTCGAGGCCGACGGCCGCACGATCTTCGACCTCGATCTCACCTCGCTCCGCGCGGCCCGCGAGCGCTGCCTGACGAGCATCGTCGGCGAGTAGGCGCCGCGCGGGCGGGGGCGGCGGTCAGCGGGCGCTCACCGGCAGGTCGTCCTCTCCAGCTCGCGCTGGCCGGAGGAGACCCCGATCGACGACGCCGCGTTCGCGGCCGACTTGGCGCCGGGACAGTTGCCGTTGAACGCGCGCGAGCGGACCGCGCCGGGCGCCGCTCCAGCGATGCGCGCCTTGGCGCCGGCGAGCGCGCCGGGGCTCCCGCCGGTGCTCTGGCAGCGCTGGTAGAGCGACACGGCCGACTCGATCGCGCCGCCGCCCGCGCTGGCCGAGGCCGCGGCGCACGCGGCGTCTCCCGTCGGTCCGGACGCTGGCGGCGAGGTGGTCGCCGGCGGAGGCGTGGTGCTGGCAGGCGGGGCCGTGGTGGCGGGCGGGGGCGCGGTCGTGGCCGGTGGGGGCGTCGTGGTGGCCGGCGGCGCGGTGGACGCGGGCGGGGGCGTCGTGCCCGGGGTGCGCGGGCGCGTCGACGGCGGCTGCGGGGTGGTGGGGGTATCGGTGGTGCCGGCGGTCGGCGGCGGCGGGTCGCCGGTCGGGCCGGCCGGGGCGACGGTCGCGGTGGAGGGCCCGAGCGTCGGCAGCGGGAGCGGATCCGGATCGGACGACCCCCGGCTCTGGACCACGAAGACCACCGCGGCCGCGCCGGCCGTCGCGAGCGCGAGGAGGGCCAGGCCCACGACGAGGCCGCGCGAGCCTCCGCCGGAAGCCTCCCGCGACGCGGGGCGGGGGATCGCGACGGGATACGCCGGGGCCGGCGCGGGCCCCGGCGCGGGAGGATAGCCCCCACCGTACAGCGGCGCGCCGGGCCCGCCGCCCCCGAGCGGGCTCGGCGGAGCAGCCACCGGCGACGGCGCCGTCCTCGCGACCGCCCCCTCGAGCCCTGGGACCGCGGTACCCACCGGCGCAGGCGGCCCGGCCACGACGTGCCCACCAGCCGACTCGATCACGGCCCGCTCGAGCTCGCGCGCGAGCTCGCCCGCCGTCGCGTACCGGACCTCGCGGGTCTTCGCGAGCGCGCGCATGACCACGGCCTCGACCGGGGGCGGGACGCGCACGCGCGGCGCAAAAGCCGCGAACGCCCGCGGCGGCTGCGTCATGTGGGCCTGCGCCCACTCGACGGAGTTGCTGGCCACGAACGGGAGCTCGCCCGCGAGCAGCTCGTAGGTGATGACGCCGAGCGCGTAGACATCGCTCCGGCGATCGAGCGGCTCACCCGCGAACTGCTCCGGGCTCATGTACGGCGGCGTCCCCAGCACGACCCCCGCCTCCGTGAGCCGGGTCGAGGGCTCGTCGTCCGCGCGCTTCGCGATACCGAAATCGAGGAGCTTCACGCAGTCCGGATCGTTGCCGCGCGCGGCGAGCAGGACATTGTCGGGCTTGAGATCGCGGTGGACGATGCCGAGCCCGTGCGCCTCGTCTAGCGCGGCCGCGATCTGCCCCACGATGTGCGCGACGCGGGCCGGCGGCGCGGGGCCGTCGCCGGTGAGCTGCGTGAGGGGCCGCCCTCGCACCAGCTCCATCGCGATGTAGAGCGTCCCGTCGGGCGTCTCACCGAAGTCGAGCACGCGCACCACGTTGGGGTGGTCGAGCTGGGCCACGACGCCGCACTCGCGGTAGAAGCGGCTCTTCTGCTTCGCGTTGCCGGCGAGCTCCGGGTGGAGCGTCTTCAACGCGACCGCGCGCACGTGCGTCCCCAGGCGCTGCTCGGCCTCGTAGACGACCCCCATCCCGCCCTCGCCGATCTCCCGCGTGACGTGGTACCGCCCGCCGACCACCTGTCCGACGAGGCGCCCGCCGCCCGTCGGCACCGGCGCGCCGCACCCCGCGCAGAAGCGCGCGTCGTCCGCGTTGTCCTTGCCGCAAGCCGTACAGCGCATCGGTCGGAGCTCGATCGTGAGACGAGCGGGCCGCGGCCGGGATCTGACCGCGCGCCCGGGCTACTTCGCCGGCTTCTCGCCGGTGAGGTTCACCTCCCACTCCTTGGTGACCGGATCGCCGACGAACTTCGGGAGGATTACGCCCGCCATGGCCCGGAGCACACACTTGCCGAGGGCGGTGTCGTGGAACGGCGGATCGATCTTCGACTCCGTCACCTTGCCGTCGTTGCCGAACACCAGCGTCACCTTGCCCGTGCCCTTCGGCCCGGCCTCGGTGACGACGCCCACGCAGGTCTCCGCGGATCGGGCCGCGCGCTTCAGCTCCAACTCGGCCTGCTTCTCGTCGAACTTCGCCTTCTTGTCGAGGTCGGTCTCCTGCTCGTCCGCGGCGAGCTCCGTGTCGTCCTCGCGCGCCGCCTTCTTTCGCTCCGCCTCCTCCGCCGCGCGCTCCTCCTCCTCGATGATCTCATCGGCGGTCTTCACGTCCTGGCCCTGGAGGTTCGGGCCGCAGGCGACCGCCGCGAGGGCGGCGGCGAGCAAAAAGCTGGGCTTCATGCGCCCATCGTACCCTGGGCGCTCGCGGGGGCAACGGGGCGCCCACGCGGCTCGCGCGGGCGGCGGGCGGCGGGCGGCGGGCGGCGGGCGGCGCGCGGTAGGCGGCGCGCGGTAGGCGGCGCGCGGTGGCATGCGGCACCCGGCGGGAGGCGTCGCTCGGCGGGGGGGGCGGGCCGCGCGGGGCCCAGGTGCCCCGGCCGCGGGCCGGGCGGGGGCGTCAGAGGTCGGTGACCTGGTAGTCTTTGAGTTTGTAGAGCAGCGCCCGGTGGCTGATCTCGAGCAGCTCCGCGGCGCGGGTGCGGTTGCCCTTCGTCTTCTGCAGCGCCCGCCGGATCAGGATCTCCTCGATCACGCGCACCGTCTTCTTCACGCTGAGCTCCCCGCTGGCGAGCTGCATCTGCACCGGATCCCGAGCCTCCCGCACGCGATCGGGCAGGTCGGCCACGCCGATGAGCTCGCCCTCCGCGAGCACCATCGCCCGCTCGATGGTGTTCTCGAGCTCGCGCACGTTCCCCGGCCAACCGTACTCGAACAGCAACCGTCGGGCCTCGGAGTCGAGACCGCGGAGCGCCGTCCCGAGGCGGGCGTTGTTGCGGGCAACGAAATGCTCGATGAGGAGCGGGATGTCCTCGCGGCGATCTCGGAGCGGCGGCACGTGGAGGTGGAGCACGTTGAGCCGGTAGTAGAGATCCTCTCGGAACCGGCCGGCCTTCGTCTCGGCAGCGACGTCGCGGTGGGTCGCCGTCACGATGCGCACGTCGACCTGCACGTCGCGGGTGTCCCCGAGCCGGCGGATCTTCTCGTCCTCGAGGACACGAAGCAGCTTCACCTGCAGCGCGAGCGGGAGCTCGCCGATCTCGTCGAGGAAGAGCGTCCCCCCGCTCGCCTCCTCGAACAACCCGCGCCGATCCGCGATGGCGTCGGTGAACGCCCCCTTCCGGTGGCCGAAGAGCTCGCTCTCGAGGAGGTTCTCCGGGATGGCGCCACAGTTCACGGCGACGAACGGGCCCCCACGCCGGCCGGAGCGCTGGTGGATCGCCCGCGCGATGAGCTCCTTGCCGACGCCGCTCTCGCCGGTGACGAGGACGGTCGTCTTGTAGTCAGCGACCTTGGTGATCGTGCGAAAGAGCGACTGCATGCTCGCGCTCTTCGCCAGGATCGACTCGAACTGGCTCTCGCGGCGGAGCTCCTCGCGCAGCGCGCGGTTCTCCCGGCGCAGCGCCTCGCGCTCCTCGGCCTTCTTCAGGGCGAGCACGACCTCCTCCGGCTTGAACGGCTTCTGCACGTAGTCGTAGGCGCCGGCTCGCATGGCCTCGAGCGCGAGTTCGAAGTTCCCGAACGCGCTCATCACGATGACGGTCGCCTCGCTCCCCTTGGCGCGGAGCGTCGAGAGCAGCTCGAGCCCGCTGAGCTTCGGCATCCGGACATCCGTGATCACGAAATCAGGACCGAACGACTCGACCAGCACGAGCGCGTCCTCCCCGTTGGTGGCGACCTCGACCTCGTAGCCGTGGCGCCTGAGCAGGGTGCGGAGGACGAGCCGGAGGCTCTCCTCGTCGTCGACGACGAGCACGCGGCGCACTGTGCAAAAAGTTCTAGCTCGGCACCCGACGGTCCGCAATGGAGTTCACGGCCGGCACGGCCGGCGCGATTTGCGCCACGAACGCCGGGCGGGCGGCTGGCGCTAGGCGAGCCGGACGGGCGGCGGTACTAGCCGTCCCCATGCTCACCGGGCTCGACCAGCTGAACGACGGCCACCTCAGCCAGCTCCGCAAGCGCCTGCGCGACACGCGGGTCGGGGTGCTCACCCACGCCCCGGCCGTCGATCGCCGGGGGCGCAGCGCGCTCCAGGTCCTCGACGACCTCGGGGCGCCGGCCTCGGTGCTGCTCACGCCGGAGCACGGGTTTCACGGCTTCGCGCAGGCGGAGGAGGCCGTGCGCGAGGGCGAGGTGCAGGGTGGGCCACGCACGGTGAGCCTCTACGACGGCACGCGGCAGTCCCTCACGCCCTCGGCGGAGGTGCTCTCCAGCCTCGATGTGCTCGTCGTCGACCTGGTCGACGTGGGGAGCCGCTACTACACGTACGCGTGGACGGCGCTGCTCGCCGCCCGCGCGGCGCGCGAGGCGAACGTGCACGTGGTGATCCTGGATCGGCCGAACCCGATCGCCGGCGATCCCGCGCTCGTCGAGGGCGCACCGCAGCAGCCCGGGTTCCTCTCCTTCGTGGGGCTCGAGCCGCTCGCCGTCCGGCACGGGCTGACGCTCGCGGAGATCGTCGTGCACTTCCTCGCGCGGGATGGCGCGCCGCTCGGACCGAGCGGCGCCGTGAGCGTGGTCCCGACGCGAGGCTGGGAGCGCCACCGCACGGCGGACGCCTGGGGGCGCCCGTTCGTCCCGCCGTCGCCCAACATGCCGACCGCGCAGACCGCGCTCGTGTACCCCGGAGGGTGTCTCGTCGAGGGCACCAACCTCTCGGAGGGGCGGGGCACGACGAGCCCCTTCCAGATCGTCGGCGCGCCGTTCCTCGACGGTCCGGCGCTCGCGCGCGAGCTGCTCGCGGTTGGCGTGCCGGGGGCGCTCGTCCGGCCCGTGACGTTCCGCCCGACGTTCGAGAAGCACGCGGGCGTCGCCTGCCACGGCGTGATGCTCCACGTGACCGACCCGGCGTCGTTCCGCCCCGTCGCCACGTACCTCGCGCTGGTCGCCCTGGCGCGCGCCCAGGCGCCCGAGGCGTTCGCCTTCCGCGCCGAGCCGTACGAGATGGAGGCGGAGATCCCTGCGTTCGATCTGCTGACCGGGTCGGCGGCGGCGCGGAGCGCGCTGCTCGAGGGCGCGGGCCCGGCGGACGTGGCCGCGCTCGTCGCGCCCGTCGACCCCGCGTGCCGCGAGCTGGTGCGCGAGGCCGAGGCGCGAGCGGTCGACGCCCGCGCCTGACACGGGTCCGGCGTGTCACACTGCGGGGTGCCCCCGCGATGCCCGAGCGTGTCCTGGCGCGTGTCTTTCGTGGCGGCCCTCTCGCTGAGCTGCTCGAGCGAGCCACTGGCGCGCGGCCCGCGCGGTGCGCCGCAGCCCGCCGTCGCCTCGACACGACCCGCGGCCGAGGCGCGTGCGCCGGAGCCGACGCTGGCGAGCCCCGCGAGCGGCGCCCCCCGGTCGGACGCCACCCCGCGGGCCCCGCCCGTCGCGTCCGCCGGGCCCGCCCCGCCGCGCCCACCGGTCTTCGCCAACCTCGACCCCGACGACGACCGCGTCGTCGCGCCGCCCGACGAGATCCCCGACTGCGCCTCGGGGCTGCTCGCCGCGGGCGTGCGCGCCGAGCCCGCGCGGCTCCCGGTTCGAGCGGCGGGCGGCGGGGCTCAGTGCGGCGCGCCGCAGGTGGTGAGCTACGTGCGCGGCCCGGGCGACCTCGACTACCGCCCGCCGCGCCCGCTGCTCACGTGTGGGATGGCCCTCGCGCTGGCGCGCTTCGAGGAGCTGGCGCAGGCCGAGGCCGAGGCGAGGCTCGGCTCGCGGATCCGAGCGCTCCGGCACCTCGGCACCTACTCGTGCCGCAAGATGGCGCGCTTCCGCCTGGTGAGTGAGCACTCCTACGCCAACGCGCTCGACGTGGCAGGCTTCACCCTCGCCGACGGCCGCAGCGTCGACGTGCTGCGCGACTTCGGCGCTCCGGCGGCGGCGCCCGCCGATCCGCGCGGCGAGTTCCTACGCGGGCTCGCGCGCCGCGCCTACGACGAGGGGACGTTCAGCGTCGTGGTCACCCGCTTCTTCGACGAGCTGCACCGCGACCACCTCCACCTCGATCTGGCGCGCTACCGTGTCGACGGGACGCGCTGAGCCGCAGCTCACCCGCGCATCGCGGCCTCCACGTCCGCGGGTGCCTTGGGGACGCTCGCCGTGAGCACCTCGGACCCTGTCGCGGTGACGAGCACGTCGTCCTCGATCCGGATCCCGCGCACGTCCGCGAAGCGCGCGAGCGCCGCCCGGTCGACGGCATGCGCGAGCTCGCCGAGCTCCGCTGCGGAGTCGAGGATGCGCGGGATGACATAGAAGCCGGGCTCGACGGTGACGCACATGCCCGCCTCGAGCGTGCGATCGAGGCGCAGGTAGCGCTCGCCCGGCGCCTGGCTGCGCGTGCGCCCGGGGGCATACCCGGCGCGGTCACCGAGATCCTCGAGGTCGTGCACGTCGAGTCCGAGCAGGTGACCGACGCCGTGCGGGAAGAACAGCCCGGCGGCGCCCCGCTCGGCGAGCTCGACCCGATCGCCGCGGAGCACCCCGAGCGCCACCAGGCCCTCGACGATCGCGCGCGCAGCGACGCGGTGCACCTCGCGCCACTCGGCGCCGGGGCGCACGGCGGCGATCGCCCGTTCCTGCGCGCCGAGCACCACCTCGTAGAGCGCGCGCTGGGTCTCGGAGAAGCGCCCGCACGCGGGCCACGTGCGGGTCACGTCCCCCGCCCACCCCTCCGGCGTCTCCGCGCCCACGTCCGCCAGCACGAGATCGGTCGGCGCCACGCGGCCGTCGTGACGCTCGGCGTGGAGGATCTCTCCGTGCACGGTGACGATCGACGCATACGCCGGGCTCATACCCGCGGCGACGATCTCGGCCTCCATCGCCGCGCGGATCCGGGCCTCGCGCAGGCCGGGGCGCGTGGCCCGCATGCCGGCGAGGTGAGCCGCGGCCGTCACCTCCGCGGCCTGCCGGAGCTGCGCGAGCGCGCCCTCGTCCTGGCGCAAGCGGAGCTCGATCATCGCGTCGGCGAGGGCCGCGTCCGGGCCGGTCAGCTCGCGACCCGAGCCCTCCTCCACGAACCGGTCGAGCACCTCGGTGAGCCAGCGCGCGGCCTCCGGGTCCTGGGGAGGCAGCGTCGCGGCGCCCTCGGGCACCGTGAGATCGTCGAGCGGGCGCACCGCCAGACCGAGCTCACGGGACAGCTCGTCGAGGGTGGGCGTCTCGCCTCGCCACAGCGCCTCGTCCGGGTGGGGGGGATCGACGTGGAGGACCTCACCCTCCGCGGTGAGGACGAGCGCCGCCGCCTCGAGCGGCCGGCCGACGAGATAGAGGAAGTGGCTCTCGGCCCGGAACGGGTACTTGGCCGCCGGGAAGTTCCGCGGACGGGCGCTGCCCGACGCGAGGAGCACGGGCCCGCGGAGCCGCTCGCGCAGCCTCGCGCGGCGGCCGGCGAGCGCCTCGGGCGGGGTCGGGGAAGGCCAGCTCGTCATGGTCGCGTGGGTCGATAGCACGTCGCGTGCGCCGCCGACCGACGCCGCGGGTGAAACCTGGCGCGCTCGGCCGCGTAGTGCCCGGACGTGGCCCGAGGGGGCTCAGGCTCCCCTCACGCGGCCCCGCCCACCAGGAGATCCGACCGATGAAGTTCCAGATCAAGACCTTCGCCACACTCGCGACCACCAGCCTGCTGCTGGGCGCCTTCGCCGCCGGCTGCGGCGGCACCACCCCGGGCGCCGAGGATCCGGCGGGCTCCGCCGCGGGCGCCAAGGACTGCTGCAAGGGGAAGAACGACTGCAAGGGCAAGGGCTCGTGCAAGGTCGAAGGGAAGAACGACTGCTCCGGCAAGAACGAGTGCAAGGGCATGGGCGGATGCAACGCCCACTGCCCGACGTGAGCGCGGGGGGCGGCGTTCCTCGCGAGCGCCGCCCCGCTGAACCGGGACTCGAAGACATGGCCGCCGGAGTTCGAGATCTGGGCGTGGGCATCGGCCTCCGTGTCCCCCACTACCGCTCGATCCTCGACGACCACCCCGCCGTCGACGTGTTCGAGATCATCAGCGAGAATTTCATGGTGGAGGGCGGCAAGCCCCGTTTCCACCTCGGAGCGGTGCTGGAGCGCTACCCGGTCGTACAGCACGGCGTGTCGCTCGGCATCGGCGGGCCGGGTCCGCTCGATCGCGACTACCTCGCGCGCCTCCGGCGTCTGGTGCGCGAGACCGGCACCCCCTGGGTGTCGGACCATTTTTGCTGGTCGAGCGTGCCCGGCGTGGCCTTGCACGACCTGCTCCCGCTCCCGTTCACGCCGGCCATGGTGCGCCGCGTAGCGGAGCGCGCGCGTCAGGTGCAAGATCTCCTCGAGGTCCCGTTCGCGCTGGAGAACGCGTCGAGCTACGCCGCCTTCCGCGCGAGCACGATGACGGAGTGGGAGTTCGTGACCGAGGTCTGCGAGCGGGCGGGCGTCGGCCTCATGCTCGACGTGAACAACGTCTACGTCACGAGCTACAATCACGGCCTGGACCCGGAAGAGTTCCTCCGCGGGCTGCCGCTGCACCGAGTCGTCCAGGTGCACCTCGCCGGGCACACGAACCTCGGCACGCACCTCCTCGACACCCACTCGACCCACGTGATCGACCCGGTGTGGCGCCTCTACGAGGCCGCCGTCGAGCGCACGGGGCCTGTCACCACCATCCTCGAGTGGGACGACGACATCCCCGCGCTCGAGGTCGTCCTCGCCGAGGCGGAGAAGGCGCGCACGTCACGTTCGGCGGCGCTCGCGCGGCGCGCCGCCGTCGAGCGCGGCGAGCCCGCAGCGCCTCGACCGCGGGTCACCGTCGCGCGTGAGGCGGCGCGGCCCGGCCCCTCGGGCTGGCGCCAGGGCGGCCCGCGGGAGCTCGTGACCGATGGCTGAGCTCGCCGAGGACGCGGAGCTGAGCCGCCTGCAGGAGTGGCTGGGGCGCGCCCTCCGGCAGCGCCGCGCGCTCGACGCGGATCCGGACGCGATCGCGTGGGCGGAGGGCGCGCTCGAGCCGAGCCCGACGCTCTCGGCGATCGCGTGCGCCGAGATCTACCGCCAGCAGTTCTGGCTTCGCCACACCGCGTCGCTCGTCGACGACTTCCCGGGCGTCGGCGGCGTGCTGGGACAGGCACGCTGGCAGCGGCTGGTGGAGGAGTACCTCGACGCGCACCCGCCCGACTCGTGGACGCTGCGCGACCTCGGGCACGCGCTGCCCGCGTTCGTGGCGACGCGGGACTGGCTCGACGACCGCGCGCTGGTCGCGGATCTGGCGCGCCTCGAGTGGGCGCTCATCGAGGCGTTCGATGCAGCAGACTCACCTCCCCTGGACGCCAGCGCCATCGAGCGGCTCGATCCCGAGGCGTGGCCGCAGGTGCGAGTCCTCCTCGACCCCTCGGTGCGGCTGCTGGCCGCCTGCGCGCCGGTACACGAGCTCCGGCGGGGCATCCTCGCCGGGGAGGCGCCGCGCGCGCTGCCGGAGTCGTCGCCGTCCTGGCTCGTCGTCGCGAGGTCACCGCTCCGGCGGCTGCGTGCGGAGCCGGTGAGCGAGGCCGAGCACCGCGTGCTCCTCGCGCAGCAGGGCGGCGCGCCGCTGCTCGGCGCCTTCGGCGAGGAGCTCGAGGCGGGCCGCGTCCCGCCGGCCGACGCCGAGGCGACGCTCGCTGCGTGGCTCGGTCGGTGGGCGGAGGCGGGGTGGATCGGCGCGTTCGAGCGGGGGGGGTGAGCGATCGGGCGCGAGCAGGCGCCCGGGCGGGGGCGGGCTGGCCTCGGGTGGTGATTGACCACAGGTACCTGAGGTGCCCGTCCCGGCCATCCGTGTCCGCGCGCTGAACAGCGCGCCCCTGCGCCCGGAGCGGCCGCTCCTCCTCTACTGGATGGTCGCCACGCGGCGCGCGCACGACAACTACGCCCTCGATCACTGCGTCCAGCACGCGCGCGCGCTCGGGCGTCCGCTCGTGGTGCTCGAGGCGCTCCGCGCCGACCACCCCCACGCGAGCGCGAGGCTGCACCGCTTCGTGTTGGAGGGCATGCGGGACACGGCGGTGGCGTTCCGTGATCGCCCCGTCACGTACTACCCGTACGTGGAGCGACGCGGCGGCGAGGCGCGCGGGCTCGTCGAGGCGCTCGCCGAACACGCCGCGCTGATCGTCACCGATGACTGGCCCTCCTACTTCGTCCCTCGGATGCAGGCGGCGCTGGCCGCGCGCGTCGACGTGCGCGTCGAGGCCGTCGACTCGTGCGGGCTGCTGCCGCTCCGAGCGTCGGCGAGGGGGTTCTCGCGAGCGTTCGACTACCGGCGGCTCGTGCAGCGCGAGCTCGCCGTCCACCTCGCGCGACCGCCTCGGCGCGACGCGCTCCGCTCGCCCTCCCTCGCGCCGCCAGCCGCGCTGCCGCTCGCGGTGGCGCGGCGGTGGCCGACGGCGCTGGCGGAGCTCGGCGACCCGGCTGCGCTGCTCGCCACGATCCGCGTTCCGGCGACGCCCGCGCCGGTCGCCACCCCCGGGGGCAGTCGCGCGGCCGAGCGTCGCCTCGCGGCCTTCGTCCGCGCGCACCTGCCCACCTACGACCAGGAGCGGAACGACCCGAGCGCGCGCGCCACGAGCGGGCTCTCGCCGTACCTCCATTTCGGGCACGTCTCGCCCCACCGCGTGCTCCACGTGGTCGCGTCCGCCGAGGACTGGTCGCCGGCGCGCCTCGCGCGCGCGGCGACGGGCGGGCGCGAAGGCGCGTGGGGCGTGGGCCGCGGCGCGGAGGCGTTCCTCGATCAGCTCGTCACCTGGCGCGGGCTCGCGTTCGACTCCTGCGCGCGCCGCGACGATCTCGCGACCGCCGCGGCGATCCCGGACTGGGCGCGCCGCTCGCTCGAGAAGCACGCGCGCGATCGGCGGCGCTGGCGCTACGATCTGCGCGCGCTCGAGGGTGCCGCCACGCACGACGCCGTGTGGAACGCCGCGCAGCGCCAGCTCCTGCAGGAGGGAGCGCTCCACGGGTGGATGCGGATGCTGTGGGGAAAGAAGGTGCTCGAGTGGAGCGCCTCCCACGAGGAGGCGTACGACGCCCTGGTCACGCTCAACGACCGGTGGGCGCTCGATGGCCGCGATCCCAACTCGTACGCCGGGATCGCGTGGTGCTTCGGGCGCTACGATCGGCCGTGGGCGCCGGAGCGCGAGATCTTCGGGGCGGTGCGATACATGAGCTCGGAGAGCGCGCTCCGGCGGCGGGGGGTGAAGCGGTACGTCGCGGGGGAACGATGAGGCGGGAGCGCGGGGAGCAGGGGCGAGCGCGGGGGTGAGCGCGAGGGTGAGGGCGGGGGCGGGCGCGGGGGCGGGCGCGGGGGCGGGGGCGGGCGCGGGGGCGGGCGCGGGCGCGGGCGCGGGCGCGGGGCGCGAGCGGCTACGCCTCCCGGGTCGCGCCGAGATCCGCCCGCTCCGGCCGCGCGAGCGCCGTCGACCACGTGACCACCAGGGCGTCCGCGCCCGCGGGGGCGCACGTGGACGGGCTCGCGCAGACGACCAGCGAGTCGGCGTCGTGGGCTCGCCGCACCGTCGAGCTCGCCCCCCCGACCGTCACCGTCTCCGCCACCTCTCGGAAGTCGGCGTCGTAGGACCACGCCACCGCGCCCGCCACCCCGCCGCTCCACCTCGCGCTCGTCACCAGCCGGCCGTCGTACGTGAAGTCCAGCGCTACCCCGAACGGAGACGTGATGCGCGCCACCTTGCCCGGCGCGCAGCCGGCGCACGGCGTGAGCCCGAAGTACTCGTGGTCCCACGTCCCGCTCGGCGTCGTCACCAGATCGACGCGACCGGCCGCGTCGTACACCCGCTCGACCACGACCCCATCCGGCCGGGTCGTGAGCACCGGCTTCCGATCCAGGTCGTGCGTGTACGTCGTGCCGGGCGCGGGCACCCCGGGCACCACCGGCGGATAGTAGCCGCTCGGGCGATCCACCGCGTCGAACGTCTGCACGTGCGCTGGCCTCCCCGG
>JADLEQ010000022.1 GCA_020846005.1 Polyangiaceae bacterium
ACTGCGACGGCACGGCCGACAACGGCTTCAACAAGCAGACGAACCCGAACCACTGCGGGAGCTGCAACAACGTCTGCAGCTTCCCCAACGCCATCGCCGGCTGCAGCGCCGGCGCGTGCACGATCGCCCAGTGCTTGCCGGGCTTCGCGAACCTGAACAACACCCTCGCCGACGGCTGCGAGCACACGTGCGCCGTGAGCCCCCCGAGCACCGAGGTGTGCGACGGGGTCGACAACGACTGCGACAACCTGGTCGACGGCGCCGATCCGGGCATGGCGTCGGTCTCGAACTTCTGCGTCCAGACGGGTCCGTGCAACGGCGCCGCGCCCGTGTGCCAGGGCGCGCAGGGCTGGCGCTGCAACTACGCCGCGATCGACTCGCGCATCCAGACACAGCCGGACGGCTCGATCGCCATCGTGGAGACGCTCTGCGACAACTTCGACAACAACTGCAACACGCAGGCGGACGAGACGTTCTCGAACAAGGGCCAGGCGTGCAGCGTCGGTGTGGGGCGGTGCGCGGGGGCGGCGACGTACACGTGCCGCGCCGACCAGGCGGGCACCGAGTGCCTCGCGACCGCCCAGCCGACCCAGGCGATCGACGAGCTCTGCAACGGCACCGACGACAACTGCGACGGGCAGGTCGACGAGCGAAACCCGACGGGCAGCCTCACCTGCTACAACGGCGGCGCGCACGGCTGCCTCGGCTACCAGGACCCGATGGTGCAGATCGGCAGCGTGTGGATGTACCGCTACGAGGCGTCGCGCCCCGACGCGACAGACACGCTCGCCGGCTCGGTGGAGACGCGCGCCTGTTCCACGGCCAATGTGCTCCCGTGGGCCAGCGTCAACCAGGCCGGCGCCGTCGCGGCCTGCGGCGCGATCCGCGACTCCGCCAACAACCCGATGCGGCTCTGCACGGAGACGGAGTGGCAGACGGCCTGCCTCGCCGGAGGCGCCGCGAGCCCGTCGCGCTGGTCGTACTCGAGCAGCCCGACGACCTACGTCGCGGGGCGGTGCAACGACGCGGACGCGGCGACCCCGGCCGGGATCTGGGCGTCCGGCACCGGCGCGGAGTGCTACTCGCCCTGGGGCGGCTCGGGGATCTTCGATCTCAGCGGCAACGTCGCCGAGTGGACGAGCTCGTGCCTGACGCTCGCGGGCAAGACCTACTGCCGAGTCCGCGGCGGGAACACCGCGACCCTCGCGGCCGGCGCCACCTGCGACTTCAGCTTCGTCCTGCAGCAGAACACGTTCCGTAACTACGACGTGGGCTTCCGCTGCTGCTCCGGCGCGGCGCCGTGAGCCGGGCCGCGCCTCCCGCGCGGCCCGGTGGGTCGACTGGGACTCGAACCCAGGACCTACGGATTAAAAGTCCGCAGCTCTGACCGACTGAGCTATCGACCCGTGCGAGACGTTCGCGGCCGCCGTCCTAGCGCTTCCGCAGCAGCGGAGCCAGCCGTGGAGGTGGCGTGAACGCCTGTACTCGCCGGGACGCGAACGGCGCGGCAGGCCATGCGGTGCGCTCCTTCGCCCGCGCCGGGGGGCCGCCCGAGGCCCGCTGGCATCCCGCTTGCTCTGCGCGCGGTATGGCCCTCCCGACGCTCGCCCGCCAGCTCGTCCCCTTCGTCGTCGCTGCCTCGGTCCTCGCGAGCTGCTTGTCGCGCGCCACCACCCCGGAGCCGGAGTCGGCGGACGACTTCGACCGGCAGGGGTGGGCGACCACGCAGTCGGGCTCGGGGGAGAGCGCGGACGGCGCGTACTACGGCGCGGGCACCCCGCCCGAGCCGGAGCGCACCCCCGCCTCGCCCCGCCCAGGCGGGCACGAGCCGTATCGCGCCCCGTCCCCGACACGCTGACGCCCGGCCGCGACCCGCCCCGTGCAGCCGACCCCGTGCAGCCGACCCCGTGCGCCCGCCCGGCGCGGCCGCTACGCGCCCTGCGGCTGCAGGATCGCCAGGAACCCGCTCACGTCGCGCCCTAGCTCGGCCTCCCTCTCCGGGCTCAGGGCGGAGCCGGCGCTGAACACCGCGAAGCTCACGTACTCGTGGAGCATCTGCTTGAGGACATGCTCCGGATCGCTGCCCGCCGCGAGCAGCTCGGCGTTCTGCGCGACGATGTCCGGGTTGAGCGCGCCGTAGGCGTCCGGACCCGCCCCGCGGAAGAGGATGTCGTAGACGCCCGCCCCCACCGCGAACGACGCCAGCGCCTCGCGGACGGCCGTGCCCTTGCCGATCGCGTCCATCGACTGCAGCACCGTACGCAGGCCGGAGTTTGCCGTCGCGACGATCGCCGGCAGGCCGCCCGTGAGCCGCGGCGGGTGGAGCCCGACGTGCTTGCTCTGCAGCAGGCCGTAGATCGCCTTCGTCGTCTCGAACTCGCCCTTGCCCGTGTGCCGGCCGAGCTCCTCGATGCTGAGGCGGCCGTCGACGAGGCCGAACACCTCGGCGAACTCCTCCGTCGGCGCGCCGCGATCGGCCTCGACGCGGTACGGGACGTAGTCGCTCGCCGGCACCTTCTGGCGGAAGTAGCGGAGCTCGTCGAGCCGCGTCACTCCGTCCATCAAGAGCGCGTTGATCGACACCGCGTGGTGCGTGACCAGCCGGTTGTCCTCGAACCCGTCCAGGAAGAAGAACGTGCCGTCGCCGATCGTGAGCGTCGCGAACACGATCTCCTCGGCCTGGCGGGCGAGGTACTTGTAGATCTGCTCCTGCGTCACGATCCCGAGCTCGACCGCGACCTGACCGAACTTGCGCGCCTCCGTCATGCTCTCGAGGATGAGCTGGTGCTGCTCGGCGCTGATCACGCCGAACCGGTAGAGCACCATCCCGAGGCGCTCGTCGTCCACCGTCGTCTGCGCGCCGACGACGTTCCCGTTCGCGAAGAACACCGACCGCGCGGACTCACCGTCGAGCACGACGAGCTCGCCGCGCCAGCCCGTCTGCGAGAGGAGCGCGAGCACGTCGCACATGGCGGCGGGCGCGGTGATCTCGCCCGCGAGGCGCACGATCGCGCCGTCTTCGGCGTCTCGCCGGCCGTCCTCCCCGGTGTAGCGCATGAAGACGACGTGACCCGGCGCGGGGAGGAGTCGGTACGCGCCCTCGCGCGCGCGCATGCGCTGGCTCGCCACCGTGCCGATGGGGTGCGCCTCACCGCGGGCGTCGATCCGGACGAGCTCGTCGCGCGCTTCACGCATCGTCGCCACGATACTCCCGGGGGCGACGCTCCGTCGAGCCCCCGTCCGGGACACGGCGCGCGACTCGGGCGGCCAGCTGGGGCCTTCTCCCGCGGCGAGGTGGGGCTTGCGCGCCGCGGCGCGCGCGGCAATCCTCGGGTCGATGCTGCGCTGGGTGACCCTCCCCTCGGCCCGGCGCGGCGGCCAGGTGGATGGCGACCCGCCGCGGGCGTCGAGCCCCCCCGCTCCGGCGAAGCGGCACCGGAGCATCGAGCTCCGGCGGTTCGCGGGGCCGTCCGCCCACGTGGGGGCGCTCGACGGGCTCCGGGTCGCGCACCTGACGGATCTGCACGTCGGCCGCGTCACCCCGCTCGCCGTCCAGCGAGACGCCGTCGCGCTGACGAACGCGCAGCGCCCGGATCTGGTCGCGCTGACGGGCGACTTCGTCTGCCACAGCCAGCAGCACCTGGACGAGCTCACCGAGGTGGTCCGGGGCTTCCAGGCGCCGGTCGTCGGAGTGCTCGGGAACCACGATCACTGGTCCGGCGCGAAGGAGGTCCGGCGCGCGCTGGCGCGGGCCGGGGCCCTCGTCCTCGACAACCGCCACACGACGCTCGAGCTCCGCGGCCAGCGCCTGCAGGTCGTGGGGCTCGACGACGCCTACACCGGGCACGCCCGGCTCGACGAGGCCGTGAAGGGCCTGCGGCGGGACACGCCGACGCTCGGCCTCTCCCACATCGGCGAGGAGGCCGAGGGCCTGTGGGCGCACGGCGTCCCCCTGGTGCTCTCCGGCCACACGCACGCCGGCCAGGTCACCCTCGCGCGGCTCCACGAGCTCGCGATCGGCCGGCTCGCCGGGCACCGCTACGTCCACGGCCTCTACGGCCGCCGCTCCGGGAGCGGCGCGGTGTACGTCGGCGCGGGGATCGGCGCCTCGGTGATGCCGATCCGGCTCGGCGAGCGCGGCCGGCGCGAGGTCACGCTGTTCGAGCTCGGGGCCCGGCCGGGCTCGCTGCCCGAGCACCACGACGAACAACCGCCGCTGCCCGGCCGCAAGCGTCGCGCCCCTGCCGCACGCCCGCGAGCGCCGCGCGGCGAGGCGAAGAAGGGCGCCCGCGGCCGCCCGCGCTGACGCCTCCCTCCGCTCAGCGCAGCTCGGCCGAGGTGTCGCCGAAGCGCCGCTCCAAGCGCGAGAGGACGTCGTCCGTCGGCGAGACCCGCATCCCGTCGACGACGAGCGTCGCGCTCGCGCCGGCAGGGAGCGCCAGCGTGAGCTCGACCGCGCAGCCGCCCGGCGCGTCCCGGAGAGTCCCCGCCAGCGCCGCGAGGTCGGCGGCGTCGATGCGCTCGGCGTCGAGGCGCAGCCCGAGCGAGCGCGCCACCGCCGCCGCCGCGACCGACAGCGGCTCGACGGAGTCGACGTGGAGCGTCGGCGTCGGATCGGTCGCCTCTTCGGCGTCGTCCGTCCGCGGGAAGCCGACCTTCCCTCGCACCAGGACGAGCTCGCCGCTCGCGAGCAGCGGCCCGCCAGCGTCGAGCGCGCCGCCTTTGAGCCTCGCCGGCACGCGCCCGCTCTTGTCCTCGAGCTCGAACAGCCCCACTCGATCGCCTGCGTTCTTGAAGAGCTTCTCGGAGTAGCCCTCCGCGACGCCCGCGAGGGTGACGGGGGACCACGGCTTGCAGCCGGCGAGATCCGCGGTGCTCACCGTGCCGAGCTGCGCGAGCACGCTCCCGTAGCGGTCGAGCGGGTGGCCGCTGACGAAGCAGCCGAGCGCCTGACGCTCGCGCCGCAGCCGCTGGAGGCGGTCCCATGGCTCGGCGGCGGGGAACTCGTCGGCGGTGACGCGCGACCGCTCGACGCCGCCCGAGCCGCGAGCGGCGTCGAACAGCCCGAACAGCGTCGACTGCCCCCGCTCGCGGTCCCGGCTCGCGCTCCGCGCCCGCTCGAGCGCCCGCTCCACCGCCGCGAGCGCCCGTGCGCGGTCGACCCCGAGCGGCTCGTGGACGGCGTCGAACGCGCCGCCCTGGATCAGCGACTCCAGCACGCCGCGGTTGATGCGCTTCGGATCGATGCGATCGGCGAAATCGAACAGGTCCTTGAACGCGCCGCCCTCCGAGCGCGCAGCGAACACGCTCTCCAGCGCCGCCGCGCCGACGCCCCGGAGCGCGCCGAGGCCGAAGCGGATCCGCGGCGCGTAGCGATCCCGGAGCTTCCCCGGCCCGCGCGCGGGGCCGCGGCCATCCGGGTGAGCGTAGTCGACCGTGAAGTCGATCTCGCTCGCGTTGATGTCTGGCCCGAGGACGACCACGCCCCAGGCACGCGCCTCGGCGATGGTGCGCACCACTTTCTCGATCTTGTCGCGGTCGGCGGTCATGGTCGCCGCGAAGAACTCCGTCGGGTAGTGCGCCTTGAGGTACGCTGTCTGGTAGGTGATGACGGCGTAGGCCGCCGAGTGGCTCTTGTTGAACCCGTACTCGGCGAAGCCCCGGATCTCCTCGAAGATGGCCGCGGCCTGCGCGGGGTCGGCGCCGCGCTCCTCGGCGCCGGCGATGAACCGCGCCTTCTGCTCGTCCATCTCCTTCTGCTTCTTCTTCCCCATCGCGCGGCGCAGGAGATCGGCGCCGCCGAGCGTGTAGCCCGACAGCCGCTGCGCGATCTGCATCACCTGCTCCTGGTAGACGGGCACGCCGTAGGTCGGCGCGAGCACGCCATCCACCGCGGGGTGGAGCTTCCTCGTGGGCTTGCGCCCGTGCTTGCCGTTGATGAAGTCCGAGATCATCCCGGTGCCGAGCGGCCCCGGGCGGTAGAGCGCGACGGCGGCGACCACGTCCTCGAAGCAGTCGGGCCGTAGCGGCCGCAGCACCTTCTCCTGCATCCCCTGCGACTCGAGCTGGAACACGCCCTTCGTCTCGCCCGTGCCGATGAGCGCGTACGTCTCACGGTCGTCGAGCGCGAGCGTCGACAGGTCGAGCGGGGAGTCGGCGCGGTCGGGGCGGGCGTTGACCAGCCGCACGGCGATGTCGACCAGCGTGAGCGTCCGCAGCCCGAGGAAGTCGAACTTCACGAGGCCCGCGAGCTCGACATCGTCCTTGTCGTACTGGGTGACGAGCGCGCCGTCGGCGCCGAAGCACGGGACGTGCTGATCGAGCGGGCCCTCGCTGATGACCACGCCGGCGGCGTGCATGCCGGCGTGCCGGGTGAGCCCCTCGAGCTTCGTGGCGCGCTCGAGCAGCTCGCTCACGCGAGCGTCGCTCCCGCGCAGATCCGCGAGCTTCGGCTCCTGCTCGAGCGCCTGCTCGATGGTCGCCGTCTTCCCCTGCCCGAGATCGGGGACCAAGCTGGCGATCCGCTGCGCTTCCTGGGCCGGGAAGCCCATGGTCCGGGCTACGTCCTTGATGACGCTCCGCGCCTTGAGGTTCTGGTACGTCGCGATCTGCCCGACCGAGCGCCTGCCGTACTTTTCGGCCACGTAGGCCAACACCTCGTCCCGCCGGTGCATGCAGAAGTCGACGTCGAAGTCGGGCATGCTGACGCGCTCGGGGTTGAGGAACCGCTCGAAAAGCAGGTCGTACGGGATCGGGTCGAGGTCCGTGATCCCAAGCGACCACGCGACGAGCGACCCGGCGCCCGAGCCGCGCCCCGGCCCCACCGGGATCCCACGCCGCTTCGCCTCTCGGATGAAGTCCCAAACGATCAGGAAGTACCCGGGGTACTTCATCCCCGCGATCACCTGGAGCTCCGTCTCGAGCCGCTCGCGGTAGCGCCCCTCGTCGACCGCGCGCCCCGCCGCGGTGGCGCGCGCGAGCCGTTCCGCCAGCCCCTCACGCGCCACGTGGCGGAACCAGCTCTCGGTGTCGTGGCCCTCCGGCACCGGGAAGGTCGGCAGCATGGGCTTGCCGAGCTCGAGCTTCCAGCCCGAGCACCGCTCCGCGATCTCGAGCGTGGCCGCGAGCGCCGAGGGGTGTTCGGCGAACGCCGCGGCCATCTCCGCCGGACTCTTCAGGTACATCTCGGCGCTGCCGTGGTGGGCGGCGCGCGCGTCCTCGATGCTCCGGCCCGTGCGGATACAGTCCAGGGTGAGCGCGGCGTCGGCGTCCCCGCGCTCGACGAAGTGCACGTCGTTGGTCGCCACGCACGAGAGCCCGAGCCGGGCCGCCGCCTGCGCCAGCAGGCGGTTGACGACCCGCTGCTCGGGTAGCCCATGCTCTTGGAGCTCGACGTAGAGCGCGCCCGGGTCGAGCGCGTCCCGGAGCCGCCCGAGCACCGAGTCCGCGCCCCGCTCGCCCTGCTCGAGGATCCGCTGCGCGCCGAGCCCGCCGAGACACCCGGTGAGGACCACGAGGCCTTTACCGTTCGCGAGGACATCGTCGAGCGTGAGGCTCGGGGCGTCGTCGCTCGCGGGGGTCGAGTACCCGCGCGAGACCAGCCCGAGCAGGTTCCGGTAGCCGTCCGCGGTGGCGGCGAGGGCCACGAGGTGGTCGACGTGACCGCGGCCGTCCTCCCGCGCCACGTTGAGCTCTGCCCCCAGGATGGGCCGTACCCCCACCTCCTGGCAGGCCTTCACGAGCTTGATCGCGCCGTAGAGCGCCTGGTGGTCGGTGATCGCGACGGCCTGCATCCCCCGCGCGGCCACCTGCCCCGGGAGGCCCGCGACGCGCACCGTGCTCACCAAGAAGGAGAACTGCGTGTGCACGTGGAGGTGAACGAACTCGGCGGCCATGGCGCGCCGCAAGCATAAGGGCGCGCCGCAAGCATAAGGGCGCGCCGCAAGCATATGGGCGCGCCGCGAGCAGAAGGGCGCGCCGCGAGCAGAAGGGCGCGCCGCGAGCAGAAGGGCGCGCCGCGAGCAGAAGCGCCCGCCGCGAGCAGAAGCGCCCGCCGCGAGCAGAAGCGCCCGCCGCGAGCAGAAGGGCGCGCCGCGAGCAGAAGCGCCCGCCGCAGCACTGTCCGTGAGGAGCCGCGCCGAGCGCCCGCAGCGCCTGGCGGTGCGGCGCCACGGCAAACATGCGCCCCCGTTGGATGCACCCGCGCCGACTCGCGAGAATCAGGCGGCTGGCGGGCCAGATCGACCTTGCAACATCTCGCCGGTACGGTAATCTCCGTGCGTCCCCGAGTGCAGCGAGCGCCTGGGGCACGACCCGCCAGCGACAAGCTGGCGGTTGGTCGAGTAGCCCGCTTCGTCCTGGAGAGGAGATCCCATGCTTCGTAAGAACCTCGGTCTGTGCGCGTTCGTGATCGGTTCCCTGTTCGCGGCCAGCGCCGTCACGGCGTGCGGCGGCGACGATGAAGGCGACGGCGGAGGGTCCGCAGCGGGCGGGACGGCCGGCACGGGCGGCTCGAGCGGCTCCAGCGGGACGGGCGGCAGCGCCGCGGCGCCGCCGACCGAGGGCGAGACGTGCGACGCCGACCCGTCGAAGTGCACGCTCCCGCCCACGCAGCCGAGCGCGCCCGCAGCGGCCGGCACGTCGGAGACGGTCCTGGCCGTGAGCAACCTCTACCTCGGCACGACGGACCGCTCCGGTAGCGCGACGACGACGGCGTGGAAGGACTACGGCTTCAACCTCGACAACCTGATCTCGAAGAAGACGGACTCGAACCACTGCAAGCCGCAGCAGGGCGCCAACCCCTCGACGGTGAAGACGGACGGCAACGGCGGCATCGACAACAGCTTCGGCGCCAACCTCATGCCGCTCATCTCGTCCCTCGCCTCGAGCGCGCAGGACGACGTGAACCAGTCGATCACGGACGGCTCCTTCACCGTCATGGTGCGGCTGAAGAACCTGTCCGATCCGTCGGCGGACCAGACGGCCGTGGACGCGTCGCTCTACGGCGGCGCCGACATGGGCGCGGCGCCGAAGTGGGACGGCACGGACGCCTGGCCGGTGTTCCCCGAGCTCCTGAACGGCGGCAACATCGACGATCCGAAGGTGAAGTTCCCGAACAGCTTCGTCGCGGGCGGCACCTGGGTGTCGAACGGTGGCGGGTCGCTCGATCTCACCATCTCGATCCAGGGCTTCAGCCTGACGCTCACGATCGTCCAGGCGGTCTTCGCCATGGACGTGACGGGCACCGGCGCCACGGCCTCCGCGACGAACGGCACCATCGCCGGCGTGCTCGAGACGGAGAACCTCATCAACGAGCTGAAGAAGGTCGCCGGCGCCTTCGACGAGTCGCTCTGCGAGGGCAGCACCTTCGAGAGCATCGCGCAGCAGATCCGCGCCGCCAGCGACATCATGTCGGACGGCACGAACGGCGACGACACCAAGACCTGCAACGCCATCAGCATCGGCCTCGGCTTCGACGCCAAGGCGGTGGTCCTCGGCACGGTGGCGGCCCCGTCGACCGGCCCGGCCGATCCCTGCGCGGCGGCGGGCGGCTGAGCCGCTAGGCGACACGCGCTCCCGGCCCCTCCCTGGGGTGCGGGGAGCCGACCCGGGCCCTCGGAGCCTCACCGCTCCGGGGGTCCCGTGTTTTGTGGGCTTCGCGCCGGCTGGCGGCGGCGATTGAAGCTTCCACCCGCGGGGCCCGTCCAACCGCGCAGGCCGGGCCGGACCGGCCTCGCTTGCGTTGGACCCGCGACTTCGGCTACCGAAAGGCTGGCAACGGTTCGGCGTTACCCTCAGAGGAGGACGTTTTCGATGATTCGCAAGGCATGCTTCGTGGCTCTCTCGGGCGTGATCGCCCTCGGCGGATGTACGGCCAGCCTGCAGGCTGGCGCTCAGGGGAACGCTGGCGGTAACGAGCCGCCGCCCCCGCCGCCCCCGCCGCCGGCCGCTTCGTCGGCCGCCCCTGCTCCGGCCCCGACGGCGCCCGCGCCCGAGGAGAAGAAGCCGATGAAGAGCACGGCGACGGTGAAGGGCGACAGCGTCAACATCCCCGGCAACATCGTCTTCGACACGGGCAAGGCGACGCTGAAGGAGGGCGCCGGCAGCGAGGCCGTGCTCGAGCAGCTCAAGATCTTCCTCGACGAGAACCCGCGCGTGACCAAGCTCCGCATCGAGGGGCACACGGACAACGTCGGCGTTCCAGCAGACAACGTGACGCTCTCCGGCCAGCGCGCGCTCACCATCAAGAACTGGCTGGTCGCGAAGGGGATCCCGAAGGAGCGCCTCATCGCAGTGGGCTTCGGCCAGGACAAGCCCATCGCGGACAACGCGACGGACGCCGGGCGCGCGCAGAACCGGCGCACGGAGTTCAAGATCGCCGAGATCAGCGGCAAGCCGTACCTCGGCCAGGATCCCAACGGCGGCGGCAAGGTGTTCGAGTAGTCGACCAGGCGCGCGGCGCGGATCCGCCGGCTCCCAGCGGGAGCGCGGATCCGCGCCAAGGCGCGCCCTCGCTTCGAGCCGGGGGGATCCGGACGCCGAGGGGCGCTGCGCTCACGGGAGACTGCGCTAGGGTGCGCCGCGTGAAGCCGACGCTGCGCGTCCTGGGCCCGCTGATCCTCGCCGCGACGGCCTGCGAGTCGTCCACGGCGGCCCCGCGAGAGTGGACGCCGGCCGACCACACCCACACGACCAGCGGCGGCCAGGTGACGGGCGCGCCCCCCGCGAGCGGCTCGCCCATGGCCACGCTCGGCCTCGACGACGTGACGATCGTCACCTGGCGCGGGCAGTGCGTGCGCTGCCACGGGACGATCGGCATGGGGGACGGCCCTGAGGCGCCGATGACGCGGCCCCCAGATCTGACGGATCCGGCGTGGCAGCGCTCGGTGAAGGACGACGCGATCGTCCAGGTGATCCGGGCGGGACGCGGGAAGATGCCGCCGTTCACGGCTCTGCCGGAGGGTACCCTACGGGGGCTCGTGCGGCTCGTGCGGCTCCTCGACGCCAGCCGTGACGTGCCCGGCGCCCCGGCGCGCGCAGGCGCGCCGTCGTCGTCGGCGCGGCCCCCCGCGAGCGGCGCCGCGCCCGCGCCGCCCGCGGGCGCCCAGGCGGGCTCGGCGGGTGTCGCGCCCCGCGCGCTCGCGTCCGGCGCGCCGCTTCCCCCGGCCGTCGGCTCGGCGCAACGATGAGCTGGCCGCGCTGGCTCGCGGGCCGCGCCTCGCCGCCGGCTGCGGTCTCGCCCCGGCGTCGGCTCGTCGGGAGCGCCTTGATCGTCGGCGGCGTGGTCCTGGCGCTCGGACTCGTTTCGCCGCTCTTCCCACGCCAGCAGCGGCTCGAGCTCCGCTTCGATCCGCCCCCCACCGGCTCGACGCTCCTCACGCTCAGCCTGCAGCGCGACGGCGAGCGCGAGGCGTGCGCCGGGGCCGAACTCCGCGTCGGCGCCGGCCAACGCCGGCTGGAGCACTTGATCGAGCTGCCGTCCGGCGCGTACCGCGTCGAGGCGACGCTCTGGCCCTCGGCGCCCGGGGACGCCCCGCTCGCCGCCCGCCGCGCCGCGGTCGAGCTGGACGGCGAGGTCGTCGTCGTCCCGCTCCGGATCGAGCCGTGACGATCCTGGCGTCGCGCCGCGCGCGCGACGCGCCGGAGCCCGCGCGCTAGAGTGCTCCAACCGCACCGCGCGCCCCCAGCACGATCGAGCGTCCTTGACCGAGCCGAACGAGATCTCCACCCGCGCCGCGCGCTCCTCCGCGGCGGCGCCGCGCGAGCTCGTCCTCGTCGTGGTGAGCGGACGAGCGCGCGGCCAGCGCGTCCGCCTCGCCGACCGCCTGCGCATCGGGAAGGCGCCGGACAACGACCTCGTCCTCCCCGACGACACCGTGTCGCGCCACCACTGCGAGCTGGTGCGCTCTCCGGCCGGCGTGGTGGTGCGGGATCTCGACTCGACGAACCACACCCGCATCGGCCGGAGCGTGGTGCGCGAAGCGACGATCGAGCCGGGCGCGACGCTCGTGGCCGGCTCGGTCGAGATGGTGCTCCGAAGCGAGCCCGAGCGCGCCCAGGTGCTCCCGAGCGAGGCGACGCGCTTCGGCGAGGCGCTCGGGCCGAGCCTGAGCATGCGCGCGATCTTCGGGGTCCTCGAGCGCATCGCGCCGACGGACGCCGTCGTGCTGCTCGAGGGCGAGACGGGCACCGGCAAGGATGTCCTCGCCCGCTCGATCCACCAGGCCAGCCCACGGCGCGCCGCCCCGTTCGTCGTCGTCGACTGCGGGGCGGTCAGCTACAACCTGATCGAGTCGGAGCTCTTCGGGCACGAGCGGGGCGCGTTCACCGGCGCCGTGGCGTCCCGGCAGGGGGCGTTCGAGCTCGCCGGGCGCGGGACGGTGTTCCTCGACGAGGTCGGCGAGCTCCCGCTCGATGTTCAGCCGAAGCTCCTCCGCGTCCTCGAGTCCCAGGAGTATCGCCGAGTGGGTGGCAACCGGAGCGCCCGCTCGGAGGCGCGCGTCATCGCGGCGACCAAGCGCAACCTGAAGAGCGAGGTCGAGCGCGGCAAGTTCCGTGAGGACCTGTACTTCCGTCTGGCCGTCGTGCCAGTCACCGTCCCGCCTCTCCGGCAGCGCCGCGAGGACATCCCCGAGCTGGTGCGCCACTTCCTCGAGGTCGCGGCCCGCCGCGATCGGGCGACCCACGAGGTCGAGCTCGCCCCGGCGACGCTCGCGGCGCTCCAGGCCCACGACTGGCCCGGCAACGTGCGCGAGCTCCGGAACGTCCTCGATCGGGCGATCTACCTGGCGACCGCGACCGGCGACCGCGAGCTGCGCCTCGTCGATCTCCCGCTCGCCGCGGCTCGTCCGCCGAGCCTGCCGCCGGAGCCCGCGGGGTTCGAGCCGAGCCTGTCGTATCGCGAGACGCGAGCGCTCCACGACGCGGAGTTCGAGCGCCGCTACGTGAGCTGGCTCCTCGGCCGCCACGCGGGCAACGTCACCGCCGCCGCGCGCGAGGCGCGCATGGATCGCAAGCACCTGGCCGAGCTGGCGCGCCGCCACGGCCTGCGCGAGGACTGAGCCCGCGCGAGGACTGAGCCCGCGCGAGGACTGAACCCGCGCGGGCGTCGGGCTGCGCGCCGCCGCTCGCGTCAGCGGTCGCGGCGCGGGCCGCGATCCCGGCCTCCGCGGTCGCGATCTCGGGGCCCGCGGTCCGGCCCGCCGCGCCCGCCGCGCGAGGGCGGGCCGGCGTCCCGCGCCTTCTGGATCCGCTCGCGCGCCCGCTCGCCCTCCTCCCCCTCGGGGAGCGGCAGGATCTCGCGACGCGAGAGGCGGACCTTGCCATCTCGATCCGCGGAGATGACCTTCACGTCGATGACATCGCCCTCCTTGAGCACGTCCGAGACGTTCTCGATGCGCTCGTGGGCGATCTCGGAGACATGGAGGAGCGCCTCGTTGTTCGGGAGGATCTCGACGAACGCGCCGAAGTCGACGACCCGCCGCACCGTCCCCTGGTACACCCGCCCGACCTCGGGCTCCGCCGTAAGGCCCTCGATGATCGCGAGCGCGCGCTTCACCGCGTCCGGATCCGAGCCGGCCACGTTGACGGTGCCGTCGTCCTCCACGTCGATGCTGACGCCCGTCTGGTCGACGATGCCCTTGATGGTCTTGCCACCGGGGCCGATGATGATGCGGATCTGATCGGGCTTCACCTTGACGGTGGTGATGCGCGGCGCCCACTTGCTGATCTCGCCTCGCGGCGTGGAGAGGGTCTCGTTCATCTTCCGCAGGATGTGGAGCCGGCCCTCGCGCGCCTGGTCGAGCGCCCGCTCGAGCGTGCTGCGATCCAGCCCCTGGATCTTGATGTCCATTTGGATCGCGGTGACGCCGCGCTCTGTCCCGCACACCTTGAAGTCCATGTCCCCGAGGTGATCCTCGTCGCCCAGGATGTCGCTCAGGATGGCGACGTCCTTGCCCTCCTGGATCAGGCCCATCGCGATCCCCGCGACGGGGCGCTTCATCGGGACGCCGCAGTCCATCATCGAGAGCGTGGCGCCACAGACGCTCGCCATCGAGCTCGAGCCGTTCGACTCGAGGATCTCGCTCACGATGCGGATCGTGTACGGGAACTCCTCGTGGGGCGGGACCATGCGGACAACCGCGCGCTCGGCGAGCGCGCCGTGTCCGATCTCGCGGCGGCCGGGCCCTCGGAGCGGCTTCGTCTCGCCGGTGGAGAAGGGCGGGAAGTTATAGTGGAGCATGAAGCGCTTCCACGACTCGCCCGTCAAGGCGTCGATCTTCTGTTCGTCTCCGGAGGTGCCGAGCGTCGCGGTGACGATCGCCTGCGTCTCCCCTCGCTGGAAGAGCGCAGAGCCGTGGACGCGCGGCAGGAGGCCGACCTCGCAGGCGATGGGGCGGATCGAGCGCTCGTCGCGGCCGTCGATGCGGCGCCGCTCGCCGAGGACCATGCGCCGGACGACGTGGTACTTGCGCTCCTCGACCTCGGCCTTGACGAGCTTCTCGATCGCGACGAAGGCCTCGTCGCCGACCTGGGCCTTCACGGCGGCGACCACGTCCTGCTTGATGGCGCCGTAGGCGTCGTAGCGGGCCTTCTTGTCGGCGATGACGCACGCGTCGCGCAGCCGCTTGTCTGCGAGCTCCGCGATGCGGCCGGCGACCGCCTCGTCGAGCTTGGCGACGGAGAACTGGCGCTTCGGCTTGCCGACCGCCTGGCGCAGCCGCTCGATGAGGGCAATGACGGCCTGGCCCTCGCGGTGGGCGAACATGAGCGCGTCGATGAGGTCCGCCTCGCTCGCCTCCGCCGCCCCACCCTCGACCATGACGATGGCGTCGCGCGAGACGGCCACCACGAGCTCGATGTCGGCCCGCGCCGACTGCTCGTGGGTCGGGTACGCGATGAGCTCGCCCTCCACCCGGGCGACGCGGATGCCGCAGACGGGGCCGTCCCACGGGATGTCCGAGATCGCGAGCGCGGCGCTGCCGGCGTTCAGCGCGAGGACGTCCGTCGGGTTCGACTTGTCGGTGGAGAGGACGGTCGCGATGACCTGCGTGTCCTTCTTGTAGCCCTCGGGGAACAGGGGCCGCAGCGGACGATCCATGAGGCGCGAGGTGAGCGTCTCGTAGTCGCGCAGGCGCCCCTCGCGCTTGAAGAATCCGCCCGGGATCTTGCCGGCCGCGTACGTCTTCTCGACGTACTCGCAGGTGAGCGGGAAGAAGTCGAGGCCCGGCCGCTCGTCGGTCGACGTCGCGGTGACGAGCACGACGCTCTCGCCGTACGTGATGAGGACGGCGCCATGCGCCTGCTTGGCGAGACGGCCCGTCTCGAAGACCATGGGCCGGCCGCCGACGGTGACGGATTCACGAACGAACATTGGGGAACGCGCTCCTTGGCGCCGGTGCCGCTATCGCGCGGCGTGTCGCCGGATCGTCGTTCAACCTCGCCCTTCAGCCTCGGTTCCTGCGCGCGAGCGGGTCGTGCGCACGAATCGGGGTTGAAGCGTCGAGCCGAACCGACCCGGAGTGAGGTACGGTTACTTGCGCAGGCTCAGCGCCGAGACGACCTTGCGGTAGCGGTCGACATCGGAGCGCTTGAGGTAGTCGAGCAGGCGGCGTCGCTGCCCGACGAGCTTGAGCAAGCCACGCCGGGAGTGGTGGTCCTTCTTGTGCGTCTTGAAGTGCTCCGTCAGGTGCTCGATGCGCTGGCTCAGGAGCGCGACCTGGACCTCGGGGGAGCCCGTGTCGGTGGGGTGCTGGCGGTAGGTGTCGATGACGCGGCTCTTCGCGTCGAGCGGGAGGGGCATGCGCTGGAAGTCCTTGAAAGGACGCGGACTATACCTCCCGATCTCGGCCCGTCAACGCCGCCGTGAGGCCGGCGCCGGCCGGCGTGAGGCCGGCGCCGGCCGGCGCCGGCCTGCCGGCCGCGGCGCCGTCGATGCGGCTCCGGCTTTGCCGAGCGCAGTTCCGGGGCTATCACGCCGCCCGTGGTGCTGAACCCCCGCCCCGGCCAAGCGGCCTCGCTCCGCCAGCGTGGCCTGCTGCCCAGGTACCGTCGGCTCGGACGGGTCGGAGCCCTCGGGGTCCTCGGCTCGGGTCTCCTCGGAGCCGCATGCGAGGACAACACCGTCGAGCCCGCCGGGCCCCCGTACGTGGGCGCGGTCACACCCGACGCTGGCGGAGCGGCGGGCGGAGGCGGGAGCGGCGGGAGCGGCGGGGGAGGCGGCGCCGGCGGAGGCGGGACGGGCGGCGCCGCGGCGCTCGACGCAGGCGCCGCGGAGGCGTGCCCCGCGCTCGCGCTGCCGATCGGGGCCGGGCTCGAGGCCGGGGTCGGCGTCGCGCTCACGACCTCGAGAGCGTACCTCGCGAACGGGAGCACGCTGTTCGTGCACGAGCGTGCGGGCGGCTGCGCCGGCGCGCTGCTCGAGACGCACACCGCGGGCGCCCCGGGCGGGCGGATCTCCGGCGCGGGGATCCACGGTGTCGCGGGCATCGCCGCGACGGACGACGCGCTGGTCGCCACGGACTCCGCCGCGCTCCGCCTGTCGAGCGCGGGGGCGATCGGGGATCGGCCGTGCAGCTTCGAGGCGGACTCGGTGGCGACCGCCGCCGGTGCGCTGGTGGGCGCGGCGCTGCTGCGCGCAGGCGGCGCCGCGGCGCGGGTCACGCTCGTCGGCGGCGGGTGCGAGTCGGAGGCGCAGACGCCGCCGGCGCTGGTGCACGTCGCGGTGGGCGCGCTCGCGAGCGGCGACCTGGTGGTCGCGGCGATCGACGAGCCGAGCGAGCCCGTGCGGGTGCGACGCGCCGGCGGGACGGGAGGCGTGGTGGCCTGCTCCGCGCGGGCCGTGGTGACGCTCGGCGCGCGGGTGGCCGTCCTCGACCCGGTCTGCGGCGCGGTGCGCCTGTTCGACGCAGCCCTGAGCGCCGAGGAGGAGGCGATCGCGCTCCCCGCCGGAGTCACCGCGCGCGGGATGGCGGCGGTGCCCGGCGAGGTCGCCCTCAGCGTACTGTCGGTCGACGCGGTCGGCGCGCCCGCGCTGCACGTGCTGCGCCTCTGACCTCCCCGGCGCCTCCGCGGCGCCAGCGCGGCCCGAGCTCAGCGCTCGCGGGGCGCCTCGCCCGATGCGCGGCGACTGCGCACGAAGAGGAACGCGGCCACCGCGGCGCCGAGCCCGGCGAAGAGCGCGAGGTTCCGGTTGCGCCGCGCGCGCTCCTCTGCCTCGATCTCGCGCTGGCGCGCCTCGAGATCGCGGGCGAGCGCCTCGGCCTGCTGCGTCAACCCGGTCAGCTCCTTGGAGAGGCGCTCCACGTCGCGGCGCTCGCCGGCGAGCGCGTCGGCGCTCGCCGGCGGCGACGGCGCCTGCGCGAACGCGACCGCGGGGACCGCCAGCGCCGCGACGACCCCGGCGGCACGCAGCCCCCGCGGGAGCGCGCGCCGCAGCGCCGCCGGGACGACACGGGCCGAGGGGCGAGAGCAGGGAACGAGCGTCGCCATCGGCGCGCAGGATAGCGGCCCCTCCGGCGAGAGCCAGCGCGCAGCGAGGCTCAGGCCGTCGCCCACGTGGTCGGCGCCGGCGAGGGCACGTCGCCCTCGCCGAGGGCGGGCGGCGCGGGCTCGAGCGCGGCCGCCAGGACCTCGACCACGTCGGAGGCGAAGATCACCTCGAGCTCGTCCCGCACCTCTCGCGGGACGTCGGCCAGGTCGCGCTCGTTCCGCGCGGGCAGGATGACGCGCCGGATCCCGGCGCGGTGTGCGGCCAGCACCTTCGACTTGATCCCGCCGACCGGCAGGACGCGGCCACGCAGCGTCACCTCGCCCGTCATCGCAGTGTCCGACCGCACCCGGCGGCCGCTGAGGAGCGAGGTCAGGGCGGTGAACATCGTGACGCCGGCGCTCGGGCCGTCCTTGGGCACGGCGCCGGCGGGGACGTGGATGTGCAGGTCCGCGTCCGCGAGCCGCTCGCGGGGCACGCCGAGCGCCTCGGCGTGGCTCTTCACGAAGGACAGCGCAGCGCGCGCGCTCTCCTTCATCACGTCGCCGAGCTGGCCGGTGATCTCGATGCTCCCCTTCCCCGGCATGCGCGTCGTCTCGATGAACAGGATGTCGCCCCCCGCAGGGGTCCACGCGAGGCCCGTCGCCACGCCCGCCGCGCTGGTCCGCTCCGCGACCTCGCTGTGGAACCGGGGCTTGCCGAGGTAGCGGTCGAGGTCCGGCGCGTCCACGACGATGGTGGCCTCCGCCTCGCGCGCCCGAGCGATCTCCAGCGCGACGCCCCGCGTGACCCGGAGGAGCTCGCGGTCGAGCTGGCGCACGCCCGCCTCTCGCGTGTACTCGGCGACGATCGCCGAGAGGGCCGTGTCCGTCACGATGAGCGACTCCACGGGGACCCCGCTCTCGCGCAGACGCTTCGGGAGCAGGTGACCGCGCGCGATGGCGAGCTTCTCGGGCACGGTGTAGCCGCTCAGCTCGACCACCTCCAGGCGGTCGCGCAGCGGCGCCGAGAGCGGCTCGAGCTGGTTCGCCGTGCACAGGAAGAGCACCTCCGACAGATCGAACGGCGCCTCGAGGTAGTGGTCGGTGAACGTGCGGTTCTGCTCCGGATCGAGGACCTCGAGCAACGCGGCCTCGGGCGAGCCGGCCCACGAGCTGCCCACCTTGTCGATCTCGTCGAGGAGGATGACCGGGTTCTTCACGCCCGCCTTCCGCAGCGCGTGCAGGAGCCGCCCCGGGAGCGCGCCGACATACGTCCGCCGGTGTCCGCGGATCTCGGCCTCGTCGCGCACGCCCCCGAGCGCGATGCGCACGAACGGCCGCCCCGTCGCGTCCGCGATCGACTGCCCGAGGCTGGTCTTCCCGACGCCGGGCGGCCCGACGAAGCACAGCAGGGTGCCGCGCGGATTCCCCGAGAGCTGGAGCACGGCCATGTGCTCGAGGATGCGCTTCTTCACGTCCTCGAGGCCAGCGTGGTCGGCGTCGAGCCGCGCGGCGATGTCGTCGAGCGATGAGTCGCTCACGGCGCGCTTGGACCACGGCAAGCTCGCCACCCAGTCGAGGTAGGTGCGCAGCACGTTCGCCTCGGGGCCCTGCCCCCCGCTCGCCTCCAGCCGCCCGAGCTCGCGCTCGGCCTGCTCGCGCACCTCCTCGGGCAGCTCCGCAGCCGCCAGTCGCTGCCGCAGCTTCTCCGCCTCGCCGCCCTCTCCGTCGCCGAGCTCCTTCTGGATCGCGCGGAGCTGCTCGCGCAGCACCGCCTCTCGCTGGTGTTTCCCCAGCTCTCGACGCACGTCGCTCTCCACCTTCGCCTTCACCTCGGCGCGCTGGCGGAGCGCGCCGACCACGCCGACGACGCGCCGGAGGCGCTCCGGGACGTCGCGCTCCGCGAGCACCTCGAGCGCCAGCGCGGACTCGAGGCCCAAGGCGGCGGCGATCGCGTCACCCACCTCGCCCGGAGACAGCTCCTCGGGGAGTGGCACCACGACAGCGAAATCCCGCGCGAGGTCGGCGGCGAGCCGGCGGAGCTCGCCCGCGAGGAGCACGGCCTCGTCCGACCCCGCGCCCGTCTCGTCGATGGGCGCGCCCTCGGCCGTCCAGAACGGGTCGGCGGTGACGAGACGCTGGAGCTCGAGACGCCCGACGCCCTCGAGCACCACGCGGTACGCTCGATCGCTCTGGCGCGCCACCTGCACGATCCGGGCGTAGGTGCCCACCCTGGCGAGGTCGTCCTCGCTCGGCTCGAGGACCTTGCCATCCCGCTGGGGGACCACGCCGATCACGTCGCCGACGTGCAGCGCATGGAGCATCGCCAGCGATCGCGGCCGCCCCACGGTGAGCGCGAGCGTCGCGGCGGGGAAGAGCACGCCGGTTCGGAGCGGCAGGATGGGGAAGGGGGATGCGGGCGCAGGCGCGCCGCCACGAAGCGAGGCCATCGATCTCCTGACCTCCGTCCTGCGCCGCCGGGCGGGCAGCCCAGCCTGCGGGGACGGACGATGAGCACGCGGTGCGTAGCTCGGTGTGGGTTCTGGCGGAACGTAAGCTCCCGATCCGGTCCGTCAACGGCTTCGCGCAACCCGTGCGCGCCGGCGCCGCCTCGCGGCCGCGCGCGGGGGACTCGTGGTAGGAGCGGCCATGGCCGACACGCCCGGCGTCTGGATGCGACTGGTCACGGCCGGCGTGACGGCGACGTCGGAGGCGACCTTCCCCGACAGCGACACCGGCGCGCCGGACTGGCGATCCACCGAGATGGTGCCGCGCACGCTCGAGTACCTGGAGGAGCTCCCGCCGCGCCAGCGGCGGCTGGTGCAGGCGCTCTTCGTGTTCGTCGAGCTGGCGGCGATCTTCCTGCTGCTCAGGGGGCGGCGCTTCTCGCGGCTCCCCGTCCCGGTGCGGACCGAGGCGATCCGGCGCTGGCGCGCCTCGCGCTACCTCGTGGGGCGAATCCTCGGGGACTCGCTCAAGGCGACGGCCACCATGATGTACCTGTCCCACCCCCGCGCCCTCGAATGGATGGGGGAGTATCGAGCGTGCGAGCGACCGCTGGACCGGATCCGCCTGCCGGTGCGCCCAGACGCGCTCGAGCCGCGTGACGGGGGCGAGGCGTGAGGCACGGGCTCGCCGACGTACGGTCGGGGTTCGACGTCGAGGCCGACGTAGCGATCGTCGGCTCGGGGCCGGGGGGTGCGGTCGCGGCCGACAACCTCGCGCGCGCCGGGATGCGCGTGGTGGTGCTCGAGGCCGGGCCCGAGCTGCGCGCGGAGGACATGGTCCGGGACGCGCCGCGGTTCCTCGCGCGTAACTTCTGGGAAGGGGGGCTGCGCATGGTGCTCGGGACGGCCCCGAGCCCGAGCATGCACGCGCGCTGCCTCGGCGGCGGCAGCGTCGTGAACTCCGCCATCATGCTCCCGCTCCCCGCCTGGGTGCGCCAGGAGTGGCGCGCGGAGACGGGCGTCGCGCACTTCGACTCGCCGGAGCTCGACGCAGCGTACGCGCGCGCCTTCGCGCGTTGCCGCGTGAGCCCCACCCCGACGGCCGTGCTCGGTCGGCGCAACCGCCTCGTCCGTGCTGCGATCGAGGGTGTCGCGGGGGAGCGCGGCGGGGGCCTGCCCCGCGCCGTCGTCGACTGCGAGGGCAGCTCGGACTGCCTCACCGGCTGCCCGACGGGCAAGAAGCAGTCGGTCGACCGTACGTACCTGCCGGCCGCGGAGGCGAACGGCGCCGAGATCTACACGCACGCGGAGGTCGAGCGGGTGCTGGTCGAGGGCACCCGCGTCACCGGCGTCGAGGGCACGGTCGTCGAGCTGCCGGGCTGGCAACGCCGCGGCAGGTTCCGCGTGCGCGCGCCGCGCGTGCTCGTCGCCGCCGGCACGACGCAGACGCCGGTGCTCCTGCAGCGGAGCGGCATCAACCCGCGCGGCCGGGTCGGCGCGACCTTCTTTTGTCACATCGGCGGCGGCCTGGTCGGCATCATGGACGAGGTCGTCGATCCTTGGATCGGCGCCACCCAGGGCTGGGGGGCGATCTCGCAGGAGATCCGCGGGCTCAAGTACGAGGGGCTGTGGGCGTCTCCGGCCGTGCTCATGGTGCGCTGGGGGGGCGTGGGGCGATCGTTCGTCGACCGGCTCGACGAGGTGAAGCACGCCGTCGTGATCGCCATCGTGTACCGAGGCGACGTGCGCGGGAGCGTGCGCGCGGGCCGCCGCGGCGATCCGGTCCTCCACCTGCGGATCCCGGAGAAGAACGTGGCGCCGGTGATGCGGGGGATGAAGACGGCCGCCGACTCGCTGCTCGCGGTGGGCGCCCGGTACGTGCACACGGGCCTCACGAGCGTGATGGACGAGATGCGCAGTCCGCGAGACACCGAGAGCCTGCTCTCGCCCCGCGTCCGCGCGAGCCACATGGCGATGACGATGAACCACACCTTCGGCTCGTGCCGCATGACCGCCGACGACAGCGGCCCCGTCGACCCGCAAGGGCGCGTGCGCGGCGTCGAGGGGCTGTTCGTCTGCGACGCGAGCGTGTTCCCCAGCCCGAGCGCGGTAAACCCGCAGGCGACGATCCTGGCGCTCTCGGATCTCACCTCGCGGCGGCTGGCGGAGCTCCCGCTCGACGAGCCGCCGGCCCCGGGTTGAGCGTCACGGGCGGCGGCGGTCGCGCTTGCGCTCGAGGCGGCGCCGGCGCCGCTCCTCGCGCTCGGGCGGCTCGCCCGTGCCGGCGGCGACCAACTCCAGCGCGCGGACGTGGTCGCGAACGTGGTGCTCGTACAGCTTGGCGAGCGCGAGGCGCACCGCGGGGTCGTCCACGTCCCGCGCCAGCGCCTCGAAATCCGCGAGCGCGCGCGCGCGGTCGCCCTGGGCCCGCAGCAGCTCGGCCCGGGCCCGCAGGCCCTCCGCGCCGGCGCCGCGCGAGACGGCCACGTCGGCCAGCTCGAGCGCGCGCTCGGGCGCGCCGGCGCGCGCCAACGTGCGCGCCATCCCAGCGAGATCCGCGGGACACAGGGCGGGGAGCGGCTCGCCGTAGAGGCCGACCAGCGCCACCATGCTGAGCACGTCGAGGAGGTTGTGCTCGACCACCGCCTCGAGGGCCGTCTCGTCGCCGGTGCGGAGGAAGTGCGCGTAGCGCGCCGCGATCTCGGAGCCGTCGACGTCGCCCACGCGCACGTGCCCGAGGACCTCGGCCTCCAGGTTCCCGAGCCGCCGCTGGCGGAGGCGCCGGCCGTGGAGGCGCCGCGCGACGTGCACGAGGTCGAGGTGTGGGCGCGCAGGCCCCGGCGGCAGGCGGTTCATCACGCGCCGCGCCTCGAGCAGGGGCAGATCGAAGGATTTACCATTGAACGTGACGAAGAAGCCCGCCGCCTCCACGCGGCGCGCCAGGTGCGCGAGCAGCAGCGGTTCCTCCGCGGGCGACCGCAGCAGGAGCTGCTCCACCCAGACGTCCTCGCCTTCGAGCCAGGCGAGCCCGACGAGGAACGCGAGCGTCCCGGCTCCGCCGAGGCCCGTCGTCTCCGTGTCGAGGTAGAGCGCGCCGCCCGGCGCGCACGCGGCCAACGACGGATCGAGGGCGAGCAACGCGAGCGTCCCCGGCGCGGCGTCGCGCGCCGCCGAGAGCGGGATCCGACCGACGTGGTGCGACCGCGCGAGGCGCAGCCTGCGCACCCACAGCGCCCCGCCGGGCTGCTCCTCCGCGACGAACGGCAGGACGCTCGGCCCCGCGAGGAGCGCGGCGCCCGCGCCCGCCGCGCTCGCCGCGCCGGCTGGCTCGCCCGGCCTCGCCTCGGGCGCCCGGAGCCGCGCGAGCTTCGATCGGAGATCCACCGCGGCCGACGCCTAGCACGCCGGCGACCGCCGCGCGCGCGGGCCGCGATGCCGCGCGCCGGTGCGCCCGCCCGTCACTCGAGGCTGAGCACCGCGACGTCGCCGGACGCGCTCGCCGCGACGACGCTCGCCCCGCCGTCGGTCACGATCGGCGAGAGCAGCGGCGCCCGGCCGATGCGCGCGGCGCGCCGCGGGCCGCCCGCCGCCGCGGAGACGAGCGCGAGCTCGCCCGACTCGAGCGGCACGAGCGCGCCGCCAGCGACACCGACCGGCGACGCGCTCGCCGCCGTGGCGAGCGGCACCCTCGCGCGCTCCGCCCCGAGCGCGTCCAGCTGCACCAGCGATCCATCGCGGAGCGCAGCGACCCAGCCCTCGCCCGCGGGCCCCGCGTACAGCACGCCCCGGAGCGTGAACCGCTCGCGGAGCGATCCGTCGACGACCACCAGATCGTCGTCCAGCACCACCGCGATCGAGCCCCCGGAGCCCACCGCCGGATCCTGCCGAAACCGACCCCCGAGGCGCTCCTCGTGGCGCTCCGCGCCCTCGAGCGCGTGGAGCGTCCCTTCGGCGTCGCCGACGACGACGCGATCTGGCCCGACCACGATCGGGCGCGTCGCCAGGCGCTCCGCCACCCGCCGACGCCACACGAGCGTGCCCCCGGCGACCGAGTAGAGCGCGCCGTCCACCCCAGCGACCACGAGCCTCCCGCCCGACAGCAGCGCCGCTCCGAGCGCCCCCGTCGCGATCGAGCGACGCCAGAGCTCCGTACCGTCGACGCGCAGCGCCTGGACGTGGCCGCCCGCCGTGGTGACATACGCCGTCCCGTCGCGCGCGACGGCGAGCGCCCCGACGACGGGCCCCTCCGCCCAGAACGACCACAGGAACCTGCCGCTGCGCGAGTACGAGGAGACGCAGCCGTCGAGCCCCGCCACCAGCAGGCGACCGTCGGGCGCGATCGCGGGCAGCGCCACGACCCGAGCGCCAGCGTGCGCGCGGAGCGCCGGGCGCCACTCCCTCCCCTCCCCTCCGGACGCGCCCCTCGCCCGCCCCTCGGCGGTCGTCGCGGCCCCATCGGCGGGCAGCGCGCCCCCGCGCAAGCCGCCCGGGCCACCGACCTCCCCGGCCCGCGGAGGCGGCGCGCCCCCCGCACAGGCCGACCCGAAGGCGGCCGCGGCCACGAGGAGGAGCGGAGCTCGAGCAGGGCGGAGCACGGCGGTGCACGGCACCGTACCACTCGCCGCGCGCGCGGCGACCTCGCGCCGGGCGGTGCGGGAGGGCGGCGCGTGTGCTTACTCTCGCGGGCGCATGCTGGTCTTCGGCCTCACGGGCGGCATCGGCTCCGGCAAGAGCACGGTGGCGGCCCGCTTCCGCGAGCGCGGCCTGCCCGTGGTCGACGCCGATCAGGTGGCGCGCGACGCGGTCGCGCCGGGCTCGGACGGGCTCGCGGAGCTCGTGGCCGCGTTCGGCCCGGGCGTGCTCGATCCCGACGGCGCGCTCGATCGGAAGCGCCTCGCCGCCGTGGTGTTCGCGGATGCGGCGGAGCGCAAGCGCCTCGAGGCGATCGTGCACCCGCGGGTGCGCGCGCTCACGATCGCGCGGTTCGCGGCGCTCGCGGGCGCGGGCGAGCCGCTCGCGTGCAACGAGGTGCCCCTGCTGGTCGAGAGCGGGCTGGCCGCCGCGCTCCGGCCGCTGGTCGTCGTGAGCGTGCCGGAGGCCGTCCAGCTCGAGCGCACCGTGGCGCGCGACGGCTGCACCGCGGACGAGGCCCGGGCGCGCGTACGGGCGCAGCTCCCGCTCGCCGACAAGGTCGCGCTCGCCGACCACGTGATCGACAACTCGGGCGATCGGGCGGCGACGTGCCGGCGAGCCGACGAGGTGCTGGACACCATCTGCACGCACGCCGGGGTAGATCCGGCCCGGTATCCGCGCTGAGCCGACCTCAAGCGCCGCGCGCGCCGGCCAGCGCTCGCGCGCGCGCCGCGAGCAGCGTGTTCTCCAGCAACATCGCGATGGTCATCGGCCCCACCCCGCCGGGGACGGGCGTGAGCGCACCCGCGATCGGCTCGACGTCTGCGAAATCCACGTCGCCGCACAGCCTGCCGGACTCGTCGCGGTTCATCCCCACGTCGAGGACGATCGCCCCGGGCTTCACCCAGTCGCGCCCGATCATCCGCGCGCGGCCGACCGCCGCGACGAGCACGTCCGCCTCGCGGCACACGGCGGGCAGCTCGCGCGTGCGGGAGTGGGCGATCGTCACCGTGGCGTGCGCGCCGAGCAGGAGCGCCGCCATGGGCTTGCCGACGATGTTGCTCCGCCCGACGACCACCGCGCGGGCTCCCGCGAGCGACGCCCCGGCCTCGGCGAGGAGGCGCATGCACCCCCGCGGGGTGCACGGGACGAGCCCGCTCCGCCCTGACCAGAGCAGCCCGACGCTCTCCGCGTGGAATCCGTCCACGTCCTTGGCTGGGAGGATCGCGTCGAGCACCGCGAGCGAGTCGATCCCGGGCGGGAGCGGGAGCTGGACGAGGATGCCGTCCACCGCAGCGTCAGCGTTGAGCTGGGCCACGAGACCGAGGAGCGCGGCCTGGCTCACGTCCGCCGACAGGCGGTGGACCCTGCCCGCGATGCCGACCTCGAGCGCGGCCTTCTCCTTGTTCCGCACGTACACCTGCGACGCCGGATCCTCGCCGGCGAGGACCACGTCCAGCCCGGGCCGCCGCCCGTGCGCGGTGACGAACGCGTCCACGCCGCGCGCGACCTCGCGTCGCACCTCTGCTGCGACCGCTTTGCCATCCAGGAGCCGTGCCATGCGCGCTCGCCTACTACGAGCCGCGCGCGCGCTCCAGGCTCACTCGACCGCGACGCCCGCCACCGTCACGCCGCCCGCCGCGACGCGCAGCGCGGCCGTGTACTCGGCGCCGCTCGGACCCTCGACGGCGATCTCGCGCAGCGAGCCCGAGGACGCCGGCACGTTCAAGACCAGAACCCACCCGGTCGAGTCCGTCTCGTCGGCGATCCCGGACCACGTGCCCGCGTCGGCGTAGAGCAGTGCATCCCCTCCGTGGCGGACGACCCGCGCACCCGCCGCGGGCAGGCCCTGGGCCAGGCTCACGACCTGCAGCATCACGACGGCGCCGGAGCTGCTCCGCGCCGCCGTCACCTGCCCGAGCGCGAGGAGGGTGTCGATCAGGCTCAGGCGGACGACCAGCGGCTCGACGGGCGCCTCGTCCGCGGTGTCGACCAGCGTGAGCGTCGTGAGCCAGTCGGTGGCGCCGGGCTCGGCCTCCACCGTCGCCCACGCGGCGGGCGATGCGAGCGCGCCGGCGACCTCGAACACGCCATCCGTCGTCTCGTCCGTGACCGTACCGCCGGTGACGCCGTCGAACCCCACCGTGAGCCGGACGCCCGCCGCAGGCGCGGTCTGCGCGAGGCCCACGTCGAGGAACGTCCCGACGGTGCCTCGCAGCGTGACCGCCTCGGCGTCGGGCGCCGCGTCGGCGACCGAGTCGGCGCCGGCATCAGTCGTGCCACCGCCATGGGGCGGCGACACCGCGCAGCCAGCGTCGGTGCACGTCCCCACGCGCGGCGGGCGCGCAGGATCCTCGGACACACACGCCGCGAGGCCCGCGACCCCCGCGACCCCCGCGACCCCCGCGACGACCAGCAGACCGACCCGGGCGTTCACGCCTCGGGACTCTAGCCCACCGGGGCGGCCTCTGCGACCGCCGTGGCGCGCCGGCGGTGGACCCACGCGGCGCCGGCGATGAGCACCAGCCCGACGAGCTGCGAGGTGCTCAGCCCCAGCCAGCCACCGCGATCGTCGCTCCGGAGCCACTCGAGCGCGAACCGGAGCACGGCGTACGCCGTCACGAACGCCACGAACACGTGGCCGTCGTAGCGCTTCCTGCCGTGGAGGTGGAGCAGCAGGAAGGCGGCGATGCCGAGGCACCCCCACGCCTCGTAGAGCTGCGTGGGGTGCACCTCGAGCGAGGGCATCGCGGGCGTCTCGAGGAGCCCGGCCTTGAACTGCGAGTCGCTCGCCGGGCTGTACGGAGGGAACGCCAGCGCCCAGCTCTGGGCCGTCGGCGTGCCGAAACAGCAGCCAGCGAGCAAGCACCCCATCCTCCCGAAGACCAGCCCCACCGCGACCACGATGCCCGCCATGTCGGCGGCGCGCCAGAACGGGAAGCGATCGCGGCGCAGCAGGTACCACGCGGCCGGGATCGCCCCGAGGAGGCCGCCGTAGTAGGTGAACCCTCCGTTCCAGATCTCGGCCCACGCCCAGCAGTTCGCGCGGAGCGGCCGGCACACGCCGGCTGTCGCGTCCCAGGTCCCGAGCGGCTCGGCGGGCGCCGAGAAGAGCCCGAGGAACCCCTCGGAGCCCGAGCTGCGGACGCACTCGGCCTCGGTGATCCGCCAGCCCACCTGCGCAGGATCCGTGCAGAGGTGCACGTAGTCCCAGAAGTAGCCGTCAGCGAGGACGTGCAGCACCCGGGAGCCGGCCACCCCGGCGAGCAGCATCCCGAGGCCGAGATCGACGATCACGTCGGGGTCGTGACCGAGCCGCCTGGCCCACAGCGCGCCCATCGCCGTGGCGAAGACGAAGCCGGTCACGAGCAGGACGAAATAGCTGGGGAAGCCGACCTCGAGGAGCGTGAAGAGGCGACCCTGCATCGCGACGCCCCGCGCCCGCCTCAGCCCGCGGCGGGGGGAGCGCCCGCGCCGTCGCCCGCCGGCTCCGGGGACCCAGGTACCCGGGGAGGGGCATCCGCCGCGGCGCCGCGCCGGGAGGTCACCATGTCGACCGCCATCAGCCCCACGCCGACGCAGATGGCGATGTCCGCGACGTTGAACGTCGGCCAGTGATCCGTGAGCCCCCACGATCGGTAGAACCGCGCGACGAAGGCGTTCATCGCGCCGACCCAGTCCGCCCGGTAGTCGATGAAGTCGACGACGCTCGAGCGCGTGATGCGGTCGGAGAGGTTGCCGAGCGCGCCGCCTAGCACGAGCGGGAGTCCCCACTTGAGGGCGCGTTGCGTCGGCGCGAGCTTCCCGTACAGTGAGAAGATGAAGCCGATCGCGAGCACGCTCACGGCGAGGAAGAACGGCTTGCGCACGTTCTCGCTCGCGTTCTGCAGGAGGCCCCACGCGCCTCCCTTGTTGTAGGCGAGCGTCAGGAACAAGTGCTCCTCGACGAGCACCAGGGACGGCTCGAAGTACGCGCGCTTCGACAGCACGACCTCTGCCCAGGCCTTGCTCGCGATGTCGACGAGGAGCGAGACCGCCGCCACGACGCCGAAGAAGAGGTAGGACGGCCGCGCCCGGAGCGAGGCCAGATCGACCTCGGCGTCGTCCGTCGCCCGCGGAGCCTCGGGCGCCGCACCCCCGGCCGCACCCCCCGCGGAGGGCTCGGGATCGCCGGAGCCGGCCACGACCGACCCGCCCAGGGGAGCGGCGCCCCGGGGGCCCGGCGCGCCGCCCTCGGCGACCGCGCCGGCCGCCAAGGAGCCCTCGGCCGCGAGGCCCGGCGGCGACTCGCTCGGGGAGGCCGGCGGGGCGTCGGGAGGGGGCGTGTCACTCATCGGGAGGAGGCTCGGGAGGCCGGGGCGTCCTACGACGAAACCCTCATCGCGGCCAGCCTGGCCGCGGCGCGCGCGGGAGGCCCCCTGGACGACACCGCACATCCGTTTAGTATTCGCTCATGATCGCCGCCGCCGCGCAGCCTTGGAGCCGCCCACCCCAAGGGGTCGACCACGTCGTCGAGGGCTGGCTCGCGGAGGGCTCCGTCCGGGAGTGCCTCGCGCTCGAGCGCCTCCTGCCCGAGGCCGGCGCGCGGTGGTCCGAGCTCCCGCCCGCGCTCGACGCCGGCCTCGCGCGGGCGCTCCGCGCTCGCGGTATCGAGCGACTCTACACTCACCAAGCCGAGGCCGTCGGCGCCGCGCTCGCGAGCCGCCACGTCGTGGTGGCGACGCCCACCGCGAGCGGGAAGAGCCTCTGCTTCCACCTGCCCGTGCTCGACGCGCTGGCCCGCGACCCGACGGCGAGCGCGCTGTTCGTCTACCCGACGAAGGCGCTCGCGCGCGACCAGGAGCACGCGCTCCACGCCCTCGCGCGCGAGTCGGGGCACGAGATCCCCGCGCTCGTCGTGGACGGCGACACCCCGGGCGACGCCCGCCGCGCCGCCCGCGAGCGCGGGCGCATCGTGCTCACCAACCCGGACATGCTGCACGCGGGCATCCTCCCGAACCACGCGCGGTGGGCGTCGTTCTTCCAGGGCCTGCGCTACGTGGTGCTCGACGAGCTCCACGTCTACCGCGGGGTCTTCGGCTCGCACCTGGCGCACGTGCTCGCGCGGCTGCGTCGGGTCGCGGCCTTCCACGCCGGCGCCGAGCCGCCCGGCGCGCCGCCGCGCCCCGTCTTCCTGTCGGCGACGGCGACCATCGGCAACCCGCTCGAGCACGCGGCGCGGCTGCTCGGGGTCCCGGAGCGCGAGGTCAGCCTGGTCGCGGAGTCCGGCGCGCCGCGCGCGGCGCGCCGCCTGCTCGTCTACAACCCGCCGGTCGTCAACGCCGAGCTCGGCCTGCGAGCGAGCACGCTGAAGCGCGCCGTCGCCCTCACGGCCGATCTCGTGCGGGCCCGGGTGCCGACGCTCCTCTTCGCGCAGTCGCGCAATTCCGTCGAGGTGATGCTGAAGTACCTGCGCGCCGAGGTGGGCGCCGTCGCGGGGCCCGGCGCGCTCCAGGGTTACCGGGGCGGCTACCTGCCGGAGACCCGTCGCGCCATCGAGCGCGGCCTGCGCGAGGGCGAGATCCTCTGCGTGGTGGCGACCAACGCGCTCGAGCTCGGGATCGACATCGGCGATCTCGACGCCGTCGTCCTCGCCGGCTACCCGGGATCGGTCGCGGGCGCGTGGCAGCGGTTCGGCCGCGCCGGCCGGCGCGGGACCTCGAGCATCGCGCTGCTGGTCTGCTCGAGCGAGCCCACCGACCAGTACGTCGCGTCGGATCCGGAGTGGCTGGTCCGCGAGTCGGCCGAGGAGGCCCGCATCGACCCGAGCAACGCCGAGATCCTCCTCCAGCACCTGAAGTGCGCGTGCTTCGAGGCGCCGATCGTGCTCGAGGCGGCGCCCCCCCGCGTCACCGCCGCGGCGCCGCCACCGCGGGGTGAGGCGTGGCTCGGCCTCGACGCCGCGTCCACCCGGGACGCGCTCCAGTACCTCGCCGGGCACGGGCTCGTCCACGAGCGCGGCGACCGCTGGTACTGGTCGGGCGAGGCCTTCCCCGCGAGCCACGTGTCCCTGCGCAACATCGGCTGGGACAACTTCGTCATCGTGGACGAAGGGAGCGGCACCGCGCTCGCCGAGCTCGACTGGCGCGCCGCCCACACGATGCTCCACGAGCAGGCCATCTACCAGCACGACGCCGCCACGTTCCAGGTGGAGCGCCTCGACTACGAGAACCACAAGGCGTACGTGCGGCGCGTCGAGCCGGACTACTTCACGACGGCGCTCACCTACCGCACGGTGGAGGTCATCGAGCCGCAGGGAGAGCGGGCGCTCGCCGCGCCGGGAGGGCGCGCGGCGCCTCGCGTCGGCCTCGGGGACGTGAAGGTCGAGGAGAAGGTGACCGGCTACAAGAAGATCCGCTTCTTCACCCACGAGAACGCCGGCTACGGCGACGTGCACCTCCCCGAGATGCAAATGCACACGGTGAGCTTCTGGCTCACGCTACCGGAGGCGCTCGTCGCCGAGGTCGGCGTGCCGCGCGCGGCGGTCGTCGAGGGCCTGCGCGGGCTCGGGTGGGTGCTCGAGGCCGTGGCGTCGGTCGCGCTCATGTGCGATCCGCGGGATCTCGGCCGCACGCTGGGGGACGGCAGCAGCGACGACCCCGGCGCGCCGCCGCCGGGGCGCGACTGGTTCGCAGGGCGAACGGGCCGGGAGTCGCCCACGCTCTTCCTCTTCGATCAGCACCCGGGCGGCGTCGGGCTCGCGCCGCGGATCTACGAGCGCGCAGAGGAGCTGCTGGCGCGCGCCGCGACGATCATCACCGGGTGCGGCTGCGCGCATGGGTGCCCCGCGTGCGTCGGGCCCGGCGCGGCCGGCAGCCTCCACAAGGCCGGCGCGCGCGCCCTCGTGGCCGCGCTCGGGCTCGGGGGCGGCGCGCGGGCGGCGCCGGTTGCCGCGACCGCCGCGCGGCTCTAGCCTTCGCGGGTCGTGATCGTCCGAGAACGAGCGTTCGGGGGGGTCGCCATCGTTGCCGGCGCGTGGGCGGCGAGCTGCCTCGCGCGCGGCGAGGGCACCTTCCGGCGTCAGACGGACGACGACGCGAGCACGGACGCCGGCGTCGTCCTCATCGACGCCCGCCCACCGTCCGACGCCCGCTCGGAGCTCCCCACGGCGACGCCTCACGCCGTGCAGGGGGTCGACCCGCCGCACGGCCCGTTCCCGGGGGGGCAGCTCGCGATCGTGCGCGGGAACGGCTTCTCCAGCCAGGTGCGGATCTGGATCGGCGGCGCGGAGATCCCCGCTCCGGACGTGGTCCCGATCGACGCGACCCGCGCGCAGGTCGTGATCCCCGCGGGCACGCCCGGCCCGGCGGACGTGACGACGCAGAACGCAGACGACACCTCCACCCGCAGCACGCTCTCCGCGGGCTACGCGTACGACGCCTTCTACCTGGAGCCGTCGTCCGGGCCGACCTCCGGCGGCACCGTCGTCTCGGTGTCGGGTCAGGGGACGAGCTGGGTGCCCGGCACCGAGGTCTTCATCGGGCTCGAGCCGTGCGCGGACGTCACCGTCGCCAGCGCGACGCTCCTCACCTGCAGGGTCCCGCCCGCCCCGGCGGGCGCGCGCTCGGTCCGCGTGCGGACTCCGGATGGCGTCTCGATCGACGCGCTCGACGCCTATACGTATGGTGACAGCGACAACGGCTTTCGCGGCGGCCTCTCCGGTCAGGCGCTCGCTGGGCAGCTCCGGGTGCTCGCGCTGGACAACTTCGCCGGGGTCCCCATCCCCGGCGCCACGGTGATCGCGGACGACGGCAGCGCCGCCGGCCCAGCCGTCGCGCAGACCGACGCCTCCGGCAGCGCGATCTTCCAGGGGCCTCGCTTCTCGGCGCCGCACACCGTGACGATCGCGAAGCGCTGCTTCATGCCGCAGACGTTCGGGGCCGTCCCGGTGGAGTCGGTGACGGCGTACCTGGATCCCGTCCTCTCCCCCAAGTGCTCCCCCGAGGGGGACCCACCCCCCGTCGGCGGCACCCCGGGAGGTGGGGGTACGGGCACCGGGATCCAGGGGGAGCTCGTGTGGAAGAGCGGCTCGGAGTTCGGTCGCGACGGCTGGGCGAACCTCCCCTTGCCCAAGGGCCCGGAGGAGCGCTTCGTCGCGTACGTGTACCGCGCGGTCACCGATCCGACCCGCCGGCTCGAGGCGATCGATCCGGCGCTGGCGATCACGCCGCTCGGCGAGGGCACGATCGGGTACGCGTTCTCCCTCACCGCGAGCCCCGGCAACCACACGATCTACGCCCTCGCCGGCTACGAGGACGCCGCGACCTCTCCCCCCACCTTCCACGCGTACGGCTTCGGCATGGCGCGCGGCGTGTCGGTGAAGCCCGGCGCCACGACGCGGGACGTGTTCATCTCGATGGATCAGCTCCTCGAGCAGGCGCTCACCGTGAGCGTCGTCCCCCCCGCGCCGACGACCCGCGGGCCGGACCGCCTCTCCGTCGCCGCGGCGATCCGCCTCGCCGACCAGTCCTTCCTCGTCTTCCCCGGCAGCCCGGTCGAGCGGAGCCTTCCGTTCACCGGCGACGTCGCGTTCGTCGGCCTGCCGGCGCTCACCGGGCAGCTCGCGGGCGCCACCTACGTGACGACGGGCAGCGCCGCGACGGGCGCGAACCTCGGCAACCCGAAGAGCGTGAACGGCTCGTTCGCCGCGACCACGACCAGCGCGCCGATCCCGCTCGCTGGGTTCGTGGAGATCCCGCGCGTCGTCCGGCCGGCGGCCGGCGCACCGTGGGACGCCGCTCGCGTCGAGCTCGACTGGGCGCCCGGCGGCGCGCAAGTGGATCTCGTCGTCATCGACATCCAGAGCGCCGGGGGGCTGCTGGAGTGGTCGATCACCCTGCCGGGGCACGTACGCTCGCTCCCGCTGCCCGATCTGGACGCGCTCGGCCCCGAGCTCGGGCTCTATCCCGGCACGCTCACCCTGAGCGTGGCCGTCGCGCACATCCCCGGCTTCGTGTACGGGAACCTCCGCTACCGCGATCTCACGACCCGCGCCTGGACGGCCCATGCCCGCGACACGGTCTTCGCCGTCCGCTGAGCCACGCCGCGCGCGTCGGCCCGCCGGTGCGAGGCTCGCGCTGCTCCTGGCCGGCGCCGTGCCGGCGTTCTCCGGCTCCTGCTACGACGAGTCGTACCGCTGGGAGGCGGAGAGCGACGGGCCTCCGGCCCCGGTCGGCTCCTGCACGCCCGGCGAGCTGCGGTGCGCCGGCGAGCTCCTCGAGCGTTGTGTCGCGGCGCGCCCGGCGGCCTACGCGCTCGTCGAGGACTGCGGCGCGACCGCGCAGAGCTGCTCGGCGGCGCTGGGCCGATGCAGCACGTGTCAGCCGTCCTCCGTGCGGTGCCGGGACGACACCGTCGAGCGCTGCGACACCACGGGGGAGGCGTGGTCGCCCGAGCGGAGCTGCGACCCAGCCGCAGGGGCACCGTGCCGCGACGGCGCGTGCATCGACCTCTGCGCGCGCGCGCGCGAACAGCGCAGCAACGTCGGCTGCGAGTACTGGGCCGTGGACCTCGACAACGCGAACGTCGGCATCTCCACCAACGCCGCAGCGCAGCAGTTCGCCCTCGTCGTGAGCAACCCCCAGCCCGACGTCCCCGTCCGGGTGACCGTCGAGCAGGACGACACCCTCCCGGGCACCCCAGGCGCCCCCGTCGAGATCGCCGCGGTCGAGATCCCGCCGCTCGGCCTCCGCGTGCTCAAGCTAGGGCCGCGCGAGGTGGACGGCTCGTCCCCTGGGGAGTTCGACACGGGCACCCACACCGCGCACACCCGCGCCGCGTACCGCGTGAAGAGCCACCTCCCGGTCGTCGCCTACCAGTTCAACCCGCTCGAGAACGTAAACGTCTTCTCCAACGACGCCTCGCTGCTGAAGCCGGTCGAGGCCTTGACGATGACCCCGGGGGAGCTCGCGCCCGCGTATGTCGTCGTCGGGTGGCCCCAAACGATCGCCAGCACCGACAACCCGGACACCAACTTCAACCCGCGAGCCCCGATCGATCTGCGTGCGTTCCTCACCGTCGTCGGCACCCGGCCGGGTACGCGGATCCGCATCCACCCGTCGACCCGCGTGCTTGGCTCGGCCGAGAGCGGTCGAAGCGGCGCGCCGGGGCTGCCCGCCGTGCCGGCCGTCGTGGCCGGCGGCGTGCTCGAGGCGACCCTCGACCCGTTCGACGTGCTGAACCTCGAGACCGACGATTTCCGCGGCGACTTCACCGGCACGTTCCTGGAGGCGGATCAGCCCGTGGTCCTGTTCAGCGGCAGCGAGGCGAGCGACGCCCCATTCTTCGACAAGCTCACCGAGCGACGCTGCTGCGCCGACCACCTCGAGGAGCAGCTCGACCCGGTGCGGACGGCGGGCAAGCGGTTCGTGGCGACGGTCTCCGCCAACCGGAGCGAGGCGGTCGCCGCGGCCGGCGCCCCCATCGGTACGGTCCCTCAGACGGAGTACTTCCGCGTGGTCGCGACGACCCCGCGCGGCGCCCGGGTGACGACGACCCTCCCCGGAGCGCAAGAGAGCTTCGTCCTCGACGGTCGAGGCGCGTTCGCCGATCTCGTCTCGACGCTCGACTTCGTGCTGGAGAGCGACGAGCCCGTCGTGCTGGCGAGCGTGTCCCCGAGCCAGGACGACGCGGCCGTGCCGCGCGGGCTCCCGGGGGGCGATCCGAGCCTGCTCGTGATCCCGCCAGTCGAGCAGTTCCGCGCGACGTACGTGTTCCTGACGCCGGACAAGTACGCGTTCGATTTCGTACGAATCGTCGCGCCGCCGGGCGCCACGATCGTGCTGGACGGCCGCTACCTCGACACGCGCCCCGGCTGCACCACCTGGCCCGGCGACGGCCTGACGGCGGCGGAGCGCGGCTCGCCCGTGCCGCCTTTCGTCGTGCATCGCTGCCAGCTCGGCTTCCCCGAGATCGATCCCACGGAGGTCGCGCCGGCGAACCTGGCCCCCGGCGTGCAGAACGACGGCGTACACCGGCTCGAGGCGGACGGCCCGGTCGGGCTGCTGGTGGACGGCTTCGATAGCTACGTGAGCTACGCGTACGCGGGCGGGACGGAGCTCACCGAGATCGCGCCGCCGGAGTGACGCGCGGCCGCGTGAGCGGCCACGGCACGAGGAGCGGCGCGTCGGCGCTCGGGCCGCTCTCGATCAACGCGCGGCGGCACTCCGCCAGGGAGAGCTTGCGCGGGCCGAACAGCGTCGGGTCGGCCGCGTCCGCGTCCATCAGCGACGCGGTGGTGTCCGGGCCGAAGTCGTCCGGGTGGCCTGGCAAGTCGAGCAGGACGTGCCCGAGCTCGTGAGCGAGGACGTTGGAGCGCCCGCCGACTCGCAGCCCGGCCCGATCGAGCACGATCGCGTTGGCGATGCTGCCGCCGTCCGTCTGGATGAACGACTCGCCGATCCGCCCCGTCCGCATGAAGGCCGGCACGAAGACGAGGTCGACGGTGGCTGGATCGGCGTCGAGGACGGCCTTGAGCAGCGTCCGCTCCTCGAGCGTGCCCGCCGCCGAGTCGTGATCCGAGAAGTGGGTGAGGCCGTCCGAGAGATCCACGCGCCCGAGGCACACTCCCAGAGTCGGATCGGTCGAGAGCGGGCGCTCGGCGTCCGGCGTGAGCTCGAGCGGGGCGCCTCGTTCGTCGAACGCCAGCACGTCCGCCGTCGCGAGCGCGCCCCCGCCCGTGAGCCCGTTCCGGCTGACACGCGCCGCCACTCCCGCCTCGACGAGCGCGTGCGCCAAGCCGACCGCGACCTCGATCGGCGACGCCCCGGGCTGCGTGGTGAGCTCCACGAGCTTGCCCTTCGCGCGGAGCGAGACGCGACCGCCGCTGGCCGGGAGGCCGGACTCGCAGCCCACGGCGACGAGGTACGGCGGCGGCGGATCGACGATCGCCAGGTCGACCCCCGCGCTCCCGCCGAAGCCGAACCCGCACTGACCCCACACGCGCTCCGCAGCCTCGAGGTCGAGCCGCACGAGGCGGAGCGCCTCGGCGTCGTCGGCTCCGACGGGCGGACCCGCGCCCACCCCCGACCGGACGAGGCGCACACGGAGGCGCGCGCGATAGCGATCGCCGGGCAGCGCGCGCGGCGCGCCGACCCGCACCGACTGGGCGTCGCGCCGGTTGACCCGGGCGACGACGCGCCCCCCCACCCGCAGCACGAGCGCGCGACGCTCGAGCGCGGGGTGGCGACGCTCGACTTCGTCGACGCTGCCGCGGATCGGGCCGGATTGGCGACACTCTACCCCCGAGGGTGTATCCGGCGGGCAGGACACGGGCAGGAGCCCCACGACGATGGAGTCGACGGGCTGGCCGTCCGCCGCGCGGCTCACCAGCTCGAGCTGCGCGGGCAGCGCCCCAGCGGGCCCGGCGAGGCCCCAGCGGACCTCCTCGTCGTCGAGCTCGGGCTCGACCCCGGGCGCAGTCAGCTCGCGGGGCAAGCTGCGCCCGAGCGCGATCCGCCCGCGCGCGGGGTCGACGCGGGCGCCCTCGCGATCGAGGATGAAGACCTCGATCACCTGAACGGTCACCGGGCGCCCGCCGACGTGGAGCCGCGCCGAGCCTGCACGCAGCCCCTGCAGGCGCACCTCGCGCGCCCCGGCGCCGACCTCGCGGACAGGCCGCCCGCCCACGATCAGCCGCGCGTCCTCGCCCTCCACGCGGCGCGCTGCGGGCCCTCCCGGCGCGAGCTCCAGCGCGGTGAGCGCCGCGTCGGCGACGCGCGCCCCGACGGCGTCTGGGAGCCCGTCGTCGTCGTCGTCGTCGCGATCGGCGAACAGCACGACGGCGGCGTCCTCCGCGCCACGCGCCGGCTGCGCCCGCGCGGCGGCCACGCCGGCGAACCCGCACGCCATCGCGAGCGCGACCCGGCGCGACGAGTGCGCTCGCGAGACTCGCCTGCGGCTCACGCGGGGGAGCCTAGCTGGAGACGACGGAAGCGTTGCTCGGTGACGACCCGCTCTCCCGCGCGCGGCCCGAGCGAGAGCAGCGCAGCCCAGGCGAGCGTCGCCGGGTGGCGGCTCCGCGCGAGCCGCTGCGCGAGCTCTGCGGGGGACGCGCCGAGCTCGACGAGCGCGGCGGCCGCGCACCCACGGAGCGGCTCCCGCTTGCCGTCGGCGACGATCGCCTCGAGCGGGCGAGCGAGCTCGCTGCGCCCGAAGCCACGGGCGAGCTCGAACGCCGCGCGCACCGCCGCGGCGTCGGCGAGCGCCGCGCGCCCGACCAGCGTCCCGAGCATCCCCTGCGCGCCGGCGAGCCCCGCGCCGGCCACGCGGAACAGGAACGAGAGGTCCCGCTCGGAGCTCGGGCGGTCGCTCAGGCGCGCCATCAGCTCCAGCGTCGGCCGCACGGGAGGCGCGGGCGCCGCGCCGAGCGCCCAGGCGGCGTAGGCCCAGGCCGTCCGCGCGCTGTCGGCGCCCTCGTGGGATCGCGCGGCCGCCTCGCGCCCGGGAGCCGCATCGCCGGCCCGGGAGGCCAGCTCGGCCAGCACCAGCCAGCGGCCGATGTGCCGCTCGGTGTCGCGCAAGACAGCGAGCGCCTCGACCAGCGAGGGGACGACGCCGCCGGCGTCGCGCAGCGGCACGAAGACCTGCGCGCAGAGCTCCAGGCGGTGGGCCTCCTTGATCTTCGGCGCGAGCTCCGCGAGCCGGCGGCCGTCGGCCTCGCCGCGCACGCAACGCGCGACCTCCGCGGCGAACGCGCACGACGGCTGACGGTCCGTCGCGGCGCGAGCCAGCGGCTCGGCGAGCAGCGAGTCTCGACACCACGCGGCCGCGGCGAGGACGCCGACGCCGCCGCACCCGGCGCCCGCGAGCAGCGCCGCCAGAGCCGCCGCGGCGCGCGGATCGCCTGCGGCCGCGAGCCCGCCCGCCGCGCCAACGAACAGCGCCCGGTCCACCGCGCGCCGCCGCACGCCCGCCGCCATCACCGCGGCCGCGGCCTCCCGGAGCGCCGGCTCGCGGGGCGCGAGCTCACGGAGCGCGCCAGCGAGCAGCCCCTCATGCGCCGAGCGCCGCCCGAGCGCGGCGGAGGCGATCTTCGCGAGGCGGACGCCGGGCGCTTCAGTCTGTGGGTCGCCCCGCTCCGCCATCGGATCCCGAGGATACACCGGTCACGCGGCTGCCGCAGCCGCGGAACGCCTCCGCCGCCCGTTTGACCGGCTCGCGCCCGCCGGGGTAGGCTCCCCGCGCATATCGAACCGGGATGCTGCGTGGCGACCACGCTCACCCCGGAGTCCTGAGGAGCAGCCCCATGCGAACCGCCATCGTCGGCCTCTTTACAGCCATCGTCGTCCCGCTCCTGCTGGTGGGCGCGTGCAAGAAGAAGGACGAGGCGCCTCCTCCGCAGCAGCCCGGTGCGTACGGGCAGCCGGGCTACGGCGGCCAGCCAGGCTATGGCGGCCAGCCGGGCTACGGCGGCCAGCCGGGCTACGGCACCGCGCCGCCGCCGGCCACTGCGCCGCCGCCCGCGACCACGGGCGGGCCGACCGCCGGCGGCGGCTTCCCGTGCCAGAGCGACGCGACCTGCCTCACGCACCGCTGTAACCTCGCCGTGGGCCGCTGCGCGTGGCCTTGCCAGAGCAACAACGACTGCGCCCCCGGCAACCAGTGCGTGCCGGGGGTCGGCCAGTGCCTGCCACCCGTAGGCGCACCGGCACCCACCACCACCGGCCCCTGACGTGCCGAACGAGAGTGAGCACGAGTACCTCGCCCGCGCGCTGCCCGAGCTCCAGGCCCTCCTCGAGTCGCTAGACGCCCTCGAGGACGTACCGCTCGAGGTCGAGCTGGCCAACGACATCCTCGAGATCGGCTTCGAGGACGGCTCCAAGTACGTCGTGAACTCCCACCGGGCGGCGCGCCAGCTCTGGATGGCGGCGGAGCGCTCCGCGTGGCACTTCGAGTGGGATCCGTCGCGCGGCCGGTGGACCGCGACGAAGACGGGCGACGAGCTGTGGGAGACTCTGGCGCAGGTGCTGGGGCGCAAGCTCGGGCGCGACGTCGGGTTGGCCCGCGGCGCCGGGCCCGCGATCGACTGACCGGCCGCGACGAAAGGGGTACCGGGGAGATGTATATCGTCACGATCAACCGGCTCGGCGCCACGGCCGAGCGCGCCGCCACGCTCCTCTCGGCGGCGATCCCGGAGACGGAGTGGGAGGTGCAGTGTCGGCTCCGCGGGAAGCCGCCGTGGGTCGTCCTGGCGACGGGAGATCGCGAGCGCGCCCTGCGCGTCCTCGGAGCCCTCCGCGAGGGAGGCCACTCCGCGGTCGCATGCGACTCGCGCGCCGTCCGATCGTCGACCGACCTGGCCTCGCTCCGGACCTTCCACTTCCGTCGCGACGGCGTCGCGGGCCACTCTCCGGCAGGCGACGACCTCGAGCTGCCCTACGCCGACGTGCTCGCGATCGTGCGTGCGCGCGCGAACGGCGAGGTCGCCTACGTCTTCCGCGTCTCGGGCGCGCCGCCGTGGATCCTCCGCGAGCGGGGCACGTCGTACGCCGGGCTCGGGGCGACCGCGCCAGCGGAGCCGCACGCCGCCTACCTGGAGACGCTCCGCAGGCTGCGCATCGCGAGCGGTGGCCCCCCCTGCGACGACCGCCTCGTCCACGCGGATCTCGCCCCGGTCCTGGCGTACCTCACGCGCGGGCAGGCCGCCGCCGCCTTCGAGGCCACCGGAGCCCCCCGCGAGCGCCTCTCGTCGGCGCCGGGCGGCCTCCGCGCGAGATCGGTGCACCCGTCCGCGCCGCCGCCCGGGCACCTCCCGCCCGGTGCGGCGCTCGGCGCGCCGCGCCTCCCGGCCTTCGAGGGGCTCGACGCGACCCCCGCGCCACCCTGGAGCCGCCCGAGCGACTCCGTGCTGCCGCCCGGCAACCCCTGGCGTCGGAGCGAGCTCCCCGGCTCCTTCGCGCCGCTCCCGCTGGAGAATCAGACGCTCATCCCCGCGAGCACCCCGCCGGAGGACGTGACCCGACAGGCGGTCGACGTGCTCGCGCACCTCGTCGCGCTCGGGCTCGCGCGCCAGCAGCTCTAGCGGCTCAGGCTCGCTCGACGCCGACCACGCACCGCTCCCCGGAGAGCTCCTCGCCCTCGCCCTCCGCGAGCTCGCGGGTGCGCACCTCGACGGCGAGGCACTCCTCGCGCAGCGCACCCTCCCCGGCGCGCGCCACGCGCAGGAGCCGCTCGGACCCGCCGAGGGTGAGCACGATCCGATCGGTGAATTCCAGGCCGGCGTCCTTGCGCGCCGCCTGCACGCGGCTCGCCAGCTCACGGAAGAGCCCCTCGTCGAGGAGCGCCTGCGTCAACGTGGTGTGCAGCACGACGACTCCCACGCCGCCCGTCTCCGCGGCGAACCCGGCCTCCGCGGTCACCTGGACGTCCACGTCGGCGCGCTCGAGCTCGACGACCTCGCCGCCGAGATCCAGTGCGATGCGACCGCGCGCCTGCAGCTCCGCGTGGACCGCGCCCGCATCGGCGCGCTCGAGCGCGCTCTTGGCGGCCTGCACCTGCTTGCCGAGCCGCGGGCCGAGCGCGCGAAAGTTCACCTTCAGCTTGAACCCCACCGCTCCCGACTCGTGGCGCCCCGCCATGAGTCGCACCTCGTGGACGTTGAGCTCCTCGGCGACGAGCGCCTCGTGCCCCTGCAGGCGCTCCAGCGCGACGCCGGCGTTCAGCACTACGTCAGCGCGCGCGAGCGGCTGCCGCACGCGGAGCTTCTCGCGCGTCCGCACCGCGAGCCCGAGGCTCACTACCTCGCGGACCGCCCGCATGTCGGCGGCGAGGGACTCATCGATGGCGGCGGCGTCCGGTGAGGGGTAGTCCTCCAAGTGGACGCTCGCCCGAGCACCGGCGACGCCGGGCCGGCGGACAAGGCTCTGATACAGCTCCTCGGCGAAGAACGGCACGAACGGCGCCGCGAGCTTCGCCAGGGTGACGAGCGCCTCGTGCAGGGTCGCGAGCGCGTCCAGCTTGTCCGGCGGCATGCCGGGCCCCCAGAAGCGCGCGCGGCTCCGGCGAACCCACCAGTTGGAGAGCGACTCCACGAGGTCGAGGAGGCGGAGCGCCGCGTCGTGGACGAGCCAGGCGTCCAGCGCTGCCCGCACGTCTCGGGTGGTCAGGGCCACCTCGCCGAGCAGCCACCGATCGAGCAGCGCACGCTCGGCCCGCGGGCGGCCCTGGTGCTCGGGCGCGCTGGGGGACCAGCTGTCGATGTTCGCGTAGATGACGAAGAACGAGTACACGTTCCGCAGCTTCACGAGGAAGTCCTTCTGGAGCGTGCGCACGTTGCCGAGCGAGTGCCGCGTGTTGCTCCACGGCGGGCTCGACGCATAGAAGAACCAGCGGAAGGCGTCCGCGCCGGGCGCCGGCGTCGACTCGTCCTCGAGCCACACCCGGGCGGCCGCGTCCAGGCGCGGCACCTCGACGGGGCGCACCTCGAGCCCGGCCGCCGCCGGCACCGCCCCGAGCGCCTCGCGATCCGAAGGGGCGAGGAGCGCGACGCGACGCGGGAGGCGCTTGTCGCCCCGCACGGTGAGGGCGAGGCGCGCGCCGTTCGCGCCAGTGACGGTGAGCGCCGCGCCGTCCGCCACGTCCATGCCCTCGAGATCCTCGCGCGCGATCCGCACGCTCCCGGCCTCCGCCGTGACGTTCGGTGCCTCGGACACCACCGCGAACTCCATGCGCACCCGATCGAGGATCAACTCCGGGGGGGTGTAGTTGCCGCGGCTCTTGCTCTCCTTCTTCCCCTCCTTGTCACCGACGTGCCCGAGCACGATGCACGTCCGGTAGGGGTGGGGCAGCGGGCGCACCGGCTCGAGCCCGACCTCGCGCTGCGTCTCCTCGTCGAAGACCAGGCTCGAGATCATGAGGAGCGAGTAGAACCACCCGCGCGTCTGGTCGATCGCCTCGCTGATGAAGTCCGCGGGGAACGCGTCCCGGAAGCGCTCGACGGAGCCCGCGCGGTGCGGGAAGCCCCACTGCGCGAACGGCATGCACCCGGAGTCGAACCAGCAATCGATGACCTCCGGGACGCGGCGCATGGTGCCCCCGCACCGCTCGCACGGCAGCGTGACCTCGTCGATCCAGGGCTTGTGCACGCGCAGATGATCGCTCAGCGTTGGATCGGCGGCCTTGTCGCGGCGCCACTTGGCGAAGGCGTCGGGGTTTCGCCGCTCGAGCTCCGCGACGGAGCTCGGCGCGATCTCGTGCCCGCAGCCCTCCGCGGTCGACCCGTCGCCGCGGCACTGCCAGATGTTGAGCGGCGTGCCCCAGAAGCGTTCCCGCGACAGCGCCCAGTCGACGTTGTTGGCGAGGAAGTCGCCGAACCGGCCGTCCCGGATGTGCTCCGGCAGCCACTGCACGACCTGGTTGTTCTCTCGCGCTCGATCGATCCTGGCGGTCGTCCGGATGAACCACGCCGGGCGCGCCATCTGGAGGAGCGGATCCTCGTCTGCCCGCCAGCAGAACGGGTAGTCGTGACGGTACGTCTCCTCGTGGACGAGGAGCCCGCGCTCGGAGAGATCGCGGAGGATCTCGCGGTCGCACGCCTTGACGTTGCGTCCCGCCCAGCGGGGCCCCACCTCGTCGCGGAACGTGCCGTCCGGGTGCACCGCCCCAAAGAGCACGGGGGCCTCCGCGCCGGCGTCGTAGCGGCTCCACTGGCGGAGGTGCGCCTGATGATCGTCCTCGCCGAACGCGGGCGCGACGTGCACGATGCCGGTGCCCGTGTCGAGGGTGACGAAGTCCTCGACGATCACGCGCCAAAACAGCGGCGCCTCTCCCCCGCCCCGCAGCGGCCGCGTGGCGGCCCAGTGCTCGCGGGTGAAGGCGTCGTACGGGGGCCGGTACCGCGCGCCGGCGAGCGCCTCGGCGCGGAGCGTCCGCTCGACCTCGAGCGGACGCCCGAGCTTCGCCTCGAGCGCCTCACGCAGCGGCGCGGCGACGATCAGGCGCTGGCCCTCCGGCGGCCGCGACGGGGCTTCGCCGCCCGGAGCCACCCCGACTCGCGCGACGACGTAGTCCGTACCCGGCCGCACTGCGGCGTAGGCGTTCGACGGCAGCGTCCACGGCGTCGTCGTCCACACCACGAGGGCCGTGCCCGGGTCGTCCACCAGGGGAAACGCGACGAACGCGCTCGGATCGTCCACCTTCTTGTAGCCGAGCCCGACCTCGGCGCTCGAGAGCGCCGTGCCGCCCTGCGGCCACCACCAAACGACCTTGTGCCCGCGGTACAGGAGCCCCTGCTGGAACAGCCGCGAGAGTGCCCACCAGACGCTCTCGACGTAGCTCTCGTGGTAGGTGACGTAAGCGTCCTCCAGGCTCACCCAGAAGGCGATGCGCTCCGTCAGCCGCTCCCAGGCGTCCGTGTAGCGGAAGACGCTCTCGATGCAGCGCCGGACGAACGGCTCGACGCCGTGCTCGACGATCGCGGCCTTGCCGTGGATGCGGAGCTCCTTCTCGACCTCGACCTCGACCGGGAGGCCGTGGGTGTCCCATCCCCCCTTCCGCAGCACCCGGTACCCGCACATCGCCTTGTAGCGGGGGAAGAGGTCCTTCATCACCCGGGTGAGCACGTGGCCGTTGTGGGGCGTCCCGTTCGCGGTCGGCGGGCCCTCGTAGAAGACGAAGTGCGGCGCGTCGGGGCCGCGCGCGGCCATCGCCTGCTCGAAGATGCCGTCGCGCCGCCACCCCTCGAGGATCGCCCGCTCGTAACGAGGGAAATCCAGCTCCTGCGGGACGGGGTCGAAGGACGGGGCGCGCGAGCTCATGACGGCCCGGGCCCATAGCACCGCGCCGGGCGCCGCGTCACCGCCCGGGCCACGCGCCCGGGCGCGGTGGGCCGGCGCCCGCCGGAGCTCAGGCGTAGCGCGCGGCGACCTCGTCGAGCCGACAGAACGCGTGGCCTCCGGCGCTGAGCCGCTCGAGCGCCGCCGCGAGCGCCTCGCGCTTCCGCCGCCAGGGGACGCGCACGTCGGGCTGGTGTGGCGCGAGCGCGCCGAGGCCGTCGCCAGCGTCGAGCAGATCGATGCCGTGGAGCTCGAGGTTGACGAACGGCTCGCCGACGACCCCCTCCGCAAGGCGGACGGCCCCTCGCGGGCCGGCGAGCGTGAGCGCCGTCCCTATGAACGGGAGCCGCAGCCGGCGGGTGACCTGGATGGGGAGCTCGAGCAGCCCGTGCCCGGTGCGGTGGTACGGGCGGCCGACGCGGTACGGCCGCACGGGCGCGGACAGTACGCGCGGCGTGTCCAGGATCGACCGCGACCGCCGCCCCCCGAGGCGCTGCAGCCCCATCGCGGCCGCCTTCGCTCCCCAGTAGACCGGGCACGGGAAGACGGAGGAGTCCCACCGCACCTCGTGCTCGCGGAGCAGCGTCAGCACCTCGTCCGTGATCGTGTAGCCCGGCGCGCGGAACCCCGTGGGGCGGACGCCCGTCGCGCCCTCGAGCACCGTGATCCCGCTGGCGATCTGCCGGCGGATCTCCGAGCGACCGAGGCGGACGAGATCGTAGCGGTGGTCCAACGAGTGGTTCTCGAGCGCGTGGCCACGCGCCGCGAGCCGGCGGAGGCGCTCGGCGTTCCCGGGCCGCGCGAGATCCGCGCCGACGACGAACAGCGTCAGCGGCACGCCATGCGCCTGCGCGAGGTCCTCGAGGCGTGCGAGCGCCATGTCGTACACGAGCCCCTGCGCGCGCGTGTCCGGCGGGGGCAGGCCGTGAATCGCGTGATACGCTGGGATCTCGTCGAGGTCGACGGAGACGGCGGCGAGGAGCGGGCGGACCACGGCGGCATCCCCCCGCACACACGCGGCGGGGCTGCCGGACCGTACCACGCGCGCGCGATCAACCGAACACGACGACGCCAGGCGCGAGCTCGCGCGCCGCCAGGCCGAGCGCGCGGACCCGGGCCACCTCGCTCCGCGCGACGAGCAGCGCCCCGCCCGGCGCGAGCGCCGCGCCGAGCGCGCGGACGAGCGCCGCGCCCGCGTCGTCCCCGAAGTAGATGAGCACGTTCCGGCACACCACGAGATCCCACGCGCCGGGCGGCAGCCCCGAGGTCGCGTCGCGCTCCACGAACGCGACCGTGCGGCGCAGCGAGTCGACGACTCGCACGTGGTCGGCGGCGTCCGACACCAGGTATCGGGCACCGAGGTCGGCCGGCAGGTGCCGCGCCGCCTCCCGCGGGTACGTCCCGGCGCGCGCCACCGCCAGCGCCGGGCGGCTCCGATCGAGCGCGACGACGCGGGCGCCGCGACCACCGCAGGCCTCCTCGAGCACCATCGCGAGCGTCCACGCCTCCTCGCCCGTCGAGCAGCCCACGGAGAGAGCGCGCGCGCCGTCTCCACGGACGACGCCCGGGCGCCAGGCGGCGCGGAGGGCGTCCCAGGCGGGCGGGTCGCGGTAGAAGCAGGTCTCGCCGACGCGCAGCGACTCGGCCAGCTCGGCGAGCGCGTCCCGATCTCGCTCCAGCCGCTCCCCCACCTCGACGGCGCCGCCCGCCGCGCCCGTCGCCAGGGCGTCCAGCGCACGGTCGAGGCGCTCGAGCATCCACGCCGGCGCTCCCCCCGCGCGCGCGCCGACGCCGTGGTGACGCTCGAGCAGCTCCAACGCGCGCCGCCGGAGCCGCTCCGCCGCCGCGGCGCCCGCCTCGGGGCCCGCCGACGCGCGCGCCGCAGGCCTACGACGAGCCGTCAGGGCTCCGTCGCTCCCGCCACCGCCTCGAGCGCGGGCGCGTCGAACAGCCGAGGCACGTCGAGGACGACGCACGGCGGCGGGTCGGGGATGACGCCCGCCGCGAGCGCCCGCAGCGACTCCGACACCGTGGTCGCGAGCGGCGCGAGGCCCGCCTCCGGGAGATCCCGCAGCCCGGCGAGCGCGCCGATGCGGAGCCCCGCGCGCCGCCGCCGCGGCCCGAGCTCCCGCACCACGACGATGCGACCGCCGCGCCCAGACTCTGGCGCCGGCACGCCGAGCAGCAGCGCCAGATCGAGCACGGCGAGCACCTCCCCGCGCAGGCTGGTGACGCCGGCCACCACCGGTGGCGCGTGGAAGACGCGAGTGACGGGACGATCCTCGCTCACCTCCTGCACGTACTCGATGGGCAGACCGTAGAGCCCTGCGCCGACGTGGACCGCGATGCAGCGCGCGCGCGCGTCGAGCGCGCGCTGAGCACCTTCGGCGCCGACGCCAGCCGTCACGTCGAGGCCTGTAGCACGGCCCGGGCGCCAGCGCGCCGGCTCGCTCAGCTCTGGGGCTCGAGGCGGGGGTGCTCGCCGCGACTCAGCGGGCGATCGATGTCGAGCGCGCGCAGCAGCGCGCGCGGATGCCGGCCGTCGAGGACCGCGCCCAGGCACGCCACGCCGTGCGCGCCGGCCTCGAGGCACCTGGCCGCGCTCGTCTCGTCCACCCCGCCGAGCGCATAGAGCCGCCGAGTCGGCGCCACGCGCCGCAGCCCCGCGGCCGCGCGACGGAGACCCTCGATCCCGAGGGCCGGCGCGCCCTTCCGCGGCTCACACACCGGCGAGAGGACGACCGCCTCGGCGTCGCGCACGCCCACGCGGTCGGGATCGTGGCACGCGCGCACTACGGCCACGCCGCCGACCAGGCGACGAGCGTCCTCCGTCGCGAAGGATCGCTCGCCGAGGTGCACGGCGTCCGCGTCGAGGAGGCGCGCCAGGTCGAGGCGGTCGTTGACCGCGAGGAGCTGCCCCGAGCGGCGCGTGATCTCCCGGAGCTCCGCGCCGAGCGCCAGCCGCGCCCGCGCGTCGAGCGCGACGTCTCGGAGCTGGACGAGCACCGTCCCCTCCTGCGCCAGCGCGCACAGGCGCTCCATGCGCTCGACGAGCAGCGGCGCCGGCGCGAGCCCGGTGTCCGTGATCGCCACGAGGCGAACCGTGCCGAGCGCGCGTCGGGCGGCGCCACCGCCAGCCGCGGTATCCCCCGTCACCTGGGCGCGCCCGCGTCCGCGCGCGCGGCATCGAGATCCGCGCGCGCCATGCGCGCCTCCCGCGAGTTCGGGTACCGCGCCACGAGATACTCGAGCGTCGCGCGCCACGCCTCACGCTCACCCCGCGCGCGGAACTGCTGCGCCAGCTCGTAGAGCGCCTCCCCCGGCGTCTCCCACCGCCGCTCCTCGTGCGCCGGCTCGCTCGCGCACTGCATCGGCGCCTGCGAGGCGACCAGCGAGGCGAGAGCCAGGGCGGCGAGGCGCATCGGCGACCAGAGAAAGCACGGAGGGCCGGCGGTGTCGAGGTGCGGGGGTCAGACCGCGCGCGCCGTCTCCTCCAGCTCTCGTGCGTTGGTCTCGGGCAGCCAGAGCAGGATGAAGCCGAGCGCCACGATCGGCAACGCCATCGTCGCGGACACGGCGCTCCCCCACCCGACCTGGCTCGCCGCCAGGCCGACGAGCGCCGGCGAGGCCACGTACCCCAGCACGCGCCCGAGCACGTTGTTGGCCCAGGCGTAGGCATCGGCGCGGAGGTGCGTGGGGACGAGCTCTGCGCTGAAGGCGTTCAGCGCCGGGAGCACCGCGCCGGCGCCGAAGATCCCGAAGATGAGCGCGACGGTGAGCGGCCACACCCCTTGGAGGTTGTACGCGCAGAAGAGCCCGGTCGTGCCCACGCCGAAGATGACGATCGAGCCGCGCCGCCGCCCGATGGCGTCCAGGAGCTTGCCCGCCAGGAAGACGAGCGGCATCGAGGCCACCGCGGCGATCGCGATCGTGCGACCGACCTCGCCATCGGAGAGCCCGCGCTCCGCGACGGCGAACTCCTTCCAGAACGTGACCGCGTTGTGCGTGCACGCATAGGTGAGCATCCAGATCAGCCCGAGCTGAAGCACGCGCTTGCGATACGGCGTGCGCCACACAGCGAAAAACGACCGCCCCGCGCTCCGATCGGGCTCGCGATCGAAGCGCTGGGTCTCGCGCAGGCCCCGCCTCGCGTACGCGAGGATGACCAACGGCACGATCCCGACGAAGTACACCGTCCGCCAGCCCCACTGCGCCCTCAGCAGGAAGGGGACGACGCCCGCGCACACGATCGAGCCGAGGCTCGCGAAGGCGTTGATCACTCCCATCACCATCCCACGCCGGCGCGCAGGGAACTCCTCGGCGGCGTACACCATGCTGATGGCCCACTCCGCGATCAGGAAGATGCGCGCCACGAGCTGGAGCCCGGCGAACGCCCAGACGTTCGGGGAGAAGCCTGTCAGGAACGTGAAGGCGGTGTAGCCGGCGATCGTGATGGTGAGGATGCGCTTCCGCCCCCACCGATCGGCCATGCGAACCAGCAGGAACGCGAGGACGGTGCCGAAGGAGACCGTGGTGACGATCAGCCCGCCGGCGACCTCGTCGAGCCCCATCTCGCGCCGCAGGTTCGGGAGGATCTGGGCGAGCGCGAACATGTCGTACCCCTCGAAGAGGGACGCGACGCTGAGGAAGACGAACAGCCGACGCTGGTACGGGGTGAACGCGTCGCCGGCCACGGGGGCGCCAGCCTACCAGCGATCGGGCCGCGACGGGGCCGCCAGCTCACTCCAGGAGGCCGAGCTCGGGGCTCGAGGCGTTCGCATAGAGGCGCCGCGGCATGCGGCCGGCGAGGAACGCCTTCCGCCCCGCCGACACCGCCTCGCGCATCGCCTCGGCCATCAGCAGCGGCTCCTTCGCCTGGGCGATCGCGGTGTTCATCAGCACGCCGTGGCAGCCGAGCTCCATGGCGACCGCCGCATCGCTCGCCGTGCCGACTCCTGCGTCGACGATGACCGGCACCTTCGCGTGCTCGAGGATGATGCGGAGGTTGTACGGGTTCCGGATCCCGAGACCCGAGCCGATGGGTGCGGCGAGCGGCATCACGGCGCTGGCGCCGGCCTCCTCGAGCTTCCGGCAGACGATCGGATCGTCGATGCAGTACGGCAGCACCGTGAAGCCCTCCTTCACGAGGACATGCGTGGCCGCTAGCGTCTGCTCGTTGTCCGGGTAGAGCGTGCGCGGATCCCCGATCACCTCCAGCTTCACCAGCTCGCCGAGCCCGAGCTCTCGCGCGAGGCGCAGGGTCCGGACGGCGTCGTCCGCGGTGTAGCAGCCGGCGGTGTTCGGCAGGATCTGCCATCGCCCGCTCGTCACGAGCTCCATCAGCGAGCCGGCGCCGCGCTCGTTCAGGTCGACCCTGCGGAGGGCGACGGTGATCACCTCGGCGCCAGAGGCCTCGAGCGCCTGGCGCGTTTCGGCCACGTCTCGGTACTTCCCCGTCCCCACGAACAGGCGGGAGCGGAAGGTGTGGGGCCCGAGCCGGAGGACGTCTTCGCTCATGCGCGCGGGAGGTAGCGCCGGCGCCCGGGGCCTGCAACGGGCCAGGCACGCGCGCTGCGGCCCTCGCCCCAGCCGCCGGATGCCGCCGCGGGCGATCCGCTACTGCGCCTGCGACGCCGCCGGCGGAGCCGAACCGTCGCCGACCGCCGAGGCCCCCCGAGCGATGCCCGCTCTCGCGCGCGCCATGGCCTCTTTGGCACGTCCGGGCTGGTTCGCAGCCGCCGCGGAGTCGGCCAGCCCTGTCCAGCGCGCCGGCGTCGGAGCGGCCTCCACGGCGCGCCCCCAGTACTCGAGCGCGGCAAGGTGTTCGCCACGTTGGGTCAGCTCACGCGCGATCCACTCCCTGACTCGCGCGCACTGCTCCGGTGCGGCGCACTCGGTGGCCTCGAGCGCGCGCAGCGTCCGGTCCAGATCGGTCGACCAGCGCTCCGCGGCGTCGAGAGTCACGCGCGCTTTCAGACAGCGCGCCGGGCGCGACCGGCGCGGGCAATCGCCCTCGAGCAGCCGCTTGGCCTCGTCGATGAGCCCGCGGCCGACCAGGACCCGGGCTCGAAAGACGAGCGGCTCGGCGTCGTTCGGCCGGGCAGCGTCGTAGGCCTTGGCCGCAGCCTCGGCGCGCGTCAGGCACCGATCGCGCTCGCCCTCGCCGCAAGGAGCCCTCAAGGCCTCCACGGCGTCCAACAGCGCGCCGGCGGCGTCACGTTGTGCCTCGATCATCGCCGGCCCACGCGCCGCCGCCTCCTCCAGCAAGGTGAGCTGGTCCGCCTCGAACCGCGGGTCCTTCGCCGCGCGCAGCAACATCCGCGCACCGGCGTTCGACATGGGGGCCGCGCGGAGGAGGTCCGCGCCGTCTCGCGCCCAGCGGAGCGCCCGCGCCGCGGCGGCGTCGGCGAGCTTCTCGTCCCGCTCGACCGCGAGGCGGAGCGAGAGGAGGGCCTGGGAGCGGTTGCCTCGGCGAGCCGCCACCGTCGCGACGAGGAGGTGCGGCTCGCCGCTCGCCGGGTCTCGCTCGAGCGCGTGACCCACGTAGCGCATCGCCGCTGGATCGCGCAGGCCGAGCAGCACACGCGCGGCGATGATCGGCGCGTACGGATCGGCGGGGCGGCGCAAGATCGCCGCGCGCACCTCCTCGAGGAACCGGCGGCGCTCATCCTCCGGGGCGCGGCGGACCGCGCGGAGCTCGGCCGCGAGGCCCTCGCGCTGCTGGCGAGCGCTCGTCCGCCCTTGCGTGGCCGCGAGGAGCGCGACCCCAGCGCCGAGGGCAGCGCCGCCGAGCGCCACGGCGTGCGCCCGCCCGACGCTGCGACTCTCGGCGACCAGCGCGCCGATCACTGCGAAGGCGGCGAGCGCGACGCCCATGAGCTCGAGCCCCATGTCGACCGCGTTATGGAGCACCAGCACGGCGACCGCGATGCGCGCCACCGTCCGGGCGGCCGAGTCGCCCCGCCGCGGCCGGAGCCAGTACGCGAGGAGCCCGAACGCGACGATCGCCGCGGGGACGCCCCAGTCCACCATCCACTGCAGCGCGACGTTCTCGACATACTGGTCGACGAGTGAGCCTCCGGTCGTCCGATACGCTGGGAACGCGGTCTCGAACGCCCCGCGGCCGAGACCCGCGACCGGATACTCGGCGATCACCCCGAGGACGACGCGCGCGGTGTCCACCTTGCTCAGGTCCGCGTCGGCGAGCGCGCCCGCCTGGTACTTGCCGGACAGCGCCCACGCGCCGAGCCCGGCGAGACCCAGCGCCGCAGCGAGCGGCGCGGCGCGCGTGAGCGCGAGCGTCGCCCCCGCGCGAGCGCGGCGCAGGAAGCCGACACCCGCGACGCCCAGGAGCAGGACCCCGGCCGCGAGCGCGACGTACGCGCCGCGCGACGCGGCGAGGAGCGCCAGGATCAGCAGGAGCGCCGCGGCGACCAGCGCCAGCGGCCGCAGCCGCGCCTGGCGACGCGAGAGCGCCAGCGCGAGCGCGCAGAACGCCCCGAGCTGCAGGTAGCCGGCGCGGTTGTTCGGGTTCAGCAACGGGCTCGTCGACCAGGGTCCGACGGCGAGCACGGGATCGTAGATGCCGTACAGGAGATCGAGCCCGAGCAGCCCGTGGGCGAGCGTGACGACGACGAGCAGCACGCCGGAGCCGACGACGACGCTGAGCACCGAGGCGAGCCCCCGCACCCGGCTCGCCTCGGCGGCGAGCACGATGACACCCGCGTACGCGGCGTGCTTCGTCGCCTCGACCCAGCTCGCGCCCGGATCCAGCGAGAGCGCCATGGCGCCGCTCGGCGCGCCGACGAGCTCGCGGGCGCTCCGCCACACCGCCGCCCCCGCGGGCGAGACGAGCGCGGTCACCGCCTCCGGCAGCGGCACCGCCTGGAGCGCCGTCCACGCGGCCAGACCGAAGAGGAGCGCCGCCGCCCACGGCACACGCGCGCCCCGTCCGAGGACGAGCCAGGCGGCTCCCCCCACCGAGAGCAGCGCCAGCGGGACGATCACCTCGACGTGCTGCGCGCCGAGCGCCAGCAGCGACACCGGCAGCAGGCACGCGAGCAGCCACAGCGCCGGCTCCCACCGGCCGGCGGACGGCTCGTCCTCCGGCGCGCGGCGCGCCGCCCTCACCCGGCGCCGGCGCTCGGCCATCCCTCCCTCGCGATGAAGTCGGCGAGCCGCTCCCGCTCGGCGCGGTGACGGCTCACCTCACGCGGCCGCGCCGCGCGGAGGTTGCGGCGGCGGCTCGCCGCGAGGAGACGTCGCGAGGTCCGCTCGGGCAGCGCGCCGAGCAGCGCCCAGCGGGCTAGCGCGCTGCTCGCGCCGACGCGCGCGCGGAGCCCCCCCGCGTCGCCACGGCGCACCAGCACGCGCGCGACCTCGCGCTGCGTCGCGCGGTGCCGCGCCACGTCGGGCTCGCCCACCCGATACGCGTAGGCCGCGCCCGGCAGCGTGAGCCACCTCCGATCCTCGACGAGACGCAGCAGGAAGTCGAGGTCCTCCGCGTGGCGAAGCTCCGGAGAGAACCCCGCGCGCACGGCCTCACCGCGACGGACGACGCACGACGCGAACGGCCACGGCGGCCAGCGCCCGTCGCTCGGGTCGAGCACCCCGAGCACGCGCGCGCCCCGCTCCACGATCGCCGGCGCGAACACCGCGATCGCCTCGGGCGTCCGCTCGAGCGCCGCGGCGGAGCGCTCCAGCCGGTCGGCGTACATCCAGTCGTCCGAGTCGAGGAAGGCCACGAGCTCCCCGCGGCAGCGCTCGAGCCCGGCCGCGCGCGCGGCACCGCGCCCGCCATGGCGCTCCAGCGCGTGGACGCGCACGCCGCCGGGGAGCAGCCGCGCCGCCAGGCCCGCCGTGCCGTCCGACGACGCGTCGTCCACGAGCACGCACTCCCAGTCCCGGAGCGACTGGATCGCGACGGACGCCAGCGCACGTGGCAGCGTCGACGCGGCGTCGCGCGCGATCATCAGCACCGACACCCGGGGACCCGACACTCGGGCGCTCACGTTACCACGCGCCCCTGCCCGCCGTGATACGACCCCGGGCGTGGTGTCCGAACCCGCCGCGGCGAGCGCCGCGCACAATCTGCGGCTGCTCGCGGAGCTGGGGCTCGTGCTGGACACCCTCGCCACGGCGCGCGTCCCCGCGATCGTGCTGAAGGGGCTGCCGGATCTCGCGCGCTTCGGCGGCTCGCTCGCCGAGCGGCGGCTGCTCGACAACGACGTGCTGGTGCGCCGGGCCGACGCCGACGCCGCGACGCGCGCGCTCGAGTCGCTGGGGTACGTCGCGCTCCGCCTCGACGCTCGGCCGACGCACGAGCGCGCCCTCGCGCGCCCGGACACCGCGGGCGGCCGGCTCGTCTGCGAGCTCCACGAGGAGCCCTTCCCCCCGGAGCCGTTCGACCGCGCGGGCGAGGGTCCGTGGGTGCGCGCGGCCCGCGTCGAGGCGCACGGTCGGAGCTTCCCGGTGCTCGACCCCGAGTGGACGGTCCTCACGCTCGCGGCACACGCGTGGACGCACGACTTCTCGGAGGCGCGGACCATCACGGCGCTCGGGCGGGCGTGGCGCGCGCTCGGGCCGCAGCTCGACGCCGGGCGCGTCGCGACCCTGGCGCGCCACCACGGCCTGGCGCGCGTGCTGGCGCACGGGCTCGCCGCGGCGGGCGTCGCGCCGCCGGCAGAGCTCGCCGCTCGCCCGAGCGGGTGGCCCTGGCTCGCCCCGCGGCGCTTGGGCAGCGACGCGACCACGGCGCGCGAGCGCTACCTCCGCTGGCTCGGCTCGCTCACGCTCCTCGGCCCGCGCCGCGCGGGGCGGGCGGTGCGTCAGCGCGCCCTGGCGGGCGACGTCGGCCCGGCGGCGGTCGCCGCCCGGACGGCCGCCGTGCTCCGCCGCCTCGCGCGAGGGAGCGGGGTGGAGCCGCCCGGCGCGGCGCGCCGCCCGTGAGCCGGCGTGGCGGCGAGGCGGGCGTGGCGCACGACTGCGAGCCGGCGCGCTCACAGCGTGTGCACGTGCGCGCCACGCCCCGCGACGCCGCGGAGCGCGTCGCGCGTGTCGAGCACGAGCGGCGCCTCGCGCACGAGCCGCTCCCGATCGAGCGCGGTGTGGTCCGTGATGACGATGACGAGATCCCACGGCGCGAACGACGCCTCGGGGCGCTCGCTCGTCATGCGCACGCCATGCTCGTCGACCTCTGGGACGTGCGGGTCCACGTAGCTCACGGCCGCCCCGCGCTGCTCGAGGAGCTGGAGGACGTCGAACGCGGGCGATTCGCGCACGTCCGTCACGTCGCGCTTGTACGCGATCCCATAGACGAGGATCCGCGAGCCCTTGACCGGCTTGCCGGCGTCGTTCAGCGCGGCCGCGGCGCGATCGACCACGTACGCCGGCATGCCGGAGTTGATGGCGTCGGCGAGCTCGATGAACCGCGCTTGCGACTTCAGCCCGCGCAGCCGCCACGAGAGGTAGAGCGGGTCGATCGGGATGCAGTGGCCGCCGAGCCCGGGCCCGGGATAGAACGGCATGAACCCAAACGGCTTGGTCGCCGCGGCCCGGATCACCTCGAAGGGATCCACGCCGATCCTGCGGCAGATCTGCGCGACCTCGTTCACGAGGCCGATGTTGACGGCGCGGAACGTGTTCTCCAGCAGCTTCACCATCTCGGCGGCGTCCGTGGACGACACCGGCACCACGGTCTCGACGATGGGCCCGTAGAGCGCCGCCGCGTGCTCCAGGCACGCCGGCGTGGCGCCCCCGATCACCTTGGGCGTGTTTCGGATCCCGAAGCGTGCGTTCCCGGGATCGACACGCTCGGGCGAGAACGCGACGAACACGTCGCGGCCCAGCACGAGCCCGCCCTCGGTGAGCTTCGGCACCATGACCTCGTGGGTCGTGCCCGGGTACGTGGTGCTCTCGAGCACGACGACCATGCCCGGGTGCAGGTGCCGCACGATCATCCCCACGGCGTCAACGATGAACCGCATGTCCGGGTCGCGGGTCTTGTTGAGCGGCGTCGGGACGCAGACGATGACGGCGTCCGCTGTGGCGAGCACCGCGGGATCGGTCGACGCCCGGAGCGTGCCCTTCGCGACCGCGGGGGCGAGGGCGCTCGACGGAACGTCTTCGATGTAGGAGCGCCCCTCCGCGAGCGCGTCCACCTTGCGACGATCGGGATCGAAGCCGGTCACCCGGAACCCCGCCTTCGCCAGCTCGGCGACCAGAGGGAGACCGACGTACCCGATGCCCATCACGACGACGTGGGCGGACCTCTGCTGCAGACGTTCGAGTAGGCTCACGATGACCTTCCTTGCGGTGCTGGGTGGGCTGGCTCGCCCGGCGGGCCGGCGAGCGCAAGGGTGACGACGCGCACGCCGGCGCCCCGGAACCGATCCGAGTGGGTCGCGACGGCGACTCGCCGCTCGGCGGCGACCTCCACGAGCAGCGCCACGACCCGACCGGTGGTCTCGGCGTCCAGCGCGGCCTCGGGCTCGTCCAGGACCAGGAACGGGCGCGCCTCCGCGACCAGCGCCGCCAGCAGCGCCCGCCGGAGCTGCCCGGTCGAGAACGCCTCGACCGGGCGGCCCGGCGCCGCCTCCGCTTCGTCCGGCGCGGCGCCGAGGCGGACCAAGGCGCGACGCATCGCGGCCGGATCCGGCTGGATGGCCAGCGCGGCGAGCGCCTCGCCGAGCGAAGCGCGCCGCGGGAGGGATACCTGCTGGGGGAGGTAGGAAACGCCCGCCCTCCACGCGACGAGATCGAGCTCGCCGAGCGAGCGTCCCCCGACGCTGAGCTCACCGGTGGACGGCGCGACCGCGCCGAGCAGGGCCCTCAGCAGCGTGGACTTCCCGGCGCCCGTCGGGCCCCGCACGACCAGCAGCTCCGCCGGCTCCCAGCGCAAGTCGACGGGCGGGAGCGCCTCGACGGCCCCGAGCCGGACGGCGAGCTGGCGCGCCTCGATCGGCGCGGCGGCCGGCGGGACCGGAGCCCCGCCGCCGCGAGGCAGCCGCGCTCGGTCGACGGCCTCCGCGTGGGCGACGATCGCGTCGACGCCACGCCTCACCTCGATCGCCCCGCGCGCGGCGTCCGCCGACGCGAGCGCACCGCCCGCGAGGAGCAGCGCGGACGCTGCGTCGTCGAGCGCGCGCGACAGCACCACCACCCCGACCACCGCCAGCGCGAGCGGCGCGCGCGCCGCAAGCGACGGGAGCGAGTCCGTCCGCGCCGCCACCTCCAGCCAGCGGCGCGACCGCGCCTGGAGCTCGGCGAGCGCGCCCGCTCCCCGCCCCGACGTCCCGATCAGCTCGGCGGCGGCGGCGAGCGTCGCCGCGCGCCCGGTGAAGCGCCGGACGGCCTGCTCGGCGTCACGCTCCACGGGCCGTTGGCCTGCCGCCAGCGAGAGCGCGATGACCCCGGCCAGCGCGAGCGCCCCCGCGGCGAGGAGCGTGGCGCGCCCCGAGCCGACCGCGGCGGCCACCGCCAGGAGCGCGCCCGCCGCGGCGGCACCGCCCGCGCAACCGGTGAGCCCCTCGGACACCGCGACCTGCGTCCTACGCGCGTCGTCGAGCTCGCGCTCTACCGCGGCGGGCGGAAGCCCGGCCTCGACCGCGGCCCGGGTCGCCGCGAGGATCAGCTCGGCATAGAGCACGCGGGCGAGGCGAGCGCGCCCGCGCCCCCCCAACACGGCCACGGTGGCGAGCCCGGCCGCCGCCCCGAGCGCGAGCGCCGGATCGGCCTGGACGGCGCCGATCCCAGCCGCGACCAACAGCCCCCGCTCGAGCGCGCGGGCACCGCTCGCGAGCGTGAGCGCGCCCGCGCGCGGCGCGGCGACGCGCCGGAGTGCGGCGGCGGGCGTCATGGCTCGGGTTGCGGTGCCCATGGTTGCCGGTACCCTCGGGCGGGTTCAACCGTGGCGTCCCCTACCCCGACTCGACGAGCGCGGCGCGCCCTGGCGCTGGCCGAGTACGTCGCGCTCCGCGCCACCATCGCCGCACGCTACCGCGCCCGCCCGCTCGACACGCTCGTACGGGCCCTGGGCCGGCGTCGAACGCGCGCCCCCCTCCCGGCAACCGAGCTAGCCGAGGTGGTCCGGCAGGCGGACCGCCTGATCTCCCGGCTCCGCGTCGTGCCCGACACCTGCCTCTTTCGTTCGCTCGCGCGGTTCGGGCTCGCGGCGCGCTGGCTGGGCCACGGGCCGGCGGTCGTCTTCCGTATGGGGCTGCCGGCCTCCGGCTCGGGCCCCGGCCACGCGTGGCTCACGCTGGACGGAGCGGCCTGGCTCGAGCCGACACCCGCCGAGATGCTGGAGACCTTCACCTGCAGCCTGGAGTGACCGATGCCCGTCTTGACAGCCGCCGCCCGTTCCGCCAGAGTCCGCGCGATGTCCGGGGTTTCCTCCGAGGTCCGCGAGCCCACTCCGCACGGGGCGCCCGAGGGCGCCACCGCGAACCCACGGCGCGCGTACATCGCGCCGCGGACGGCGCTGCGCGGCAGCGTCGAGGCGTCGACGCTGGTGTCGGGCGAGCAGTGCGTCTTCGATCCGCCCCCTTGCTGAGGGCGCTCGCGAGCGCGCAGCCGGCCCGGCCCGATCGATGCGACCGGGAGCGACCGATCGATCGACGGCCCGCTTGCCGGAGCGTCGCGTGACCCAGATCGGCGGGCGAGGGGGCGGCGCGGCTCGCGTCGAGGATCGTGCGCCCCGGCTAGGGGTCCACGTCACGGACCGCTGCCAGCTCGACTGCCAGCACTGCCTCAGGGATCCGGGCCAGAAGCCGCGGGATCTCGATCCGGGGCTGTTCGCCCGCGTGCTGGAGCAGGCGAGCCGCGTGCACGGCCTGAGCCGCGTGTCGTTCACCGGTGGCGAGCCGCTGCTGCACCCCCACTTCGACGCCCTCGTCGACGCGGTGATCTCGCGCGGGGGCTCGGTCGACTGGGTCAGCAACGGGCGCTTGGTCCCCGAGCTCCTCCAGCGGTGGGACACGACGCCCTCACGCCAGGCCGCGATCCGATCCCTCTCGCTCAGCCTCGACGCCGCGACGCCGGAGCTGCACGACGCCCTCCGCGAGCCGGGAAGCCACCGCGACGTGATGCGCGCGGCGGTCGCCTGCGCGGCGCGCGGGGTCCCGTTCGGCGTGCAGATGAGCGTCCACGCGCGCAACGAAGCCGAGCTCGAGCAGGTCGGGCTGCTCGCGGCATCGCTCGGCGCCAAGCACGTGTCGTTCGCGCTCACTCAGCCGACCGGCACGGCGCACGACGCTGCGCTCTACCTGCCCCCCGCGAGGCTCCGCGCGCTCCGGGGGCGGATCGACTCGCTGTCGCGCGCGCTCGCGATCGCCGTCGTGCTCCCCGAGGGGCACTACGATCCGGCGCGGTTCACCACCTGCGCGCCGCTCCGCGGCGAGACGCTGCACGTCGACGTGGACGGTCGCCTCTCGCTCTGCTGCCTGCACGCGCAGGTCCCCGGCGCGGAGCCGGGCTCCGACGTGATCGCCGATCTCTCCGAGGTGACGCTCGAAGAGGCGCACGCCCGCTTCCTCGAGCGCGCCGCCGCGATCCAGCGCGAGCGGCTGATCCGGCTCGCCGCGAGCGCCGACTCGGTCTGGGATCACTTCGGGTGCAACGCCTGCCTGGCCGCGTTCGGCCGCCCGCACTGGGTCGACGGTGGCGCCGCCGGCGCGAGCGCTCGCCGCGAGCGGTGGCAGGGCGCGTGGGCGGCGGGCCCGCAGCGCCACGCTGCGCTCCCCAGCCGCCGGCTCCCGGTGGCGACTTGAGCCGCTGGTCCGTCGCGCCGGACACCGTCCACACCGATCTGCCGGACGGCAGCGTCGTGGTCCTCGCGCTCGGCTCCAAGCAGTACCATACGCTGAACGAGTCGGCAGCGCTCGTCTGGCGGGCGCTCGCGGTACAGCCACGTGAGACGCGCGAGCTCGTCGAGCTCCTCGTCACCGAGTACGAGGTCGAGCCCGAGACCGCGCGCGCCGATCTCGAGCGCGTGCTCGAGTCGTGGCTCGGGGACGGCCTCGCGCGACACCCATGAGCGAACCCTCACGCGCGCGCTTCGCCCTGGGGCACGCGACGGTCGAGGTCGTCGCCGGCCGGGGCGCGGCGCACGTGCTCGCGCGCCTCCCGACGCCGCCGCCGACGGACGGCGCCGTCGACGTCCGCGTGCGTCTCGCCCGCGCGAGGCGCCGACACCCGGGCGGCAGAGCGCGCGATCTCCATTTCGACGAGGTGCGCGGCGGACCGTGCGCCGGCGGGCGCTGGCTCGGCGACGGCCGCTCGCTCGTGCGCGTCGGAGGCGCCGGGGTCGTGGCGCTCCTCCACGACGAAACGCCCCCGTGGGTGGCGGACGGCGTGCTCGTGCTCGCTGGCCTGGCGTTCGCGCTCCGGGCCCTCGGCGTCTTCCATCTGCACGCGGCGTGCCTGCAGGCCGGCCGCGGGACGGTCGTGCTCGTCCCCGGGGGGTCCGGCGCCGGCAAGACGACGCTCGCGCTGGCGCTCCGCGCGGCCGGTCTCACGCTCGCGAGTGACGACGCGACGTTCGTCAGCCGTCGGGAGGGGTCGCTCCGCGTGAGCGGGTGGCCGCGCGCGCCGCACCTCGGCGCGGCGACCTGGGGCGCGTTCCGCCACACGCTCGCGCCGCTCGGCGACGTGCAAGACGGCCCGCGCCCGAAGCGCGCGGTCGCGTTCCCCGGACCCGCGCTCGGCGCGCTCGCGCCGGCGCGCGTCGCGCTGCTGTTCCCGACCCTCGCCGAGGGCCAGACGTCCGCGCGCGTCTGCTCGGCCGAGGACACCCTGCTGGCGCTCCTCGAGCCCAGCGCCCTGGTCGCCCTGCCGGGCGATCCGGAGGCGAGCCGCGCGCACCTCGCGCTGCTGGGGCACCTCGCCGCGACCGCGCGCTCCCACCGGGTGGCGGTCGGGCGCGATCTGCTGGCGGGTCCGGCGGCGGCCGGCGCCCGTCTCTTGCGCCAGCTCGACCTGGAGCCCGTCTCACCGTGACGGACGCCCACGGCGCCGCACGCCGAGCTCGCGCCGCGGCGCTCGTCGGCGCGCTCTGCGTCGGCGCGTGCGCGCGTACGGGGGCGTCCGACGCGCCGCCCAGCCCGTGCGCGGCGGCGAGCGTCGTCGCCGCTACCCCGCGCGCCGCCGCCTCGTCGCTGGCGACGAGCGCGCCGGTCGCGGCGGGCCCGACGGGGAGCGCCGCCGCGGGGCGGACGGCACGCCACCTGTTGCTCATCACCGTCGACTCACTCCGCGCGGATATGCCTTGGGTCGGCTACGGGCGCCCCATCGCGCCGCGGATGACGGCGCTCGCTCGGCAGAGCGTCGTCTACACGCACGCCTACGCGCTCTCGAGCTACACCTCGATGTCGCTCGGCGGGCTGATGGCGGCCCGACATCCGTCGGAGCTCGAGCGGGACGGCCGCGCGACGAGCAGCTTCGGCGAGGCGAACGTCTTCTTCGCCGAGGTCCTCCGGGCGCAGGGCTTCCGCACCGTGGGCGCGCACGGGCACGTCTACTTCGCGGGCAACACCGGGATCCGGCAGGGGTTCGAGGCGTGGCGGCTCGTGCGGCGCGTCACCTCGCGGCGGGCGCGCGAGGGCGCCGTCACCGACGACGAGCTCGCCGAGCTCGTGATCGAGGAGCTCACCACGCACGCGCGCGATCCCGCCGCGCGGCGGCTCTTCCTCTGGGTGCACTTCATGGACCCGCACTTCGACTACGTGCCGCACCGCGAGGTGCGGCTCGACGCGCCCGCCGCGCCGCCGGTCCCCCCGGGGATCGAGCTCGACGCGACGGGAGCCGCCCTGAAACGCCGCTGGGAGACCGAGATCGCGTTCACGGACCGCCAGGTGGGGCGCGTGCTGGACACCCTGGCCGCGTCTCCCCTCCGGGACGACACCCTGGTCGTGCTCACCGCAGACCATGGCGAGGCGTTCGGGGAGAAGCCCCGATACTTCGAGCACGGCTTCCTCCTCTACGAGGTGACGGTCCGCGTCCCGCTGCTGTTCCATGCGCCTTGGCTCGCGCCGCGGACGCTCGCGGCCCGCCGGAGCCACCTCGATCTCGCGCGGACGCTGGCGGAGCTCCTCGGCGTCCCGCTGCCGGAGACGTTCCGCGGAGCGAGCCTGGTGCCCGAGCTCCGCGGCGAGGTCGTACCGCCGCGCGACGTGGTGATCGACATGCCCTACACCGACCAGTCCCCGCGCCGGCGCGCGCTCGTCCGCGGCGACTCCAAGCTCATCGTCACCGAGTCGAGCCCTCGCCCGGAGCTCTACGACCTCGCCCGCGATGCCACGGAGCGCACCGACCTCGCCGAGCAGGACGCCGAGACGCGCGCCCGGCTCCAGGCGGCGCTCGACGCGCTCGACCGCGCCGTGCCCGACTACCCCGCCCCGCGCCGCAAGCGCGGCTACTGAGGCGTCACGACCTCCGCCTCCGCCAGCGCGCCGCGCGCGGCTCGCCGCACCGCGCGCCACCCGCCCCCGCGCGCCAAGGACTCGGCGCCGCTGGAGAGCACCGCCGCGGCGAGCAGGGTGTCCTCCTCCCCGCCGAGGAGCGCTCCCCCGTGGGCGACGGCGCGCGCGAACGCGCACAGCTCTCGCTGCAGCGGTCGCCCAGCGTCGGCGTCGGGCGAGATCCCGCGCACGCCGGGCGGCAGCGTGAGCGCATCCCCGGCGGCGTCCTCGCAGAACTCGACGGGGCCCGCCTCGGTCGACAGCACGAGGCGTCGCTCCCGAGTCGGGTGCACGTAGCTGGCGCGGAGCTCGGCCCGGGCGCCGCTGCGCCACGTGAGCTCCGCCACCACGGCGCTCGCCCCCGCGCTCTGCGCGCGGACGCGCACGGCCTCGGGCGCCGAGCCGAGCAGGTGACAGACGACCGCCACGTCGTGCGGCCCGAGCTCCCACCACGCGTCGAGGCTCGATCGCGTCGTCGGCGCGAGGCGGTAGGCCTCCGCGCGCCGTACCTCCCCGAGCGCGCCGCTCGCGAGCAGGGCGCGCAGGCGCGCGATCGCCTCGTGGTGAAGGAGCTGGTGTCCCACGCCGACTCGGTGCCCGGTGCGCCGCGCGGCCTGCACGAGCTCCCGCGCCGCCGCGTGGGTGAGGGGCTTCTCGACCAGCGCAGAGACGCCGGCGACGAGCAGGCGCAGCCCGACGGCGCCGTGAGAGGCGGGCGGAGTGGCCACGACCGCGGCGTCGACCCCGACCGCGGCGAGCCCCTCGACCGTGGTCGCGACGACCGCGCCGTGCCGCTCGGCGACGCCGCGCCCCCGCGCCAGATCCACGTCGTACACCGCGCGCAGCGCGTGCCCGTCGAGCCCGGAGATCGCGTCCGCGACGCGAGCGCCCCACGCGCCGGCGCCGACCACGCCCCAGCGGAAGCCGTCCGGCAAGAGCCCGGAGCTCGGTCGGTTCGCGCTCATCGGCTCACGAAGGCGTGGGCTCGTCGCAGCCGAACACCACGTCGACGTCCGCGACCGTCCCGGCCTCGAGGCGATCGCAGGCGTCCCCGTGGAAGCTGACGCGGTTCGTCGTGGGGTCGTAGTCCCAGCCGGACTGGTGGCTCGGATCACGCGGGAGCTTCTGCGCGTCGAAGAAGACGAACAGCTGGCTCGGATCCGGAGGCACGCCGCCGAGCGCGTAGTCGCAGCTCACCACGCTGCTCGCGATGGTCGCGAGCGCCGCGTCCAGCGTCGCTGCGTCGTCCGCCTGATAGTAGCGGGTCGTCGGATCGCTGCGCGGCATCCCGCCCGCGTCGGCGAAGCGGTTCATCTGCGCCGGGTCGACCTCGTCGCCGAAGCCCACCACGAACGTCGCCACGCCGGTCGAGAACATCGAGCCGAGGAGCTGCTCGGTGCCCAGGTCACCGCCCGCGAGGTTGCAGCCCGCCTGCTTACCGTCCGTGAGGAGCAGCACGAAGCTCTTGCGAGTGGGGTCGGCGAGCGCGGTGTCCTGCGAGGCCTGCTGCACGGCGGTGTCGATGTTGGTGACGCACGGGCCGTCCGGATAGTTCACGTCCGTCAGCGTGAGTGAAGCGCCGAGGAGGCTCTGGATCGTGGGTGCGCTCCCGGCCCCGAGCGGGACGGCGCTCGCCGCCTGCTCACACTCGGGCGGCGTCGTGTCGGGGAAGAGGTTCAGCCCCCAGCGGATGTCCGTGGCGTGGGCCGTCGTGAGCGTCACGATGGCGTCCACCGCGACCTCCCACTTGGAGAGCACAGGGATCTTGCGCCGCATGCTGCACGACCGGTCGAGGACGATGAGCAGGTTCGGCTGCACGCGCTCGATCGAGAACTCCTCCGCGCCGCAGCCGCCGCCCGGTGCGCACGCGGCCGCCGCGAGGTCGCAGATGAAGCCCCCGCTCTGGTCGCAGTCGGCGTCGCTTGCGCAGGTGCCGTCCGCGAGGCAGACGCGCGTCGCGCCGCAGAACGTCCCGGCGCCACAGTCGCCGGAGACGGCGCACGTCCCCGACGGGATGCACACACCCGCGACCGAGCACGCCTCACCGGCGGCGCAGTCGCTCGCCGAGGCGCAGGCGCTCCCGGCCGCCGCGAACCCGCCGCCGCCGCCAACGCCACCCCCGCCCGATCCGCCGGCGTCGGAGCCCGTACCGGCGCTGCCGCCTCCGAACGGCTGCTCGCCGGACCCCACCGCCGCTTCGCCACACGCCGCCGCGATCGCGAACATGGCCGCCGCCGACACCACCCGCGAGCTGCGAGCCATGTCCGACAGCCTAGCACGAGCCGCGCGGGACCGGCCGGGCGGCCTCCCCGCGCGCCAAGCGGCTCAGCCGCCCGCCATCCGCGCGACCTCGTCGGCGAAATCGGGCCCGGAGGGCTTCTGGATGCCCTCACCGCGCTCGAAGCGGGCAAATCGGAGGACGACGAAGTCGCCGCCGAGGGCCTTGGCGACCTCCGCGCGGAGCTGCTCGACCGTCTTCTCCGGCTCGAGCACGCTCTGCTGTTCAAGGAGGCACACCTCCTTGAGCCACTTCTGGACCTTGCCCTCGACGATCTTCGGGCGCTTGTCCTCGGGCGTCTTCCCCTCCTCGGCGAGCTGGCCGAGGTAGATCTCCGCCTGCTTCGCCTTCGCCTCGGCGGGCACGTCGTCGCGGCCGACGGAGATGGGCGCCATGGCGGCGATCTGCATCGCGGTGTCGTCGATGAACTTGCTCACCGCCTCGTGCCCCGCCGCCTCCGGCGTGGCGGTGCCGACCGCGAGGAGCGCGCCCACCTTGCCGCCGAGGTGCACGTACGCATGCACCTTGCCGGACCGGTCGAGGTCGATGCGGTCCCAGCGACGGATCGTCACGTTCTCGCCGAGGCGACCGACCAGCGCGGCGCGCGCGTCCTCGATCGTGCCGGGCCCCTGCGGGTTCGGCGCCGCGGTGAGGTCCCCGCCGGCCCTCGCCGACTCGGCCGCCGTCACCACGAGCTCGACGAACCGCAGGAAGTCCTCGTTCCGCGCGGCGAAGTCCGTCTGGATGTTCACCTCGACGATCACGCCGCTCCGGGCGTCCGCCGCGACGCGCGCCGCGACCACGCCCTCGGTGGCGACGGCGCCTGCGCGCTTCGCGCTCTTGGCGAGGCCCTTCTTCAAGATGATCTCGACGGCCTTCTCCATGTCGCCCGCTGCCTCTTGCAGCGCGCTGCGACAGTCGTTCAGGCCGGCCTGGGTGCGCTCGCGCAGCTCCTTGACCTGGCTCATGTTGATCTGGCTCATGGGACGCTACCTCTGGGTTGGAGAACGGTTCGGCGCCTCGCGCCGGAGGCCGGCGCGGGCGCACGCGATCAGGGAGGGCGGTGGACCTACGACGCGGAGCGCCGGCTGGACTGGTAGACGACCGTCTCTCGCCCGCCGCCGCCGGAGCCGCCGCCCTCACCGCGGTCTCGACCAGCGGAGTGCTCGCGACGCCTGGACGCACCGAAGAGGCACGCGTCGGCGACCGCGGCCGTGATGAGACGGATCGAGCGGATCGCGTCGTCGTTGCCGGGGATGACGTAGTCGATGAGGTCCGGGTCGCAGTTGGTGTCGGTGATCGCGACGATCGGCACCTGGAGGCGCCGCGCCTCGCGGACGGCGATCCCCTCCTGCGCGGGGTCGATGATGAACACCGCCGACGGGAGCGAGCCCATGCCCTTCAGGCCGCCGATGTACTTCTCCAGGCGAGCCCGCTCCTTCTCGAGCTGGACGGTCTCCTTCTTCGGGATCTGCTCGTACGTGCCGTCCTCGCGCATCCGCTCGATGGTACGGAGGCGCTCGAGCCCGCCCTTGATCGTGCGGAAGTTGGTGAGCGTGCCGCCGAGCCAGCGGTTGGTGACGTGGAACTGACCGGCCCGCGCCGCCTCTTCCTGCACGATCGCCTGCGCCTGGCGCTTCGTCCCGACGAAGAGGACGTGGCCACCGCGCGCGACCGTCTCGGCCAGAAAATCGAACGCCCGCTTGAAGAGGCGCGCCGTCTGATCGAGGTCGACGATGTGCACGCCGCTCCGCGCCCCGTAGATGAACGTGCTCATCTTCGGGTTCCAGCGCTTCGTCTGGTGGCCGAAGTGCACGCCCGCCTCGAAGAGATCCCGGACGGTCAGTGGCTGCGCGGTGTCGCGCTCCGGGCGGGGGAGCTCCTGGCCGGCGCCGAGGGCGACCGCGCGCTCGCCGGCGAGCAGCGCCGTGCGGGAAATCTCGGTGACGGACTGGGTGGGTTCGGTCTCGATGGTGACTTCGGTCATGTGGGCGCTGGCTCCGGTTGTTCCTCCGCCCCGCCCTCCGGGGAGCCGCGCTGATTCGCGACACCGGTCCCGGTCGGACGCGCTGATGGGGGGCGTGGGGTGTATCCGCGAAGATCCGCGGGGGGCGAGCGTCTACCCTACCGCGCGGCGGCCGGCAAGTCGGGCTGCCCGAGCCCGGCTCAGAGCCCCGACCCGGGCAGCCCGTGGGGGATCGCCGCGGGGGTCGGCGGTGCGGGCGCGACGGGCCGCACCGGCTGGCGGCCCGGCGGCTTGGCCTTCCGCGGGGCGGCCGACGGCGGCGGCGCGGCCACCACCTCGGGACCAGCCGCCGGCGCAGCGGAGGGGACCGGCGAAACCGCGGCCGGCGGCGCGACGACCGGCGGAGCCGCCACCGACACGACGGCCGCGGCGCTCGTGCCGATCCCACCCGTGGCCGGCGCCGGCGCCGCGGCCCCGGACCCGATCGCGCCGAGGGCGAGGAGCGCGCCGGCGATCGCGGCGCCGAGGATCGCGGCCGCGAAGCCCACCCGCCGAACGAGGGGCGACGCCGGCGCCGCCGCGTCGCGCTGCGCCGGGCGCGCGACCACGGGCGGCGGGGTCCGGCTGGCGCCGTCGGGCGCCGGGACGGACGTCCGGGTCGCCTCGTCGAACGGACCGGGCGCCGGCGCGAGCTCGTCGAGGCGCTGGGTGCGCTGCCGCTCTCCGAGCGGCTGGGTGGTCCCGCTCGGCGTTCGCAGCGCCGGGCTCTCGGGCGGCGCGCTCATCGGATCGGTGGGAGCGCTCTCGAGCTCGCTCGCGTCGTCGAGGCGGAGCGTGGCCCCACGCGGGACCTCGGCGCGCGTCGGCGTCCCGGGCGCGGTCGTGCTCGGGCCCGGCGCCCCCGCGTCCCGGCCGCTCGCGTGGGGGGCCCCCGCGGCACGGCGGACGTGCAGCGTCGGCGCGTCGTAGCGCGCGACCGCCGTCAGCGCGTCGGTGGACGACGTCGTCGCGTAGCGCGCCGCCAGCCGGCGCAGGCGCTCGCCCACCTCCCGCGCGCGCGCCGGGCGCTCCGCCGGCTCCTTCGCGAGCAGGCTCGCGACGATCTCGTCGACCTCACGCGGGACTCCGGCGGCGATGGTCCCCAGCCGCGGCGCCGCGCGGCCCACGTGAGCGAGGAGCAGCTCGTTGGTGTCGCGGATGTCGTCGAACGGGCCTCGCCCGCCGATCATCTCGAACAAGAGCAGCCCGACCGCGTAGAGGTCGGCGCGGCCGTCGACGCGGTCCCCACGCACCTGCTCGGGCGACATGTACCGCGGTGTCCCGACGGCGATCCCTCGCGCCGTGACGACGGCGGCCGTGCCGTGCAGCACCTTGGCGACGCCGAAATCCAGCACCTTGACGCCTCCCTGCGCGAGCAGGAAGACGTTCGCGGGCTTCACGTCCCGGTGCACGATCCCGATCTCGTGGGCCGCCGCGAGACCCTCGAGCAGCCCGGCGGCGGTGTCGAGCGCCTCGGCGAGGGACAGCGGCGGGAGGCGGCGCAGGCGCGCCGAGAGCGTCTCGCCTTCGAGCCGCTCCATCACGTAGAACGGCACGCCATCGGCGGTGGTCCCCGCGTCCGTCACCGCGACGATGCACGGGTGCTCCAGCCGGGCGAGCGCACGCCACTCCGTCCGCAGGCGCGCAACGAGATCCTCGCGCGGCGCGAGCTCCCGGAGCAGCGCCTTCAACACGAAGCGCTTGCCGAGCTCGACGTGCTCGACCTCGTAGACCGACCCCATGCCGCCCACACCCACCAGCCCGCGGACGAGATACCTCGTCCCAGGTACGATGACGCCGTCCTCGAACTCTCGAGTTCTCACGCTGCTCTCGCGCTCCGCCGTCCCGGAGGCGGCCCGCCGGACCGAACGGCGGGCGCGCGAGGCCGGGCGCGCCACGCCACGATACTCGGTAGTGTCCACGCGAGGCAATGCTCCTTGGCACGTCAGGTCGTCCCGCGCGTGCGCGCAGTTGCGCGCTCGCGTCGCGGCGCGCGATCTTGCTCGGATGTTCAACCGCGCGTGCTCAGGCGTTCAGCCGAGCGCGCTGAGCGCCCAGCCGAGCGCCAACAGGCTCCACCCGACCAGGTTGGCGACGCCGAGCAGGATCCCCGCGAGCGCGATCCCGGCGCCGCCGTTCGTGGCAGGCTCCCGCCGCACGGCGGCGCGCGCGACGAGTCCTGCCACGATCGCGGTGAGCCCCGCGACCGGGCCGAGGCACAGGAGCAGCCCGCACACGAGCGAGAGCACGGCCGACGTCGTCGCCGGGGGCTTCTCCCCACGGGGGAGTCCGGTCGCCGGCTCGATCGTCATCGCGTGCAGCGCCATCGTCTGCGGGCCCCCGGTGATCGGCTTGGCCGGCGGGCCGCCGCCGCCAGGCGGGGTGAACCCGCCGGGTGGGCCGAAGCCGCCGGGTGCGCCGCCGCCGGGGGGCGGCCCCCAACCGCCGGCGGCGGCGCCCAGTGGCCGGTCGATCACGGCCTCGTCCTAGCATTTTGGTGGGTCTGGGCCTAGGTCGACCCGGCATGAGCCTGGACCGCGAGACGGTCGCGCGCGTCGCTCGCCTGGCGCGGATCGAGCTCTCCGACTCGGAGCTCGAGGGTCTCGTGCGCGATCTCGAGCGGATCGTCGCGTACGTGGACGAGATCGGTGCGCTGCCGCTGGAGGCCGTGCCCCCGACAGCGCACGCGCCCGGCGCCACGCTGCCGCTGCGCCCCGACGCGCCGCTCCCCTGCCTGGACCGTGAGGTCGCGCTCGCGGAGGCCCCGCGACAGGCGGAGTCTGCGTTCGCGGTCCCCGAGTTCGTGACCGAATGACGGGCGCGGCGTCCTCCGCGTCCCGCATCGCCGCGGACGTCCGCGGCGGGCGGCGCTCTGCGGTGGAGATCACACGTGAGGCGCTCGCCCGCTGCGATCGCCACGCCGAGCTGGGCGCGCTGCTCTACGTCGCGCGAGACACCGCGCTCGCCGCGGCGTCTCGGCTCGACGCGCGCCGCGCCGCCGGCGAGCCGCTCGGGACGCTCGCCGGCGTCCCGGTCGTGGTGAAGGACGCCCTGTGCACGATCGACGCGCCGACGACGTGCGCGTCGAGGATCCTCACCCGCGACGGCACGCCCGCGACCGGCTGGCGCCCGCCCTACGACGCCGAGGCCGTCGCCCGCCTGCGCGCCGCCGACGCCATCGTGCTCGGCAAGGCGAACCTCGACGAATTCGCGATGGGATCCTCGACCGAGCACGGCGCGTTCGGCGCCACGCACAACCCCGCCGACCCGACGCGCACCGCGGGCGGATCGAGCGGAGGGAGCGCGGCGGCCGTCGCCTCGGGGCTGGCCCCGTTGGCGCTCGGGAGCGACACCGGTGGCTCGATCCGCCAGCCGGCGTCGTTCACGGGCGTCGTGGGGATCAAGCCGACCTACGGGCGGGTGTCGCGCCGGGGGCTCGTCGCCTTCGCGTCGAGCCTCGATTGCGTGGGACCGCTCGCCGCCACGGTGGAGGACGCGGCGCTGCTGCTCGCGGTGGTCGCCGGCCACGATCCACTCGACTCCACCTCGCTCGACGCGCGCGCGGGCGACTACGTGGCCGCTTGCGGGCGCGAGGTGGCGGGGCTCCGCGTCGGGGTCCCGCGAGAGTACCTGGAGACCGGGCTCGAGCCCGAGGTGGAGGCGTCGTTCCGCGAGGGCCTCGCTCAGCTCGGCCGGGCCGGCTGCGAGATCGTCGACGTGTCGCTCCCGAGCACCCGCCTCGCCGTGGCGACGTACTACGTCATCGCGGCGGCCGAGGCGTCGAGCAACCTCGCCCGGCTCGACGGCGTCCGCTTCGGGCTGCGCGTCGAGCCGCCCGCTGGCGGGATCGCGGCGCTGCACGCCGCTACCCGTTCGCGCGGCTTCGGCGCCGAGGTCAAGCGCCGCATCCTCCTCGGGACATGGGTCCTCAGCGCGGGTTACTACGACGCGTACTACCTGCGCGCGCAGCGCGCTCGGACGCTGATCCGCGAGGACTTCGTCCGCGCGTTCGCCTCGGTGGACGCGATCGCGGCGCCCGTGAGCCCGGTCCCGGCGTTCCGGCTCGGCGAGCGCCTCGACGACCCGCTCTCGATGTATCTTGCGGACGCGCTGACCCTCCCGCCCAGCCTCGCCGGGCTGCCGGCCCTGAGCGTGCCCTCGCGGCCCACGCGGCCCACCGGCGACCGCCCCGCGCTCCCGGTGGGACTGCAGCTCGTGGCGCCCCCGCTCGAGGAGGAGCGCCTCCTCGCGCTGGCCGCCGCCGTCGAGCGGGCGGCGACGCCGTGATGGGCGGCGAACTCGTCGTCGGTCCGGTCGCGGGGACCGACGGCGCCGCGCTCGTCGCGCTGTTCGATCGGGCGGGGTGCTCGTGCTTCTGCAGGTACTGGCACTTCGCCGGCGACAAGAACGCCTGGCAGGAGCGCTGCGCCCGGGCGCCGGAGCGCAACCGTGAAGAGCTGCTCGACGCCCTGGCGCACGGCGCGTCGGACGCGAGCGGCGTGGTGGCGCGAACGCCCGACGCGGCGATCGTCGGCTGGCTCAAGCTCGCGCCCGCGCTCGCCCTCCCGAAGCTGCACCAGCGGCGCCCGTACGCTGGCCTCCCAGGGTACCCTGGGGACCGGGACGGGGTGATGGTCGTCGGGTGCCTGCTCGTCGAGCCCGCGTACCGGCGCCAGGGCGTGTCGCGACGGCTCGTCGCGGGCGCGATCGCCGCAGCGCGGGCGGCCGGCGCGCGCGCGATCGAGGCCTTCCCGCACCGCACGGGCGAGGTGCCCGACGAGCTGCTGATGATGGGACCCTGGTCGGTGTTCACGAGCGCCGGGTTCCGGGCCGCCGCCGGCTACGACCCGTACCCGATCCTGCGGCTCGACCTCCGCTGAGGGTCGCGGGGCGGCCGGCGCGCGCCGGCCGCGCTCAGGCGGTGCGCCGCCAGCCGCGGACGGAGAGCAGCCCGGCGCTCAGCCCCACGAACACCGCGCGCATCGCCTCGGCGCTCGAGGCGACCCCCCGCGCCTCGAGCTGAGCGACGGCGCGACCGAGGCTCGACGCCCCGGCGCACAGCTCGAGCGACGGTAGCTCGCCGCCGACCAGCCCGAGCCGGCGCGGGTCGGACCAGCGGGGCATGACGCTGGCGACGCGCTCCTGGGCGTACGGGCCCAACGTCGCCGCAAGGTCGGCCGCGGCCCACGCGGCGCGCACGCCGCGCGTGACGATCGCCGCGAAAGGCTCCCCGCCGCGCCGGGGGACGGCGTCCGCGTCGTCGAGGAACAGGCGCACCTCGGCGGACGGCCAGCCGAGCCAGCGCGCGAGCGCGGCGACCGCCTCGCGCGGCTCGCCGAGCAGCGCGCCGTCCGCGACGCGAACCGCGACCGTCTCGCCCCCCGCCGACGCCTCGATGCGCGCCGATCTCCTCGACCGAGCGATCGAGTAGAGCAGGGCCGGCGCGCGAACCCGCTCGACGGTCGCCTCCCACCCCGGCGCGCCGCCGTCCTCGGGCGGGACATCGGGCAGGGTCGGCAGCGACGCGCGGGGCGCGGGCGCGGGCGCGGGCCGCGGCGGCGGCTCGGCGACGGGGCGGACGGCCTCCTGCACGCCGCTCGACGACGGCAGTGCACCCACGGCCGCGAGCCACGGCGCGAGCGTCGCCTCGTCGAGGTCGAGCCCGGCGTCGCCCGCGAAGCTCTCGAGCTCGGAGAGCATCTCGCCAGCGGAGCCGAAGCGCCGATCGGCGCTGCGCTGCAGGGCGCGGACGAGGATCGCGCGGAGCCGCTCCGGCAGGGAGCCTCCGTGCCGCTCGAGCACCCCGAGGTCCACTCGGTGGATCCGGGTCAGGATCTCGAGCTCGGAGCGCCCGGCGAACAGCGGCCGCGTGAGGCACAGCTCGGCGAGGACGACCCCCGCGCTGAAGAGGTCCGTCCGGGGATCGACCTCGCTTCCCACGACCTGCTCCGGGGACATGTAGCCGAGCTTGCCCTTCATCTCGCCGGGGCACGTCCGCCGCTCGATGAAGGCGCCGCGCGCGATGCCGAAATCAGTGAGCTTGACCTCTCCCGCGCGGCCGATGAGCACGTTGCCCGGCGAGACGTCGCGGTGCACGAGGCCGAGCGGGCGGCCGCGATCGTCGACGGCCGAGTGCGCCGCGTGCAGCCCGCGCAGCACCTCGCGCGCGATGAAGCACGCGGCCTCCAGCGGCACCCGCCCACTGCGCGCCCCGACGAGCCGGAGCAGCCGGGCCACGCTCGGCCCACCCACGTACTCGAGCGCCATGTAGAGTTCGCCGTCCGCCTCGCCGAAATCGAGGATCTGGACGAGGTTCGGGTGGGCGAGCGCCGCGTACACCCGCGCCTCGTCGCAGAACATCTCCACGAACCGCGCGTCCCGCGCGAGCTGCGGGAGGATCCGCTTGATCGCCACGCGCTTGACGAAGCCGTGTGGACCGCGCCGCCGCGCGACCCAGACCTCGGCCATCCCGCCCGCGCCGAGGCGCTCGAGCAGCTCGTAGCCTCCCAGCACCCCGCCCGCCGGGGGCCGGCTGCTCGTCGCAGGCTGCACGTGGGCCATGCTGTCACTAGCGTAGCTCGCCGCCCCCCGCGCCGCGAGGGGCGAGGCGCACGAAGAGCCACATTTCTCTGGTGGCGGAGCGTGGGGAGTGGGTGCACCGATGGGGGGTGATGTAGGCTAGGTCGCCCGGGGTTCGGTCGGCTGGGTTGTTGCTGGGGTTGTTGCTGGGGTTGTTGCTGGGGTTGGGCTCGTCCGCGCGGGCGCGGACCCGGGTGAAACGGCCGCAACGTCTTGCCGGGTGGGGCTTTCCTTCCGCCCGACGTTTCTCTAGCGTCCCCCGCGGATGCCCGGCGCCGGACCGCCCAGCTCGCCGCCGCCGCGGCCCGACACGACGCTCGTCGGGACCACCCGGGCGCGCAACGTCGCGGTCACCGGGGCGGCGAGCTTCCTCGGGGCGCACCTCATCGGCCTGCTGGAGGAGGACCCGCGGATCACCCGGATCGTCGCGCTCGACACCTCCAGCCCGAAGACGGCCGGCGCCAAGACGCGGGCCTACGAGCTCGACCTCACACACCCGACCGCAGAGGACCGCGCGGGCGAGATCTTCGGGTCGGAGCGCGTCGACACCCTGGTGCACCTGGCCTTCCTCGAGTCGCCGACGCACGCCGTCGCCTGGGCGCACGAGTTGGAGAGCGTCGGCACGATGCATGCTTTGAACGCCTGCCGGCGAACGAACGTCCGCAAGCTCGTGCTGTGGAGCCAGACGCTGCTCTACGGTGCGCACCCGACCAACCCCAACTTCCTCTCCGAACGCCACCCGCTGCGCGCCGATCGGAGCGCGGCATTCTTCGCGGACAAGATCGAGGCGGAGACCGAGGCGGTGCGCTTCGGGCGGCCTGGGAGCGGGCGGTGCGTGACGGTGCTGCGGACTGCCGCGCTGCTCGGGCCGACGGTCAGCAACTACCTCACCCGCTACCTCGGCCGAGAGGTGGTCCCGACCGTCCTCGGGTTCGATCCGCTGTGGCAGTTCGTGCACGAGGCGGACGCCGTCGCGGCGTTCAAGCTCGCGGTCGACCGCGACGCGCCCGGGGTGTTCAACGTCGTCGGATCCGGGGTGCTGCCGCTCACGACCGTCATCAAGCTCGCCGGCCGCCGGGGCGTCCCCCTGCCCCGCTCGGTGCTCGGCACGCTCGCGAGCACCCTCTGGCTCGCGGGCGTGGGCGAGGCCCCCGCCGGGTTCCTGGACTACCTGCAGTACGTGTGCGTGGCCGACGGCGATCGCGCCCGAGACGGGCTCGGGTTCGTGCCGCTCTACACCACGCGTGAGGCTCTGCTGGATTTCGCGAGCGCGCTCCACCTGCGCGAGGCCCACCTGCTCGCGGAGGCCCCCCAATGACCACCGGCCGCAAGCCGCCGAGCCGGGCCAAGCCCAAGGCGAAGCCGAAGCCCAAGAGCCGCGCCGCGACCCCCGCGCGCGCGGTGGCGCGCCCGGCGAGGCCGGGCCCCACTCCGCCTCGCGCGCCGAGCGACGGCCCGGAGGAGCCGCCGCACGACCCGTCGCCGAGCGGAGCGCCCCCCGCCCCGGCCGCCACGCCGTCACCGGCCGTGCCTGCGCCGCGCGACGCGATGGCGCCGCCTCCGGCGACGAGCCCCCCGGACCCCCTCCTCGACGCGGCGGACGACGCCGATCCGGACGACGACTGGGACACGGAGTCGCTCGTGCTGGGCGTCGGTTCCCGGATGTTCCCGCCCGACGAACAGGAGTCGCAGCTCGACGGGATCCCGTCGCTCCGCCCCGGTCCGACCGGCGTCGACCCCGGGGACGTCGAGGCCGAGATCCGAGCGCTGGAGGCGCGCCTCGATCACATGATCCGGAGCGCGGGCGCGGTCGAGGACGATGCGGACGCGAGCCCGCCCCGCCCGATCGCCGCAGAGGCACCCGCCGCGGAGGTGCCCGCCGCTGGCGACGCGCGCCCGCCGCTCGAGGACCTCAGCGCGGTGGTGCGGAGCAAGTTCTACGCGCGCCAGTGGGGGCGCACCGGGCTCCGGAATCGCTCCGAGGAGGTCGACGAGTTCGGCCTCGACACCGTCTACGAGGCGAGCTTCCGTCCCGTCCTCGATTTCCTCTACTCGCGCTGGTTTCGCGCCGAGACGTCCGGCGTCGAGCACCTACCACCGAGCGGCCGGTGCCTCGTCGTCGCGAACCACTCGGGGACGCTCCCGCTCGACGGCGCGATGCTCCGCACGGCCGTTCGGCGAGAGCTCGGCGCGAGGGAGCTGCGCTGGCTGGCCGAGGACTTCGTCTACTACCTGCCGTTCGTCGGCGTGATGATGAGCCGCCTCGGCGCCGTGCGCGCCTGCCAGGAGAACGCCGAGCGGCTCCTGCGCAAGGAGTCCCTCGTCGCGGTGTTCCCGGAGGGGCTCAAGGGGAGCGGGAAGCTCTTCGGGGATCGGTACCGCCTGCAGCGCTTCGGGCGTGGCGGCTTCATCCGGCTGTGCCTGCGCACGCGCACCCCGCTCGTCCCCTGCGCGGTCGTCGGGGCCGAGGAGGCCAACCCGCTCCTCTACCGAGTGGAGCACCTGGTGAAGGTGACGGGGCTCCCCTATCTCCCCGTGACGCCGACGTTCCCGCTCCTCGGCCCGCTCGGCCTGCTCCCGGCGCCGACGAAGTGGCGGATCCGTTTTGGTGAGCCGATCTCGGTGGAGGGCTACGGCCCCGAGGCCGCAGATGACGATCTGCTCGTCGGACGGCTCGCGGAGCGCGTGCGGGGGACGATCCAGTCGATGGTCGATGAGCTGCTCCGCCGCCGCCGCAGCATCTGGTTCGGGTGACCGGCGGAGCTCCCGAGCCGCGCGTCCCGCCGCCCGTCCCGCCGTGCGGCGGCTGGGTCGTCGACAAGCCGGCGGGGCCGACGAGCCACGATATCGTGGCCGGCACGCGACGCGCGCTCCACACCCGCCGCGTCGGCCACGCCGGGACGCTGGATCCCGCCGCCACGGGCGTCCTCCTGGTGCTCGTCGGCGAGGCCACGAAGCTCGCGCCCTACCTCACGGGGCATTCGAAGGAGTACGCGGTGCGCGTGCGGTTCGGCGTGGCGACCGACACGCTCGACGCCGCGGGAGCCATCGTCGAGACGAGCGACCTGCCGGCGACGTGGCTCGATTCCGTCGACCTGGACGCGGCGCTCGCCGGCGAGCGTGCGCGTACCGCTCAGGTCCCGCCGGACTTCAGCGCGGTGCGCGTGGGCGGAGTACGCGCCCATCGGGCCGCTCGCGCCGGCGAGCCGCTCGCGCTCGGCGCGCGCGCGGTCACGGTCTACGGGCTCGAGCTCGTCGGAAGCGCCGGGCTCGAGGTCGACCTCCTCGTCACGGCGTCGAAGGGCTACTACGTCAGGGCGCTCGCGCGGGACCTCGGAGCGCGGCTCGGAGCACCGGCGCACGTCGTCACGCTGCGGCGGCTCGCGAGCGGACCGTTTGGGCTCGCGGAGGCGATCGCGTGGCCGCCGGTCGGGGCTCCTCCCCTGCTGCCGCTCGCCGCGCTGGCGGCTCGCGCGCTCCCGAGCGCGCGGCTCGTCGCGGACGCCGTGGCGCGAGCGCGCGACGGGAAGCGACTCGTCGCAGCGGACTTCGAGGTCGCGCCGCCGCCGGGTGCCGCCGCGTGGACGTCGGGCGACGGACAGCTGGTCGCGATCGGAGAGGCGACCCCGGACGGGTACCGCGTGCTGCGCGGGTTCACCGCGGCGGGCGCCGCGGCGCCGCCGGACGGCGCCACCGACTGAAGTAGCCGCGCGACCGTCAGCGGACGGTCACCGAGCCGAGCCGCACGCCGCGCCGGGCGAGCCGCTCGCGCAGCCGCGCCTCGACGGGCGCGGCGTCGATCCCGGGCGCGAGGTCGAGATCGAGCGCGACCTCCTCGCCGTCCGCCTGGACGGTGATCGTCGAGCCCCCGAGCGCGCCGGCCCCGACCTCGATGCGCGCGGCGCCGCGGCGCCCATCCCCGCCCCAGGCGAGCCGCCGCACGAGCCTCGGCACCACGGCGCCCAGATCGACCACGGGCGGCGCGGGCGCCGCCGTCGCCACCGGGGCGGCGCGCAGCGCCGGCGGCGCGCGGTCGGTCGTGAGCGGCGCGAGCGCCAGCTCGAACGGCTCGATGCGCTCGGGCAGCTCGCGCTCGGGCTCGTGGTCGTCGCCACGACGGCCGGCGGCTCGTCGCGTGCCCCTCTCCCCCGGCGACCCCGCCGCGGCGCCGGACGCGTCGGGCGCCGCTTCGGCCGACGCGGGCGGCGACCCACGACACCGCGCGGCGGGGTCGGGCCGCGGCGGCGGGCGCACGAGCGCGCCGAACACCCCGCAATTGGTGACGTTTTTCCGGCCGGGCGCGGCGCAAGGTGCGACCGCGACCCCAGCGCTGCGCGAGCCGGTGGCGCCGATGGTCATGGACGTCTGCTCGGCCGCCCGCCGCCGTCAGTTGCGCGCGGCCGGGCGAGTCGGCTAGGTTGCGGCGGCTGGGGGCGCCGCCCCCGGTCACCGCCTTGGATTCGTCACCAGCCAGCTCGCTCGGCGTGGGGCTCGCGCTCGCGCCGGCGCTCGGCGCCGCCGCCTTCGCCGCCGCCAGCGCGGCCGTGGGCGCGCTGCCGCAGGCTCGCCTCACGGCGCTGCGCGACAACCTGTCGGGCAGCGCGCGGGACGCGGTCGACCGCTACCTCCAGCACCAGAACAGCATCGAGTCACGCTGGATGGTCCTGCGCGTGACGGGGATCGCCCTGAGCGCGCTCGTCGTGGTCGACGCGCTCCCGCCGACCTTCGGGGCCGCCCGGCCCTGGCTCGCGGTGCTCGGCGCGCTCGGGCTGTACGGGATCCCGGCCGAGGTGATGATCGCGATCGCCGAGCGCACCGCGGATCGCTCGGCGCCGCTCGTCCTCCGCGTGCTGCGGCCGCTCGAGCTGCTCGTGGCGCCGGTGGCGGCGCCGCTCGCCTGGGTGGGCTCGCTCGTCGGCCGCAGCGTCAGGCGTCCGACCGAGGTGCCCCCGGGCGTGGCGGAGTCCGAGGTCGAGCACGTCGTCAACGAGGGCGTGGAGGCGGGCGCGCTGGATCCGGAGCAGTCGGAGATGATCCGAAACCTGCTGGAGCTGCGCGACGTGACGGCTGGCGAGGTCATGGTGCCGCGCATGCGGATCGAGGCGTTCGAGGTGCGCACCCCCGGCGCCGACGTCGTGATCCGTGCGGCCGCGATCGGGCACTCACGCTACCCCGTATACGAGGGCAGCATCGACAACGTGATCGGGGTCCTGCACGTCAAGGATCTCACGCGCGCGGCGCTCGAGGGCAGTCCGGCCTCCGTCTCGCTCCGCGAGCTCCTCCGCGCCCCGGTGATGTTCGTGCCGGAGTCGCAGAGCGCCGCCGCCGTGCTGCGCGAGATTCGAGCACGGCGCATGCACATGGCGGTCGTCCTCGACGAGTTCGGTGGGACGGCCGGCGTCGTGACGCTCGAGGACGTGCTCGAGGAGATCGTCGGCGACATCCGCGACGAGCACGACGCCGAGGACGCCCCCATCGTCGATCTCGGCGAGGGTCGGCTGCTGGTCGACGCGACCGTCCCGATCGCCGATCTCGGGCGCTACCTGGGCACGGCGCTGCCGGAGGACGGCGACTACAACTCGGTGGGCGGCTTCCTCGTGGAGCGGCTGGGCTGCCTCCCGCGGCCCGGGGCGCAGCACAGCGAGGCCGGGCTCGAGTTCGTCGTGCGCGAGGCAGACGAGCGGCGCGTTTCGAAGGTCGAGGTGATCCGCCCGCCAGCGGGGCCGGAGTCGCTCCGCCCGAAGTCGACGCGCGAGACGGCGGCCTGAGCCCGGAGCTCCGTCAGCCGCCCGGGGCGCCGACGGCCTTCAGCTTCTCGCCGAGCTGCTTGCCGAGCTCGAGGATGCCCTGCTTCTCTGCGCCGGGGGTCGGATCGCCGCGGAAGACCTCCTCCATGCCGCGCACCTCACGGGCGAGGCGCACCAAGGTGTCCGACGGACAGACGGCGCCCTCCGTCTCGGGGTTGACGGGCACCAGCTTCGTGCTCGTCGCGTCGCCGCTGTCATAGCGCTTGAGCTCGGTGGGCTTGCCACCCACCGGGATCTTGAAATCGACGGGCCACTTGTAGTCGACCTCCTTGCCGTCCTTGTCCTTCGTCTTCTCGCCGGTGACGAGGAACGGCTCGGGGAGCGGCTGCATGGCCGCCCACGGCCCACCCGGGCCGCTGCTCACGATGACGCCCCAGCGGACCTTCGGGGCCTTCTTCTGGTCGAGGAACTCCTGGATCCCCTTCTTGCTGAGGCTGAGCAGGCTCCGGATCTTGTCCTTCTGCTCGTTCGCCTCGGCGCAACGACCCGAGAAGGTCACGAGCATGTTGATGACCTCGGGCCGGAAGCGCCCGATGTTACGACCGGCCAGATTCGAGCCGTCGAACGGGATGTTGAGCTCCCCGAGCTTGGCGACCTCGGCCTCGGGGAACTGGTTGTCGGCGAGCTTCTTCGCGGCGTCCTTGAAGGTCGTGGCCAGCTCCTCGGCGGCGCCGAGGGCCTTGTCGACCTCGCCGCCGAGCTCGCGCGCGCCTTTCACGGCGATCTCCGCGCCCTTCTTCTGCTCGCTCGAGCTGCCGCTCGTGAAGCCGACGAGGCCGCCGATCAGCGCGCCCACCACTCCGGCGACCACGAGGAAGACCCTGCCTTTCTTCTGGGCCTGGACGACCTCCTCGCTCATCTCGATCTTGATCGCCTGCGGCTCGGCGCGGACGGGCGCGTCGCCCGCCTCGAGCGACGCGTACGGATCGGACGCGTCGATCTTGGGCGCCTTCTTCTCGGGCTGCCCGAACAGCGGCGTGGGGATCCCCACGGGCTTGGGGATGCCGACCGGCGGCGGCACGGCCGGGCCCCCGGGGGCGCTGACCGTCTTCTTGCCGAGCCGCGACTTGAGATCGATCTTGGGCTTCTTGTCTTCCGACATCGCTCGAGTCCTGGCGCGAGGGCGACACGGGCGCGTGTCCGGGTTCGACCCGGGACGACCAGCGTCGGTGGGGGCCGCACACTAGCCAAGATGCGGGCACGCCCGCAAGCCGGTCGACGCCGTCGGCGGCGAAGGCGGCCCAGACCGGCAGCGCCGTCGCCGGGCGTTTGACCCTCCGAGGTCGCGGTGCGACGCTCCGCCCGTGCCGCGCCGCGTGATCGTGGTCGATAACTACGACTCGTTCACCTGGAACCTGGTGCAGTACCTGGAAGGGCTCGGGGCGGAGGTGCTCGTGCACCTGAACGACCGCGTCACGGTCGGCGAGCTCCGCGAGGCCGGCGCCTCTGGGATCCTCCTCTCACCCGGGCCGGGAAACCCCGACCAGGCCGGCGTGACGCTGGCCGCGGTCACGTCCTTGGCCGGCCAGGTGCCCATCCTAGGCGTCTGCCTCGGGCACCAGGCCATCGGGCAGGCGTTCGGCGGGCGGGTGGTCCGCGCCAGCCGGCTGATGCACGGCAAGACCTCCCCGATCCTCCACGACGGCCGCACGCTGTTCGCTGGGCTCCCGAACCCGTTCGACGCGACGCGCTACCATTCGCTGATCGTCGAGGAGCGCTCGCTGCCGGCGTGCCTCGAGGTGTCGGCGCGGACACCCGAGGGCGAGCTGATGGCGCTGCGGCATCGGGAGCTGGCGGTCGAGGGTGTCCAGTTCCACCCGGAGTCGATCCTGACGACGCACGGGCTCGAGCTGCTCGGGCGTTGGGTGGGATCGCTGTGAGGGCGGCGCCGACCTTCGCCGAGGTGTTCGACGAACTCACGTCCGAGCCGGGGGTCTCGCCCGCGCGCGTGGAGCAGGTGCTCGGCGCGATCCTCGAGGGTCGGTGGACACCGGTCCAGGTCGCCGGGTTCGCCGTCGCGCTGCGCCTGCGGGGCGAGACGCCGGAGACGATCGCCGCGGCGGCGCGGGCGCTGCGACGCGCCGCGCGCCCCGTCGCGCACCGGTACGCCGCCGTGCTCGACACGTGCGGCACCGGGGGCGATGGCGCCGGGACGCTCAACCTCTCGACGGGCGCGGCGCTGATCGCGGCGGCCGCCGGGGTGGCCGTGGCCAAGCACGGGAACCGGGCCGTCTCGAGCCGGGCGGGCAGCGCCGACGTGCTGGCAGCGCTCGGGATCCCGCTCGATCTCGCCCCGGCGGGCGCCGGAGCGGTGCTCGACGAGGTGGGCATCACGTTCCTGATGGCGCCCATCCATCACCCGGCGCTGCGCCACGGGGGCGTGGCCCGGCGGGAGCTCGGCATCCGCACGATCTTCAATTGTCTCGGCCCGCTGGCGAACCCCGCCGGCGCGACGCACCAGCTCGTCGGCGCGTACGACGACGCCCTCCGCCCCACGCTGGCCCGCACCCTGCGCGACTTGGGGCTCACGCGCGCGTGGGTGGTCCGGGGCGAGGACGGCCTCGACGAGATCAGCCCCAGCGCGCCGACCCGCGTCACGGAGCTCTCCGGCGGGGCGCTGACCGAGCGCGTGGTCGCCCCGGAGGACTTCGGGCTCCAGCGCCTGGACCCCGGGGCGTACGCCGGTGGCGACGCGAACGAGAACGCCCGCGCGCTCGAGCGCGTGCTCGCGAACGAGCCGCACCCGGCGCGCGACGCGGTGCTGCTCAACGCGGCCGCCGCGCTCGTCGTCGCGCGCGGCGTCGAGCCGCGCGAGGCGGCGCGCACCGCCGCCGAGCAGCTCACCAGCGGCCGCGCGGCGGCCCTGCTCGCGGAGTGGCGGGCGGCAGCCCAGCGCGCCGAACGCGAGCCCGGGCCGTGAGCTGGCTCGAGCGCATCGTCGCCGCGAAGCGCCGCGAGATCGAGGCGCTCCGTGATCTCCCGCGCCGCGAGCGGCGGACGCCGCCGCGCCCACACGGCCTCCGGCGCGCGGGCGGCGAGCCGCTGCGACTGCTCGCCGAGGTGAAGCTCCGGAGCCCGTCCGCCGGCGCGCTGTCCACCGTCTTGTCCCCCGGCGCGCGCGCGCGTGTGTACGAGGACGCAGGCGCCGCAGCGGTGAGCGTGCTGTGCGACGGCCCGTTCTTCGGCGGAGCGCCGGAGCACCTCGCCGCGGCCCGCGCCGCCGTGGGGCTCCCCGTGCTGGCGAAGGAGTTCGTCCTGGACGAAGTACAGCTCGATCACCTGGCCGCCTTCGAGGCCGACCTCGTGCTGCTCATCGTGCGGTGCCTGGCCCCGGAGGCCGTGCGCGCGCTGGTGGCGGCGGCGCGGCGGCGAGGGCTCGAGCCGCTGGTCGAGGTCGTCGATGAGCGTGAGGCCGCCGTCGCGCTCGACGCCGGCGCCGAGCTCGTCGGCGTGAACGCGCGGGACCTCGACACGTTACGCTTGGACGCAGCGCGCGCCGCGCGGACGATCGATGCGCTCCCAGCGAGCGTCGTGGCGATCCACCTGTCGGGCCTGGCCGCGCCGCGGGACGTGAGCGCGGTGGCCGCGACCGGGGCCCACGCGGCGCTGGTCGGAGAGGCGTTGATGCGCGAGGATGACCCGCGCGCGCTGCTACGGTCGCTGGTGTCCGCCGCGCGCGGCGACGTGCCCGGCGCCGACCCCGGAGCGAGGACCGGCTCGGCACAAAGTTGAAGATCCCGCGCGCGCGTGGTGTGAGTCGGGGCGGTGACCCTCCACTCCTCGCTCGACGACTACCTCACGCACCTCAGGGTCGAGCGTGGCCTCGCGAGCGCGACCCTCGAGGCCTACGCGGCCGACCTCGGCCGCTTCGTCGCCGAGCTCGAGCGGCAGGGGGTCGCGAACCCGGCCGCGCTCGACGCGGGCCACGTGAGCGCATGGCTGACGGCGCTGTCCGCGGACGGGCTCGGGCCGCGGTCGGCGGCGCGGCACCTGTCCGCGGCGCGAGGCTGGCTCCGCTACTTGGTCCGCGAGGGCGTCCTCGCGCAAGATCCCGCAGCCGCCGCGCCGCGCGCCCGACCGGGGCGACGGCTGCCGAGATCGATCGACGTCGACTCGCTCCTGCCCCTCCTGGACGCTCCCCCCGCCGAGACGGCCCGGGGGCTGCGCGACCGCGCCATGCTCGCGGTCGCCTACTCCGCGGGGCTGCGCGTGAGCGAGCTGGTGCGGCTGCGGCGACAGGACGTCGATCGGGCGCGAGGCGTCGTCACGGTGACCGGAAAGGGTGACAAGCGACGCCTGGTCCCGCTCGGTGAGGTCGCGCTGGCCCGCCTCGACGCGTGGCTCGCCCACCCAGCCGCCCAGCGCGGCGGCGACTGGCTGTTCCCGTCGCCGCGCGGCGGCGCCCTCTCGCGGCAGGGCTTCTGGAAGCTGCTCGCGAGCTACGGCCGCGCGGCGGGCGTGTCAGGCCGTGTGCACCCCCACCGCCTGCGGCACTCGTTCGCCACGCACCTCCTGCAGGGCGGCGCCGACCTGCGCAGCGTGCAGACGCTCCTCGGGCACGCCGACATCGGGACGACGCAGATCTACACGCACGTCTCCTCAGACCACGTGCGCGCCGCGCATCGGCGAGCCCACCCGCGGGGCTAGGGCCGCGCGAGAGCCGCGGACGGCCCGGTGCTACGCTCCGCGCCGCGTGTACTTCAGCGTCCACCCGCCAGTGGGCAGGGAGATCCCGGTCGTCGTCGAGGTGCCCCACGCGGGGCTGCTCGTGGATCCGCGTTCGCTCGCGACCCTGGTGGCCCCGGCCCGCTCGATCGGGCGAGACGCCGATCTGTACGTCGACGAGCTGTACGGCCGCGCGGCGGAGCTCGGCGCGACCCTGATCGTCGCGCACGCGAGCCGGTACGTCTGTGACCTGAACCGCGCCGAGACGGACGTGGACAGCCGCGTCGCCGAGTCGGGGACGGAGTGGCTGCCCCACGGGCTGGTGTGGTGGACGACGACCGAGGGCGACCGCGCGCTCGCGGGCCCGCTCGCCGCGGCGGAGCTGGAGCGACGCCGGGCGACCTTCCACCGCCCCTACCACGCCGCGGTCGCTGAGGCGCTGGCCGCGAAGCGAGCGCGCTTCGGCTTCGCCATCCTGCTCTGCGCGCACTCGATGCCGTCCCAGGGGCGGGCCGGTCACGCAGACAGTGGCCGCGTCCGCGCCGACGTGGTCCCAGGTAGCCGCGGCCGGACGTCCGCCGATCCGAGGGTGATCGACCTCGTCGACCAGGTCGCGCGCGACGCCGGCCTCGTCGTCGCCCACGACGACCCATACAAGGGCGGCTTCTCCACTGGGCATTACGGCCGGCCGGCCGAATCACTGCACGCCATCCAGATCGAGCTGGCGCGCCGCCTCTACATGGATGAGACCTCGCTCCTGCGCCGGCCAAGGCGGTTCCGATCGGTCCGCGAGCTCGCGGACGCCTTCGTGGCGCGCCTGGGATCGCTCGATCTTCGCTGATGTCCCTCCTGGAACCAGAACGCGGCGAGCCGTCCGCCTCCGGCCTCTCCCCGACCGAGACCCCACGAGCCCGGCACGACCCGCAGTCTGGGGTGCACCGCGCCGTGGCCGTCCCCCCGCCGATCCTCGCGTCGACCGCGCTGATCGAGGAGCTCGCGCCGCTCGAACCCGCCAGGCAGGCCGGGCGGCTCGCGTTCGCGGTCGTGGGCGGAGCGCTCTTCACCGTCGGCGCCGCGATCCGCGCGGGCGTCGGCCCGGCGGAGGCGATGGGAGACGCGTCGACCATCGCGTTCTCGGCCGGGGGCGCCCTCGTCGCGGCGGCAGCGCTGCCGTTCGCGTACCTCGCCCGCGCGGGCGTGGCGCTGGTGTGCAGCGGGGTGCTGATGGGGCTCGGGCTCCAGGGCCGCGGGCCGCTCGCGGGCCTGGCCATCGACGGAGGCCTGTTGAGGGACGTCGCGCGCCTGGTCGCGCTGTGCGGGCTCCCCGCCGCCCTGCTCTTCCGCTCGCGCTTCGGCGAGTACCGGGGTACGCGGCTGGTCCTCGCGGCCGGGATCGCGGCCAGCGTCCCGTTCGTCGTGCTCGGGGCGCTGCTCGCCGCAGACGACGGCGCCGCGCTCGTCCCGCGCGTGGCCGCCGGCACCAGCGTCGCCACGGTGATCGCGGCGAGCCTGGGCTTCCTCGGGGGCGGCGGCGCCCGGTCGGGCGGGGTCTTCGCCGGGCTCGTCCTCGCCGTCCTCCCGGCCGAGATCGGGCTCCGCGAGCTCACGCCGCTCGCAGACGCCGAGACCGGAACGCTGGCCTACCCGCTCACCGCGGTCGGTATGGTGTGCGCCGGCGTGGTCGCGGCTGTGGCGCTGTTCCACCTGCTCGCCGGCGCCCTCGCCCAGCGCGCGCGCTGCGATCTGGCGAGCGAGCGGCGCGCCGGCTGAGCGGCCCCGGTCGCCCTGGCGACCTCACCGGGCGGAGCGGCTGCCGGGCGACCGCGGACGCTCCCTGCCCGGTGGCGATCCGCCGGTAGGCGGGCCGATCCGCCCTTCACCCGCTACCCGACCGTTCCTCCTTGAACCTCGAGCCGATTGGGCTACTGTCCCGCCCCCTCCGATGGCCCGCAGCGACATCACTGGCAAGCGCCGCATGAAGGCGCACAACGTCTCTCATTCCAACATCAAGACGAAGCGCTGGCAGCACGTCAACGTGCAGCGGCGTCGCCTCTGGGTGCCGGAGCTCGGGCGGCGGGTGACGCTCGACCTCACGACGAGCGATCTTCGAACGATCGACAAGATCGGGCTGCTCGCGTTCGCGCGGCGTCACGGCGTGCAGCTCTGATCGAAGCCGGCGTCGCGCCGACGCGCGACGCCCCGCTCACCCCGGCCTCACTCCGGGGTGTTCGCGTAGGCCTCGTGGGCGCGGCACGGCTGCCCGCGGAGCGAGGGACACGGCGGCAGTGGCGTCGGGGCGGCCGCGCCACCGACGAGGGAGAGCGCGACGCTCGAGGGGCGCGCGAGCTCTTGGCCGATCGAGTGCCGCGTGGACGCGGGCACGTCCGCGACCGCGAAGCGCCACTCCGCGCGGCTCTCCCCGGGCGCGTCGACCGTCACCCGTAGCCTGGATCCCGCCCGCAAGACGTGGGCGAAGGCGGGGACGCCGACCCGCACCTCGACCCACTCCCCGGGGACGAGCGCGCTCACGTCCGAGGCGAGGTGCGTGTGGGCGGGCCAGAGCTCGGATGCGCCCGCGGCGAGCGCGCGCTGGCTCGCCCGGAGCCAGCCGGACTGGATGTACATCTCGTTGCCGTCCGGCCGGATCTCGGACAGCGTGACCTCGAGATCCGCCTCCGTGTGGGTCGAGCGAACCCAGAGGTCGACGCTCGCCGAGCCGAAGGCGATCAGCTCCTCGGAGAGCGGCGCGGTCTCCCAGATCGCCGCCGCGCCGGCCACCGGACGCGGCCAGTCGTACGCCGGGAGCGGATCCCAAATGCCGCCGCCGGGCGCGAGGATCCCGCGATCGGCAGCCGTGAGGTCGGGCGTGAACGCGACCGCCGGAGCCGCGCCCGCGGGCGGAGTGTCCCCGAGGATGCCACCTTCCGTGAAGTACCAGCGCCGCGGGGTCGTCTGGGTCGGGGGGAACTGCTCGTAGGATCGCTCGAACGTGGGCGCTGGCGCGCCGGGATCGGTCGCGCCGCCACCGTTCTCGTACAGCACGCGGATCCGAGGCTCGGCCTTCCACGCGGCGAGCGCCTCGGCGTGGGTCGCGTACGACGCGAACCGATCGGGCGGCAGCGGCACCGAAGCGCCGAAGATCTTCGAGACGAGCGCCGGCGCCAGCACGCGCACCGCCGGAGGGAGCACCGGAACCCGCTGCGCGACGAAGAGCTCGAGGAACGCATGCCACTCGACCAGGAGCGCAGGGGCGAAGCCGTCGACGTGCACGCCGTTGTAGACCGTGAAGCGCGCCGAGTCCGCCCCGCTGAACCGGCTCAGCAACGTGAAGAAGTACGGCCCGGTCTGCTCGTCTTGGAACGCGCTGCCGAAGAACACCGGCACCTCGATCCGATCGACGAACGTCTCCGGGTTGACGGGATCGCCCACCTCTGCGGAGTAGAACGGGTTGTCGTAGGCCTTCTGCAGGATGTCGACCTTCTGCCCGTGGAGGAGCTGGTTCTCCTCGCAGACGGTGTCCCCCGCGTCGACGCGCGCCTGCTCCCACCCCTGCGCGTACGGGCTCGCCTTGGAGAGCACGCCGTCCGCCCACGAGAGCGCGAAGCCGTCGTTCAGGATCCCGCCGGGCACCAGCGTGGTGAACGTGTTGCCGATCACGCTGAGCGGCGTGATGGCCGCGAGCCCCGGCGGGTGCATCTTGGCGACGAACATCTGGCTGATGCCGGGGTAGCTCAGGCCCGTCATCCCGACCTTGCCGTGGAGCACCCACGGCTGCGCGGCCACGACCTCGATCGCGTCGTAGCCATCGGTGAGCTGCAGGTCCTCGAAGAAGTCGTACGCTCCGCCGGAGCAGCCCGTCCCCCGCATGTTCACCCCGACCGTCGCGTAACCCATGACTGCCGCGACGAGCGCGCTGCCGTCGGCGGGCGCGTCACAGAGGACCGGGAGCGAGCCACAGAGGCCAGACATGCCTTCCATCGGCTCGCCCGGCCGGGCCGGGTCGTAGCCCGAGTAGTTGACGACCGTGGGGTACGGCCCGTCCTCGATCGGCCCGGGGAGCGTCACGTACACCGCGAGCTTCGTGCCGTCTCGCGTCGTGAGGTAGCCGGACCCCGCGGAGAGCGCCTGCGACTCGTAGAAGCTCCGAGGGCGCTCGCTCGCAGCAAGGTCCCAGACCTCGATCGGCCCCGAGCGCTCGGCAGCGCTCGCCGTGCGCACGCGATAGCCGGAGCCCGGCGGCACCTTGCGGAAGACGAGGCTGCCGAGGTCGTCCGTGTCACCGCTCGCCACCACCACCCCGCTCTCCGAGACGAGCTCGAGCCCGGTCGCAGGGGCCGCCTTCCACACGTGCACCTGCTCGACGCTCCCGCGCACGGAGAACGTCGCGTTGCCCGGATCGACCGCGCCGCCTGCGCCACCCGCACCGCTCGCGCCGGCCGCGCCGCTCGCGCCGCCGCTGCCGGACGCGCCGGCCGCGCCGCCGCTCGAAGCGACGCTGCCCACGGGCTCGTCGGTGCCGCAGGCGGCCAGCGCAAGACAGAACAGCGACGCGAAGGCGACTCTCATGCGCGCAGTGTCGCTCGAAACGACATCGCGCGCCAGAATCAACGACGTCCGAACCAGCGCGCGAACAGATCCGTGCTCGCCGTGACGGCCACGAAGACGTCGCGCCTCACCTCGCGCTGGGTGACCGGCTCCGCGGGCGTGCCGTCCTCGGCGGGCGCCGCGATGCTCCCGACGGTGGGCGCGATGAGCTTCTCCCGCTCGTACCAACGGAGCCCCGCGGAGACGTCGACGAACTGCACTGGATCGATCGACAGGCCGGCGTAGCCGCTCGAGAACGGTTGGGCGACGCTCGCGCCCACCACGGGGCGAGGGAGGAGGAAGCGCCAGTCGAAGACGCGATCGTCGAGATACCGGCGCCCCCAGACGTACGCGCTCACCGCCACCATGCCGTCGAAGTTGAGGCCATCCCGCGTCCGCACCACCCGCGTCCGGATCTGGGGCGACTCCGAGGTGTTGCGGACGCCCAGCCCGTACTCCTGGGTGTTGCGGAACGTGAACGTGGGCCCGAACCCGACATCGAAGAGGATCGGCCGGAGCGCGACGATCTGCGGCGACGCGAAGGTCTGCTTCGCGCCGCGCATCGGCCGCCCGCGCACGAGCGGGACCTTCGTGATCCTCACCGTCACGTCCTCACCCGCCGCGAGCGAGCGGCGGACCGTGGACGGCGCCGCGGCGAGCAGCGCGACCGCGCGCGTCACCTCCGTCTCGATCCGGACGAGCTCGCGCTCGCCGGCGCGCGCCTCGTCGTCGAGGGCCAGGGCCGTCTGGCGGATCTCCAGCCCGCGGTGGGCGCTCGTCAGGCGGCGCTCCGCCTCCGAGAGCCGGCTCCTCGCCCCGTTCGCCGCCTGCGTGGCCCGCTCCGCGGCGGCCACCACGTCCTCGGGCGGCTTGCGCCCGCCGGTGCGCGCCGCGGCGAGCCGCTCCGACGCCTGGCGCTCCTCCCGCTCCGCGTCGAGGACGCCCTGACGCGCGAGCGCCAGCTCGCCCGCCGCGACCTCGGGCGGCGGCGCGCTCTGGGCCGCCGCGCGCGCCGCCGAGACGGCCGCGCGGGCGCGGACGATGGCCGCCATCCACTCGTCGCCGTGGGCGCCGAGTTGCTCGTTGGCGAGCTCGACGCGGGCACGTTGCGACGCCACGTCGGGGGTCGTGCGGCAACCCCGCCACACGTCGTCGACCGACGCGTCACGCCGCGCGGCCGCCAGGGCGGCCGCGACGGCCTCGCGCGCCTCCTTCAGCCCGGCGGCGGCCGCTTCGGCCGTGTCGTACGTCACGGCGGCGATCGGCGCCGCCGCCTTCGTCGGCGCCGGGCGGCGCGCGGGGACGGTCGACGCCTCTGCGCGGAGGTTGGTCGAGTAGGCGTAGCAGAGGGGGTTCGTCCCCTTCAGCTGCAGCTCGACGACGGAGTCCCCGTGGAGCGCGGTGTCGCCGTCGACCTCGACGCGCGCGGCATCGCCATCGGTGAAGGTCACGACCCGGACGGGGCGCTCGTCCGGATCGGCGAGCGCGCCCGCGGTGGAGGTGGTGAGGATCGCTAGCGCGGCGGCCGCGATGAGGTGCGAGGATCGATGGTTCATCAGCAGGACTCCGGCGGGTTTCCAGTGAAGCTCGAGATGTCGATGCACCCGAGCCCGAGGAGGGTGTCGTTCACGCCGCACGTGCCGTCGGTGCGGCAGCACCCGGCGAGGGTGAGCGTGCCGATGAGGGACTGCGACGGGCAGTCCGGATCGGGCGTCCCTTGCTGGTTGCCGGCGATGCAGTCCGGCCCCAGGAGGCTGATCGACAGGCCGCACTCGTTGTTCGAGGCGCAGCACTTCTGGGCGAATTGGCCGAGCGTCGGGTTCGTGGCCGCGGGACAGTCGTCGACGACGCAGGAGGTCGGGCCGCCGCCGCCGCCACCACCGCCGCCGCCGCCGCCGCCGGCGACCGAGCACGTCGCCTTGCAGCCGTCCACGTCTCCGCTCGAGTGGCAGATGCAGCTCTCGAAGCACTCCGTGCAGCCGCCGCAGTCGGGGAACAACGTGCAGCTCCCCGGGTCGGGCGGCGGGCACTCGCACTCGAGGAACCGCGCGCCGTCGTCCGCACAGATCTGCGCCCCCTGCGCGCCGCCGGGGCACGCGCACGCGACCTGGTAGCCAGGGACGCAGCTCGTCCCGGTGATCTCGTACGCGCCATCCTCGTCACCGCACGCGGGCGTCGCGCCGAGCGCGACCGCCACGATCCACAGCCATCGATTCCGTCTCAAGCGACCAAGCCTCCGCGAGCCACGGGGCTCGACGGCGCAACCATCCCCGCCCGCGCGCCGATCTGTCAACGAGGGAAGGCCACAGGCCGCCCGTCCGGCAGCGTAAGGGCTCCGGCAGGTTCCATCCGGGTCACAAGATTGCCGTTCGGCGGCCCCCCGCTGGGATCGCCGGGTGGCCAAGCCCGGCTCACCGAGCGCGAGCGAGTTTGTTCAGTTCGTCCTGAGCGATGTACAGCGCGACCCACATCGTGACCCCGACGACCAGCGTCGCGATGCCCAGGATGAGGACCGTCTGTGACTGATCGGCGTGCGTGGGCTCGCGCACCTTCAGGAACTCGTGCGCCTTCTGCGCGATGCGGTAGTCGAGGAAGATGCCCCAGAGGCCGCACGTGACCAGGAGCAGGACGAGATCGAGCGTGGGGTTGATCGTGGTGTCCCCGGTCGCGTCTCGCAGCTCACCGCTCGTCACGTAGTGCCAGTAGATCGCGTAGAGCCCACAGGTAACGAACGTGAGGACGAGCACCATCACCGGGCTCCGCTCCTGGATCCGGCCGGGCGTGAGCTGGGGGCCCGGCCCGCCGAAGCCGCCTGGAGGGCCATACGCGGGTGGCGGACCGTACGCGGGCGGAGGGCCGCCGAAACCAGGAGGGCTCGGGTTCATGATCCACGAGGCTACCACGCCCGCACCGGCGAGCGGAGCCTCCGCTGGTCGACCCACGCGCGCCGCGGTACGCTCTCGCAGATGACACACCGAGGGCGACCGTGGTCCTGGGGGGTCGCGCTCCTCGCGTGCGCTTGCGGCTCGGGGGGCGAGGAGCCGGCCGGGTTCAGCGGAGCCGGAGGCGCCGGAGGGGCGGACGCCGGCGACGCGAGCCAGCCGGTCGACGCTGGGTTCGATTGGCCGGACGCGCCGCCGGCGGGCGACGGCTCACCGGGGCCCTCTCCCGGGTTCGACGCGAGCGCCGATGGGCCCGCGATCATCACCTGCGCGGGCAAGTCCGGCGCGCGCGGGCGCCACGACCTGCGGGTGCAGACGACGGGCCTGCCGCGCTCGAGCCTGCTCGTGGTGCCGGACTCCTACGACCCCGCTCGCGGCGCCCCGCTCGTGCTGAACTTCCACGGGTTCTCCTCGGCGGGCTGGCAGCAAGAGATCCTCACCGGGATGTCGTCCCAGGCCGCGGCGCGCGGCGTGCTCGTCGCCTACCCGGAGGGCATCGCCACCAGTTGGAACGCCGGCGACTGCTGCGGCACGGCGTGGATCGACGCGGTGGACGACGTGGGCTACGTGCGCACGCTCATCGATCGCATCGCCGAGGAGTGGTGCGTCGATCCACGACGCGTCTACGCGACGGGCTTCAGCAACGGCGGCTTCCTATCCCACCGCCTCGCCTGCGAGCTCTCTGACCGGATCGCCGCGATCGCGCCGGTGTCCGGCGTGATCGGCATCGACCCGGCCGGGTGCGTCCCCGCGCGCCCGATCCCAGTCCTCCACATCCACGGCACCTCGGATCCCCTCGTGCCGTATGGGGGTGGGACTCCCGTCCTCCCCCAGCTCGGCGTCGGGCTGGTGTTCCGCTCCGTGGCCGACACCGCGAAGCACTGGCGGACCCGGAACGGCTGCAGCGGCTCGGAGGTCGAGTTCTACGCCCACGGCGACACCGCGTGCGTCGAGTGGCCCGACTGCAGCGGAGGCGTTCGCACCGCGCTCTGCACGGTGGAAGGCGGCGGGCACACCTGGCCGAGCGGGCTCCCCATCCCGATGGGCAAGACGACGAAGGATCTCGACGCGACCGCCGCGATCCTCGATTTCTTCCTGTCGCAGCCGATGCCGGATTGAGCGGCGCGCCCGCCGCGCCCGCCGGGGCGCCGCGGCGCCGCAGAGGCATCCCACCGTATCAGCGCGCGGCGGCGGCGAAGAGGGCGACGCTGACCTCCGGCTCGAGATAGCGGAACCACACCATGCTCGGACGCGCGGGGAAGCGCGCGTCACGCAGCGGCTGGAGCGTGAGGCGGCGCTCGAGCTCGGCGCAGGCTGCGCTCCCCTCGGGCGTCGAGCAGAGGCTGGAGCGCAGATAGAAGAGCTCACCCGACCCGGGCAGCCCTTGCTCCGGACCGGCCGTCATCACGTGGCTCCGCGCGCCGCCGGTCGCGGCGCCGTGCAGGGACAGAAAGAGCACGCGCTGGCCGGCGCGGCCGAGGTACACCACGCGAGCCCGCGACGGGAGCTCCCGCCGGATCGAGCGCACCCACTCCGCCTCCAGCACGTCCGTCGGGAGCTCGCGCGCCGGCCTGAGGCTCCACGCGCCCGACGCGACGCCGGCGAGCGCCAGCGCGCCGGGCGCCAGCCACGGCCGCCGCAGCCACCGCCACCGGACGCGCGCGAGGGCGACGGCGAGCGCGGCGACCACGACCAGGTGCGGCAGGAACGTCCTCGGCTGGGCCGCGTCCACCCAGGCGGCGGGGGCGCCCACGTACCGCGCGGCCGCGGCGCTGCCGATCGCCGCCGCCAGCCCGACCACGGCGAGGAGCCGCACCTGCTGAGCGCCGCGCGCGAGCGCGAGCACGAGCCCCGCGCCGCCGACGAACCACGCGCCGCGGATCGCGAGCGCGGTGACGCTACCGGAGAGCTGCGGCAGCCATTGCGCCCCGGCGCGCCCGCCGAGCACGCTCGTCAAGGTGTCGTGCGCGAACCCGGCCGTGACGAGCCCCACCCCGAGCGCCGCCACGAGCGCGGCCACCACGCGGCTGCGCGCGCGACCGCGCCCGGCCAAGACGACCAGCGGCAGGTGCGCCGCGGGCACCCACGCCACCGGGTGGATCTTCGCCGCGTGCGCCGCCAGCGCGCCGGCCGTGACCACCGCCACCGCGAAGCCCGGCGTCCGCCACCGCGGCCGGGCGCTGCCCACGGCCAGCGCGGCCGCGGCCAGGAACAGCAGCGAGGTGCACGACCCGAAGTAGCTCTCGCTCTGCGTCGCGCGCGCCAGCCAGGGATCCGCCCCGACGAACCCCACGGCGGCCGCCGCGAGCAGGGGCCGCGCGCCGCGCGCCCGACAGGCGACCCACACGCCGAGCAGGGCGAGGGCGCCGAGCGCCGCCTGAGCGACGAAGATCCCCGCCTCGGGCTCGCCGGGCACCGCGCGCGCGGGGTACGCGAAGAGCTCCGCCTGCCCCGGCCCATACCCCCCACCCTCAGACCCACCGACGACGTAGTCGACCCACAGCGGGCCCTGGCCGTTCTGGTGGAAGAACGTGTGGGGGACGAGCCGCCAGCGCAGCCAGCCGATCGCCGTGACGAGCGCCGCGACCACGGCCGCCTCTCCCGCGCGCGCGGCGAGGCGCCCGCGCCGACGAGCGGCGACCCCGCCGCCCGCGAGGAGCGCCAGCAGCCCCAGCCCGCCCACCAGCAACGACGGCGGGACGTGCGCTGGGGGTGGCGCGGAGAGCCTCTCACCGGAATCTGCACCGAGCCAGCGGAACCGCTGCTCGTGCTGGCGCACCCGCTCGAGGACGCCGGCGACGAGCGCCGGCGGAGGCGGCGCCGAGCCGGGCGCGGTGGCGACGCGGAACTGCTCGCTCTCGGCGAGCGCCTCGACCGCCGCGCTGCGGTGGTGAAGCACCACGCCGACGCGCGCTCCGGCGCAGTCGTAGGTCGCCTCGATCCGGACCTTCTCGGCGTCCGCCGACACCAGCCGGCAGCCGCCGACGTCCGGCTGCCCGGCGCCGACCAGGGCGCCGAGGACGGCGTCCTGCCCCGGAGGGATGACGGGCGACGCGGAGGCGACCCGGACGACCGCGAGGACGACCGCCGCGAGCAGCGCCATCCTCCCGATCGCCCGAGCCCGCCGGGGCCCGCCGCGCGGCCGCCGCGCCCCGGCGAGGCGGCCGCTCACGCGCCTCGCTCGAGGTGCTCGCGCACGAGGAGCGCTGCGAGCTCGGCGTCCGCGCGCCCCCCGGTCGCGCGCATGACGGCGCCGACCAGCGCGCCCGCCACGCCAGCGTTCCCCGAGCGGAACCGCGCGACGAGCGGCTCGGACTCGCCGAGCACCTGCGCCACGATCGGATCGAGGCGGGCGCGGTCGGAGATCTTGGCGAGGCCCCGCGCCTCGACGAGCGCGCGGGGAGAGCCGCCGGAACGCGCGATCTCGGCGAGCACCTCGCGCCCCGTCGCCGCAGTGATCGCGCCGGCGTCGACCAGCGCCACCAGCTCGGCGAGCTCGGTCGCGCCCACCGGCAGCGTCGACGCAGCGCGATCCGCGAGGCGCGCCCGGAGCTCGCCGGCGACCCACGTGCCGACGAGGCGGGCCCGCGCGCGCCCCGCCGCGAGCGTCGCGGAGAAGAGCGCGTGCAGCTCCGAGTCCGCCGCGAGCGCTCGGGCGTCGTCGGGCGCGAGATCGTGCTCGGCCCGGAGCGCCTCGGCGGCGGGCGAGAGCGGCGCCACCTCCCGGGCAGCGGGCGCGCCGCCGGAGCGCGCCCCGCCCGCTGCCCTCCTCGCGGGAGCCGCGACGGGCCCTCGGGCCTCGGGATCGCGCCGCGCCTGCTCGCGCGCCCAGCCGTCCTTCAGGGCGACCGTGCGGTTCAGCGCCAACGCGCCGGCCCCGCTGCACGCCTCGTCCACCAAGAAATACCCGTGGCGCTCGAGCTGGAAGCGATCGCCGGGGGCAGCGCCTCCGAGGCTCGGCTCGAGTCGCGCGGACACGACCTCAAGCGAGCGCGGGTTCAGGTCGAGGAGCGGATCGCGGCCACCGGCGCCGGGCTCGGGCGCCGAGAACAGCCGATCGTAGAGGCGCACCTCGGCCGGGACGGCGTGGCGGGCGCTGACCCAGTGGATCGTGCCCTTCGCGCTCGCGAGCGCCGACGCGTCCGCCTCGTCCACCTCGACCGCGCGGAGTTCCGCCACGTCGCCGCCCTCGTCACGGACGACGCCGACCACGCGCACGACGCACGCGTGGCGGAGCCGGACGCACGCGCCCGGCGCGAGGCGGCGCCAGCCGGGAGGCGGCGCGGCGTCGAAATCCTCTCGCTCGACGAGGAGCTCACGCGAGAGCGGGAGGCGCCGCGTCGTGGGGGCGCCGGCGGGCGCGGCCACGTCCTGTGGCCAGTAGGGGGCGTCGAGCCACCGCTCGTCCGTGGCCGGCAGCGACTCGAGGGTGAGACGCAGCGGACGCAGGACGCCGAGCACACGCGGCGAGCGCCGCGAGAGATCCTCGCGCAGGACGTGCTCGAGCAGCGCTACGTCGACCACGCTGTTGTGCTTCGCGACGCCGATGCGCTCGCAGAACTCACGGATCGCCTCGGGCGTGTACCCGCGCCGCCGCATGCCCGCGAGCGTCGGGAGGCGGGGGTCGTCCCACCCCGACACGTGCCCGCCCTCGACCAGCTCGAGGAGTTTCCGCTTGCTCATCACCGTGTAGCCGAGCTCGAGCCGCGCGAACTCCGTCTGCTCGCTCCGCCGCGCGCCCGGCAGCCGCGCGACCTGCGTCTTCTCGATGACCCAGTCGTAGAGCGCGCGGTTGTTCTCGAACTCGAGCGTGCAGAGCGAGTGCGTGACGCCCTCGAGCGCGTCGCAGAGCGGGTGCACGAAATCATAGAGCGGGAAGATCCGCCAGCTCGTCCCGAGGCGGTAGTGGGCGGCGTGGCGGATGCGCCACAGCGGCGGATCGCGCAGCTTCATGTTGGGGCTCGCCATGTCGATCCGCGCGCGGAGCACCATCGCGCCGTCCGGGTGCTCGCCGCGCCGCATCTCCTGGAACAGGCGGAGGCTCTCTTCGGCGGAGCGGGAGCGGCCTGGGCTCGGGTGACCGGCCTCGCCGACCGTGCCGCGACAGGCGCGAAAGTCGTCCTCGGTGAGTGTGCACACGTACGCGTCGCCACGCTCGATCAGGCCCACCGAGAGCTCGAAGAGGCGCTCGAAGGTGTCGCTGGCGAAGTAGCGGCGCTCGCCCCAATCGAAGCCGAGCCAGCGGACGGCGTCCTCGAGCGCGCGGACGTAGCGCTCGTCCTCGGTGGTCGGGTTGCTGTCGTCGAAGCGCAGGTGGCAGCGCCCGCCGAGCTCGCGGGCCACGCCGAAGTTGAGGCAGATGCTCTTGGCGTGGCCGATGTGCGGGAAGCCGTTGGGCTCCGGGGGGAAGCGCGTGACGAGAGCGCCGCCGTGCTTGCCGGCGGCGAGGTCGGCGCGGATGAGCTCGCGGACGAAGTCGGTGGCGTCGGGCATCGCGCGGGTTCTAGCGCGGGACGGCGTGGAGGCGGGTGCGGCCCGCCTCGCGCCCCGCTGCGGGCCCGGGCGCCGGGTGGCGCGGCCGCCAGCTCACACCCCGGGGCGCGGTGGACGCGGTGGGGGGGGGCCCGGTGGCGGGTTGCGCCGCGGACGAATGGCGGCCTACGCTCGCGCCACCGTGGACACGGACACCCTCGCGCCGGGGACGATGATCGGCCGCTACTCAGTGGCGCGCCTGCTCGGCAAGGGCGGGATGGGCGCGGTCTACGAGGCCACCCACGTCGAGCTCCAGAAGCGCGTCGCGGTGAAGCTGATCCACCCGCAGTTCGCGACCTCACCGGAGGTGCGCGCGCGGTTCGTCCGCGAGGGCCAGGCGGCGTCGCGGATCCGCCACCCCCACGTCGTCGACGTGTACGACGTGGGGCTCCACGGGGACACCCCCTACCTAGTGATGGAGTTCCTCGAGGGCGAGGACCTCTCCGCGCTGCTCGCGCGCGAGAAGCGGCTCGCCCTACCGCGGCTGGTCGAGATCATGATCCCGGTACTGTCCGCCGTGGCAGCGGCGCACGACCTCGGCATCGTGCACCGGGACCTGAAGCCCGAGAACGTCCACCTGTGCTGGGAGCGGGGCTCCGTGCAGCCCAAGGTGCTCGATTTCGGGATCTCGAAGCTGGTCGAGCAGCAGACGAGTCAGGCCGCGACACACACCTCGGCCCTCCTCGGGACGCCGCTGTACATGTCGCCGGAGCAGGCCGCGTCGTCGAAGACGATCGACCACCGCGCCGACCAGTACTCGCTCGGCGTGATACTGTACGAGCTCGGCACGGGGCGCCGGCCGTTCGAGCACGAGGCGCTCTACCTCCTGCTCCACGCGATCGTGCAGGGGGAGTTCCCGCCGCCGCGCGCGGTCGCGCCGGACCTGCCCCCCGAGTTCGAGCAGGTCGTGCTGACGGCGATGGCGCGGACCCCGCAGCAGCGCTTCGAGTCGGTGCGCGCGCTCGGGCGAGCGCTGCTGCCGTTCGGCACCGATCGCATCAAGGTGCTGTTCGCCGAGGAGTTCGGCTACCAGGGCGCCCTCTCCGGGTCGGCGCCCGGCTACTCTTCGGCGTTCGGCTCGAGCCCGGCGTTGCCGGTGGCGGGCGTGGTCGGCTCCACCTCCAGCGTATCCCAGCCCTCCGTCGGCACCCACCCGGGGTGGGTACCCGCGGGCCCGTCCTTCGGCGCCCCCCAGCCCGCCCCGGCTACAGGGCCCGGTCTCCCCCCCCAGCCCCCGAGCGACACGACGGGCGCGCTCTCCACGACGAGCGCGGCGCGGCGCTCGAAGGGGCCGGTGATCGGGGCCGTCGTCGGCCTCGGCGTGCTGGTGGCCGGCGGGGTGGGTGCGGCGGTGGTGCTCGGCGGCGGCGAGACGCCCACGCCGACTCAGAGCGCGACGGGCGCCGCGACGCCTCCGCCGTCGAGCGCCCCGGCGCCGTCCGCCCAGGCGGCCGCGCCTTCCGCCGGCTCGGCGGCGTCCGCCCGCGTGATGCTGAGCACGACGCCGGCGGGCGCGACCGTGACGGTGGGCGGCAAGCGCGTCGGGGTCACGCCGCTCCCGCTCGAGGTCCCGAGCGGCGGCATCGAGCTCGAGGTGACGCTGGGCGGCCACGAGCCCGTCCAGCGACGGATCACCCCGAGCGACGGCCAGGAGATCTCGATCCCGCTCGCGGCGACGCCCGCGATCGGCCGCCGGCCGCCCGGGCCCGCGGGCCGCCCCCCGGACACCAAGCCCCCCGAGCCCAAGCCAGGTATGCCCAAGCTCGCCCCGAGGTAGCCATGAGGAGATGGACGAGGAGGAGGATCGCAGCGCTGGCTGCGGCGGGTCTGGTCGCCGCGGCCGCGCTCGCGCACGCGGACCCGGCGGCGGAGGCGCGCTTCCACGACGAAGAGGCGCGCAAGCACTACGAGGCGGGCCGCTACGATCGGGCGCTCGAGGCCTTCTTCAGGGAGCAGCGGGTGGCCCCGAACCCGAGGATCGCGTTCAACATCGCGCTCTGCTTCGCGCAGCTCGGCCGCTCGGAGGAGGCGTACATGTACTTCGCGGAGTACGCCGCGTCGTCGGATCAGGACACCGAGCGCCGCGCGTTCACTCAGAAGTCACTGGCCGAGCTCGAGGGGAAGGTGGCGCGCGTCCGCGTGAAGACCAACCCGCCCGGCGCGCGCGTGTACGTCGACAAGCTGGAGCACGGGGACTACGGCGCGACGCCGCGGGTCGTCGCGCTGGCCGAGGGCGAGCGCAAGATCTGGGTGGAGCTCGACGGCCACCGCCGAGCGGAGCGGGTCGTGGCCGCGAAGAAGGGTCAGGAGGTCACCGTCGAGCTCTCGCTCGAGGCCGTGCTCGGGACGCTCTCCGTCGCGTCGAGCGCGCCGGGCGAGGCCTTGGTGAAGAACGCGGCGGGCGAGATCGTCGCGAAGGGCGCGACGCCCCTCGCGGCGAAGATCCGGCCTGGCAGCTACGAGGTCGAGGTCCGCGCCAAGGGGCACAAGCCGTGGCGGGGCCTGGCGGAGGTCGTCGCGGAGGCGTCGCGATCGGTGGCGGCCGCGCCCGAGCCGCTCCCCAAGCCGACCGGCGACGTGACCGTCACGGCGAACCGCTCGGGCGCCGTCGTCGAGCTCGACGGCGAGCCGGCGGGGTTCACGCCGACCATCCTCGGCGGCGTCGGCGTCGGGCGTCACCGCCTCCGCGTGCGGGGCGACGGCGTCCGGGAGTGGGTCGGCGCGGTCGACGTGGGGGCGGACGAGCGGTCCTGGGTCACCGTCGCCCTCGAGCCCCCCAGCGCCACGACGCGCGCGAGCGCGACGTGGGTGCTGGCCGGGCTCGGCGGGCTCTCGCTGCTCGGCTCCGGCGTCACCGGCTACATGGCGCTCTCGAACACGGACGACTTCAACGCTTCGCGCAGCGCGGGCGAGCGCGCGGACCTGCGCGACCGCGGCATCGCTCTGCGCACCGCCTCCGACGTGATGCTCGTCACGGGCCTGGTCACCGTCGGGGCGGCGGCGGTGCTCTACTTCGTGACGGAGAAGGTCGAGGGGCGGGAGTCTTCGGCCACGGTCTCGAAGGGGGACCGATGAGGCGCCGGTTCGCGTGGGCGCTCGGCGCGGCGACGGCGCTCGCCGTCCCGAGCGCGACCGCGTCGACCGCGGTGATGACCCGGTACTTCGACGACTTGGCGCGCGCGGCGTACGAGCAGGGCGAGCCGGCCGAGGCGCTGCAGGCCTTCCTCCTCGTCGACGCGTTGACCCCCACCCCCCTCTCCGCGTTCAACGTGGGGCTGGTCGCCGATCTGGCGAAGGAGCGGGAGCTCTCGTTCGCGTATTTGAGCCGCTACCTCGCCTCGAGCGACGCCGACCCAGGGCGCCGGGACGAGGCCACCCGGCGGATGGCCGCGCTCCGGAGGCGCCTCGCGCTGGTGCGGGTCGAGACCACGCCGCCCGGCGCCACGGTGTACGTGGATCGGCGCGCGCTCGGCGCGTATGGCGTCACGCCGACGACGATCGTCGTCGAGGCGGGCGAGCACACGTTGGAGCTGGAGCACCCGGACTTCCTCGTGGGCAAGGCGGGGACGCGCGCCCGCAAGGGGGCCGAGTCCAAGGTCGAGCTCGCGCTGGTCCCGCGGGTCGGGTCGCTCGACGTGACCGCCAGCGCGCGCGGGACGCTCGCGGCAGAGGACGCCGCGGGCAAGCAGCACGTCCTCGAGCTCGGCAAGCGCGCCGAGCTGCCGGTCGGCAAGTACCGCGTCCGGCTCGAAGCGCCGCGGTATCGCCCCGAGGAGGCCGAGGTGGTGATCCGCGAGGGCCTGGTCGCGAGCGTCGTGCTCGCGCCGACGCCGCTCCCCCCACCCACCGGGCGGCTGCTCGTGACCACGGGCAAGATCCGCGCGCAGGTGCACGTCGACGGGAAGGTGCGGAGCTCGACCCCGGCGACGATCGGGCGCCTCGGCGTCGGGGACCACGAGGTCGAGGTGCGCGCGCCGGGCTACCAGACCTGGCGCCAACGGGTGACCATCCGAGAGGAGAAGGCCGTGTTCGTGGAGCCGAAGCTCGTGCGGGGGGCGCCGTGAAGCGCCGATGGATCTGGCTGGCCGCGGCCGGGGGGCTGCAGCTCGGTTGCAGCGCGCTCGTCGACTACCCCGAGTCTCGCTCCGAGGTCGGCGGCGCGTGCCGCAACGGGGTCGACGACGACTTCGACGGCTACGTCGATTGCGCGGACGGCGACTGCGCGGAGTCGTGTCGCGAGGATGACGCCGAGCGCTGCGCCAACGGGCTGGACGACGACCAGGACGATCTCGCCGACTGCGCCGACCCGGCCTGCCGCAGCTTCTGCCTGGAGAACGACGCCACACGCTGCCGGAACGGCGCGGACGACGACGGCAACGGCAAGGCCGACTGCGCCGATCCCGCCTGCTTCGAGGTGTGCCGCGAGGACGACGCGGAGCGCTGCCACAACGGTACCGACGACGACTCCGACGGCCTCGCGGACTGCCGCGATCCGGACTGCGCCGCGCACTGTCCCGAGGCGGACGCCGCGACGTGCGCCAACTCGCTCGACGACGACCACGACGGCCGCGTCGACTGCGATGACGACGACTGCGACGGCTTCTGCCCGGAGGAGTCGAGCGACGCTTGCGCGAACGGGCGCGACGACGACGGCGATGGCGTGATCGACGGCTCCGACCCGCGCTGCTGGCTCCTGGCCCCACCGGAGGTGGCGCGGTGCGCGTCGTACGGAGCGCAGGAGCTCGTGGAGTCTTTCGACACCGCGATGCTCCTGAGCGATCCCTGGTACACCTTCGGCGGGCTCGACAGCTTCCCCGACACCTCCGATCAAGAGGGGCGGCTCGACCTCGGCAGCCCCTGGTTCGAAGCGCCGACGACCAGCCCCGGCTACGGCCCGTGGCGCGGCATGGGGAGCAGGCGGGTGCTCTCGGGGCTGCTCGACACGCTCCGGCTCGAGCTCGCTGCGCGGGTAGTCGATGGCGCCCGAGTCCGCGTCGCGCTCGTCCCGGCGGCCGGCACTCCCGACGGACAGGCGCCGCCCGAGGACCCCGCACAGGCCCTGCTCACCGTCGACCTCGACGCGCAGGCACGGCCGCCGCGGCTGTCGCTCGCCCTGGGCGCGGCGGGTCTCTCCGCGGTGGTGCCCCTCCCGCTCGACGCGGCCGCGCCCTGCGCGGTAGGCGGCACGGTGACGTGCGCTGGTGGCTGGTACGACCTGACCGTCGCGCGAGACGGCGACGATCTGGTCGCCCGCGTCTCGGGCGCGGGCGTGGCTGAGGCCCGGGTCACCGTCGGCGACCGGCGGCTGCCAATCGACGCCGCGCGCCTCACGGTGAGCGGGAGCGGCGCGCTGGTGCAGTCCGGCGCGACCGCCGGGCAGCACGTCGCGCAGGTCGACGATTTGCGGGTGGTGTTCGAGGCGGTCGATCCGTGCGGGGCTCCGGTCCCGCAGGTGCCCGCCGCGGCGCTCGCCTGCTCGGCGACCGGCGCCGACCACGGCCACAGCCTCGCCCTGGCGCAGGACGGCTCCGCCCTCTGCGCGCTGATCCCGGAGGGCCCCGCCGACGCGCTCCCCGTGCGGGTGATGCCGTGGGTCTCGCCGGACGGCTCCTCGTGGGGGCCAGCCGGGCCCGGAGCGGTGTTCCCGGAGACCGCCGGCCGCTCGATCGTGGGTGTGGGGATCGCGCACGACGGCAGCCAGCTCCGCGCCGCCGCGGTCGTGCGCTCGTCGAGCGTCGCGCGGCTCTTCGTGAGCGCGGCGGGCACGTGCGTCGACACCTGGAGCGCGCCGTCCCAGGTCGCGCTGCTCCCCTTCGACGCCGAGGCGCCGAGCTGGATCACCGGGCTCCCGAACGCTCCGCACGCCATCTACTTCACTCGCCCGCCGACGGACGAGGCGCAGCGCACGCTCTGGCGCGCGACGTCCGCGGACGGCGCCACCTTCACGCTGGAAGATCGCCCGGTCGCGGAGTTCGCCGCCGAGTGGCGCGTCGCGTCGCCGCTCGCGCTCTCCCGCGTCGGCGCCCGCGACGTGGTCGCCGCGTACCGGCTCATCGAGCCGGGTGAGCCGTCGGCGGCGGGGCTCCTGGTCGCGACCGACCCGACGCTCGGCGCGTTCGGTCGCGTGGGCGCCGGCGCGCTGCTCGCGCCCGGCGGCGGCACCACGACGTTCGACGGAGACGACATCACGGCGGCGGCGCTCGCCTGGAGTGGCTCGGCGGGGACGCTGCTCTACTCCGCGCGCTCGGTCGGCGCCGCGGACGGCTCGGCGGCGACGCGCCCGCTGCGCACGGGGACGGCACGCCTGGCGCCCGCCGGCGAAGGGCTGCCGCTCCTCTCGACTCCGGCGCCGCGCTGCGGAGACGGCGCGTGCGACGCGGACGAGTCCTGCGCCTCGTGTGCCGGCGACTGCCCGTGCGCCTCCGTCCGGCTCACGGATCGCTTCGAGGACGCCGCGCCCTGGTCAGCCGTGACGCTCGCGAGCGCGACGACACCCGCGGGGGCGCTGCTCTACGTCGACGGGCCGGCGGGCGTCGCCCGCTTCGCGAGCGGCGACTCGACCTGGCTCCATCGGCCGCTCGGGCGCCAGCTCACGGGCGACTTCCGCTTGTCGTTCGACCTCTTCGGCGCACGGGATCGGTTCAGCGGATGCAAGGCGGTGTCCGTCGGCCTGGGGCGCACGCCGACGCCGACGTCGCCGGCGCCGGACGGGCTCTTCGCCCGCTGGGTGCGCGACTCCTCCTGCTTCGAGAGCGAGACCGGCGCGGCGGTGGCGTCGATCGCGGGCGGGGTGCTCACCGAGTCCTTCGTCCCCTCCTACACCGGATGCACCGGCTACGTCCCCACGCGCGCAGACGATCGCCTCCACGTGACGTTGGTGCGCGAGGGGACGACCGCGCGCGTCGACGTGAGCGGCGAGGACGGGTGCGCCCCCGCTGCGCTCGGAGCGGCGGAGCTCACGCTCCCGGCGTCGCCCGTCCTCGGTGACGCGCTGCTCATCGGTCACGGAGCGACCTGGAACGCGACGACCTCCGAGTGGGACTCCGAGTGTGCGGTTGGGACGGTCGGCTGGGTCGACAACCTCGTGCTGCAGTGCGATCCGGCGGACTGCGCCTGCCAGCCCGGCCTCACCGAGTGCGGCGCCGTCTGCACCGACACCGACACGGACGTCCGCAACTGCGGAGCGTGCGGGAACGTCTGCGGGCCCGGCCGGAGCTGCGTCGCGGGGAGCTGCCTCTGCCCCGTCGCGGACTGCACGGGTGTCTGCAAGGACATCTATCACGACGAGGACGCTTGCGGCGGGTGCGGGAACGTCTGCGGGCCGGCCCTCGAGTGCCGGGTCGGCGGCTGCGGCGGCGCAGAGACGTGCGCGGCGGGCCGCACGATCCCGCCGGCGGGCGGGACGTTCACCTTCACCATGACGGACACCGCGAGCCATCACCCGCCGCCCTGCACGTACCTGGGCGACGCGGGCGGTGACCTCGCGTTCCGCTGGACACCGTCCGCCTCGGGGACGGCGACCGTGCGCTTCGGTGCCCCCACGGTCGACGTGGTGGTCGCGGCGGGAAGCAGCGCCGCGTGTGACGCGACCAGCCTGAGCGCGAACTGCGCCGACGACTACGCCGCAGGATTCGAGACGATCTCGTTCTCCGTCACGGCGGGCGCCACGTACTACATCGTGGGAGCGCTCTGGGGCGCCTCCTCCAACCCGACCGACCCGGTCACCCTCGAGGTGGGCGTCCAATGAAGACGGTTCGATGGCTTCTTGCGATCGGCGCGGGCGCGGCCGCCGCGACCCTGGGCCAGCCCGCGCGCGCCGAGATCGGCGCCCGCTGCGCCGGCGCGGCCGAGTGCGCGTCAGGCGAGACCTGCCTCACGCCCGGCTCGGGCGCCGTCGGCGGCGAGGGACCCGCGGGGGGTATGTGCACGAAGCCGTGCACCACCGGCCCGGAGTGTGGCACCGGCATCTGCGTCACGGTCGACAACGCGGGCACCGCGTTCTGCTTCGAGGCGTGCACGTTCGGACCGCCCGGCACCACGACGTTCGATCCGGGGAAGTGCCACGCGCGCCCGGAGTTCTCGTGCTCGCCGCTCTGGAACGACAGCGGGATCTCGTGCACGGGCCCGAGCGACTGCGCGAGCGGGCAGTTCTGCTACGGCACCTGCTACGATCTCATCCCGACCTGCCAGCCAGTCTGCAACGCGGACCGGGACTGCGGGCCCGGTCTGTACTGCAACCCCGCCACGGGCTACTGCGCGGCCGCCCCGAGGACGGGCCTCGAGCTGGGCGCCGCGTGCACGCTCCCAGGGGACGGCGCGACGGACGGGTGCCGCGGCAGCTGCCAGGGAGTGGTCGACGAGAGCGGCGCCTCGGTGGGGAACATCTGCTTCGAGCCGTGCACCAACGGCGCGCCCTACCAGTGTGGCTGGGCGGGCCCCGGCACCGGCCCTGCGGTGGGGTACTGCCTCTACACGAGCTCCGCGATCGTGAATCTGGCGGGCTATGGCGACCGCGGGTCGTGCGGGGCGATGTGCGACTGCAACTCCGACTGCCTCAACCCGGATTCCATCTGCTCTCCGCTCGGCAACTTCGAGCTCGAGCAGACACTGCAGCGACGCGGCTACTGCCTCCCCGTCGCGAAGGGCCCCAACGCTCCGGTGGGCATCACCGAGTGCCCGGAGGACGCAGGCGCCCCGCTCGATCCTTCCTGCGTGTTCGGCCGAACGAAGGCATGCCGCGGCGCGAACGGCTGCATCGGGTCGCGCCTCTGCGGTGACGGTGGTTACGGCGACTGCGTGTGCGCCGCCGGCCCGCTCGACGCGGGCACCGACGGCGGCGCGGACGCGGGCACCGACGCCGGGGCCGACGCTGGCCCAGACGCTCCATCCGACGCGCCGCCGGACGCACCCGCCGACACCTCCACCGACGGCAGCGACCCGGCGCAGCGCGCCGTCCCGCTCGAGGAGGCGGGGTGCGCCTGCGCCGCGCCGAGTCCCTCCGCTGGCGGGCGCGGGTGGCTGGCCGCGGCGGGCGCCGCGCTCGCGCTGGCCTTCAACCGCCGCCGCCGCAGCGCGCGGCGGTGAGCGCGCGGCGGTGAGCGCGCGGCGGTGAGCGCGCGTTCCGGGCGTCGTCGGCCGCGGCCGCGCGCGTGGTACGGTGCGGCGGTGCATGTCGAGATCCGACGCGAGGACTCCGGAGACGAGGCGGCGATCCACGCGCTGCACGCCGCGGCCTTCGGGACCGACGCGGAGGCCCGCTGCGTCGAGGCCCTCCGGGCGGGCGGCGCCCTCACGCTCTCGCTCGTGTCGCTGAGCGACGGCGAGGTGGTCGGGCACATCGCCTTCTCGCCCGTCGTGGTCGAGGCGGGGGGCCGCCTGGCGCGAGGGATCGGCCTCGCGCCGATGGCCGTCGCGCCGGGACGCCAGCGCCGGGGCATCGGCGGGCGACTCATCGCGGCAGGCCTCGCCGCCTCGAGCGCCGAGGGGCACGGGTTCTGCGTCGTGCTCGGCCACCCGGGATACTATCCGCGCCATGGGTTCGTCCCCGCGCGGGCGCACGGGATCCGCTGGGAGAGGGGGCACGACGAGGCGCTCTTCGTGCAAGCCCTGGCTCCGGACGGCCTGGCCGGCGTCTCGGGGATCCTCCGCTACCGCCCCGAGCTCGACGCGGTGTAGCTCCGGCTCGCGCGTGGGTGCGGGGGCTCGGTGCCCGCCAGGGCACGACGGCGAGCCTCGGTTCACCGAAGCGCCGCGGAGGTCACGGCCACAGCAGCGTCGCGGTAGGGCGGCTGGGCTCTCTAGCGGGGCGGACGGGACTCGAACCCGCGGCCTCCGGCGTGACAGGCCGGCGTTATAACCAACTTAACTACCGCCCCGAAGCGGCGAGCGGCGTAGCTAGCACACGGAAGCGCGCGATCAACAGCAATCTCGCCCGATCGGCGCCCACGCCGGTCGCCGCCGCGGCCCGGCGCGCGGGGCTCGCCGAACCGGCGCCGCGCCCGAGGGGCCGGAGTGCGCTCGCCGGCGCGGGGCACGCCGCCGGACACGCTCCACGCCGGGCTCTGCACGCCGGGCTCTGCACGCCGGGCTCTGCACGCCGGGCTCTGCACGCCGGGCTCTGCACGCCGGGCTCTGCACGCCGGGCTCTGCACG
>JADLEQ010000023.1 GCA_020846005.1 Polyangiaceae bacterium
CGAAGCCCTCCTGCGTTTCGACTGACGGCGCGCTGCCGGCGGCGCCGTCGTCGGACGGCGCCGCCGCGATGGCGTCGAGCCGGCGCCGAGGCCGCGCTCGCCCCGATGGCCATCACGCCGCGCGCAGCGTGCTCGCCGGCGAGACGCCCATCACCGAGTCGGCGTGCATCGCCATCAACCAGCCGGCGCGCGCACAAGCACGCAGGCTGGTCAGTTCGGGCTGTGCCCAGCATCACTCGAAACGGGCCGGTTTCAGTCGCCGTGGAAGTCTTGGAGTAGGAGGGCCACAACCGCGGGACGGGGCCGATAGCAGACCTTGCCGAACCGCTTCTGGACCTTGTCGTAGATCCGGCCCCAGGCCATCTCGACGCTGCTCGTCGACACCTCAAGCCGGTCAGCAGCTTCCTTCGTCCCGAGCGCCTGGAGCTGGGCGAGGAGTACCTTCGCTTCCTGCGGGACAAGGCCGAACAGCTCGGTCCCGAAGTAGATCAGCGGAGCGAGGCTCCCCGCGGGCTCGCACGCCGGAGGGGGGATCGAGCTGCGACTGGCGGCCGGGTTGCTCAGTTCGCCGGGCGGCTGGGACCGCTCGTGCTGGCGCACCGCCGCAAGCACCTGGCGCACCAGGGCGTCGATGGCGGGCTTCTCGATGAACACGTCCGCACCGGCGTCGATCGCCTCGTGGTACGGATCAGCCTGCCCGGTGCACGTTTCGGGGGTGATGCCGTCGCTGTTTCATTGGTGATCCACCCCCCTGGCGGAGCGGTGCGCCGGCGGCGCCGGCGGCGCGGGCGGCTGGGCGGCGCAGCGCGAGATGGCGGCCGTCGCGCCGGGGTTGCGCTGGCGCGTGCGCCGTGGGTAGCGTCGTCGGATGCATTTCGAGTCCAGTCGACTGGGTCGCCGCGCCGCGTGGCGCTGGTTCGGGCCCGCGATCGTGGGTGCGGGGGTCGCCGCCTGCAGCGCCTCGCCGCCGCCCGCAGCCGGAGCGCGGCCGGCGCCGAACCCGGCCGCGGCGGATCTTGGCGCGACGTCGGGGAGCGGGGCGCCCGCGGCGGCGGACCCCGCGCCGTCCGCCAGCGTCACGCCGCCCGCGGCGTCGGTGGCGCCCGCGGCGTCGGCGGCGCCCGCGGCGTCGGCGGCGGCGCCGGTGGCGAGCTCGCGCTGCGCGAGCGCCGCGCCGTGCAAGAGGCTCGGCAAGTGCGTCGACGCGCCGGGCGAGCGCTGCGGCGTCGACGAGGCGAGCTGCCGCGCCTCCTCGGCGTGCGAGTCGGGCGGGGCCTGCGTCCCGAGCGCGGACGCGACGCGGTGTGTCGCGACTCGCGAGTCCTGTCAGGCCTCGACGGGGTGCCGAGAGGACAGCGAGTGCCTGCTCGGCGAGGACCAGACTTGCGTCGCCTCGGCGGAGCTGTGTCGCAAGGGCGAGGTGTGCCCGGTCGCGGGTCGCTGCGGCTTCAGTTCCCTGCTCGGCATGTGCGTCGCGCGGTCGCACGAGGACTGCCGGCGCTCCAAGAACTGCAAGGAGCTCGGCCTGTGCCGGCGTGATCCGGAGGCGCAGGTCTGCCTGCCCGGGACGCCGTAGCCGCCGGGCCTGCCGCCGGGCCTGTGGGCGCGCGCGTCACGCGCGGCGCGCCGCGGCGGGCCGCAGCTCAGTACCGGTACTGGTAGAGGAGGTCGACGCCGGCGCCCTGCGTGCCGGCCTCCGTGCGCAGCGACCACGCGCGGAGGAAGCGCCAGTCGATCGTCCCGCTGAAGGCGCTCTGGTCGTTCGCGCCGGGGCCGCTCGCCGTGGCCGCGCGCGAGTACGTCCCCTCGAACCACACCCGCTCGCTGATCCGGACGGCCGCGGTGTAGTTCTCGCTCGTGGCGCCGCCCGCGGTGCGGCTCGTGGTGGAGCGGATCTCGACGACGTCGAACGGCGTGCCGCGCAGCAGCTCGTTCAGGCCCACGTTGGCGGCGTTGATCCCGGCGCCGAGGCTCGAGCTCTCGGCGCCGGATGGGTCCACGCCGCGCAACAGCGAGAGGATCTCGGCTTCGTCGAGCGGGGGAGTGCTGCGCAGCGTGAGGCGCGCCTGCGACACTCGCCCGATCACGTCGACGTGGACCGTCGTCCCGCTCGGCGCCTGCCACGACGCGCTCACCGACAGGCTCGGATCGCTCGCCTCGCCGGTGTCGAAGCGCACGTGGCCGTAGTCGACCGTGAAGTTCTTGCCGAGGAGCGCCACGCGGCCGCCCGGCTCGAGCTCGACCCAGCCGCTCGCGTCGACCTCGCGACCCAGCACGAATTCTGGCTCGCCGCGCACCGGGACGAGCGCGTCCTCGTGCACCAGGCGCGCCCGCCGGAGATCCACGCGCACCACCCACGGGATCTCGCGCTCCGCTCGGGTGGTGCGCCGCGCCTCCTCGAGCTGGACGACCCGCACGTCGGGGTGATCCTCGAGCGGGATCAGGCGCCGGGACGCCGCCGCGGGCAGGCGCACGTCGAGGCCATCGATCGTCACCTTCGCGGTGAGGCGCTCGCCGTCGGCCGTCGTCTCGCGACCGATGCCCACGGTGATCGGCGCGACCGTCGTCGCCTCGCCGAGCGATACGCCCTCGAGCAGCAGCGGGATCCGCTGCCCGGAGAGCGCGACGGCGCCCTCCGTGAGCCGCAGGCCCCGGAGCTCGAACCGCGCTCCGGCCTGGACGTTGCGGGCGCGGGAGCGGGCGCGCCCCTTGACCGGGTGCACCACGAGCTGCCACCGCTCCGGGTCGTGTACGGTGGCGGTCGCCACCGCGCTCACGTCCTCGATGCGCAGGCCGAGCTGCGGGACCTGCGCGCTCCCGCCGACCAGCTCCACGCGGCCGTTGACGTAGCCGAGCCACTCGCCGCCGCGTTCGCCGAGCGGCGTACGCGGGCGGCGGAGCTCGGCGGCGAGGCGCCCGTTCAGCCGGCCTCGCGGATGTGCGAGCACGCCCTCGAGCAGCGGGGTCAGGACGACGGCCTCGGTCTGCTCGAGATCGACGATCAGGCCGAGCTTGCCCGAGGCGCCGAGATCGGGGACGAAATGCGACCAGTCGACGGGACCGAAGGCGTCGACGGTGAGGCGCCCGCCTCGCTCCTGATCGATGCGCAGCGCGACGCGCGGGTCCCCGCGGAAGTCGCGCGCCTGCAAGCTCGCCCGCCCGAGCCGCCGGCCGTCCACGGCGAGCCCCGCGAGGTCGAGGCTGCCGAGCGTCCGCGCGCGACCGTCCTGGGTGCGTTCGATCGTGAGGTGTCCGGTCGCCGTCGCCGAGACGCGCGAGCGCGCGAGCCAGGGGAGCGCGTCGAGCGGGAGGGCGTGGGCCTCGAAGCGGGTCGCGCCCCACACCGCGGGCTCGTCGCCGCGCAGCGCGGCCTCTACGGAGGCCCAGGGCAGGTGGATCGCGGGGCGCGCGACCAGGCGCGCGGCGCCGTCGCGCAGGACGATCTCGCCGGTGACCTGCTCGTCGGCGCGCGAGTACCCGAGCGTCGCGTCGAGGGCGAGGGGGCGCACGGCCTTCGGCGCCTTCCACGCGAGGTCGCGGGCCCGGAGCTTGGCGACGACGCGCGGCGCCTTCAGCGTGCCGTCCACGCGGATCTCCCCCGAGGCTCGCGCGGCGAACGGCAGCCCGGGGAGGAGCGGCTCGAGACGCGCGAGCTCCGTCTCCGGCAACGTGACGACCCCGCTCACCGGGCGCTCGAGCAGGCGCGCGAGGAGCGCCTCGGGCCGGTCGAGCAGCTCCTCGAGGCCGAGCTCCGCGCCAGCGCTCGCCACGAGCTCCGTCGCTCGCCGGCAGTCGCTCCGTGGACGACCGCAGCGCCTGCCCTCGGCGTCGCGCCACTCGTCGAGCTGGACGAGCGCCTGCGCGCGCCGCGAGGGGCCGTCGGCGCTCACGCCCACCTCCAGCTCACGCCCCGAGAGCCACGGCTCTCCGGAGTCGCCCTCGCGCCCCACGACCAACCCGAGCGTCTGCGCCTTGACGGAGATGCTCGGGAGCTCGTACGCGCGGAGTCGCTCGATCCGGAGCTCCGCGGAGGCGAAGCCTCCCCTGCCCACCGTATAGCCGGAGCGGGCGAGCAACAGGCTCAGATCGTCGAGGGGGACCATGCTCACCCCCGCCTTCAGCGACCCGGTGAGCTCGCGCCAGGCGGCGGGGTCGTCGACGAAGCCCGGCAGGATGCCGGTGAAGTTCGCCGTGACGGCTCCCCACCCCGGGAGGCTACCGGCGAGCTCGCCGGTGAGATCGTCGCCCCGCAGGTTCACGGTGGCCGTCGCGGCGGCGCCGCGCGCGATCCAGGCCCCACCGTCCTTCACCTCGACCCGGAGGTGCCCTCGCTGGACCTCGTCGCTGCTGACCAGCTCACCGGTCAGGTCGGCGGTCCCCGCGAGGCGGAGCCGCTCGAGGGACAGCAGCCGCCCGACGGCGCCGAGATCCACGTGGCGAGCCTCGACGGAGGCCTCGATCACGCCCTCGCGGAGCCCGAGCTCGCCGCGCAGCGTCCCGCCCGCGCCCGCGAGATCGATCCCGCGCACGTCGACCCGGCCACGGCGCACCTCGACCCGGGCCACGCGCCCCTCGATCGCGTCGTCGCCGCGAGCCGCGCGGAGCCGCAGGTCACTCACCGACGGCGCGGGCTCGGTGCGGACGCGGCCGCTCACGGACAGCCCGAGCCCGCCGGCCTGACCGAGCGACGCGGTGAGGAACGGCGACCGCACCGGCCCGCGCGCGCGGGCCTGCACCCGATCGAAGGCGAAGCCTGCCGCGGAGACGCGCCGCGCGGCGAGGCGGAGATCCACCGCGAGCCGCTCGGGCTGGCTGACGGGGCCGCTCGCCGATCCCGTCACCTCGGCCTGGCCGAGTCGGACATCCCCGTACCGGAGCTGGGCCACCGCGCCGGCGACGCGCGCGTTCAGGCGGCCCGCCTCGATCTTGCCGCGGAGCTCCGCGCCCGCGACGCCGCGCGCCGGCGTGAGGCGGGCCACGCGCGGCGCACGTCCGATGGCGAAGGGCTTCACCGACACGTCGAGCTCGATGATGCCGCTCGGCGCGACGCGGACGGTGGCGCCGACCGGCATGCCCGACTCATGGAGCTTCACCTTGCCCGTGAACCCGCGCTCGTCGAGCACGCCGTTGTAGTCGGCGCGCGGCAGCTCCAGCCCCTCGATGCGCGACGGCGAGAGCTCGCCGTTGACGCTCGCCCAGACACCGCGCGGCTGCGGCAGGAGCTCGAGCGAGAGATCGGAGTCGAGCGACGTGTCGGGCGCGTCCGCCAGCGCGGCGCGCAGATCGACTCGCCGCCCCTCGATCGAGAGCGCGAGGCGAGGCTCCGCGCCGAGCCGCGCGGTGCCGCGCGCGGCGATCCGCGAGCGATCGCCGACGGTGAGGCGCGTCTCGACGCTGAGCTCGGGGAGCTCGCCGGAGACGCTCGCCTCGCCCGTCACCGTCTGGAGCACCGGCCAGTCCGCCCACAGCGCGCGCACGACCTCGGGCCTCGCCTCGGGGATCTCGACGTGCGCCTCGAGCTTCGAGCCGCGCACCGCCACCCGCGCCTCGGCCTGGAGCTGCCCGAGGTGACCGCTGAACGCGACCTCGATCTTGCCGGGGACGACGAGGTGGACGGCGCCCGTGCCCGCGAGATCCGCTCCCGCGAGGCCGCGGACGACCCCGCCGAAGCGCCGGACGTTCACCAGCACCCGCTCCGGCGTCACGCCGACGGTGCCCGTCACGCGGGCCACCGTGGTCTCGAGCACCGGCAGGCCGCCCAGCTGGCTCCGACTCCAGACCCGCTCGAGCTCGACGTGGTCGAGCAGCACGCGGACGGGGCGGGAGGGCGGCGCCGCCGGGCCCGCCGCGGCGGGCCGGGGCCGAGGTTGGAACGCGAGCGCGATCGTCGGCTCGCCCGTCGCCGGGTCCTCGATCAGCTCCGTCTCGACGTTCTCTGCGCGGACGAACGGGATCCGGACGTCCCGCGGGCCGTCGCCGAACAGCCACGAGCGAGCGATCTCGACGGCGTCGGCGCGCACGAGCAGCACGCTGGCGCGGAGCACGCTCGCGCCGTGCGGATCCCGGATGTCGACGCCTCGCGCCCGGACCCGGCGCAGGCCGAGCTCGTCGAGCTCGCGCACCTCGACCGTCCCTGCGAAGGTGTCGGTGAGCGCGCTCGCGAGCGCATGGGCGCCCAGGCGGCGCACTGCCGGGGCGTCCAGGTGCAGGTAGAGGCCCGCCGCCGCGGCGGTCGCGAACACCGGGAGCGAGCCGAGCGCGGTGAGCGCGCGGCCGGCTGCACGCAGCAACCAGCGCCTCGGCGTCGTCGGTTCCGGCATCGCTGGGAGCGGGGCAGCTCCGGTGCCGAGACTAGCACCGCTCGCCGGGCTGCCGAGGCCGCGCGCTCGGGGCGGGACGTTGCGGGCCCGGCGATCAGAAGGCCTCGCCGATCGCGAGGTGCACCGCCGCCGGCAGCCCGAACAACGTCCCCGCGTTGCCGAACTCGGGGAACACCGGGCGCTCGGTGTCGCGCTGGGCCACCGGGATCTCCGCGAGCGTCTCGTACCGCCGGCCGACGACCTGGAGCCCCGGGACGCGGTAGCCGAAGTCGAGGCGGAGCGGACCGATCGCGGACACGTACCGCAGGCCGACGCCGGTCGACAGGTGCGGCGCCAGGCGGTTGATCTCGCTCGTGCGCCGCGTGACGCTGCTCGCGTCCGCGAAGAACGCCGCCTCGAACGGGCCGCTGATCGCGACGCGCACCTCGGCCGAGGCCTCCCACAGCGTGACCCCGCCGAGCGGGCGGAGGCACTCCGTGCGCGCGAGGATGGCGTCCGGATCGGCGGGGTCGATGCGGCAGTCGACCGCGCCCGCGGCGAGGAAGCCGAGCGGCCCGTGCGGCCCGACGCCGTTCAGGGGGTACCCGCGGTTCGAGCCGGGGCCACCCGAGTAGAAGGCTCGGAAGAGCAGCCGGTGCTGGTCGCGCACGACGTCGGGGTCGTCGATGCGGCGCAGATCCGCGCCGGACTCGCCGGCGGTGTCGAGCGTCTCGCCGTAGTTCGACGGGAACAGGAGCCCGAGCAGCCCGCGCACCGCGAGCACCGCGCGCCCCGGGAACAGCTCCTTGTAGAGGCGCAGCTCCGGGCGGAGCCGCACGTCGGACACGTCGCCTTGGAAGATGTACCCCGCGGACTGCAGTGAGGTCGCGAGGTAGGCGCCGTTGCGGGGCTGGATCCGATCGTCGCGCAGGTCCAGGGCCACGAGCAGCTCGGGGAACGAGACGATGACCCGCTCCAGCCCCTCCGGCTTGCGGTCGTCGGCGCCCCCGGCGTACACGAACGGGAAGTTGGCCTGGAGGTTGTAGGACGGCGTCACGAACAGGTGGCCGTCGAAGAAAGAGCGCTCCACGCCGGGGCGCCCGCGGAGCTCGTGGTAGCCGATGATGCGCTCATCGGCGGCGAGGTTCGCGTAGAGGAGGGGGTAGACGTTGTACGCGGCGTGGACGAACCCCGTCGTGCGCGCCTCGAGGAACGCGGGCCGCCGGAGCGTGGCGTTCAGCTGGTTCTCGAGCAGCGGCCGCTCCGGCGCGAGGACGCCGGACTCGTCCGCCGACCCGCCGGGGAGGCGCGTCGGGAACCAGGTGACGCCCGGCCGCGTGTCGATCGACAGCGAGCGGAGCTCGCCCAGGAAGTTCTTGTCCTCCCACCCTGCCCGCAGGCGATTCGCGAGGCGGATCTGATCGAAGCGGACGCCGCCGCCCAGCTCCAGCCGGCGCAGCGTGCTCTCGACCACCACCACGCGGAGCGGCACCACGCCCGTCTCGGGCCGCGCGCGATCCTCCTCGACCCGCACGCTCGCGAAGACCCCGAGGTCGACGAGCGCCCGCTGCGCCGCCACCACCTCCTGGCGCCGGAACGGTCGCCCCGGCTCGAGCGCGAAGATCTCGCGGACGACGTCCTCGGGCACCTCGGCCAGCCCGACGATCGAGATCGGCCCGTAGCGCGCCGGCGGGCCGGGCCTCACCTCGAGCACGACGTCGGCCGTCTTGCGGCCGAGATCGAGGGTGACCTTCGCCGTCACCTCCGCGAACGCGTGGCCGTGGTCGCCCAGGATGTCGACCAACGCCTTCTTGCTGTCCTCGAGGTCCGCCTCGTCGAACCGGCGCCCCTCCTCCAGCGTCACCGCCGACGCGGCCTCGACGGCGCCCGCCGCGCGCTCTGCGCCGAGCACGCGCCGGCTGCGGACGATCACCGGCTCCCCCTCGACGATCTCGACCTCGACCCGCACGCGGCGCTCGTCGAGCGCCACCACGCGCGCGGCGATCACCTTCGCGTCGTAGTACCCCCTCGCGCGGTAGTAGCGCTCGATGCGGAGCAGGTCGCGCGCCAGGACGTCTTCGTCGAGCACCTCGTAGGCGAGCCCGACGCCGTCCCAGATCCCGAGGAAGCGCTTGGACTCCGAGGTGGCGATCCCGGCGCGCAGGGCGGCGCGGTCCTCCGCGCTCGACGCGCGAACGTCGACCTCGCTGACGATCCTGCGCCCCTCCGGGAACGGTTTGCGCACGCAGGCCGCCGCGAGGACCGCGCCGACGAGGAGGCCGCCGTGGCCGCCACAGGGCGCGCCCGCCCCACGCCGACCACGGCCTCGCCCACCCCGCGCCACACGGTCGCTCGCACGGTGCGTCGTGGCGGGGCGCATCGGGAGCGTCACCCAGGCCGCTGCAGTCTCGCGCGCGAGCCCTGACGGGGAGCGCGCTCTCGCCACGTCGCGCCCCCGGGCGCCGTGGCCGAGCCGCCGATCACTTCTTCTTCATGCCGGGCAGGAGCGCCGTCTCCTCGACCTTCTCGAGGATCTCCCACTTCTTGAACGTGAGCATCCCCATGATCGGATCGGCCTCGGCGCCCAGGCTGCCCTTGGTGAAGGTGGTGGCGTAGTCGCCAGTGATCTTGACCTTCATGCCCTTCATCGGGAGCGGGTTCGGGATCTCGACCGCCCAGAAGGTGTCCGTGTACGGCTCCGGCTTGTCCTTCTTCGCCTCTTTGTCGAAGTGCTCGATGGCGTCGAAGATCTGCGCGAAGTTGGAGGCCCAGCCCTTCACCTGCATCGCCTCGCGGAGGTCGGCGTCTTTGCTGTCCGCGATCCAGAAGGACGGGAACGGCGCCGAGCAGCCCTCCGGATCGGCCTTGCCGGCCTTGTGGACGGCGCAGGCCGGAGCGTCGGGCAGGTTCGTCTTGACGACGTACCCGACGATCGTGATCTCCTTGCCCTTGACTTCCTTCTGGTGGACGCGGCTGCGCAGGTAGTAGCTCGCGCCCCAGACGGTGTAGGCGTCGCCGTCCTTGATCGGCTTCTTCGGGACGTTCGGGACCGGCGGCAGGTCGGCCTTGGCGGACGGCGCGCCGCGGGGCTTGTAGACGGGCTTCTCCTCGCTGCACCCGGCGGCGGCTGCGGCCAGGGCCAGGACGGCCACGAGGGACGGCTTCAAGGGGCGGGGCATGTAGGGGATCCTCCTCACGCGACGGCAGACACGGGTAACACGGGCCGAGCGGCGTTCGCAAGCGCCCGCGCGCGGCCCCCGGCCGCCGGCGGCCTCGAATTGCCGCGGAAGATTCGCCCGCGGCTGGACCGGGACCGCCCGGCGTCCCCGAGGCTCTCGCTCCGTCCTAGGATGCCGGGGACCCTGGAGCGCGCTTGGCCCGGACCCTGATCGTCGGCGACGTGCACGGCTGCTCGCGTGAGCTGGCCGACCTCCTGGATCAGGCCGCGTTCGGCGCGGATGACCGGCTCGTGCTGGTCGGCGACCTCGTCGCCCGCGGCCCCGACTCGGCCGGCGTCCTCGCGCTCGCGCGCCGCGCCGGCGCGCTCGGCGTCCGGGGTAACCACGAGCTCCGGCTCCTCGAGGCGCGCGCCGCACGGCTTCGCGGCGAGCGCGGCCCGCGGCTCGGCCCGAGCCAGGAGGCGCTCCTCGGCGAGCTCACGGACGAAGACTGGGCGCAGCTCGAGGCGCTGCCGCTCTGGCTCGAGCTGGACGAGCACGAGGCGCGGGTCGTCCACGCCGGGCTGGTGCCCGGCGTCCCCGTCGAGGAACAAGATCCGTGGGTGCTCACCCGCATCCGCGGCTTCGAGGACGACGGCGCGCCCACGTCGAAGCTCCGCGCGAAGTCGTGGGCGGAGCGGTGGCGCGGTTCGCCCCACGTCGTGTTCGGGCACAACGCGATAGCGGGGCTGCAATTGCACAGTCACGCCACCGGTCTCGACACCGGGTGCGTGTACGGCGGCCGCCTCACGGCGCTGGTGTTGCCCCACGGAGCGCGCGTGCCGCGCAAGGCGGACCGAGCCGACGCGCTCGTCAGCGTGCGCGCGCGTCGGGTGTACGCGCCGCTCGGCGAGTGAAGATCTCGGGGGCGCGTGTTGACGGTGACGATGGCGTGAAGTACGCCACGTGCATGAGGGCCTTCGCTCGCTTCTTGGGTTGTTCGTTGGTGGTCACCGTCGCCGTCGCGTGCGGCGGCTCGAGCTCGGACGAGGGGGGCGGGGCGCCCGCTGACTCGGGCACCGACTCGGGAGGCGGCTCCGGCGCCGACGGCGGCGGCAGCGGCGGCGCGGGCGCGACCGGTGGCAGCGGCGGCTCGAGCGCTACGGGCGGCACCGGCGGGAGCACGGGCGGCACCGGCGGGAGCACGGGCGGCACCGGCGGGAGCACCGGCGGCTCGGCGGGCGCCGCCGCGACGGGCGGGAGCGGCGGCGCGGGCGCCGCCGCCGGATCGGGCGGCGGCACCCAGACGTGCGTGCCGGGCGACTCGAAGGGTTGCGTCGGGCCCGGTGCCTGTACGGGGTATCAGGTCTGCGCGCAGGATGGCTCACGCTACGAGCCGTGCAACTGCGGCACGGGCGGCAGCGGCGGTGGCGCCGGCGCCGGGGGCTCCGCGGGCAGCGCTGGCGCGGCGGGCACGGCGGGCGCGGCGGGCGCGGCGGGCGCGGCCGGGAGCGCGGGGGCAGGCGGCGCCGCCGGGGCGGCCGGTGCGGGCGCCGAGGTGAGCTGCGGCGAGGCGACGCCGACGGACTGCTCGGCGGGCGACGTGTGCTGCGTGGTGCAGGGGAGCCCGGACACCTGCACGGCCTCCGGCTCGTGCACCTGCAGCGGGTTCGGCTGCACCTTCCTCGAGGTCACGTGCGACGGCCCCGAGGACTGCCCGGGCTCGCAGGTGTGCTGTGGCACGTTCGTTCAAGGCCCGGGGCCGGGCGGCTCGCGCTACACGAGCGTCGTGTGTGCCGCCACCTGCGACGGCGGCAACGAGCGCCGCCTCTGCCACTCGGACAACGACTGCTCCGGGCAGTATTCGGACTGCGATCCGAGCGCCATCCTCCCGTCGCCGTTCCAGCGCTGCAACTGATCGGGAGGGCCGCGGTGCCGGGCCGGGCCAGGGCGCGTCGCTCGGCGTCGCCGGATCGCCCGGCCCGTTGACGCTACGCTCCGCGTCGCCGTGAGCCGACTCCGCGTCCCCTGCTCGGACCTCCGCGAGGGGCGGCTCACGCTGGCGGCAGACGAGGGTCGGTACGTCGCGCGAGTGCACCGCCTCGACCGGGGCGCCGACGTGCTGCTCTTCGACGCGGCCCGGGGCGTCGAGTGCGACGCGGTGGTGATGGAGGTGCGCCCGCGCGTCGTCGTGGCGGCGGGGCCGCCGCGGCCGGCCCCGGTGCTCGGGCTCCCGCTCACGCTCGTCCTCGGCGTCGCGAAGGGTGAGAAGGTCGACGACGTCCTTCGCGCGGCCACGGCGCTGGGCGCAGCGCGAGTCCTCGTCGCGGCCACGGCGCGATCGGTCCCGCGCGTCGCGTCGCCCGGGGCGCGCGAGCGACGGTGGGAGACGATCGCCGTCCAGGCGGCGCGGCAGTCCGGGAGAGGGGACGTCCCGATCGTCGCGGGGCCGGCCCCGCTCGCGGCGGCGCTCGCCGAGGTCCCGGAGAGCGCAGAGTGGAGGGTCGCGCTCGCGCCGACCGCGCGCCAGTCCCTCGCCGCCGCGCTCGTCAGGCTGCGCGCGGGCGAGGGCGCGGCGGTCTTCGTCGGCCCGGAGGGCGGGCTCGAGCCCGGCGAGCTGGCCCTCGCCGCCGCGCACCGCTTCACGCCCGTGAGCCTCGGCCCGCTGGTCTTGCGGGCGGAGCTGGCGGCGGTGGCGGCGCTCGCCGCGACCGCCTGCGCGCTCCGGGGGTGAGACCGCTCCCGCGCCCGTGCTATGGCCGCCCCGATGGAGACGGAGTCGGAACGTCGGGTCAGGATCCTGGTCGCCAAGCCGGGGCTCGACGGTCACGACCGCGGCGCGAAGATCGTCGCCCGTGCGCTCCGGGACGCGGGGTTCGAGGTCGTCTACACCGGCCTCCACCAGACGCCGGAGATGATCGCCTCCGCGGCGGTGCAAGAGGACGTGGACGCCGTGGGCCTGTCGATCATGAGCGGCGCCCACAACACGCTGTTCCCTGCGGTCCTCGGGGCGCTCGCCGCCCGCGGCGCGGCGGACATCCCGGTGTTCGGGGGCGGGATCGTCCCGGACGAGGACACCGCCCGGCTCGAGGCTGCCGGGGTGCTCAAGGTGTTCGGTCCCGGGACACCGCTCGACTCCATCCTCGAGTGGGTCCGCGCGACGATCCGGCCACGAGAGTGAGGGCGCCGGCGTGTCCGCCCCGACGCGCTTCGGCGTCAGCCCGGACGCGCCGGTGATCCGGCCGCCGGGCCGCTCCCCGAGATTTTCCGGTAGATCTCGGCCCCGCCTTTCAAGTATGGACGTTGCTCCACCGCCCAGCGAGGCCCCCACCGCATGCTCGTAGCCGCCCTCCTCCCGACTCTCGTCGCCGTCGCGATCTTCTTCGGTACGATTCGGATGCAGAGGAGCGGCGCTGGGCGGGCGGAGCTGGAGATCCGGGCGAACGTCGAGCGCATCTCCGAGCTGCCGCGCCGCCCGCGCGAGCCGGCGCGGATCACGCGCGAAGCCGCCTGAGGCTTCGCCCGCGCGGGGGAGCGCGCGCCTCCGGGGATCGCGCCGGCGCGGTCGCCGGGGCCGCGCCGACGCCGGCGGGCGCCGGCGCGCCATGGCGTCGCGTGCGGGGGTGGCGCGCTCGCGCACGAGTAGGTGTCAGTACTACCCAGGCCTACATGAACCTATGATCATGTGAGCAAACTCGCGAGATCCTTCGATTAATTGGCGCTCCGGGGGCAGCGCGGATTGTTGACAGGCGATCCAGCGCCCCGTACCTTCGCGACGCCCAGTGGGAAATAGTGGGGCCAAGTGTCATCTGGTCCCAACGAGTGTGAGAGCGTGATGTTCCGCGGCCAGTTCCACCACGCCATCGACGCCAAGGGGCGCATCAGCCTCCCGTCGAGGTTCCGCGACCTGCTCGTCGCCGACGCGGAGCGTTTCATCCTCACGCCCGATCCCTTCGATCCCTGCCTCCAGCTGTTCCCGCTCGCGGCGTGGGAGAAGCTCGAGCGGCGTATCGCCGAGCTGCCGAGCCTCGACCCGAACGTCGTGCGCTTCCGGCGCGTCTACGTCTCGGCCGCGATCGAGTGCGAGCTCGACAAGGCGGGGCGGGTGCTCGTCCCCCCGCACCTGCGGGAGCGCGGCGCGCTCGAGCGCGAGTGCGTGTTCGCCGGCATGGGGCCGCGCATCGACCTGTGGTCGGTCGAGCGCTGGACGGAGGCGACGGCGATGACGCCCGCGCAGCTCGCTGACTTCCGGCGGGCGCTCGCCGAGGTCGGGCTGTGACGATGGCGATCGCGCACACCGGGCTCCCCTTCGCGCACGCGACGGTGCTCGAGCGCGAGGTCGTGGAGGCGCTCGCGCCGGAGCGAGGTGGCGTCTACGTCGACGTGACCGCGGGGGGCGGCGGGCACAGCGCGGCGCTCCTCAGCGCGAGCGCGAGCGCGCGCGTGATCGCGTTCGATCGAGATCCAGCCGCGATCCGCGCAGCCGGCGCGCGGCTGGCCGAGTTCGGCGAGCGCGCGACGATCGCGCAGGGGCGCTTCAGCGACGTGGCGGCGTGGCTCGACGCGAACGGCGTCGGCCCGGTGCAAGGCGTCGTGGCAGACCTCGGCGTGAGCTCGCACCAGCTCGATGATCCCGCGCGCGGCATGAGCTTCCGCCACGACGGGCCGCTCGACATGCGCATGACGCCCGGCGACGGTCCCAGCGCCCTCGAGCTCATCGAGCGGCTCTCCCAGGACGAGCTCGCCGATCTGGTGTTCGAGCTCGGCGGGGAGCGCCGCTCGCGTCGGGTCGCCCGGTGCGTGAAGCAGGCCCTGAGCGCCGGCGAGCTCAGCGGCACGTTGGATCTGCGCCGCGCGGTGGTGCGCGCCGTCGGCCCCCGCCGCGTCGGCGGCGTGGACCCCGCGACGCGGACGTTCCAGGCGCTCCGCATCGCTGTGAACTCCGAGCTCGAGGAGCTCGACGCGCTGCTCGCGTGGCTGCCCGGCGGGGTCGCGCCCGGCGGGGTCGCCGCCGTGCTCGCGTTCCACTCGCTGGAGGACGGTCGGGTGAAGCGGGCGTTCCGCGACCGCGGCGCGTGGCGCCCGCTGTGGAAGAAGCCGCGCGTGGCGACCGACGCCGAGCAGGCCGAGAACCCCCGCTCACGCAGCGCCAAGCTGCGCGCGGCCGAGCGCCTCGATCCACGCGCTGCGCGCGAAGGCTGCGAAGGCGACGAGATCGAGGACGAGTCGCCGCTGCCGCCGCTCGCGTCGGCGCTCCCGTGTCGCCCCGCGAGGAGCCCATGAGCCCGGCACAGCGCTTCCTCGCGCTCTGGACGCTCGCGATCGTCGCGGCGACGGCGGCGTTCGTGCTGCGGCTCGCGATCCGTGTGAGGTCCGTCGAGCTCGGCTACGAGATCGGGCGCGCTCACGCTCACGTCGCGCGACTGCGCGAGGTGGAGCGCGTGCTCGCCATCGAGCTCGCGTCGCACGAGAACCCGGAGCGCGTCGAGCTGGTCGCGCGCACCCTCTTCGGGATGGCGCCCCCGTCGCCCGACCGCGTCGTCTCGGCGGGGCTGGAACCGCGGGTCGACTCCGCCGACGAGGTCGCCGGGGCACCGCCGACCGCGCCGCCTGCCGGCTCGGCCGCGAAGGAGCCGCTCCCGTGAGCGCCGTGGAGCGATCCCTCGATGGGCCGCGCGGCCGCTGGATCCGCCTCCGCGTGGGCCTGCTCGCCGGGCTGCTCGGGCTGGGCCTCGGGCTCGTCGTCTCGTCGGCGAGCACCTTGATGCTGGAGGACGGCGCGCGCTGGCGCGAGCTCGCGGAGCTGCAGCGCCAGCGCCGGCTCCACGTCGCCCCGAAGCGGGGCACCGTTCGCGACCGCAACGGAAGCGCGCTCGCCGTGACCGTGGAGGTGCCGAGCGTGAGCCTGGACGCCATCGAGCTCCTGCGCGGCGTGCAGCCAGCGCAGGTGCCGGCCCGCGCGCGGACGGCCGCCAACGACATCGGGCGCGCCCTCTCGCTCGAACCGGCGGCGGTGGAGAAGAAGATCCTCCAGAAGCGACGCTTCGCGTGGTTGAAGCGGCGCATCACCGCCGAGGAGGCCGAGGCGATCCGGCAGCTCGGCGCGCGCCAGCGCGGCGCAGAGCGGGTCGCCGGGCTCGCCGTAGAGGGCGAGGGCAGGCGGTATCACCCGCGGCGGGAGCTCGCCGCCCCGCTCCTCGGCTTCGTCGCGCCGGACGGCGAGGGCAAGGAGGGCGTCGAGCACGCCCTCGACGACGATCTGCGTGGCCACCCGGACCAGCTCCGCGGCCTGCGCGACCGCTCTGGGCGGCTCCTGCTCTCCGAGGGGGTGGAGGACGAGCGCGCGCTCGCCGGCCACGACGTGCACCTCTCCATCGACCAGGGGATCCAGTTCGTGGCGGAGCGCGAGCTGGCCAGCGCGGCCCGGACGTTCGAGGCGAAGGCGGCGAGCGTCGTGGTCGTCGTCCCCCGCACCGGCGAGGTCCTCGCGATGGCGAGCTGGCCCGGCTACAACCCGAACGACTACGGCGAGAGCGACATCGAGGCGCGGCGGGAGCGGGCCGTCTCCGAGGCGTTCGAGCCCGGGTCGTCGATGAAGATCTTCACCGTGGCGGCCGGGCTCGCCGCCGGGGTCGTCACCCCGACGCAGAAGCTCTTCTGCGAGAAGGGGACGATGGCGGTCGACAACGTCGTCATCCGGGACACCCACCCCGCGGGCTGGCTCGCCCTGACGGACGTGCTCGCCGTCTCCAGCAACATCTGCTCGGCCAAGATCGGGCTCGCGCTCGGCGGCGACAAGCTCTACGAGACGCTCCGCCGCTTCGGCTTCGGGGATCGCACGGGCGTCGCCATCCCGGGCGAGGCGTCCGGCACGCTTCGCCCGCGCGGGCGGCCGTGGGTGCAGGTCGAGACGGCCTCCGCGGCGTTCGGCCAGGGCGTGAGCGTCACGAACCTCCAGCTCGCCATGGCGGCCGCCGCGATCGCCAACGGTGGCGAGCTGATGGAGCCGATCCTCGTCACCAAGGTCGTGACGGCGACCGGCGAGCTGGTGCGTGAGGCGACGCCCGCCGTCCGCCGCCGGGTGGTCCCGCGCCACGTCGCCGCGCTCGTGGCGGAGATGATCGTGGCCGTCACCGAGGGGCACGGCACCGGGGTCGAGGCGGCGGTGAACGGCTTCCGCGTCGCCGGGAAGACGGCGACCGCTCAGAAGATCGATCCGGCGACGGGGCGCTACTCGCTCGACCGCTACGTCGCCAGCTTCGTCGGGTTCGTGCCGGCCGAGCGCCCCGCGTTCGCCATCGCCGTCATGGTCGACGAGCCGATGATCGATCACGCGGGCGGCGCGGTCGCGGCGCCCATCTTCCGCCGGGTGGCCGAGGCGTGCCTCGAGTGGTCCGGGATGGTCCCTCGCGGCACCGCCAAGGCGGACCCGGCCGAGCTGGCGCGGATGCCCGATCCCGCCCACGCCGCGCACGCCGCGCTGCGCGAGGCGAGCGGCGCTGCCCCCGCGGTGCAGGTGGTCGCGCCCGCCGTCGCGGGGGGCGGTCCCCGGGTGCCGGACATGACGGGCTGGTCGGTCCGCGAGGCCGTCCGGCGCACGCTCGAGCTCGGCGCCGTCCCGCGCGTCCGCGGGAGCGGGCTGCTCGCGCGGACGGAGCCGGCTCCTGGCCAACCCTTCGAGAGAGGCGCGAGCCTGGTGCTCGTGTTCGAGCCGCCGACGTGAACGCTACCCCCCTGCCCATGGAGTCGCAGCTGGCGCTCGGCCGGTTGGCGGCGGCGCTCGCCCCGCTCGCCGTCCACGTGCACGGCGACGCGAGCGTCCCCCTGCGCCGGCTCGTCCAGGACTCCCGCCTCGTCCTCCCCGGCGATCTGTTCGCCGTGCGCGCGGGCGGCCGCACCTCCGGGATCGAGCACGTCGCCGAGGCGGCCCGGCGCGGGGCCGTGGCGCTCCTCGGTGGCCCAGGCGTCGCCGAGGCGGCGGCGCGGCACGGGCTCCCGGCGCTCGAGGTCGACGACGTCCGCCTCGCGATCGCGCTCGGCGCGGAGGCGCTCGCCGGCTACCCGTCGCGGTCGCTCGAGGTGGTCGCGATCACCGGCACCAACGGCAAGACGACGACGAGCTTCCTCGTGCAACGCATGATCGACGCGTGCGGCGGGCGGTGCGCTCGCCTGGGCACGCTCGGGTGGTCGCTCGGAGCGGACGAGGACGCGTCCTCGCTCACGACGCCGGAGGCAGACGCCGTCGCGCGCTGGGCCGCGCGCTCGCGGGACCTCGGCGCGACCCACCTCGTGCTCGAGGCGTCGAGCCACGCGCTCGAGCAGAAGCGCCTCCACGGGACGCGCGTCGCCGTCGGCGTGTTCACGAACCTCACCCAGGACCACCTCGACTACCACGGCACGCTCGAGGCCTACGCGGCGGCCAAGCTCCGGCTCTTCACCGAGCTCTCTCCCCGCACCGCCGTCATCCACCTCGACGATCCGCTCGGCGAGCGCTTCGCGGCCGCGGCGACGGGGCGGGTGCTGACGGTCTCCCGGCGCCGCCCCGCGTCGCTCCAAGCCGTCGGCGCGGTCGTCGACGCGCGAGGCCTCCGCGCCACGATCGTGGCCCCGAGCGGCGAGCTGTACCTGGAGTCACGGCTGGTCGGCGCGCACAACCTCGAGAATGTCCTCGCGGCGCTCGGCGTGATCGAGGCGCTCGGGCTCGACCTCCGTCGAGCGGTCGACGCGCTCGCCGACGCTCCCGGCGTCCCGGGTCGCCTCGAGCGGTGCGACGCCCCGAGCGACGATGTCCTCGTCCTCGTGGACTACGCGCACACCCCGGACGCGCTCGAGCGTGCGCTCGCGGCGGTGCGGGCGCTGGGGCCGGGTCGCGTCCTCTGCGTGTTCGGCTGCGGAGGTGACCGAGATCCCGCGAAGCGCCCGCTCATGGGCGCGGCCGTCGGGCGAGGCGCAGACGCGGCCTGGGTGACGAGCGACAACCCGCGCTCCGAACCGCCGCGCGCCATCCTCGACGCCATCCTCCCCGGTCTCACGCCCAGCGGCATCCCCTACGAGGTCGAGCCGGATCGAGCGATCGCCATCGAGCGCGCGGTGCGAGCCGCGCGGCCCGGAGAGGTCGTGCTGATCGCCGGCAAGGGTCACGAGACGTACCAGATCGTCGGCGATGAGACGCGCACCTTCGACGACCGGGTCGAGGCGAGGCGCGCGCTCGCGCGACGGCGCGGGGAGGTCGGGTAGTGGCGAGCGCGATCCCCGAGAACCTCGCCCGGTTCGAGCTCGCCGAGGCAGCCCGGCTCGTCGGCGCGCGTGCGCCGGAGTCGGCCGGCGTCGCGCACGGCGTCACGACAGACTCGCGCGCCGACGTGCGCGGCAAGCTCTTCGTCGCGCTCACGGGTGAGCGGTTCGACGCCCACGAGTTCGTCCCGGGCGTGCTCGAGCGGGGGGCGCTCGCGGCGGTCGTCGCGCGCGACGTGCCCGGCGCTCGCGGCGCGCTGCTCCGCGTCGAGTCGCCGCTCGGGGCGCTCGGGGCGCTCGCGGCCGAGGCGCGACGCCGCTGGGGCGGGCGGGTGGTGGCGGTGGCGGGCCGCGCCGGGAAGACGACGACCCGCAGCGCGATCGCGCGGCTGCTCGAGGCGGTCGCGCCGGGCCAGGTGCACGCGCCGACCGGGAACCTGAACAACCTCATCGGCGTGCCGATGGTGCTCCTCGGCCTCGAGGCGCGTCACCGCTTCGCCGTGGTGGAGCTGGGGACGAACGCGCCGGGCGAGGTCGCGCGGCTCGTGCAGCTCGCGCGCCCTGACGCCGGGGTCCTCACCCTGATCGCCCTGGAACACACCGAGGGCCTCGGCGACCTCGACGCCATCGAGGTCGAGGAGGGGTCGCTGCTCGCGGGGCTCTCGCCCACCGGGATCGCCATCGCCAACGCGGACGATGAGCGCGCGCGCAAGCGGCTGCGGGCGAGCGCGGCCGGGACGCACGTGCGGTATGGGGCGCGGAGCCCCGCCGATTACGCGATCGAGGCGCGGACGGCGATCGGAGCCGCGGCGAGCGAGATCCGGATCGCGCGACCCAGCGGGCCGCTCACCGTGCGGGCTCCCTTGCTCGGGGAGCCGGGCGCGCTCGCCGTCGCGGCGGCCGTCGCTGCGGTGGAGACGCTCACGGCGACGGCGCTGGAGCGCGCGACGGTCGAGCGCGCGCTGGCGAGCGGCGGCGAGCCCGGGCGCCTGGTGCCCCTCGAGCTCGGAGATGGCACGCTCGTGCTAGACGACACCTACAACTCCAACCCGGGCAGCGTGCCGTCCAGCATCGCCACCGCCGCGGAGCTGGCCCGAGACCGCGCGGCGAGGCTCGTCCTCGTGCTGGGCGAGATGCGGGAGCTCGGGGCGCTGTCCCGCGAGGCGCACGCCGAGATGGGCGTCGTCGCGGCGGCGAGCGGCGCGGCGCTCGTGCTCGGCGTGGCCGGCGACGCCTCCGTGCTGGTGGAGGCCGCGCGGCGCGGCGGCGCCGAGGCGCGGTTCACCGGGGACGCAGCCGCGGCCGCCGGCGAGGCGCTCGCCGCCGTCCGCCCCGGCGACGTGGTCCTGGTGAAGGCCTCGCGCGGCGTGCACGCGGAGCGGATCGTCGCGGCGCTGTCGAGGGGAGCCGCGTCGTGATCTACGAGCTGCTCTACCCGCTGAGCTCGAGCTTCGGCGCCCTGAACGTCCTCCGCTACACGCCGTTCCGCGTGATCATGGCGACGCTCACCGCGATGGTCATGTGCTTCGTGCTGGCGCCGTGGTTCATCCGCGAGCTGCAGCGGATGCAGATCGGCGAGGTGATCCGCGCCGAGGGGCCGGCGTCGCACCAGGCGAAGGCGGGCACCCCGACCATGGGCGGGGCCCTGCTGCTGCTCTCGGTGCTGCTCTCGACGGTGCTCTGGGCGGAGATCAAGAACCCGTTCGTGCTCGCCACCACCGCGGTCACCGCAGGCTACGGGGCGATCGGGTACTTCGACGATCGGCTGAAGATCCAGGGCCGGAACAAGAAGGGGCTCGCGGGTCGCTGGAAGCTGCTCGGCCAGATCGTCGTCGGAGGCGGGGCCGTCGGCTACCTCTTCTACGGTGCCAACGTGCCGGCGTCCTGGGTGGCGATCCGCGCCCGGCTCGCCATCCCGTTCCTCGCGTTCGAGAAGCACCCGATCGAGCTCCCGATCTGGCTCTACTTCGCCTTCGCGCTCATCACCGTGGTGGCCATGAGCAACGCCGTGAACCTCACCGACGGCCTCGACGGCCTGGCGATCGGGCCGGTGATGATCAACTCCGGCGTCTACCTGATCTGGGCGTATGTCGCCGGGCTCGTCGTCTTCGGGCGGTCGGTCGCGACGTACCTCGACGTCGCCGGCATCAACGAGATGAGCGAGCTGTCGATCTTCGCCGCGGCGGTGATCGGAGCCGGGATCGGCTTCCTCTGGTACAATACCTATCCAGCCCAGGTATTCATGGGGGACGTAGGGGCGCTCGCGCTGGGCGGCGGGCTCGGCATGATGGCCGTGGTCACCAAGACGGAGCTGCTCAGCATCTTGATCGGTGGCGTGTTCTTCGTGGAGACGGTGAGCGTCATGATCCAGGTGTTCTGGTTCAAGGTGTTTGGCCGGCGGATCTTCCTCATGGCGCCGATCCATCACCATTTCGAGAAGGCGGGCTGGCCGGAGCCCAAGATCATCGTTCGCTTCTGGATCATCTCGATTCTCCTCGCCCTGGTCGGGCTCGCGTCGCTGAAGGTGCGATGATGGGGCTCGAGGGTCGGCACGTCGTCGTGGTGGGGCTCGGGCGAAGCGGTGTCGCAGCCGCCCGGCTCGCGCGCGCGCTCGGGGCGACGGTGACGGCCACCGACTCGGCGCCGCTCGAGGCGCTCTCGTCCGGCGCGCGCGCGCTGGACGCCGTGGTGGTCGCGGGCGGGCACGCCGGGGTCCCGTTCACGAGCGCGGACCTCGTCGTGGTGTCGCCGGGCGTCCCGCGCCTGTCCGAGCTCGCCGCGGCCGAGGCGGCGGGCGTCGAGGTCATCGGCGAGCTCGAGCTCGCGCTCCGCTCCGTGAGCGCGCCCATCGCCGCCATCGGTGGCACGAACGGCAAGAGCACCGTGACGACCCTGGTCGGCGCGATGGCGCAGGCGGAGTGGTCGCGCGCGTTCGTGGGCGGCAACCTCGGGGTGCCTCTGGCCGAGGCGGCGCTGGAGCCGTGGGACGCGATCGTCCTCGAGGTGTCCAGCTTCCAGCTCGAGCGCGCGCCGAGCCTGCGCCCGCGCGTCGCCGTACTCCTCAACGTGACGGATGATCACCTCGACCGGTACGCTTCGTTCGAGGACTACGCTCGCGCGAAGGGGAACGCGTTCGTCGGGCAACTCCCGGCGGACGCCGCCGTGATCCCGGTCGGGGACCCCATCGTCGAAGCGCAGGCGCGGCGGGGGCGAGCGCGCTGGGTCCGCTTCGGCGCGGGCGGCGACTACGATCTCGACGCAGCGGGCCGCCAGGTGTGCGAGCGCGCCACGGGCACGCGCTTCGACCTCCGGGGCGTGGCGCTCCACGGCCGACACAACCTGGAGAACGCCGCCGCGGCCATCGCGGCGGCGCGCGAGCTGGGGGTCGGCGTTCCGGCGGTCGAGGCCGGCCTGCGCGCGTTCCGCCCGCTGCCGCACCGGATGGAGCTCGTCGGGGAGGTGGCCGGCGTGCGCTACTACGACGACTCGAAGGGCACGAACGTCGGCGCGGCCGTCACCGCCCTCGCCGGTCTTGAGGAGCCGCGAGCGGTGCTGATCGCCGGCGGCCGGGACAAGCTCGGCTCCTACGAGCCGCTCGCCCGCGTGCTGCGCGAGCGAGGGCGAGCCGTAGTCGTGCTCGGAGAGGCGGCCGATCGGATCGCCGACGCGGTGGAGGGCGTCGTCCCGGTGGAGCGCGCCCACGACCTCGAGACGGCGGTCCGGGCGGCCACCGCCCGGGCCCTGCCCGGCGACGCCGTGCTGCTCAGCCCCGCGTGCTCCAGTTTCGACATGTTCAAGAGCTACGCCGAGCGGGGAGAGCGCTTCGCCGCCGCGGTGCGTGGGCTCGCGGGCGCCCACCCGGGAGCGCCAGCGTGAACCAACGGGTCGTCCGGAGGTCCGGCGGTGACCTCGACGTGGTGCTCGCTGCGGCCGCCATCGCGCTGGTCGGGTTCGGCGTCGTGATGGTCTACAGCTCGAGCGTCATCGAGGCGACGACCGTCTACCGTAACGCGCAGCACTTCCTCATCCGGCAGGCCATCTTCGGCGCCGCCGCCATCGCGGTGATGCTGATCGTGTCGAGCTTCGACTACCACCGCCTCCGGCGCCTCGCGTACCCCGTGCTCGGAGGCGTGACGCTCCTGCTCGTCCTCAGCGTCATCGGCCTCGGTCACACCGGAGGCGGCGCCGCGCGCTGGCTCAAGCTCGGCCCGATCCAGGTGCAGCCCTCCGAGGCCGCGAAGCTCGCGCTCATCGTCTGGCTCGCCTACTCGCTCGAGAAGAAGCGAGAGCTGGTCAAGACGTTCTCCATCGGGATGCTGCCGCACTTCCTCGTGGCCGGGCTCCTCATGGGGCTCTGCCTCATGCAGCCCGACTTCGGCGGCGCGGTCGTGCTCCTCTTCCTGACCTTCACGCTGCTGTTCGTCGCCGGCGCGCGGCTCGGGTACCTGCTCGGCGTCCTCATCGTGGGCGCGGTCGGTGCCGCCTGGGCCGTCCGGTTCACGAGCTACCGCTACCTGCGGTGGCTGGCCTGGCTCGACATGTCGCAGCACCGGGCCGACCTCGCGTACCAGCCCTATCAGTCGGTGCTGAGCTTCGGCTCCGGAGAGCTCGGGGGGATGGGGCTCGGCAGTGGGCTCCAGGTCCTCTACCTGCCGGAGTCCCACACCGACTTCATCTCCGCCATCATCGGAGAGGAGCTCGGGTTCGTCGGGATCCTCGGGCTGGTCGCGGTGTACCTGTTGATCGTCGCCCGTGGGGTCCGCGCCGCCCTCGCCGCGCGAGACGACTATGGCATGTACCTCGCGTTCGGGATCTCGGCGCTCTTCGGCGTGCAGGCGCTCATCAACCTCGGCGTCGCCATGGCCATGCTGCCGACCAAGGGCCTCACCCTGCCCTTCGTGAGCTACGGTGGCTCGAGCCTCCTGGTGAGCGCCGCGGCGATGGGCGTGCTCCTGAGCGTCTCCCGCGGCAACGAGGAGCGGATCGCGGCGCGACCGGCGGTCGCGGAGCCGGCCCGCCCGCCGGAGGCCAGCGCGACCGTGATGACGGAGGCCGGTTTCGCGCCCCGCGAGGCCGCGCCCGATCCGGGGGGGGGGCCTGCCCCCCGCCGGCCCGCACGCCCTGCTCGGCCCTCGGAGGTACCCGTATGAGCCCCCCCACGCTCCTCTTCGCCGGCGGCGGCACGGGCGGGCACGTCTACCCGCTGCTCGCGGTGGCCGACGCGCTCCGCGAGCTGGCGCCGGAGGTGCGCGCCGTCTTCGTCGGGACGGCGCGCGGGCTGGAGGCGAAGCTGGTGCCCGAGCGCGGGTATCCCCTCGAGCTGGCCCACGTGCTGCCGCTCCGGGGGGGCGGCGTCGTCGGCGCGGTGCGCGGCGCCCTGCGCGCGGCGGCGGCGGTCGTCGAGGCCGGAGCCCTGGTGCGCCGCCTCCGGCCTCGCGCGGTGCTGTCGATCGGAGGCTACGCGGCAGGGCCGGTGTCGCTGGCGGCGAGGGTGCGCGGGATCCCGCTCGCGCTCGTGGAGCCGAACGCCGTCGTGGGCCTCGCGAACCGGCTGATCGCGCCGCTGGTGTCACGGGCGTACCTCGCGTTCCCCGAGCCGGAGCGGCATTTCGCCGCGCAGCGCGTGGTCCGCGCGGGCGTGCCCATCCGGGCGGGGTTCGAGCCGGCGCCCTGGGAGCCGGGGCGGCGCCTGCGGCTGCTCGTGCTCGGCGGCAGCCAGGGCGCCCAGGCGCTCAATGAGTCGATGCCGGAGGCGATCGCCCGCGCGACGACCACGCCCGTCGTGGTCCACCAGGCGGGGGCGGGGCGCGACGCCGCCGTCGCCGAGCGATACCGCGCGCTCGGGCTGCAGGACTCCGTGCGGGTCGTCGCCTACCTGGAGGACATGCCTCGCGCGCTCGCTGAGGCGGACCTCGTCATCGCGAGGTCCGGCGCCGGCGCGTGTGCGGAGCTGCAGGCCGTCGGGCGGCCGAGCGTGCTCGTGCCGTTCCCGTTCGCCGCCGGGGATCACCAGCGCCTGAACGCGCGCTCGCTCGAGCGCCTCGGCGCGAGCGTCTGCGTCGAGGCGCGCCAGGCGACGCCGCCGCGGTTGGCCGCGCTCCTCGACGAGCTCAGCGCCGACCGAGCGCGGCTGGAGTCGATGTCGGCGGCCGCTCGCCGAGGAGGTCGTCCCCACGCGGCGCGCGCCATCGCGCGGGACCTGCTGGGCCTGGCGGGGCTCTCCGGGCTCGCGACGGCGGAGGGCGCGGCGAGCGCGCCGTCCGGGGCCGAGAGCCGCGGGCGACTGGCGGAGGTGCGCTGATGTTTCGCGGGCGCGTGCGGCACGTCCACTTCGTCGGCGTCGGCGGGATCGGGATGAGCGGCCTGGCCGAGATCCTGCGCACGCTGGAATTCGACGTCTCGGGCTCCGATCTGAGGGAGGGCGAGACGACCCGGCGGCTCGCCCGGCTGGGGGTACGGATCGACGTCGGGCACCGCGCGGAGAACGTCCGAGGCGTCGACGTGGTCGTCTACTCGAGCGCGGTAGCGTCCGAGAACCCCGAGGTCGCGGAGGCGCGGCGGCTCGGCATCCCAGTGATCCCACGCGCCGAGATGCTCGCGGAGCTGATGCGGGTGAAGTACGGCGTGGCCATCGCCGGCTCCCACGGCAAGACGACCACCACCTCCCTGGTCGCGACGGTGCTGCGCAGCGCGGGCTTCGATCCGACGGTGGTCGTCGGCGGGCGCATGCAGGCGCTCGGCTCGAACGCGCGGCTCGGCGAGGGAGATCTCCTGGTCGCCGAAGCGGACGAGAGCGACGGCTCGTTCCTCCGTCTCACGCCCACGGTCGCGGTGGTGACCAACATCGATCCGGAGCACCTCGATCACTATGGGACGCACGAGCGGCTCAAGGACGCCTTCCTGCGCTACGTGGAGAACGTGCCGTTCTACGGCCTGTCGGTCCTCTGCCTCGACCATCCGCACGTGCAGGATCTGCTGCCCCGGGTGCGGCGCCGGCACGTGACCTACGGGCTGTCGCCCCAGGCGGACTACTCCGCCCGCAACGTGACCTTCCAGGGGGTGGAGGTGGGCTTCATGGCGTACCGCAGGCAGGAGCCGCTCGGGCGCTTCCAGCTCCGCATGCCAGGCCTGCACAACGTGCAGAACTGCCTGGCGGCGATCGCGGTCGCCGACGAGCTCGAGGTCCCGCTCGACACGATGAAGCAGGCGTTCGCGACGTTCGACGGCGTGGCGCGGCGCTTCTCCATCGTCGCGGTCGAAGATGGCGTCACGCTCGTCGACGACTACGGCCATCACCCCGCCGAGATCGAGGCCACGCTCGCCGCCGCGCGCCGCGCCTTCGACCAACGCGTGATCGTGGCGTTCCAGCCCCACCGCTACACGCGGACGCAGCTTCTGTTCGACGAATTCACCCGCGCCTTCAACCAGGCCGACGTGGTGCTCCTCGCCGACGTGTACGCCGCCGGCGAGCGGGCCATCGAGGGCGCGACGAGCGATCGCCTCGCGGCGGCGATCGCCGAACACGGCCACCACGCGGTCGCGCACCTCGGCGATCGTGCGGCGCTCGTCGAGCGCCTCGCCGCGGAGGCGCGCCCCGGCGACGTCGTCATCGCGCTCGGCGCCGGCGACATCAACCGGGTCCTCGCAGACGTGGCCGCGCGGCTGCGCGCGAGGGGAGGCGCCGGGTGAAGCGCTCCGGCAAGAAGCCCCGCCCGCCGGCCACGGTGATCGCGCCGTCGGACGTGGGGGCCGTCGGCGACGACAGCCCGGCGCCCCCGACGGCGCTGCCGAGCGAGCCTGCGCCCGCGCGGCGCGGGGGCTGGAGGGCGAGGGCGCTCACCGCGCTGAAGCTCGCGAGCGGCGTCGGCCTGGTGGTCGTGGTCGCGGCCGCCGTCGCGTGGGGTGCTCACCGGTACGCGCTCACCTCGCCGAGGTTCGCCATCGCGGACGTGCAGGTGGACGGAGCGCAGCGCGCGAGCGCGGCAGCGCTGGCCGAGGCGGCGGGGGCGCGCGTGGGTCAGAACGTCTTCGCGCTCGACACCGCCGCCGCAGAGGCGCGGCTCCTCGCGGATCCGTGGGTGAGCGCCGCGCGGGTGAGCCGCCGCCTGCCGGATGGCGTCCGCATCGAGGTTACGGAGCGGCAGGCGGCGGCCCTCGCCGCGATCGGCGAGCGGCTCTACGTGGTCACCCCCACGGGCGAGCCGTTCAAGGAGCTCGCGGACGGCGACCCCGCCGACCTGCCCGTCGTCACCGGGATGGACGCGGAGAGCTTGGCGCGCGATCGTGCCCGGGCGCTCGAGCGGATCGGCGTCGCGCTGGAGGTGCTGCGGCACTGGGAGCGGATCCCGATGTCGCGCGTGCACCCGGCGCAGGAGGTCATCCTCCACCCCGGAGGGCAGGTGTCGCTCGTGGTGGGGAAGGCGGCGGCGGCGCTCCACCTCGGGCACGGCCCGTGGCGAAAGAAGCTGCTCATGGCCGAGTCCGTCCTCCGCGACCTCGGCGCCAAGGGCAGGGTCCCCGGGATCGTATTCTTGGACAACGAGGCGCACCCCGAGCGGGTGGTCGTGAGGATGCGATGAGCGCGCGCGCGGCGTTCCACATCGAGCTCGTCCCCGAGGCGGCGGCCGCCGCGCGCGTGGTCGTGGTCGGGCTCGGCAACGCGGGCGGGCGCGCGCTCGCGGCTGCCTGCGAGCGCGGCTTCGGTGGCCCCAGGGCGATCGTGGTCGCGCCCTCGCCCCCGGCGCTGCCGCCCGAGATCGAGGGGTTCTCGCCCGAGCGCGACGACGCGAGCATCGACCGCGCCCTGGCCAGCGCAGATCTCGTGATCGTCGTGGCGAGCCTCGGCGGCGCCAGCGGGGCCGCGCTCGCGCCGCCGTTCGTTCGCCGCGCTCGGGAGCACGGAGCGCTGGTGCTGGCGGCGGTCGCGCTGCCGCTCGCGTTGGAGGGCAGTCGCCGCGTGCGGCGGGCAGCGGAGGCGCTGCGCGCGGTGGCCGCCGAGGCGCACGGTACGATCCCGATCGACGGCGCCGCCGCGAGCGGACCGGACGCCGTCACGCTCGGGGACGCCCGCCACGCCGTCGACGTCACGGTCCACGGCGTGATCGACGCGATCGTCGCCGGCTTCGACCCGCACGCGCGCGCCCGGGTCCAGCTCGGAGAGCTGCGCGCGCTCTGGCGATCGCCCGCCCGCCTGGCCGCCGGGCGGGGGGTCGCGGTCGGCCCGTCGCGCGCTCACGAGGCGGTCGGCGAGGCGGTGCTCGCGCTGGGCGATCACGTCCTCGGCGAGGCGAGCGCCGTGCTGGTCGGGATCAGCGGCGGCGCCGACCTCCGGCTACACGAGGTCAACGCCGCTGCCGCGGCGCTCCTCGAGCTCGTCGGTCCGCGCACCGAGGTGCTCGTCTCCGCGCGCTCTACCCCCGCCGCGGAGGGCGCGCTCGCGGTCACCCTCCTCGCCGACGTGTCCTCCGCGCGCCGGCCGGTCGAGCCGCTCGCCTCACGCCATCGCGGCGAGTCGGCGCTCGCGCCCCACTGAGCGCCAGCGCGGGCGGGGGCGAAGCGCGCTCACCACCACGGCTCCTGGCAGTCCGCTGCGGCGAGCGTCGACTCGACGTCGCTCGCCGTGTCGCCGCCGAGCCCGCTCGCGGCCAGGAGCGCGCTCACGCGCTCCGCCTCCGCCCGCCCGCGCTCCGTGTCGAGCGAAGGGCCGAGCGCGGCGAGCGTCGGCTCGTCGCACTCGACGACCGCGAACGCGCAGTCGAGGAGTCGGCGCTCGGTCGCGTCCGCCGACGACAGCGCCTCGGCGCAGGCCGCCGTGTGACGCGCCAGCGCGGCCTCGAGCGCCGCGCGCTCGCGCCGCGGGAAGGCGAGACGCTCCACCTCGTCGCTGCGTCGCTCGAGCTGCTCGAGGTACGCAGCCATCGCGCGCGGCGTGAGGCGCGCGAGCGGGAGCGCCGCCGCCGCCGTCGCGGCCCCGAGCGCCGGGCGCGCGGCGGCGTCGAGATCGGCGAGCGGGTGAGCGAGGCTCCTGCGGATCGCCGCGGGGCGCACGTTGGGGCGGAGCGCCGGCCCGAGCCACGCGTGCTTGCGGCGGCCGAGCTCGGAGAAGATCGGCTCGAGCCGGCCGTCGCGGGCCGCGAGCGCTGCGCGCGCGCCCTCCCACCGGCGCAGCGCCCCGGCGTGGCGCGCGAGCGCCTCGACCACCAGCGCCGCGCCCGCGGCGGGCGCGGCCACGATCGCCGCGTCGAGATCGCGCAGCAGCGCGCGCGCCGCCTCCTGTTCGCGGAGCTCCGCTTCACCGCCCACCGCCAGCGCCGAGTACCTGGCGCGGAAGACCTCGTCGCCCGGGTGCGGGATCCGGGCGAGGCGCAGGCGCGCCTCCTCCCCCGCGCCGAAGACCCGCGCCACGACGACCACGCCGTCGGCGCACGCCGCGCGCGCCTGCACGTACTCGCCGACGTTGACCGGCGTCGCGTCGCAGGCTCGGAACACGGCGCCGCTGCCGTCCGCCAGCGGGAGCCCGGCGAGCGCGCCGGTGAGCGGCGCGCGCGTGACGGGGGTCGGCGGCACGTCGTGCCCGGCGCCGTCTCTCAGCTTCGCGCGCGCGAGCGCGATCGCGAGCGGTGGAGGCGCGCCCGCCTCGCCACACCGATCCTCGAACGTCGCCACGGCCTCGAGCCCGGCCTCGCACGCGGAGGTGTCCGTGCACCGCGCGGCCTCGACCACGGCTCCCTGGAGCTGGTCGCAGCTCCGTGGGTCGAGCCGCACCCGGCCCGCACCGTCCCTCGAGCGCTCCACGGCGACCTCGAGCATGCGCAGGACGAGCGGGGTGCCTTCGGTCGCGCCGCACCGCGTCGCCCAGCTCTGCGCGATCGCCTGGCAGCTCCCCTTCCGCGGGCACCCGGTGCGCAGGAGCTCGAGCACCTCCTCTTCGCACGGTGTCGCCGGAGTCGTGGCGCGCTCGGCGGCGTCGACGGAGAGCTGGCGGACCTGTTCGCTCTGCTCCGCTGGGGCCTGGCGGCACGCTCGAAGCCAGTCGCTGGCGAGCCGCTCCGCGCGGCGGCAGAGCGCGTGCTTGCAGCTCGCCTCACCCTGGAGCACCTCGAAGACGCGCTCGCACTCCGCTACCCGACCGCCGCGGACGCCCTCGGTCGCGAACAGCCACTCGGCGCTGTCCGGTCCTTGCGGCGGGGCGGCGGCTCGCGCGCGCGCGCGCGGCGTGCGGGGCGGCGGCTCCGGGGGCCCGCACGAGAGCAGCGCACCGAGGAACGACACGAGGCCGGCCTCCGCGAGGAGGCGAGAGAGTCCCTTCACGGCGCGCGGCATGGCACGCCGCAGTGCGTCGCGCAACCGGCGGGGCGCGCTGCGTCCGCTCGCGCTGGAATGCCTGCGAGCGCTGGCGCCGAGCAGCGCCGCTGGCTACACCCTCGGCGGCGCGCCCGGCGCCGCCGAGGAGGAGTCGCTTCCATGTCGATCCGTCGTCAACGCCCCATCGCCCGCGCGATTCCCCTGGGCGCCATGCCTCGCCGCGCGGCGGCCGCCGTGCCGTGGGCCATCGCCGTGGTCGCGCTGGGCGCTGCGTGCAGCAGCGGGTCCGGCGGGGGGGGGTACCTCGTCGACGGCGGCCCCGAAGGCGGTGACGGCGCGAGCGGCTCGAGCGGGACGGGCGGCGGAGCGGGCGCGGGCGGCGGAGCGGGCACCGGCGGCGACAGCGGCACCGGCGGCGTGGCGGGGTCCGGCGGGACGGGCGGAGGCACGAGCGGCGCGTCGGGCACGGGCGGTGGGGGCGGCGGTCCCTGCTCCACCAGCCTGGACTGCGCGTCGCCCGCGCCGATCTGCGATCCGCTCCCCGGGGAGTGCGTGGAGTGTCTCCTCGACACCGACTGCGCGGGGGCCGCTCGCTGCCGTGATCGCGCGTGTCAGGAGGTGCGCACGTGCGTGAACAGCCTCGACTGCACCGGGCTCGGCGATCGCACCATCTGCCACCCCACGACCAAGACGTGCGAGGAGTGTGCGATCGCCGCCGACTGCCCCGGCACGGCGGACTGCGTGGCGAGCCAGTGCGTGGCGTACACGTCCTGCGTGAACAGCCTCGACTGCGCGAGCCTCGGGTTCGTGTGCGACACCGTCCGAGGGCGGTGCGTCGAGTGCAACTCGACGCTCGACTGCACGGGCTCGGCGACCTGCGTCGACAGCGTGTGCGAGACGCTCGTCCCGTGCACCAGCGACAACCAGTGCACCCCGCTCGGCAAGCTGTGCAACCAGGGCCTCGGCTACTGCGTGGACTGCCTGGGCGACGGCGAATGCCCGACGGCGTACCACTGCGCCGCCGGCGAGTGCGCGGTGGACGTGTGCGCCGCGGGGGCGACGCGCTGCGAGAGCGGCGACGTCGTGGAGTGCGACTCGCGAGGCGCCGCCTGGCAGCTCGACACGGCGTGCGGCAGCCAGCAGTCGTGCGTGGAGGCCGGCGCGGGCGCGACCTGCGAGCCCTGGGTGTGCCAGGCCGGGCAGACGTACTGTGACGGCACCGACCGCGTGGTCTGCGCCGCCGACGGCCTGAGCGAGCTCTCGCGGACGGACTGCTCGAGCGCGGGGCAGGTGTGCTCCGCGGGCGCGTGCACCTCCCAGGTGTGCAGCCCGCTCACGTACTCCTGCTCGGGGGGCGACGTGGTGCGCTGTAACGCCGGCGGCACGGCGACCTCGATCGTCGACGCCTGCACCTCGTCCGAGCACTGCGTCGACGGCCTCTCGTCGTGCCAGGCGGACGTGTGCGCCCAGGGGACGGACGGCTGCGTGGGCAACGAGGTCCGCACGTGCGCCGCGGACGGCTCCGGCTGGGGGTCGCTCGTGCAGGACTGCAGCAGCACGGGGCAGACCTGTGTCGCCGGCGCCTGCGTCAGCGGCTGCACCGCGGCGACCGCCCGCGCGCAGGTCCGCCTCGCCGAGATCTTCGTCGGCGATCCGGACTACATCAAGCTCCGGAACCGCGCGAGCTGCACGGCGCAGCTCTCCGGGTTGGTGCTCGAGGTCGCCTCCTCGGCGCCTTTGAGCCCGCCGACGTCCTTCCCGCTGCCGTCCTTCAGCCTCGCCGCTGGCGGGACGGTGAACCTCGTCGACGACACGGGCGCGGCGAGCTCGGGGGAGATCCAGGTCCCGATGAACATCTTCATGACCGACCTCGACGGCTCGCGGATCCTCCTCTGCAACGGCCCGTGCTCGACGACGGGGAGCGTCCTCGACGCCGTGCTCCACCAGGGCACCGACGCCACGACGGGTGGGCCGCCTCCCTTGCCGTCGCCGCTGGCGTTCTCGCCCGCGCTGACGGGGATCGACGGGACCAACTACAGCAGCACGGCCTTCGTGCGGGTCACCTACCTCGGCACGAACCCCTCGTTCGCGGCCTCCGATTGGACGACCGGCCCCAAGTCGCGCCCCTGACCTCCCGGGCGCCGCGCGCCGGCCCCTCGAACTTGGCCCGGCCCGCCGGGCTCTCGTAGCGTCGCTCCGACCCGGAATCCCCGGGCAGCTCGCGATGCGTTACGCCCTCAATTCCACCGAAATCGTCGTTGGACTCGACCTCGGCTCCACCAAGGTGACCGCCGTCGTCGGTGAGGTGGACGCCGACTGTATCCGGATCCTCGGCGCGGGCACCGTCCCGTGCCGCGGGCTGCGCAAGGGTGTCGTCTCCAACATCGAGTACACCGTCCGGGCCATCCGCGAGGCCGTCGACGCCGCCGAGAACATGGCCGGCGTCCAGATCTCCACCGTGTACGCCGGCGTCGCGGGCAGCCACGTGCGCTCGCACGTCTCCGACGGCGTGTGCGCGATCGCCGGGCGCGAGGTGACCCGCGCCGATCTCGAGCGGGTCCTCGAGGGCGCCCGCGCCATCCCGGTGGACGCCGACCGCATGCTGCTCCATGCGCTCGCCCGCGAGTACGTCGTCGACAATCAGGACGGCATCCGAGATCCGGTGGGGATGAGCGGCGTCCGTCTCCAGGCGCGGGTGAACCTCGTCACCGCGGCGGCGAGCTGCGTGCAGAACGTGATCCGCTGCGTCGAGCGGTGCGAGCTCGAGGTCGCGGAGGTCGTGCTCCAGCCGCTCGCCGCAGCGGACGCCGTGCTGAGCGAGGACGAGAAGGAGATCGGCGTCGCCGTACTGGACATCGGCGGCGGGACGAGCGACCTCGTCCTCTACGCGGATGGGGGCATCGCGCACGTGAGCGTGATCCCGGCCGGGGGCAACAACATCACCGCCGATCTCGCGGCGGGCCTGCGGACGCCCATGGGCGAGGCGGAGCGCCTGAAGTGCAACCAGGGGTGTGCGCTCGGTCGCATGATCGGGGAGGACGAGGAGGTCGAGGTGCCGGGCGTCCGCGGGCACGGCTCGCGCCGGGTGGCCCGTCGCCTGCTCGGGGACATCATCGAGCCGCGCGTCGAGGAGATCTTCGCCGAGGCGCGGCGGCGCATCGAGGAGCTGGGGCTCCTCGAGCAGATGGCGTCGGGTTGCGTCCTCACCGGCGGGGCGGCCCTGATGGAGGGGATGGTGGAGTGCGCCGAGGAGGTGCTCGGCATGCCCGTGCGGCTCGGGATGCCCGAGGGCATCGACGGCATGGTCCAGCTCGTCCAGGCGCCGCGCTTCGCGGCGGCCGTCGGGCTCGTGCGGTACGGCGCGCAGGCGCTCTCCGACGCGGCGCTCCGCGAGCGGGATCGGGGCGCTCCGGCGCCCGCCGTCCTCCGCGACGCGCCGCGCGAGTCGGCGCGCGGCCGCGGCCTGATCGACTGGCTCCGCGCGGCGTTCTGAGCGCGCGGCCCCGGTGCTCCGGGGAGGGGGAAGGGGGCAGCGGGGCGCGCGGGCGGTCCGGCGCTCACGCTGGAGGGGTGCGCCGTGCGCCTCGGGCTCACCGCCGCGCACGGCACGTGGAAGACGCTCCCGATTTCTTTTCCCTCCGCGCGGGTTTCTGCAAAGAGCCGGGACGAACGCAGCGTGCCAACGGCTCGGAGGCGATCGCGACCCCGACCAGCGGCACCTCGAGCCGAGTCACGCGGGCACCGACCCGCTCCGGGAGGCAAGGACCATGAGTTTCTCCATCGAGTTCGCCGACGACACGCGCGGGTACCAGGCCCGCATCAAGGTGGTTGGCGTGGGTGGTTCGGGCGGCAACGCCATCAACACCATGATCCACTTCGGGCTGGAGGGGGTCGACTTCATCACCGTGAACACCGACGCTCAGGCGCTCAGCGCCAACGCGGCGGCGCAGAAGATCGCCATCGGCACCAGCATCACGCGCGGCCTGGGCGCGGGTGCGGATCCGGAGCGGGGCCGCAAGGCGGCCCTCGAGGACGTGAACCGCCTGAAGGAAGCCATCGCCGGCGCGGACATGGTGTTCGTCACCGCCGGCATGGGCGGCGGCACCGGGACGGGCGCGGCGCCCATCGTCGCGCAGATCGCCCGCGAGGAGGGCGCGCTCACCGTCGGGGTCGTGACCAAGCCCTTCGTCTTCGAGGGCCGGCAGCGCGCTCGCCGTGCGGAGCAAGGGCTCGCCGCGCTCGCCGAGCACGTCGACACGCTGATCACGATCCCCAACGAGAAGCTCATCGCGCTCGCCGACGACGAGCTCACGTTCGTCGAGGCGTTCCGCAAGGCGGACGAGGTGCTCTACCAGGCGGTGCGCGGGATCAGCGACCTCATCCAGCTCGATGGCATCGTCAACGTAGATTTCGCCGACGTCCGCACCGTGATGAGCAACATGGGCCGCGCGCTCATGGGCACCGGGTGCGCCAAGGGTGAGGCGCGGGCGCGCCTCGCCGCAGAGCAGGCGATCAGCTCCCCGCTGCTCGACGACATCTCCGTCGAGGGCGCGAGCGGGCTCCTGCTGAACGTCGTGGGCGGACCCGACATGAAGATGAAGGAGGTCCACGAGGCCGCCAGCTACGTGCAGGAGCAGGTGCACGAGGACGCGAACGTCATCTTCGGCGCCAGCATCGACGAGAGCATGGGCGACGCGCTGAAGGTCACCGTGATCGCGACCGGCTTCGACCATGCGTTCGCCGCGGCCCCCGTCGAGGTGCCTCGGGAGACGCGGCGCCCGGCAGCGTCGCAGGATCGCGATCGACCGTCGCTCTTCGAGCGCGAGCGCTCGCAGGCGCCGGCGTCGCGCATGCCGTCGTCGCGGCCGGAGCACGCGCCGGTCTACTCGACGCGGCGCCCCGCTGCCGGGACTGCCAGCCTGCAGGCCCACGCCGCGCCGATCGCGACGAGCCCGACGGTGCGCGAGCGCATCTCCTTCCCGGGCGGGCTGGACACCGACTGGGACACGCCGGCCTACCAGCGCCGCCAGGGCGGCGGCTGAGCCGCGCCCCGCGATCCTACTCCACGATCTCGGCTGCCTGGCAGCGGGTCGGCGTCTCCTTCGGGCAGTAGTAGATGTCCCCGCCGACAGGGAGGAACAGGATGTGGCGGTCCTTGGTGTACCAGGCGTCCCCGGAGACGTTCGTCGTCGTCGGCTGACCCGTCTGGACAAAGGTGCAGCCGCCGGTGACCGCCGCGGCGAGCGCGGCGCAGAGGAGGGCTCCGCGCGTCATGGCAGCTCCTCGTCGACGGCGGTGCAGACCGGCTTCCCGCTGCTCGCGTCGCAGTGGTAGACGGTCGCGCTGAAGATGCTCTGGTTGACGACGTAGGCCTTGCGCTCGTGCGAGACGACGAGGGTGCGGTTCACGCAGCCCGTCGCGCCCGCCGCGCCGAGGAGCGCGAGGAGGAGGACGGTTCGGTTCATGGGGCACCGGCTATCGCGGCGGCGGCAGCGGCGTCAACGGGCCGGGGCCGGAGGCGTCGCCGGGTCCGCGGGCGCTCGCGGTGGCGCCGCCGGCCGCGCGGCCAGCGCGCGGCCGCCCTCTCTGGGATCGGCGTACGCCCAGGCGACGCCGTCGAGCACCAGCGCGTCGTTGGCGTCCCCCATGGGGAGGCCACCCGCGACACGGTGACCGAGCGCCTCGAGTCCTCGCGTGAGCTCCGCGGGGATCGGGCGACCCCGCTCGATCCGCACGTGGTCGGGGACGAACGAGTGGTGGAGGCGGGGCGCATCGATCGCGTCGTCGAGGGGGAGCCCGTGATCGACGAGGTGGCGGAGCACCTGGGTCACCGTGCTCGGGATCGTCTCGCCGCCCGGCGAACCGAGCACCAGCAGCACCGCGCCATCGCGGAGCACGAGCGCCGGAGACATCGAGCTCACGCTCCGCCGGCCCGGGGCGGGGAGGTTGACGCCCGCGGTGCCGAACGCGGCCACGGAGTCGTTCAGCACCACGCCGGCCGCGCTCACGCCCGCTCCGAAGCCGGCGGAGAGCGTCGTGGTGCAGCTCACGACCATGCCGTCGGCGTCCACGATCGAGAAGTGCGTGGTGTGCTCCTGCTCGGCCGTCGCCGCCGCGTACATCTCCGGATCGATCTCGCGCGACGGCGTGGCGCGGCGCGGGTCGAGGCGGGGGGGGGCGTCGAGGAGCAGCCGCGGCGCGGCCCAGCGCCGGCGCAGCTCCGCGTCCGCTTCCGCGCCGAGCGCCTCCGGGTCCCCGACGCGCCGGCGGCGCTCGGCGTGCGCGCGACGCCAGACCTCGACGACGAGGTGGACCTCCTCGGCGGACCCCGGCGCCCGCTCCCACGCGCGCAGCTCCCCGAGCGCGGCGAGGGTGAGCGCCACCACCGCGCCTCCCCCGGAGGGAGGGGGCATGAGCTCGACGTCGAGGCCACGATACCGGACGCGCAGCGGCTCACGCACGACGGCGCGGTACCCGGCGAGGTCCTCCGGCGCGATCCGTTCGCGGCCGAGGCGCGCGATGATCGCGGCGGCCGTCTCGCCCTCGTAGAACCCTGCGCGCCCGCGGCTCGCGACGCGCTCCAGCGTGCGGGCCAGCTCCGGCTGCCTCAGGCGCGCGCCGCGTGCCAGCGGCGCGCCGCCCCTCCCGAAGACGGCCCGGGCGCCGGCGTCCAGGTGCCGCCATGCCCACCGGATCGTCCGCGCCTGCCGGTCACCCACGCGATGGCCGTCGCGGGCCAGGCGGACCGCCGGCTCGATCAGGTGAGCCCACGGGAGGCGCCCGAGCCGCTCGTGGGCGAGCGCCAGCCCGGCGACCGTCCCTGGTACTCCTACCGAGGAGGGGCCGCGCCCCCCCGCCGCGATCATGGCCGAGAACCGTCGCGGGTCCACGCCGCTCGGGGCCGTCTCCCGGAAGTCGATCGCCGTCGTCGGCCCGCCGCGCGGCCGCGCGAGGAGGAAGCCACCGCCACCGAGGTTGCCCGCGCTCGGGTGCGTGACGGCGAGCGCTGCGGCGACGGCGACGGCCGCGTCGACGGCGTTGCCCCCCGCCTCGAGCACCGAGACGCCTGCGCGGGTCGCGTGCTCCTCCACGCTCGTGACGACGCCGTGCCGCCCCGAGACGGAGCGCTCGCCGCCGCCGACGATCCGGGGCGGCGGGCCGTGGTCGGACGGAGGGGCCGTCGCGGCAGCGCTCGGCGGCGCCGTGCCGGGCGGCGAAGGGGGCGCGCCGAGCGGCCGCCCTCCCGCCGAGGCGCTGGCGGCCGACGCAGGCAGCGACGGCTCCCGCGGCGCGTCGCGCCCGCAGCCCAGCGCGGCGACGCCGAGCATCGCGCCGAGGAGCGCCGGCGCCGCTCGCGCGCTCGTCCGGCTCACGACGGGCCTCCGCGGGCGGGCGGGCGCGGCACGCGCACTCTGGGCGCGGTGGGGGCGGCCGCGCGCAGCTCCGAGGGCAGCAGGGAGCGCGGGGGCACGTCCTCGTGCGGGTGGGCGGCGGCCGCCTCGCGGAGCTGGGAGCGGAGGTGGAGCGCCGCGAGCTGGACGCACCCGAGCGCCGGCACCACGCCGACGCCGCACGCGAGCGCGCCGAGCGCGACACACGCGACGGCGATCACGGCGAACCCGGGCGCGACGCGGAGCAGCGGCCACCACGTGCGACGGGCGGCGCGGAGCAGCGCAGGGAGCGCCAGCGGCTCGTCGCGGTGTAGCTCGACGTGAGTCAGGGCAGCGGTCGCGAGGGCCGCGCTCACGGCGAGCGCGCCGCTCGCCAGCCCGGCCCCGGCGATGAGCGCGAGGGCGCCGAGCGGCCCCTCGCCGAGCGCGAGCACGAACGCGAGCGCGGGCAGCAGCGTGATCGCGAACGCGAGGAGCGTCGCGCCCAGCGCGAGCGCGCCGCCGTGGCCGGCGAGCAGCGGAGCCAGGCCGCTCCGCGCATGGACGGGGAGATCGATCAAGCGGAGCGGCGGCAGCGGCTGCGGATCGTGCTGCGCCAGTCGTCGATGCGCCTCCCCCAGCCAGCCGTAGACCACCAGCCAGCCGAGGATCGGCAGCGCGGTCAGCGCCCCGGCGATGGACCACACCAGCCACGGGCGCGGCACGGACGTAGCGAGCAGAAACGCGCGCCAGGCGCTCGGCGCGGGCGCGCGGGCGGGACCGGGCGCGAGCGCGACGGGGACGCCGGCCGGAGGGGGCTCGAGGTCGAGGTCGTCCGTCGTCAAGGCGGCGCCGCTCACGCGCGCGGGGCGCCGCCGCCGGCGAGCGCCTGCTCGGCGGGGACGGGCTGCGGCTCCTGGAGCGGGATCTCCGCGCCGCCGCGCGCGCGGTGATCGTCGTAGAGCTGCCAGCGCAGGTGCATCGCGGCGATCTGCACGACGACGATCGCAGGGAAGAGCCCCACGTAGCAGGCGAGCATCCCGCAGAGCACGAGCCCCGTCGCCACCATGCCGAACACGAGGTTCTTCACGATGACGCGCCAGGCCGTCGCCCGGGCATACGCCATCGAGTCGCTGAACCGGAAGGCGCCCTCGAACGTGCCCGTCAGCTCCGCGCGCGTCTGAAAGGCGTTGTACACCGGACCGACCGCCAGCAGGAACAGCGCCCACGCAAGGGCCATCACCACGCTGACGAGCACCACCACGATCGGCTCCCCGGTGGCCGCGCCGATCGCCACCGTGATCCCCATCCCGATCGCGATGGCGAGGTACACGAGGAAGAACACGGGGAGCCCGACGACCAGCCCGACGAGGAAGGGCGCCAGGCCGCGGTTCACCCAGTACATGAGGTCACCGAAGTCGAGCTTGGGGAAGGGCGACGGGTGGCGGCGCACGAGGCGCTGGTGGACCTCGACGAGCCACCCGGCGAAAGCGAGCGGCCCGACGAGCGGGATGAGCGACAGCACGATCGACAGGAGCAGGTCGTTCTTCCAGTTCGGGTTGGTGAACGCGAAGCGCACGCCGTCCAGCACCCGCACCGGTCGGCGCGCGCCCGGCCCGGGGCCGAGCGCCGCGGCAGCCGCGTACGGGGACGGGACGTACGGCGACGCGCCGGGCTGCGGCGGAGGCTGGAAGCGAGGCGTGCCGGAGCCATCCATGCGCCGGACGCTACCACGTCGCCCAGCGCCATCGACGCGGCGGGCCCACCCGCGCTAGGAACACGCTGGCATGTGGGTCCACCGCCTCGACGACTCCCACGATGGGGTGCGCGGCGCCGCGCCCAGGCGCCGCGCCCGCGCGCGCGGCTGGGCGGGCGCGCTCGTCGTCGCGGCGGCGCTCACGCAGGTCCCGCGCGCACACGCGCAGACGGACGAGCAGCGCGCCGAGGCGCGCGAGCGCTTCGACCGCGGCCTCCGGCTCTTCAACCAAGGAGACAACGGCGGCGCGCTGGCGGAGTTCGAGCGCGCGTACGCGCTCGTCGATCATCCGGTCGTGCTCTTCAACATCGGGCTGGTGCGCGCCGCGGCGGGGCAGCCCGTGCAGGCGGTGGAGGCCTTCGACGAGCTCCTCGGCCGGCCGCGCGGGCTGGACGCCGAGCGCCTGGAGCGGGCCCGCGCGGTGCGCGCCGCGCAGGCGGCGCGCGTCGCCGAGATCGAGGTGCGGGCGCCGATCGCCGGCGCGACCGTCGAGGTGGACGGGGTCGAGGTGGGACGTACCCCGCTCGCGGCGCCCGTGCGCGTCGCGAGCGGGCAGCGCCTCGTGGTGGTCGTGGCGCCCGGCCACGCCCCGGCCCGCCAGCGGGTGACCGTCGCCGGTCGCGCGAAGGCCGTGGTCGAGCTCGCCCTCGTCCCGCTCGAGGGGTCGCTCGCGCGGCTCGAGGTCGACACGAGCCTCCTCGACGCCGAGATCTGGGTGGACGGCCAGGTCGTCGGCCACGCGCCGCTCGCTGCGCCGCTGGTCCTGCCGCCGGGCGAGCGAGCGGTCGAGGTCCGCCGTCCCGGCTACCGGCCCGCGCGGGCGAAGGTGACGCTGGGGCAGGGCGCGTCCGGGCGCGTCGCGCTCGAGCCCGAGGTCGATCGGAGCGCGCTCGCGCGCGAGGGGGGGCGCCTGCGCCTCGTGGTGAGCGAGCCGAACGCGGTCGTCTTCGTGGACGGCGCGCCCTCGGGGCCCCAGGGGTCGACGCTCATGCTCCCGCCCGGTCGGCACCTCGTGCGCGTCGAGCGCGCCGAGTTCTTCCCGTTCGAGCGCGAGGTCCAGGTGCCCCGGGGGGGCACGGCGACCGTCGCCGTGGAGCTCGAGCCGACGCCGGAGCACCGCGCGGCGTACGCCGGCTCCGCGTCGTCGCGGCGTACGTGGGGGTGGATCACCGCGGGCGCGGGAGGCGTGGCGCTGCTCGGAGGCGGCGGCTTCCTCCTGTGGAACTCGAGCGAGAAGAGCGCCGCGTCGCGTGCGTTCGAGCGCGAGGCCGCGCGCAACGACACGGGTGGCGACTGCGATCCGGCGCTCGGCCTGCAGACGGACGGCTGCCTGGTCGCGCTGGACCTCGCGCTCACGAAGCTGGAGGACGTGCGCTCACGTGACACCTTCGGCTGGGTCGGCGTGGGCGTCGGCGCAGCGGCGGCCGCCCTCGGCGTGACGCTCGTGCTCACCGGAGACGACCCGGACCGCTACGAGCCCCGGCCCGAGAGCGATGTGTTTGGGCGGGTGCGCGCGGTCCCCGTAGGCTGGGTGCAGGCGGCGGGAGGCGGGGTCGGGCTCCTTGGCACGTTCTGAGGCGGCAGGGTCCGAGCGCGGGGGCCCGATCGAGCCAGCGCTGCTGCGGGGGGCGTACCGCGCCTTCTCGGTCCCCGGCCGCGTGCTGCTCACCGGTCACTCCCACCAGGCGTGGCCGGACGTGGCGCGCGACGCGCAGCTCGCGGCCTTCGACGACGCGGCCCTCCACGTCGACGACAAGTGGAGCCGCGCCCTCGCGCGCGCGGAGCGGGTGCGCGAGTTCGTGGCCGGGCGCCTCGGGGGCGCGCCGGGCGAGTATGCCCTCGGGGGTAGCACACACGAGCTCGTCGTGCGGTTCCTCTCGGCGCTCGACCTCGCGCGCCGGCCCCACCTCGTCACGACGTCCGGTGAGTTTCACAGCGCCGATCGTCAGCTCCGTCGCCTGGTCGAGGCGGGCGTCGAGGTGACGTTCGTCGCGTCGTCGCCGCTGGAGTCGTTGGCCGAGCGGCTGGCGCGCGAGCTCAGGCCCGAGACCGCCGGGGTACTCGTCTCCGCCGTGCTGTTCGAGACCTCGGCCGTCGTGCCGGGGCTCGGGGGCGTGGTGGAGGCTGCCGCTCGGGTCGGCGCGCACGTCCTCGTCGACGCCTACCACGCGTGGGGGGTCGTCCCGCTGCGCCTCGAGGAGCTCGGCGCAGAGCGGGTGTGGGTCGTCGCGGGGGGCTACAAGTACGCTCAGTGGGGCGAGGGAGCGTGCTTCCTCCGCGTACCCCCCGCGACGTCGCTGCGGCCAGTCGTCACCGGCTGGTTCGCGGGCTTCGACGAGCTGGACCACGCGCGGCGCGCGGGGCCGGTGGGGTATGCGTCGCGGCCCGCCGAGCGGTTCGCTGGCGCGACCTACGATCCGACGAGCCACTACCGCGCGGCCGCGGTGTGTGACTTCTTCGATCGGGAGCAGCTCACGCCGCCGCGGCTGCGTGAGCTCTCTCTCCGGCAGACAGCGCGCCTCATCGCCGGCCTCGACACGCACGGCTTCGAGCTGCTGACCCCGCGGGCGGCCGCGTGCCGTGGAGGGTTCGTCGCCGCCCGCGTGCGCGACGCGCGGCGGGCCGTCGAGCAGCTACGCGCGCGCGGCGTGTGGGTGGACGCGCGCGGTGAGGCCCTGCGGCTCGGGCCGGCGCCGTACGTCACCGACGACGAGCTCGACCTCGCTGTCGCCGAGCTGGCGGCGATCGCGCGCTGACCCGCGGGGCCCGGCCCGCTCGGGCGGCCTCGCGACGATCGCGAAGGAATCGCCGGAGGCGAGACCGCGCGCGCAGCGCCTGCGCGGTATCTCTCTCGCGCGGTCATGACCGCGCGCGCCGACGGCTCCGCGTGTCGTTGGGTCTCGGCACGAAACGCGGCTCCTGACCCGCCGCGACTGACGTCCATCATACGCACGGCCTGTGCCATGCCGTACGAGGGGGCGCCGGCACATCGCGTGCACCCGCGCACCCGTGCGCCCCAGGAGACCCTTCATGCGAATTCGTTCCACGGTTCCCCTCACGATGGCTGCCCTCGCGGCGGCGGCGACCTTCGCCTGCGACCAGAGGCCGACCCCCGGCGCCGGACCGTCGGCGTCCGTGTCGGCGAGCGCGGGCGCGGCGCCTCTCAGCGCCGCGGCCGTCGCCGGGCAGGCGCTGTTCGAGACGAAGTGCGCCGCCTGCCACAGCGTCGGCGAGGGCGACCGCGTCGGTCCGGACCTCAAGGACGTGGGCAAGCGCCGCGACAAGACCTGGATCGGGAAGTTCGTCCGCGACCCCGTGACGATGACGAAGGAGGACCCGATCGGGAAGGAGCTCCTCGCGAAGTACAAGGCGCAGATGGCGCCCATGGCCGTGACCGACCCGGAGCTCGATCAGCTCCTCGCGTACATCGCGGAGCAGGGCGCCTCCGGCGCGGCGGCGGCGCCCGCGGAGCCGTTCACCGAGCTCGCGGGGGCGGACTTCGAGAAGGCGAAGGGGATCTACTTCCAGCGCTGCTCGGGCTGCCACGGGACGCTGCGGGCCGGCGCCACCGGCCCCAACATCCAGCCCGAGCGCACCCGGAAGCTCGGCACCAAGGCGATCAAGAACGCGCTGGTGAACGGGCTCCCCGGCGGCATGCCCCCGTGGGGGAAGGTCGGCGTGCTCTCCGACGAGGAGATCGCCCTGATGGCCAACTTCATCCAGATGGCGCCCCCCGAGCCTCCGGGCATGACGCTCGAGCAGATCAAGGCGACCCACGAGCTGAAGGTCCCCGTCGCCGATCGCCCGAAGAAGCCGGTGACGAAGCGGAACTGGCAGAACTACTTCGGCGTGATCCTGCGCGACGCGGGCCAGGTAGCCATCTTCGATGGGGACTCCAAGGAGAAGCTCGCCATCATCCCGACGGGTTACGCGGTGCACATCCTCCGCGCGTCGTCCACGGGTCGCTACTTCTACGCGATCGGCCGCGACGGCAAGCTCTCGCTCATCGACCTCTGGCCGGAGACGCCAACGCTCGTGGCTCAGGTGCAGGGCTGCTTCGACGCGCGCAGCGTCGACGGCAGCAAGGCCAAGGGCTGGGAGGACAAGCTGGTGATCGAGGGCTGCTACTGGCCCGCGCAGTACGTCGTCTTCGACGGGCTCACCCTCGAGCCGAAGGCCACCCAGAACGTGCTCATGCCCGCCATCGACGGCGAGCAGCTCAAGGAGAACCGCGTCGCGGCGATCGTCGCGAGCCACCACGATCCGCTGTGGGTCGTCAACCTGAAGGAGGCCGGGTACATCGTCCTCGTCGACTACAGCAAGCCCGGGTTCCCGATCGTCGACAAGTTCGAGACGCAGCGCTTCCTCCACGACGGCGGCTGGGACGCCAGCAAGCGGTACATCATGATGGCCGCCAACATGAAGAACGAGATGGTCGTGGTCGACGTGAAGGAGCGGAAGTTCGTCACCAAGTTCGAGACGGGCATCAAGCCGCACCCGGGCCGCGGCGCGAACTTCCTGGATCCCCAGTACGGCTGGGTGAACGCCACCACCCACATCGGCGAGCCCAAGCTGGTCATCTACGGCGCAGACCCCGCCAAGAAGCCCGAGCACGCGTGGAAGGTGGTGCGCGAGTTCAAGGCGGGCGGCTCGGGGAGCCTGTTCGTCAAGACGCACCCGAAGAGCCGCTGGGTCTGGTTCGACTCTCCGATGGCGGCCGAGGCGAAGGACACGCGCCAGATCTGCGTCTACGACAAGCAGGAGGCGAAGGTCCACAAGTGCTGGGCCGCACTCGAGCGCGGGCGCATCACGCACTTCGAGTTCGACAAGGAGGGCAAGGAGGTTTGGGTCTCGGGCTGGGACAAGAAGGGCGCCATCATCGTCTACGACGACAAGGAGCTGAAGGAGATCAAGCGGATCGAGGAGGACTGGCTCGTCACGCCGACGGGCAAGTTCAACGTCTACAACACCGCGCACGACGTGTACTGAGCGCGAGTCGCGGCGGCGCCCCCGGTGAGACCAGCGGGGCGCGACGGGGTCGGCCACCGCCGGCCCCGTCTCCATTTCGGAGCGGTCACCCGCCGAGGCCGCGGCGCCCCTGGGCACGCATCTTGAATCCCGCCGGAGCGACATGCTGATGGTGACCGACCTCCTCCGCGCCGCGCGCGATCCCGCCGCCGCGCAGGCGACGCGCGCCAGGGCGCCGCAGCGCTTCTCCGGGCCGGCGCGCGGCGTGCCCGTGGTGGTGTGGAACGTCGTCGGGCACTGCAACCTCTCCTGCCCGCACTGCTACGCGGCCGCATCGCTGGCGCCGTCCGCGCACGATCTGCGCACCGACGAGGCGCTCCGGCTGCTCGAGCAGCTCGCCGAGACGGGCACGCAGGTCATCATCTTCAGCGGAGGAGAGCCGCTCCTCCGTGGCGATCTCTTCGAGCTGATCGAGCGCGCCGTCGCCCTCGGCCTCTCTCCGCAGCTCTCGACGAACGGCACGCTGCTCGACGACACGACCGCCGCGCGCCTGCGCGAGGCCGGCGTGCGCTACGTCGGGGTGAGCGTGGACGGTACGCGGCCGTTCAACGACCGCTACCGGGGCATGGTGGGGGCCTTCCAGCGCGCCTCCGACGGCCTGCGCGCGGCGCGACGCGCGGGGATGCGCACCGGCCTCCGCCTGACGCTCTCGCGGGCGAACGCCGAGCAGCTCGAGGCGGTGCTCGCCCACGCGACGGAGCTGGGCGTCGACCGCTTCTACGTGTCGCACCTGGTGTACTCGGGGCGTGCGGCGCGCATGGCGGACGCCGATCTGTTGCCCGCGGAGTCCCGCGCGGTGCTCGAGCGGCTTTTCGAGCTCGCGCTGGGGCAGCTCGGGGACGGGGTCGGGCCGGAGGTGGTCACGGGTGGGAATGACTCGGACGGCCCGGCGCTGCTGCTGTGGTTGGAGGCTCGGCTCGGTCGCGAGGCGTCCGCGCGGGCCGAGGCGCTGCTCGCGGCGCGCGGCGGCAACTCCGCTGGCGAGAAGCTGCTGGACATCGACCACCTGGGGCGCGTGCACCCGGACCAGTTCTGGCAGGCCGCGCGGCTGGGCGACGTCCGGCACACGTCCTTCGCCGAGATCCTGCGGCACCCCCTCCTCGCGCAGCTCCGCGACCGCACCCGACTGCTGACGGGGCGCTGCGGCGAATGTCGGTGGCTGGAGCTCTGCCGCGGATCGCACCGCGAGCGCGCGCTCGCGGTGCACCACGACCCGTGGGCGCCCGATCCTGCCTGCGTGATGACCGACGCCGAGATCGGACGCGCTCCGAGCCTACGGAAGGCCGCCCCATGACCCTGCTCCGGACCCACGCCATCGCGCTGGGCGCCTTGGCCGCGCTCGCCTGTCGCCAGCCCACGCTCGCCTCCGAGCCCGCGCCGGCCGCCTCGGTGTCGGCCGCCGCGTCGGCGGCACCGGCGCCGCCGCCCGGTGGGGTCGGGTCACGGGTGTTCGTGGTGGAGCGGGAGACGGAGAGCCTTGGCGTCTACGACCTGGTGTCCAGGACGTACGAGCCGGGCCGGATCCGCGGGCTCGGGAACCTGCGCCACGCGGTGATGGCGTTCTCGCCCGATCTCCGCTGGGGCTACGTCGCCACGCGGAGCGGGAAGCTCAGCCGGGTCGATCTGGCGACCCTCGAGCGCGCGGGAGACGCGGAGGTCTCGGCGAACAGCATCGACATCGCCATCGGCCAGGACGGACGCTTCGTCGCCACCGCCGAGTACCAGCCGGGCGGCGTGACGTTCCTCGACGCCAGCACGCTGGAGGTGGTCGAGCGCATCCCGGCCGAATACGAGCGGGACGGCGCGAGGGCGATCTCTCGCGCGACGGGGCTCGTCGACGCCCCCGGACAGCGCTTCGTGTGCGTGCTGATCGAAGGAGCGGAGATCTGGGTGATCGACGCCTCGGGGCCCAAGCCGGTGGTCGAGCGGCGCGTGCGGACGAGCACGGACGAGCCGTACGACGCGATGATCACGCCGGACGGTCGCTGGTATGTCGTGGGACACCTGGGCAGCGAACACGTCACCGTGCTCGATCTCGCGGCGAGCGACCCGCGCCCGCGCGAGGTCAGCCTGCGGGACCCTTCGCGAGAGTTCGCGCGCGCGGCGCCGGTGAAGCTGCCGCACCTGGCCTCGTGGGCGGTGGCGGGCAGCGGCGTGTTCGTCCCGCTGGTCGGGGAGGCGAGGATGGTCGTGCTGGACCGCGACGGCTGGGGCTTCCGCCGGAGCATCCCGGTGCGCGGACACCCCGTCTACGCAGTGGCCGCGCCGAGCGGGCGGGAGGTGTGGGTCAGCTTCTCCGGCGCCGAGCACGACGCCTGGATCGACGTGATCGACACCACGACGCTCACGGTCGCGCGGAGCCTCCGCGTGGGGGAGCGCATCTATCACCTCGACTTCACGCCGCGCGGCTCCCACGTCCTCGTGAGCGCGAACCAGGCCGGCAGGCTCGCGCTCGTCGACGCCCGCACCTACGCGGTCGTCGACGAAGAGCCGGTGCACTCGCCCTCGGGCGTCTTCGGCGCCTGGCGCGCCTTCAGGATCGGACTATGACGATGAACGCTCCGCTCGCGCCCTCTAACGTCGAGAACGCGCTCGCGCGCGCGCTGCAGACCCAGGTCCCCTTCGTCGAGCGCCCGTTCGCCGCGCTCGGCGAGCCGCTCGGGCTGTCGGAGGCCGAGGTCCTCCGGGTCCTGCGTACGTGGCGGGAGGACGGTCGCCTCCGTGAGATCTCCGCGATCCTCGAGGGCAGCGCCCTCGGCTACGACAGCGCGCTCGTGGCGGGCAAGGTGCCGGAGGCGCGTCTGGACGCCGTCGCGGAGATCGTGAACGGCCACCCGACCGTCACGCACAACTACGTGCGGGGGCACGAGTACAACCTGTGGTTCACCATCGCGGTGCCCTTCGAGATCGGGCTCGAGCGGACGCTGGAGCAGCTCGCGCGCGCGTGCGAGGTGGACCGCTTCCACGCGCTCCGGCGGACGCACACCTTCAAGGTCGGGGTGAACTTCGACCTGGAGACGCGCGCGAGCGCGACCGAGGTCGTGCCGCTCGCGGCCGCGCGGGCCGTGCGGGTCGGGGAGCGCGAGCGCTCCCTGTTCCGAGCGCTCCAGGCGCCGCTCGCGCTGGAGGAGCGCCCCTTCGCGGGGCTCGCGGCGGCGGTCGGCGCTGGCGAGGAGGAGCTCCTCGCGTTCGCGCGGGGGCACCTCGGCAACGCGATGCGCAGGTACGTCGGCACGTTCCGCCATCGGCGACTCGGCGTGCACGGCAACGGTATGGTGGTGTGGCGCGTGCCGGAGGCGGAGCTGCCGAGGGTCGGGCCCGAGCTCGCGGCCACGCGGGAGGTGAGCCACTGCTACGCACGGAACGCCATCCCGGGGTTCCCCTATACCCTGTACAGCATGGTGCACGGACCGACGGAGGAGGCGTGCCGGGAGGTCGCCGCGGGAGCGGTCGCGCGCATCGGGGACTGGGAGCGGCTCATCCTCTTCAGCTCGCGGGAGCTGAAGAAGTGCCGCCTGCGCTACTTCTTGCCGGAGCTCGACGCCTGGCGCGCGCCGACGCCGCGGGCGTCGTCGTCGCGCGTCTCGCTGCCCGCCGCGTGAGGCCGCGGGGGGCGGGCCGGCCACTCGCCGACGTCCGCCGCGCCCTCCGGGTCGAACCAGCGCAGGCGCTCACGCAGCTTCACGACCTGTCCGACGACGATGAGCGTCGGCGGCTTCATGCGGGCCTCCACCGCGAGCTCGGGCAGCGTCGCCAGGGAGCCCGTCACGACCCGCTGACGGTGGGTGGTGCCCCGCTGGATGATCGCCGCCGGGGTGTCGGCGGGGAGGCCGTGGGCGATGAGCTCACGGCACAGCACCGGCAGGCCGTGGAGGCCCATGTAGACGACGACCGTCTGCCACGGGCGCGCGAGCGCCGGCCAGTCGAGGTTCATCGTGCCGTCCTTCAGGTGGCCGGTGACGAAGACGCAGGCGTGGGAGCAGTCGCGGTGCGTGAGCGGGATGCCCGCGTACGCCGCCACGCCCGCCGCCGCCGTGATGCCGGGCACCACCTCGAAGGAGACCCCGTGCTCCGCCAGCGTCGCGATCTCCTCGCCGCCTCGCCCGAAGATGAACGGATCGCCGCCCTTCAGTCGGGCGACGCGCTTGCCCTCCGTGGCCAGGCGGACGAGGAGCGCGTTGATCTCCTCCTGCCGGAGCGCGTGGTGGTCTCGCTCCTTCCCCACGTAGATGCGATCGGCGTCCCGGCGGCACAGCTCGACGACGGCGGGCGAGACCAGGTGATCGTAGACGATCACGTCGGCCTGCTGCATCAGGCGGAGCGCGCGGAAGGTGAGGAGATCGGGGTTCCCGGGGCCGGCGCCCACCAGGTACACCTCGCCGCGAGCCGGCGCCGGTCCGACGGAGGCGAGGCGGTCGTCGAGCCACCGCTCCGCCTCGGCTCGCTTGCCTGCCAGGACGAGCTCGGCGAAGGGGCCGTCCAGCAGCTCCTCCCAGAGCGCGCGGCGTCGCGCCGGGTCGGGCACGCGCTCCTTCAACCTGGGTCGGAGGGCGCGCGCCAGCTCGGCCAGGCGGCCGTACGTCGAGGGCAGGAGGGTCTCGAGGCGCGCCCGGAGGAGCCGCGCCAGTACCGGCGAAGCGCCGCTGGTCGACACCGACACGACGAGCGGCGAGCGATCGACGATGGACGGGAAGAGGAACGTGCAGAGGTCTGGCGCGTCGACGACGTTGACGAGGACGCCGCGCGCCTGCGCGGCCGCCGACACGGCGGCGTTGGTCGCGGGCGCGTCCGTCGCGGCGACGACTACGAAGGCGCCGTCGACGTGCTCGGGCGCGAAGCGCTCGGCGAGGTGCTCGATACGGCCGGCCGCGGCGAGCTCGGCGAGCGAGGGGCCGAGCTCCGGCGAGGCGACGAGCACCTGCGCGCCGGCCGCGAGGAGCAGCGCGACCTTGCGCGCAGCGACCGTGCCGCCGCCCACGACGAGGGCGCGGCGGGAGGCGAGGGACAGGGAGACGGGGAGGTGGTCCATGGGGGCGGGGGGGGCGAAGGCGAGCGGGAGGGCGAGAGGGAGGGCGGGCGGGGAGTGAATGGGTCAGGCGACGCGGTCGAAGCGCTCGGCGAGGTGCCACTCCAGGGCCTCCCGGCTCGGGCGGGCATGGGGGCTCTCCGGTACGAACCGGAGGGAGCGCCCGTCGTACTCGTTGTACCGGCGGCCGTTGTTCCAGCGCTCTCGGATCTGGCGGGAGACGCGGACGCGGTAGTCAGCTCGACCCGCGGTCGGCGGTTCGATGCCCACGAGCCCGTGGTCGAAGAGCGTATGGAATTCGCTGGTGAGCAGCAGACCATTCTGCAGGTGGTTGCTCGCGGGGCCCAGGTACGGCTGGATGTGCGCCGCCTCGAGCACGGGCTCCGTGTGCTCGCCGGTGACGGCGCACTGCCGCCCGTACGCATCGAGGACGCGGGCGCGGAACACTCGTTGCCCTTCGCGCGCGACGACCTCGGACTCGATCCGGCGGCGCTCATCATCGCGCAGGAGCTCGAACGGGCCGGCGAGATCGCGCGGCGCGGCGGCTCCGTCCTGAGCGATGGCGCTGAGGAGGACGCGCGCGCTCTCCGTGCTCCGCGTCCGACCCCCGCGCACGTTGCCTTGCGCGCTGAACCCCTGTTCGACGCCCCACGGCAGCCAGCGATGGTCCTCCCAGAAGGTCACGTCGCGTAGGAGCGTGCAGCCCAGCGGCCGGCGCATCCAGCTCTCATCACGCCTCAGCAGCCTCGCGAGCTCGGCACGCGAGTCCGCACCGGCCCGGATGCCGAACGTCTGCCAGACCCAGTTCGCGTCCGGCGCGACGAAGAAGGACGCGAAGAAGCCGTAGCCGGCGATCGCGTTCCTCGGTGACTTGAGCTTCAGAAATGACGGCTCGCCGGGCGCGGCCTTCACGACCGGGTCCTGCGCGCGCGGGTGCCAGAAGCACACCTCGTCCAGCCGCCACGGTGGCCGGCCGCGCGCCTCCCGGGAGAGGCGATCGAACCAATCCACGTTGGTCACCAGGACGATCGGACCTTCCGGCATGTATCGATGATACCGGAGCTCGGACACGATGGACGATCACCCTGGCCTCGACGCGGCGTCGATCACGGCGGGCGGCTCGGGTGCGAGAGGATGTACGCGGCGACCAACGCCAGGGCGACGGCCATCCCGGCGAGGAGCGCCGGGGGAGCGTCGGAGTACGCGGTGACGGCGGCGAGGCTGGCCGTCATGGAGAAGAGGGCGATCGCCTTCGCGGGGCGAGGGATGATCCGGTGCTCTGCCCAGCGCTGGAGCGGCGGGCCGAAGATCCGGTGCTCGTGGAGCCAGCGGTGGAACCTCGGCGAGGCGCGCGCGAAGGCCCAGGCCGCGACGAGGAGGAACGGCGTGGTCGGCAGCACCGGGAGGAACGCCCCGGCGACGCCGAGCACGACGCACGTCACGCCGAGGGCCAGAGCCAGCGTCCGGCTCGCCGCCGACACTCACCCCCCGAGTGGCTTCGCGCAGCGGAAGCCGATCCCGTGGCTCCGCGCCGTCGGCACCTGCGCGTAGCGGAACGACGGGTGCAGCCACGCCTCGAACCAGCCATTGAAGGCGCCGCCCCGGATCACCCGCCGCGCGCCCGTCTCCGGGCCGCGCGGGTCGACCCGCGGCTCGGAGGTGTACTCGGCCTCCCAGTCCGCCACCCACTCGAACACGTTGCCCACCATGTCGCGCGGGCCGAAGCGCGAGCTGCCGAGCGGGAATCTGCCAACCGGCGCGGTCGCGGGGAAGCCGTCGTCGTCCTCGTAGAGCGGCTGCAGGGTGACGCCGTTCTCGCGCCCCCAGCGCACGCACTCGGGCCCGCAGGCGTTCAGGTGGCGGGCCGTCGGCTTCTCGTCCCCCCAGGGGTACACGCGGCCATCGGGGCCGCGCGCCGCGTACTCCCACTCGGCCTCGGTGGGGAGGCGGCGATCTTGCGCCGCGCAGTAGGTCTGCGCCGAGTCCCAGTCGACGCAGTTCACCGGGTGGTCGCTGCGCTCCGGCGCTTGGCCAGTGCACAACGCGTCGAACTTGGGTCGGTCCTTCGGGGCCAAGCCGGGGAAGTCTACCGAGGTGGGCGCGCGCCTGCACTGCCCGGCGTCGGAGCACGCCTTGTAGCGGGACGCGGTGACTTCGTTCAGGTCGAGGCAGAACGCCGGGAGCTTCACGTTGTGGCTCGGCCGCTGGTTCTTCGGGGCGTCGTCGGCGTCGGAGCCCATGAAGAACTGGCCAGCCGGGATGAGCGCCATGTCCTCCGGGCACGTCGTGGGCGTGGCGGCCGCCGCCGACGCCGCCGGAGCGGCGCTCGCCGTCGGCGTCGCGGTGGCGGCGACGGGCGGCTCGGGCGAGCGCCGCGGCGCGAAGTGCGCAGCGGCCGCGATCGCGGTGACGACGCCCGCTCCGCCCAGGACCAGGCCGAGCCGGGATCGGCTTGCGGCGGGTGGGATCACCGGAGTGAACGACGCGCTGCCGCCGGTCGCGCCCACCGGTGGCCCGTCGCCGAGGACGGTGGCGGCGACCGAGGCCGAGACGACCGGGTCACGCGGCGCGCTCGCCGGAGCGGGGCCGGCGCTCACCGGCGCGACCACGGTCTCCCCGCGCGACCGCAGGCCCGCAGCCGCTTCGAGCTCATCCCATAGCTCACCGCAGCGAGCTGGACGCTGCCTCGGATCCGTCGAGAGCGCCTTGCGGAGCACCGCCTCGACCTCCGGCGGCACCGGGACGCCGAACGCGCTCGGCACCGGGCGTCGCTCGCTGCTGCTCGACGAGAACGCGAGCTGTACCACGTCCGTGCCCTCGAGCGCCGGCCGGCCGGCGAGCAGCTCGACGACGCAGAGGGCGACGGCGTAGACGTCCGTCCACGGCCCCGTCGCGCCGTAGGTGCGGCTGAACTGCTCGGGCGCGCCGTACTGGGGCGTGAAGGAGGTGATGCTCGCGCCCGTCTTCGCCAGGGCCGCCTGCAGGTGCGAGCTGTCGCTCACCATCTTCGCGACGCCGAAGTCGAGCACCTTGACGGTCGCGCTACCGCTCCTCGGGTTGGCGCCGAGCACGAAGATGTTGGCGGGCTTCACGTCGCGGTGGGCGACGCCTCGCCGATGCGCGACATCGAGCGCCCGGGCGACCGGCCCGAGCAGCGCCATCGTCTCGCCCAGGGTGAAGCGCCCGCGACCGGCGGCCCGCTCGGCCTCCAGCACGTCGTCGAGCGGGCGGCCGTCGAGCCACTCGAGGACCATGTACGGGAGCCACGCGCCGTCCGCCGTGGTGTGCGTGCCCACGTCCCGCGCCTGGACGATCGCCGCCGTCTCGCTCGAGAGCTCGGTCAGCAGCGCGCCCTCGTTGACGAACGCCTGGAGCAGGGCGTCGCGCTGGTCGACCGGCGAGCTGGCCAAGCCGCTGAAGAGCTTGATGGCGACCGGCTTCTTCCAGATGTCGTGCTGCGCCCGGTACACGACGGCGAACCCGCCCTCGCCGACGCAGCGCTCGATCGTGTACTTCCCGGCGAGGGTCGTCCCTGCCAGGCCGAGCGGGTCGTCCGGGGCTGGTCGAGTCGTCACGGACTGCCGGCTCCGGCGCGGGCGCCGCCCTCGGGCGGTGCGGGGGGCTGCTGGGAGGGCTTCGCGATCAAGCTGGGCTCCGTGGGGAGGGGACCGGGAGCCGAGGCGCCCGCACGACTCAACCCCCTGTACGTGGGGCCCGACCGCCGGTTTCGGCAAGGCGGCTGCGGGGCATCCGACGCCGGCGGCGCCCGGCGCGCCGTCAGGGGAGCTGGTACGAGTTGTAGATCTCGAACGCCGGGGGCGGGCTCGGGACCCTCAGGAAGCCGACCCGCGCGCCGGGCACCGTCACGCTCTCGACCGCGCAGTCCGGCCGGCAGCGGAGCGGCTCGAGGTAGTGGTGCCGCAGCACGATCTCGGAGCCACGCGCAGCCTCGACGCGGAGGAGGTTGAGGTCTTGGGCCACGAGCCGGCCCTCGCCTCGCAGTAGCCAGCTCGGCTCGGCGCGCGTGCGGTAGATGCGGTAGGCCCCGATCGAGTCGACCGGCTCGAACAGGTCGCGCCGCAGATCGAGCGGCCCGGTGAAGCCGTCGAGCACCACCCAGCCGATCGCCCAGAGCTCCAGGTACGGCGCGACCTCGGCGGGTGGGATGGCGCCCCCCTTGGGCATCCCCCAGCGGAACAGGTTGGAGTCGACCTGGGGGACGTTCCGCTCCGGGATCCCGCCGAGGAGGGGCAGCCGGGTGGTAGCGGCGAGATACTCCGTCAGCACCCAGTCGGACACCAGGACTCGGCCGCGGCCGCCGTGCAGCTCGACCAGCCGGGCGCGCACCGCCTGCTGCTCGGGGCTGGCGTGGCCGTGGCGCTGGAGCCACGGGATGGGCTCGAGCGGCATGGCGAGCGGCGAGGTGAACCGATCGAGGAGCGAGTGGTGCACGCGGGTCGGGAGGAGCTCGGGGACGTAGTACGCGACGTCGCGCGCGAACCGCGGGACCACGAGGACGGCGGCGAGGGCGAGCAAGAGCTTGACCCGGGGGCCCATCGACCGCAGCGATTCGGTTGCGAACAGATCCCGCAGCACGACGGCGGCGGGGAGCGCGGCGGCGAGCATCGCGGGGCCGATCTGCCGGTAGGGCTGCGTCTGCCGCGCGTGCCACGAGTACCCTGAGACGTACGCCAGGAAGAACGTCCAGCCGAGCAGCGCGCCGACGGCGAGGAGCCGCGGGTCGCGGGCGCGCCTCCACCGGACCAGGCACGCCGCCGCCGCGACGAACGACAGCGTCCGGAACATCGTCCGCACGGGCACGCCGGTGTTGCGCCCGTCGCGTACGAGGTCGAACGTATCGAACACGAGGTACTCGAGCGTCGTGTTGAAGAACACGTCCACGTCGAGCACGTAATGGCGGAAGGCGAGCAGCGGCCGGATCCACACCAGCGCCGTCGCGGCGGCCAGCAGCCCGCCCACCGCGATCAGCGCGTGCAGGCGCCACCCAGCCCTGCGAGCGGCCGCGATCCAGACGACGGCGAGCGGCAGCGCGAGCGAGAGCCCCGCGAAGGGGTGGAGCAGCGCCAGCACGGGCAGGAGGGCGCAGAACGCCAGGATCCGCGCGGTGGAGGCGTCGCGCAGCCCTCGCCACGCGAGCGCCACGAGCAGGACGACGAGGCCGGAGGCGCCGGCCCACGTAATCATCCCGATCCACCACGACCAATGTAGGAACGAGTCGAACCACCAGAGCGCCACCCAGAGCCCGGTGGCGACCGCCGCGTCGCGCCGTGAGAGGAGGAACGCGCGCGCCGCCGCCCACCCGAGCAGCGGGTGCGCGAAGTGCACGACCACGATGAAGGAATTGAACGCGACGCCCCCGGGGACGCCGATCCACGTGAGCGCGATGACCCACAGCTCCGTCAGCTTGCTCGTCAGATCCTCGACGACACCCGCTGGCTGGCCCGCGAGCAGGAGCGGGTCCCACGACCAGAGCTCCCCGTGCTGCCGGAAGGCGCGGACGGCGCGATCCGTCTGGTACAGGTGCAGCGCGTAGTCGATCGTGGCGATCGGATCTCGTGAGAAGAGCACGCGCGCCGGCATGAAGTAGGCGAACGCTGCCAGGTGCACGAGCGCGATCCCCGCGAGGCCGCGCCACGGCGTGGCCTCGGCGGCGGGCGGGGGCGGCGGCGAGGTGGCAGGATCGGCGGACATCTCAGCGTGCGTCGGGTGCGCCTGCGCCGGCGTCGGTCGTGAGCCCCGCGTCGTCGGTCGGCGAGGGCGTAGGCTCCTCGCGGGTGAGCGCGCCGGTGACGCGGAGCACCGTCGCGGCGCTGAGCGTCGTGGTCTTCTGCCCCTGCGGTGTGAGCGCCGAGAGCCGGAGCGTGCCCGTGGTCGCAACGCGCGCCTCGAGCACGATGCCCGTCAGGCGATCGATCCGCATCTCGCCGTCGCCGTCGCCGCGGTACTGCTCCAGGGTGGCCGTCGCCGTCGGGTCGAGCGGGTGCGGGACCTCCTGGCGGGGGGCCTGGAGCCGGAGCCGGATGCGGATGCGCGCGCTCCCTTCGTCGAGCGCGATGAGCGACATGTCCGCCACCTGGGTCAGGCGGATCCCGCGCAGGCGGATCGGATCGCTGAACCGCCACTTCGCCCCGACGCCGACCGGGCCCGTCGGGAGCCGGAACGGGAAGCGCCGCTGGGCGTCGAGCGTCTCGTCGAGGGCGTCGGCGACCTCGCGCGGGGGCTCGAACCCGCCGAGCAGCTCGGTGCGCATCTCGACGACCTCGCCGTCCTCCTCGACCAACTGGAGCGTGGCGCTCCCGGCGAGCAGCGAGAGGTTTCGGTTTGCCGCCTCTGCGACCGCGGGGGGCAGGCCCTGCGGGTCGATCCCGAACTCACCGATCGTCGAGCGCTCCTGGACGAGCCGCAGCGTGCCCGCGTCCGTCTCGCGGACCACCGGATCGGCGGTCCCGTGGAGCACCTCCGTGCGCAGCGCGGCGACGAGCGTGGGCGCCTTCACCGGGGGCCCGCCCTCCAGCCCGAACGACGACTCCGTGCTGAACGTCGACGTGTAGCGCAGGCCAGCCCAGCGCCCGATTTGTAGGAGCACGCGCGGCTCCGCGCCCCGCGACTGGATGTCGATGCGGGCGACCGGCTCGGCCGGCGCGGCATCGGCGGCCGGCGTCGGCTGCGCGCGGCAGGTGGACGAGCACGCCGCCGCCGTCCCGCAGATCGTCGAGAGGAGCGCGATCCGCAGCGCGCTGCGCCACGCGGTCGGCCTCGGGCGGCGCGCCGTCACGGGCCGCCGGCCTCGGCGTCGAGCCACCGCGCGAGCTCTCCCCGCACGATCCGCGGGGTTGCGGCGAGCTCGGTCACGTCGCGCGCGCCCACCAAGAGCATGGCGGCGCGCAGCTCTCGGACGACCCCCGCCAGGAACGCCAGCGCGGCGTCGCGCCCGCCGGCCTCCAGGGCCTGGAGCACGGGTCGCGCGATGCCTGCCGCCGTCGCGCCGAGCGCCAGCGCGCGCGCGACGTCGAGCCCGGTCGCGACGCCGCCGGTCGCGATCACCGTGCTGAACCCGAGGCGCGCCATCCACGCGACGCTCGCGGCCGTCGGGATCCCCCACTCGCGAAACGCTTCCCCGAGCGCGCGCTCGCCGGGCGCGGCGCGCTCCGTCTCGACCGCGACCCAGGAGGTCCCGCCCGCCCCAGAGACATCGACGTGCTCGACGCCGACGTGGCGGAGGCGGCGGCCCGCGCTCGGTCCGAGGCCGCAGCCCGTCTCCTTCGCGACGACCGGGACGGGGAGCTCGCGGGCGAGGCGCCCCAGCGCGTCGAGCACGCCGCGGAAATCCCGGTCCCCCTCGGGTTGGACGAGCTCCTGCGCGGGGTTCAGGTGGACGCAGAGGGCGTCGGCGCCCACGGCCGCGACCAGCGCCGCGACCTCGCTCGTCGATAGCTTTGCGGCCTGCACCCCGCCGAGGTTGCCGAGGACCAGCGCCCGCGGCGCCAGGTCGCGGACCCGGAACGTGCCCGCCGCGCCCGGGTCGCGGTGCATCGCGCGCTGGCTGCCGAGACCGAAGCCCAGCCCGAGCTCCTCCGCCACGCCGGCGAGCGTCTCGTTGATGGATCTCGCCCGCTCGCTCCCCCCCGTCATCGAGGCGATGACGACCGGGGCGGCGAGGCGCTTGCCGAACAGCTCCACGGAGGCGTCGACCTCGTCGAGCGAGAGCTCGGGCAGAGAGTCGTGCAAGAGCACCACGTCCGAGAGCAGCGTGCCCGTCCGGCGGAACCCCACGTCGCCGCGCGCGGCGAGGTCGAGGTGGTCGTCCTTGCGGCGGGAGATGTCGGCCATGCGAGGATCGGGTGACGGGGCGGGCCGCGCCGGCCGGCGCTCGGAGCTTACTAGCGGGCGCGAGGCGCCGTTGACACCCCTCCCGCCCGCCCGTACGCTCCGCGCGGGAAAATGGCTCCGCGCGCGCGACCCACGCCCGGCCCGAAGCGACCGGCGGGCGCCGTCGGCGGCGCCGGGGCGCGGCCGCCCGGCGCCGCGGCGCACGCGAAGAGCATCCCCGCCAACGCCTTCCACGCGCTGCTCGGCGCGGTGAGGAAGCCGGTCGACGCCCGGCTGGCCCTGCTGCTGGAGCAGCGCGCGGCCGCCGCCCGGGCTCACGGGCCGGAGGTCGGGGACATGGTCGACTCGCTCCGCAGCCTGTGCCTGCGCGGAGGGAAGCGCCTGCGCGCGGCGCTCCTGGTCGCGGGCTACCGGTCGGCGAGCGCCAAGGCGCCGCTCGAGCCCGCGATCGAGGCGGGCGTCGCGCTCGAGCTGGTGCAGAGCTATTTCTTGGTCCACGACGACTGGATGGACCGCGACGATGTACGGCGGGGAGGTCCGGCCGTGCACGCCGAGCTGGCCCGCACGTTCCGCTCCCGCCACCTCGGCGCGGCGGCGGCCATCTTGGCCGGCGACTACGCCGCGGCGCTCGCGGTGGGCGTGCTGGCGGGCGTCCCCATGCCGGGGGCGGCCACGCGGAGGATCTGGGAGGCGTTCTCCGAGATGCAGGTCGACGCGACGATGGGCCAGCAGCTCGACGTGATCGGGCGCACCACGACGCCGGAGGCGGGGTATGCGCTGAAGACGACCAGCTATACCGTCCGAGGGCCGCTGCGGCTGGGCGCGCTCCTCGGCGGCGGCGGCTCGCGCCTCCTCGCAGCGATCGATCGGTACTCGGCCCCACTCGGGCTCGCGTTCCAGCTCCGCGACGATCTGCTCAACGCCTTCGGTGACCCGGCGACCACCGGCAAGCCGCTGGGCAGCGATCTGCGGGAGGGGAAGCGCACGCCGTTGCTCCTCCACGGGCTGAAGCGGGCGCGCGGCCGTGACCACCGGCTCCTGCACGCCGCGGTCGGGAACGCGAGCGCCACCGAGGCGCAGGTCCGGCGCGCGCTCGAGGTCCTGGAGCGAGTCGGCGCGCGCGAGGCGATCGAGGGGCGCGTGGACGAGCTCACCCGCGAGGCCCTGGAGCGCCTCGCGGGGAGCCGGCTCACGCCCGAGGGACACGGGCTGCTCGAGGGCGCGGCGCGCACGCTCACCGCGCGCCAGCGCTAGCCGGCGGGCCGCCTTCGCTGGTCAAGCCGGCGGTCGCGCACTAGGACCGAGGCGATGGCGCGAGCCTGCGGCAAGGTGATCCTGCTCGGCGAGCACGCGGCGGTCTACGGGATCCCCGCGATCGCGTGCGGCATCGCGCGTGGCGCCACGGCCACGGCGCGCCTCGCGGCTACCTCGCGGCTCCGCCTCGGCGAGGCTTGGCTGACGCCGGGAGACACCGCGGAGGCCGCCGCCGCGTTCGCCGCGCTCCTGGCCGCGGCGCCCGGCGCGGCCGCGGAGGTCGAGGTCGAGCTCGAGCTGCCGCCGGGCTGTGGCCTCGGCTCCTCGGCGGCCATCGGCGTCGCGATCGTGCGCGCGCTCGCGCGCGCGCGCGCCGCCGCGCCGGACGAGGCGCTCGTGCGCCGAGCGGCGGGCGCGTGGGAGCAGGTGTTTCATGGCAACGCATCGGGCGTCGACGTGGCGGCCGCCTCCCTCGGCGGATGTCTGCGCTTCTCGCGCGGCGAGGAGCCGCGCGCCCTCACGCTGGGCGCTCCGCTCGAGCTCGCGATCGGCGTGGCCGGTCCGGCGGCGAGCACCCGCCAGATGGTCGAGGCGGTCGCCCGGCTCCGCGAGCGACGCCCGGAGCCGTTCGCCAAGACGCTCGAGGCGATCCGGTCGCTCGTCGACAACGCGACGCTCGCGCTCGAGGCGGGCGACCACGCGGCGCTCGGCAAGCTGATGGACGCCAACCAGATGCTCCTCGCCGGTTGGTACGTCTCCACCGCGGAGATCGAGCGCGCCTGCCGCGCGGCGCGCGCCGCCGGAGCGCTCGGCGCCAAGCTCACCGGCGCCGGCGGCGGAGGCGCGGTGGTCGCGCTGGCCGCTGCCGGGGGCGCCGCGGCGATCCTCGCCGCGTGGCGCGCGATCGGCGTCGAGGGGTTCCCGGCTGCGGTGGGGAGCGGAGGGAGCCCATGAGCGGGGGGCGCGCCCGAGTCGTCGCGTGCTCGAACATCGCGCTCGCGAAGTATTGGGGCAAGGCGGACGAGGCGCAGAACCTCACCGCCGTCCCCAGCCTCTCGCTCACCCTCGACGCGCTCCGCACCACGACGGAGGTCGCCGTCGACGCGACCCTCCAACGCGACGAGCTGATCCTCGGCGGGCGCGCCGTCGCGGGGCGGCCGCTGGCGCGCGCGGCCGCGCTGCTGGAGCGAGTGCGCGCGCTGAGCGGGTCGCGGCTCCACGCGCGCGTGACGAGCGAGAACGACTTCCCGACGGCGTCGGGGCTCGCGTCGAGCGCGAGTGGCTTCGCGGCGCTCGCGCTCGCCGCCGCCCGCGCCTACGGAGCGCCGCTCGGGCCGGGCGCGCTCAGCGCGGTGGCTCGGCGGGGCTCCGCGTCAGCGGCGCGCTCGCTCCACGGCGGCTTCGTCGAGCTCCTGGCCGGCGCCGAGGAGGCGCGCCAGCTCGCGCCGGAGACCCACTGGGACGTGCGCATGGTCGTCGCCGTGACGACGCTCGCGGCCAAGGGCGAGAGCTCGACGAGCGGCATGCTCCACACGGCTCGGACGAGCCCGTACTACGGCGCCTGGCTCGAGCACGCGCCGAGGCTGTTCGAGGAGATCCGCGCCGCCGTGCTGGCGCGTGATCTCGCGGCGCTCGGGCCCGCGATGGAGCAGAGCGCGCTCGCGATGCACGCGTCGATGCTCGCGTCGCGCCCCGCCGTGATCTACCTGAACGCCGCGAGCCTCGCGGCGTTGGCGCGCGTGCGCGCCCTGCGCGAGGTCGACGGCGTCTCCGCCTGGGCGACCATGGACGCCGGCCCCCACGTGAAGGTGCTCGCGTCCGCGGAGGACGCTCCGCGGGTGCGCGACGCGCTCCTGGCGGTGGCCGGTGTCGAGCGGACGATCGTGTCGGCGCCGGGCCCGGCAGCGCGCGTGATCGAGCCATGATCCGCCGCGGCGAGCCGGGGCGCGAGGGCCGGGCGCGCGCGCCGGGCAAGCTGGTGCTCTCCGGGGCGTACGCGGTGCTGCGCGGCGCACCGGCGCTGGTGACCGCGGTCGATCGCTTCGTCGTCGCCGACACGGGGCGCCCGGCGGCGCTCGTCACGCCGGAGGTGCGGGCCGCGATCGGCGACGCGCCCGCGCCCTGGTTCGACGCCAGCGAGCTCCGCGACGAAGGACGCAAGCTGGGCCTCGGCTCGAGCGCGGCCATCCTGGTCGCGTCGCTGGGAGCGCTGGCGCTCCGCGACGGCGCGGCCGCGGCCGGGCTCGGGGAGGCGCTGCTCGCGCGCGCGGCCGCGGCGCACCGCGCCGCCCAGGGAGGGGGGAGCGGGATCGACGTGGCCGCGAGCGCGCTCGGGGGCGTCCTCCGCGCGGAGTCCTCGGCCGGCGAGGTGACGGCGCGTCGCGTGCGGCTCCCGGCGGGCCTCGACGTCGAGGTGTGGGCCTCGAGCCGCTCGGTGGCGACGAGCGGGATGCTGCGCGCCGTCGAGGCGCTCTCCGCCAGCGATCCCACGACGTTCGAGCGCCGCATGGGCGCGCAGCGCGCGGCGGCGGAGCGCGCCGCGGCCGCGGTCGACGCGGCGGATCGGGACGCGCTGCTCGCGGCCCTCGCGGAGCAGGGCACCGCGCTCGCCGCCCTCGGGGACGCCGCGGGAGTCCCGATCGTCGACGAGCTCGGGCGCTTCTTGTCCAGCGCGGCGGCGGCGCAGGGGGGCGCGTTCTTGCCGTCGGGCGCCGGGGGCGGCGACGTTTCGATCCACGTCGCGCCCGGTCCGTCGACACCCGCGCTGCGGCGGCTCGCCGAGGCGGGGGGCCTGTCGAGGCTCCCGCTCGCGATCGGCGCGCCGGGCGTCGAGCCCGCGGCGTGACGCGCCCGGCGCAGCGGAGCGCTACTCGGCGGCGCGGGTCGCCCCCGCCACGAGCTGCTCCACGAAGGGGGAGGCCGGGCGCGCCTCGAGCTCTGCCCACGTCCCGAGCTGCGTCACGCGGCCCTCCTCGAGCACGGCCACGCGCCGGCCGAGGCGGCGCGCGTCCTCGGGATCGTGAGTGACCACGAGCGCCGGCAACCCGAGCTGCGCCAGGTACTCTGCCAGGAAGGCGCGCACCTCGCCGCGCGAGCGAACGTCGAGCGCGGCGAGCGGCTCGTCGAGCAGCAGCACGCGCGGCGACGCGGCGAGCGCGCGTGCCAGCGCGACCCGCTGCCGCTCGCCGCCCGACAGCGCGCGCGGGCGCCTCGAGGCGAGCGCGCTCAGGCCGAGCTCCTGCAGGAGCGTCTCGGCGAGGCTCCGGCGCTCCTCTCGGCTCCGCCGCGGCGAGGCGCAGGCCAGCGCGAAGTCGAGGTTCTGGCGCACGTCGAGGTGGGGGAACAGGGCGTAGTCCTGCGGCAGGTACCCGATCCGCCGCTCCTCAACAGCGAGATCGATCCCCCGCGACGAGTCGAAGACCGGCGCGCCATCGATCACGATCCGGCCGCGGTCGACCGGCAGCGCGCCGATCACGTGCCCGAGCAGGCTGCTCTTCCCGGCGCCGTTCGGGCCCACGAGCACCAGCGTCTCGTGCTCCGCCTCGAGCTCGACGTCGACGCGCAAACGCCCGACGCGGGCCTCGACTCGGAGCTCCAGCGCGGCGCGGCTCGTCACGCGGCCTCTCCCCCCGCGGCCGTGCGGGCGAGCAGCCACCGCACGAGGAGCAGCAGCGTGTACGCGACCGCCACGAGCACGATCGAGAGCGCCTGCGCGACGCGCGAGTCGGACTCGAAGGCGGTGTAGATCGCGAGCGGCAGCGTCTGGGTGCGGCCCTCCAGGTTCCCCGCGAACATCAGCGTGGCGCCGAACTCGCCGAGGGAGCGAGCCCAGCTCATCGCGCCCCCCGCGAGGAGCCCGGGCGCCGCGAGCGGGACCGCGACGCGGGAGAAGACTCGGAGCGGGGCGGCGCCGAACGTCCGCGCCACGAGGAGCAGCTTCGGGTCGATCCGGCGAAACCCGCTGGTCGCCGCCTGGACGAAATAGGGCGCGGAGACGAACACCTCCGCCAGCACGACCGCCGTCGTGCTGAAGGCCAGCGACGACCCCGTGGGGTAGGCCCACCCGGCGAGCAGCCCGCGCCGGCCGAAGGTGAGCAGCAACGCCACGCCGGCCACCGCGGGCGGGATCACCGCCGGGAGCTGCACCAGCGTCTCGAGCGCGCGCGCCGCGCGCCCGCTGGCGTTCGCGAGCCACCACGCGAGCGGCGTGCCGAGGCCGACCACGATCGCCAGGCTGAGCGAGGTGGTGAGCAGGCTCAGCCGCAGCGCCGGGCCGACGAGGGGGTGGGACAGGCCGTCGCGGAGCGCGGACGGGCTGGTCGCGAGGAACAGCGCGACGACCGGGAGCGCGAGAAAGCCGAGCAACCCCCAACCCGCGACGGCCAGGCCGCCGCGCTCGAGCCGGAGGCGCCCCGCGCTCACGGCGACGCTCCAGCCCGGGGCGTGCCGAACCCCGCCTGCGCCAGCGCGCCCCGGCCCGCCGGCGAGAGCACCAGCGCGACCCACGCCCGCGCCAGCTCCGGGTTCGGCGCTCCGGCGGCGACGGCGATGGGGTACTCCGCGACCACGTTCAGTTCGCTCGGGATGGCGACCACGGTGACGCTCGCGCCGGCGGTGAGGGCGTCGGTGCGGTAGACGATCCCGGCCTGCGCCTCCCCCAGGCTCACCTTGGCGAGCACTTGTCGGACGTTGAGCTCGCGGGAGACGACACGCGCCTCGACGCGGGCTCGGAAGTCGGCGCCGAGCGTCCGGTTCGCCCGATCGAGGAGGGTGACCGTGTATCTCCCGATCGGCACCTCGGGCGCGCCCAGGACGATCCGCTCGGCCGCCGGCAGCTCCGCCAGCGTCCGGACGCGCTGAGCCGCCTCTCTCGACACGACGATTACGGGCTCGTTGCCGGCGAAGATCACCGGATCGAGCACGCGCGCGTCGCGCAGCAGCGCGTCCATGTGTCGCGCGTCGGCTGACGCGAACACGTCGACCGCCGCTCCGTGCTCGACCTGCGATCGCAGCTCCTGCGTACCGGCGAAGTTGAAGGTCACCTCGACGCCCGGGTGGGCCTGCTCGAAGTCACTGCCCAGCCGGGTGAAGACCTCGCGCAGCGACGCCGCCGCGAACACGACGAGTCGCCCGTGGCTGAGAGCGTCCGCCGGCGCCTTGCGCCTGCACGCCGTCGCGCACGTCGCGAGGAGCGCGACGCAGAGCGCGAGTACCGCCCGACGGACGCGGTGCTCGCGCCGACGATGCACGCTGCACTGGGTCATAGGCTCCCCGTGACCTGCGCGTACCCCAGCGTCGCGTTCGGCGTCCGGCCTCCCGGGGCGTCCGTGGCGAACTCGCCGCGGACGAGGTGCGCGCCGCCGACCTCCAGCGCGAGGTTCTTCGGAGCCACGTGCCACCGGACGCGCAGCTCGAGCTGCTGCCCGACGTACGCGCCCGATCCCCCGCTCGGATCCCGCACGCCCGCGGTCGTCCACGCGTCGCGCTTCGCAGCGAGCCAGACCAGGCGATACGCTGCGAAGGCGTCGAGCGTGCGGTGCGGCTGCACCTCGAGCCGGGCGCCGGGGGAGCTCAGATTGCTCCGGCCCACGGCGCCGTACAGGCCGGTCGGGCCGAGCTCGAAGCGGCGAGCGCCGTACAGTGGATCGAAGCGCCCGTTCGTCCGGTCGCTGGGCGAGCGGTCGCCGCTCGCGTAGTCGTACTGGAGCGCGAGGCGCGGGACCCAGATCGTATCGAACCGCCACCCGAGCGCCGCGTCCAGCGCGTACGCGCTGTGTTCGAGGTCGGTGGTGTCGGTGGCCGAGCTGGTCGCGCGGGACCGGCCGAGCTGCGCCATCGCCTCGACCTGGAGGTCGAGCTCACCGGTCGCCGGCGCCCGCAGCACCCGAGCGCCGGGCGTGAGGAGCCGTCGATCGGTGGACGGAGCGCGACCCGAGTCGCGCTCGTGCAGCCCGACGACGTACGCTTCGACGACGACGCCGGCGGGGAGCGGGCGCGGCTGGACCCACGCGGCCCAGAGCAGCGCGTCCAGATTCTCACGGTCACGCTCGAGCGCCCCGCGCCGCAGCGCATCCGGCTCCGAAGGCAACCGGAGCACGGGGGTCACCGCGAACGCCCGCGCCGTGTCGCCGGCGGAGCTGGTCCACTGCAGGTCGAGCCCGGTGAACGAGCTGATGGTGTTGCGGAATTCGTTCCGTGCGACCAGGCGGCGGCTCCCGAGGTCGAGCGTCATCCGCCCCGCGGTGACGGCGAGCGAGTCGCCCGCCCAGAGCCACCCCGATCCGCGCAGCCCGGCCCAGGCCTGGAGGACGTCCAGTGGATCCGCGAGCGTCGTGTTCAGCGGGGTCGTGCGAGAGGCGCTGACGCGGGAGTCCTGCGCCTCGGCGCCGACTACGAACGGGAGGAAGCGGAGCTCCGCGGAGAGCAGCGTGCGGAACGACAGGGCGGTGGCGTCGCCCGCGTTGGCCGAACGGAAGTCATGACGGAGGTGCTCGGCGCGGACGCGGTGCTCGAGCCCGAACCGGAGCCAGGGGACGCCCAGCACCTCGTGCAGGCGCCACGGGGCCGGCGCCTCCGCGGCGGTGGCGTCGCGACTCGCAGCGCGGACGCTACCTGCGCTCCCCAGCAAGGAGACGGCGCACGACAACGCCGAACACCCGATGAGGTGTCTCACGCTGCTTGCACCTCGGCGACGCGCTGGCCCGTGCTCGAGGTGTCGTAGCCGAGCGACTCGAGGTCGCTCCGGCCACCGCTGGACGCCAGCAAGTCCAGCAGGCGCTCGACGCGAGCGTCTGCCAGGAGCGCCGTGGCGAAGACCACGTCGTAGCGCTCCTCCGCCAGGGGCAAGAAGCGCAGCTCGAGCCCGAGCGCCACGTCGCGCGTCGCCACCCCGACGTCCGCGGCACCGAGCCGGACGGCGCGGGCGACCTCGAGGTGACCGGTCGCCACGAGCGGCGCGCGGCGCGCCACCTCGAGCGCGACGCCGGCCATCCTGAGCCGCTGGTCGAGGAGCTGGCGGGCACCGGCGCCTCGCTCGCGCGCCGCGAGGCGGATCCCGGGTAGGGCCAGATCCTCGACGCGGTGGATCCGCGTGTCGCCTCGCCGGGTGACTAGCCCGACCTCCCAGCGGGCGAGGGTGACGACGGTGAGCGGCTCCCGGGGGGCGGTGCGCCGCACGGTGGCCAGGTTCGCGTCGGGTTCGTCCTCCGACGCGACCGCGTGGACGCCCGCGACGTGCGTGTGACCCGCGGCGAGCGCCTTCAAGGCTCCGGTCGTCGACGACGGCAGCCAGAGGTACCGCCCGCTGCCCCGGGTCGACTGCATGCGATCGGCGAGCACGCCGAGGGCCGTGGCACAGCCGGTGAGGACGAGGCCCTCTCGCGCCTCCGCGAGCGAGCGCAGCGTCGCCACCGTCGCTCGCCGGCCCCGCGCCTTGACGACGAGCGCGTCGGCCGCTGCGCGCGGACTCTCGGAGCCGAGGGGCAGCCCCACCCAGCGCTCGCGCAGGAAGGCGAGCGCCATGCGCCTGGCGTGGACCTCGCCCCCCAGCTCGACCTCCAGGTGCGGCGCCCGCTCCGCTGCCGCGAAGAGCTCCTCGACGCCGCACTCCAGCGCGCGTGCCAGGCGCAGGGCGACGTCGACGCCCGGGATGGCGCGCCCGGCCTCGATCGCGCCGAGGCTCTGCCGGGTGAGCGCCACGCGACTCGCGAGCGCGACCTGCGACAGGCCCCGCGCCTCCCGTCGTGCACGGACCTGGTTGCCGGTGGGGAGCGACATGACGCGTAAACCATACATGGTGGAAGGTATACACGTCAAGCCTCCGGAGGTCGTGTCGGGCCGGCGCGCGGCGCCGGGGCGCGCCGCGCGCGTGCTATGCGACCCCCTCGTGACGGAACGCAGCTCGAGACTCCCCGGGTTCTATCGACTCTCGCTCGAGGAGCGCCGCCAGCTCATCGCCGAGCGGGCCGGCCTCGACGTCGACGAGCTCGTCGCCATCGTGGGCGCCGGGGGGCTCGACGCGACCACGGCGGACAAGGTCGTCGAGAACGTCATCGGGACCTACGGCCTGCCGTTCGGGGTGGCGTCCAACGTGCGGGTGAACGGTCGGGACGTGCTCGTGCCGATGGTGGTCGAGGAGCCGAGCGTGATCGCCGCGGCCTCGAACGCCGCGCGCATGGTGCGGGGGAGCGGCGGGTTCGTCGCGACGGCCACGGGTTCGGTGATGACGACCCAGGTCCAGCTGAGCGGCGTGCGGGACGCCGCGGCGGCGCGCGTCGCCCTCGAGGCGCGCGCGGCGGAGTTGCTCGCGGCCGGCGCCGCCGCCGTCGAGGGGCTGGTCGCGCGGGGCGGGGGGCCGCGCGAGATCGAGGTGCGCGACCTCGGCGAGGGCTTCCTCGTCGTGCACGTCCACGTCGACTGCCTGGACGCCATGGGCGCGAACCTCGTGAACTCCGTCGCGGAGGCGCTCGGTCCCGAGATCGCGCGGCTCGCGGGGGGGCAGCTCGGCCTCCGGATCCTGACCAACCTCTCCGATCGCAGGCGCGTGCGCGTGACGTGCCGCGTGGCGACCACGGAGCTCGCTGAGGCCGAGGGCCCCGCGGTCGCCGACGCCATCGTCCTCGCGGCGCGGTTCGCGGAGCTGGACCCGTACCGGGCCGCCACCCACAACAAGGGCATCATGAACGGCGTCGACGCGGTGGTGCTCGCGACGGGCAACGATTTTCGCGCCGTGGAGGCGGGCGCGCACGCGTACGCGGCGCGGAGCGGCCGCTACGCGCCGCTGTCACGCTGGTGGCGGGACGGGGACGCGCTCGCGGGCGAGCTCGAGCTCCCGCTCGCGCTCGGTACCGTGGGGGGGACACTGCGCGTCCACCCGGGCGCGCGGCTCGCGCTGGCGTTGCTCGGGGTGTCGCGCTCCACCGAGCTGGCGATGATCGCGGCGTCGGTCGGGCTGGCTTCGAACCTCGCCGCGCTCCGCGCGCTGGCGACCGAGGGCATCCAGCGGGGTCACATGTCTCTCCACGCGCGGAGCGTGGCGGCGGCCGCTGGCGCGACGGGCGACGAGGTAGAGCGCGTGGCGCGGTCCATCGCCGAGGCGGGCGCCATCACCCTCGAGGGCGCGGCCCGCGCGCTCTCGGCCCTGCGCGACGCCGGCGCTGGCCGCACGCCACCCTGAGGCGAGCGACGTGCCGCACACGCGCAGGGCCTCGCCGCTGGTCGACCCACCCGCCTGGCTGGAGCGCTTCGGGTGGTCGCGGCGGCCGATCGGGGTGCTCGGCGGCCTCGCCTGCGTGGCGGCCTGCTCGGCCGGCGCCGCGGGCACGGTCGGCGGCGCCGGCTCCGAGCGCGCCCCGTCGATCGTCGGGGCCGGGCGGCCGTCGGGTGAGCCGCGCCCCGGGGTCGTGGGTGGGCCCACCGGGGAGGGTGTGCCCGCGCGGCCGAGCGAGGCGGATGCGGGCGCCGCTCGGGGCGCCGCGGCGCCGTGTCCGCCCGAGATGACGCTGATCGCGGGGGAGGCGTGCGCGGGCGTCGAGCGCGACTGCGTGAGGAACTGGTACGACGCCACGCTGCGCCGGCGCGTGTGCGTCGAGTACCGCGGGCCAGCTCGCTGCGACCAGCCGCGTCCCGCCCGCCTGTGTATCGACGCGCGAGAGGCCACGGCGCCAGCCGACGACGCGGGCGCGGCGCCGGACGGCTCCACGGCGGTCCGCGAGGCGCCCGCCTCGCCCGGCGCCGCCGGGACGTGGCCGGTCACGGGCGTGAGCGTCTTCGAGGCGCAGGTCGCGTGCGCCTCGCGCGGCGCGCGGCTCTGTACGGCGCCCGAGTGGGCGCTCGCGTGCGAAGGACCGGAGCGGCTGCCGTTCCCGTATGGGCTCGTCCGCGACGCGGGTCGCTGCAACGTGGACCGCGTCGCTCGCGGCCCCGCGCCGTCCGACGACGAGGGCGCAGCGCTGCGGGCGCGTGCGCTGCTCGTCCCGGTCGAGCGGGCCGGGTGCGGCAGCGCCTCTGGCGTCGAGGCGCTCGCGGGCAACGCCGCCGAGCTCGTGGCGCTCGAGCGGGAGACGTCCGCGGGCGGGATCGCGGCGCGGGCGGGCGGCCTGCCGCTGCTCGGCGAGCAGAACGGCTGCCGGACGCTCGCGCCCGTGGGCGACCTCGAGCGATCGGCGCTCGTCGGGTTCCGTTGCTGCGCCGAGGCCGACGGCCGCCCCACGGACCCACGCACGCCGCTGCAGCGAGCGCGCGGTTGGAGCTTCTCGCGCGTCGAGCGCCTCGCCGGGCGGCGCGCGCACGCGCCGCCGCCACCCCGCTGAGCGTCGCCGACCGCGTCGCTCCCGTTGCCCCCGCGTGCCGTTTACCGCGCCGCTGGGGGCCGCTAGCGTAGCGCTCCATGACGCACACGCTCGCCTGGGTCCGGCTCTCGCTCGCAGGTTGCGCCGTCGTCGCCGGGTCCGCCGGCTGCGGGCGCGAGACGACGCCGACGCCGTCGGGGGGCGCGACCCCGTCGGCGAGCGCCACCGCGGCGGCGAGCTCGAGCGCCGTGCCCGGCGGCCCCGCGTGCGTGGCCGAGCCGGAGCGCGTGTGGGTGAAGGGCGCCGACGCCCGCGCCGGCCTGACGGAGACGAAGCTCGCCAGCGGGAAGGTGGCGGTCGGGTTGGCCGTCGGGTCGCGGCCCCACGTTCTCGTCGTCGACGCGTCCGGCAACGGCGAGCTGGTCGCGCTCGACGTGGACGGCGCCTCGCCGTTGGCCAAGCGGCTCGACGGCACGCGCCACCTGCAGCGGGTGACCCCGGCGGCCGGCTCCGGCGGCGGCGTGCGTGGGTTCGTCGACTACCGCGACAAGCGAGCGGACGGCACGCGACGCGTGGCGTGCGGTCCGGTGTCCTCGAGCCAGCCGCTCGTCGAGTTCGATGGCAAGCCGCTCCTCGACGTCGACGACACTGGGAAGGGTCGCACGGCGGCGCTCGCGTCAGCCGCACCGCCACCGGGCTCGGCGGAGGCGCCGCCCCCCGGCAGCGGAGCGGGCGCGGGCGCCGCGGCCCCGGCGCAGGACATGGCGGTCGCGACGCGTCGCGAGCTGCGCGACTGTCGCACGATCGTCGACCCCGGGGGGGAGGTCGCGTGGGCGCTCTCGAGCGAGCTGGAGGGCAAGCCGGCCGGCGACAAGACCAAGTGGTCCATGCGCTTCGTCTCCGACTCGCCGGGCGGCAAGGGCCGCTCCGTGGTGCACTCGATCCCGCTCCCAGCGGAGCCCACGAAGCTGCACACCTTCGAGAACGCGATCGCGTACCGCCGGGAGAACGCCGAGTTCGTCGTGGCGGCGCGCTATCAGGGCGCGCTCTGGGTCTGGCAGCTCGACAGCGAGCGCCGGAGGAAGTCCGGGCCCCGTATCTACCGTGGGGGGTATCCAACGCTGCCTCATTTCGTCGCGGACGGCGCCGACACGCTCCTCCTCTCCGCCCTGCGGGCGCCGAGCGGGACGTGGGGCGCGCGGTGGGGCCGCATCGGCGCCTCGGGGCTGCCGGCGACGCTCGAGCCCATCACCGTCCCGGACGCGCAGAGCTCCGTCTCCGAGCCGTGGATCGCGCTCCTCGGCGCGCAGCGCTGGCTGGCGCACCACGCCGGGGATCCCAAGTCGCCGGCGCTGCGCGTGGTGCCGGTGGACGCCCGGCTCGCCGTGCAGGGGCCGAGCTTCACGGTGGCCGAGGCGAACGTGCTCGAGTCGCGCACGTTCGCGGTCGGTGGGGGGCGCCTCGTCGCGGTGTACCTGCGGTCCGGGCAGTCGACGGAGCTCGTGTCGCGCGCGGTGCGCTGCGGGGGGTGAGCGCGCGCTCGCGCGCGCCGCGCCGTCGCGCGGTGGGCACCTCACTCCCCGCGGAGCGCCTGGATCGGGTCCAGACGGGCGGCGCGTCGCGCTGGCAGGAACCCGAACAGCACGCCCACCGCGGTGCTGGTGACGAGCGCGACCGCCAGCGCCTCGAGCGACAGGCGCATGTCCCACTCGAGCGCGCGCCCGATCGCGCTCACCGCCCACCCTGCGAGCAGCGTCCCCGCGGCGCCGCCGAGCGAGGCGAGCACGACCGCCTCGACGAGGAACTGCAGCAAGATGTCCGCCTCGCGCGCGCCGATCGCCATCCGGATCCCGATCTCGCGCGTGCGCTCGGCGACCCCGACGAGCATGATGTTCATCACGCCGATCCCGCCCACGAGGAGGCTCACGCCCGCCACGACCAACAGGAGCGTCGAGAGCACGCCGAGGATCCCCTCCTGCATCCGCCGGAAGTCCTCCTGGCTGCGCACGCTGAAGTCGTTCTCTGCGCCCTCCGCGATCCCGTGTCGCTGGCGGAGGATGCCGGTGGCCTCCCGCTGCGCAGAGTCGGCGCCGCCCTCCTTCGCACCCACCAGGATGCGCGAGACGACGCCGGGGCGGGTCGGCACCAGCTTGGACCGGAGCGTCGCGATCGGCAGCACCACCACGTCGTCCTGGTCCTGGCCGAAGGGCGACTGCCCCTTCGCCTGGAGCACTCCGATGACGCGGAACGGATGCGCGCCGATCCGCAGCACCTGCCCGACCGCGTCCTCGGACCCGAAGAGCTCGAGCGCGACCGTTGCGCCGATCAGGCAGACCTTCTCTCCGGTCGTCTCTGAGGCAGCTCCCCACACGGCGCCGTGGGCGGCCTGCCACGCGCGCACCTGGAAGAACGGCAGGGTGCTGCCGACGAGCTGCACGCCGCGGTTCGCGTCCCGCCACGCGATCTGGGAGAACCCGACCAGGAGGGGCGCCGCGACCTCGACGCTCGGCGCCTCACGGCCGATGGCCTCGGCGTCTCCCTCGGTGAGCTCGGGAAGCGCCGAGCCGTCTCGCGCGCCGCTGCTCGCCGTCTCCTCCGGCTGCACGATCAGCGCGTTCTGTCCCAGGCTGTCGATGCGCGCGGAGATGGCTCGGCTGGCTCCTTCTCCGAGCGCGACGACGATGGTGACGGCCGCGACTCCGATCAAGATCCCGAACGAGGTGAGCACGCCTCGCAGCGCGTTCCGCTCGAGCGCGCCTGCGGCGAGCCGGGCGGCGGTGAGGAACGTTCGGAGAGTGCGCATCGGCGATCCTGAGCCCTCCGGCGTCACTCGTGGCGGAGCGCCTCGATGGGGTCGAGCGCGGCAGCGCGGCGGGCGGGCAAGAACCCGAACACGAGCCCCACTGCGACGCTCGTCGCCAGCGCGACGCCCACCGCCTCCGCGGAGAGTCGCATCGACCAGCCGAGCGAGCGCTTCAGCAGCTCGATGATGCCGGTCGCGAGCGCGATCCCCAGGACCCCGCCGAAGAGCGTGAGGGCGATCGCCTCGAGGAGGAACTGGAGGCTGACGTCCGCGTGACGCGCGCCGACGGCCATGCGGATCCCGATCTCGCGGGTGCGCTCCGTCACGCTGACGAGCATGATGTTCATGACGCCCACGCCGCCCACGAAGAGGGCGATGCCGGCGACGGAGACGAGCAACAGCGTGACCACGCCGAGGATCGCGTCCTGCTGGGCACGGAACTCCGCCTGGGTGCGGACTCGGAAGTCGGGCTCGGCGCCTTCGGGGATCCGGTGGCGCTGCCGGAGGAGGCCATCCACCTGGCGGACGGCCGCGTCGTCCCACGCGGCGCCACGGGTCGAGGCGACGATCAGCTGCACGCGGTCGCCGCCCGTCGGGGAGACCCGCGAGCGCCAGGCGCCGATGGGGACGAGCACCCGATCGTCCTGGTCCTCGAACGGCGACTGCCCCTTCGGCACCAGCGTCCCGATCACGCGGAAGGCGTTGCGGCCGATCCGGACCCAGCGCCCGACGGGATCCACGCTCCCGAACAGCTTGGTCGAGGCGGTGCGCCCGATCACGCAGACCTTGCTCTTGATGAGCTCCTCGCCCTCCGTCCACGCGCGCCCCGCCTCGATGTCGTACCCGCGCACGGGGAAGTACGGCAGGTCCACGCCCATCACCCCGATGCGCGCGTTGCCGAACTCGCTGATCACCTGCGTCACGACGCCCGAGTAGACGCTCGCGCGCTCGAGCGCCGGCGCCTCGCGGCGGAGCGCCGCTGCGTCGCGCTCGGTGAGCCCCTCGGTGCCGCCTGTGCGGGCGCCGCTCTGGACGCGTGCCTGACCGAAGATGAACAGGAGGTTGGCGCCGAGCGAGTCGATCTGCCCGCCAATGCTCTCCCGCGCGCCGGTGCCCAGCGCCGTCACGACGACCACCGCCGCGATGCCGATCAGGATGCCGAGGGCGGTGAGCGCGGTGCGCAGCCGCGAGCGACCGAGCGAAGCGACGGCCATCGCGACCGAGGCGGCGAGGAGTCGGGCGCGCATCGGGAGCCCGCGGGCAGTAGCACGGCGGGCGTCCGCCGGCCGTGTCAGGGAGCGATCGTCACCTTGGCGACCCCCGCGCCGGGGCTCGGCCAGGCGACACGGAGTGTCGCCTCGACCGCGCAGTCGAGCGCCGCCTCCGGCGTCCCCTCGGGGGCCGCGACGCCGGCCGTGCGCGCGACGCCGATCTCGAACGGCGCGGCGTCGCCCGCGTCGCCGGCGTCGACGAGTGCGGAGAACGCGCCCGCGTCTGCTGGGTCGACGCTCGTCGAGGCGACGTACGCGGTGACGCTGAGCGCTGGCCCGGCGCCGCAGCGCGCGAGCTCGTCCTGCACGAGCGGTCGCGTCTGCGCGATCTCGACGTGGGACCACGTCGCGGCGCTCGGCGCGGCGTCCGGCGGCGGGAACGTGTAGTCCTGCTCGATCACGCCGCTCTTGCCGCCGACCGGCCGCGGCCAAGACGGCTCGGACAGCGCCGCTGCGAGGCAGCGCTCGAACGCGCGGTCGCCGCTCGACGAGCGCACCACGGCGATCCCCACCGCGCGCCCGCTCGCGCCGACGCGCACCCGCAAGCGGACGGCTCCGGAGAAGTGAGGCTGGCGCTCGAGCGCGCGATCCCAGCAGCGGTCGATCGTGGCCTCCCGCTCTGCCAGCACGCGCGCCACGGCGTCCGGGTCGAGCCCGCCCGTCTCGCCGATCACCGTCGGCGCCTCGGCGGGCGCTCGGCGAGGGCGCTCGGGGCGGGTCGCGCGCGGGCGGGCCTCGCCGGCGGACTCGGGGGAGCCGGCGGCGGCCGGCTCGGCGCCGGGCCGGGGCTCCGGGCGGGGGGGCTCCCGGGCGCGCTGCTCGGAGCCGCACGCGGGGGCGCCGAGCGCCAGGAGCAGCGGGGCGAGTCGTCGCATCGCCGCGAGCGTACCCCGGAACGGGGCGGTTCGCCCCGGCTCACCGCAGGGGGCCGAGCTCCTCCAGGGCTCGCGCCGCGTCGCGTGGCGCCGCGTGGCGCTCGTCGCTCGCGATGCGGCCGTCACGCACCGTGACGATCCGGGAGGTGCAGGCCGCGATGTCCGGCTCGTGGGTCACGAGCGCGATGGTGATGCCCTGGTCGCGGACCAGCGCCTGCAGGAGCGCCAGCACCTCGAAGCTCGTGCGCGTGTCGAGGTTGCCGGTGGGCTCGTCCGCGAGGAGGAGGGGCGGCTGGGTCACGAGCGCGCGGGCGATCGCCACGCGCTGTTGCTGCCCACCGGAGAGCTGCGAGGGCGTGTGGCGAGCCCGGTCGGCGAGCCCGACCTGCGCGAGCGCGTCGAGCGCTCGTCGCCTGCGCTCGCGGGCGCCGACGCCACGATAGACCAGCGGCAGCTCGACGTTGTCGAGCGCGGTGGTGCGGGCGAGCAGGTTGAAGCCCTGGAACACGAAGCCGATGAGGCGGTTACGCACGATGGCGCGCTGGTCGCCGGAGCGTTCGGTCACGTCGACGCTCGCCAGCTCGTAGCGTCCTCGTGTCGGCCGATCCAGGCAGCCGAGGATGTTCATCAGGGTGCTCTTCCCGCTGCCGCTCGTGCCGATGATCCCGACCAGCTCGCCCCGAGCGATCTCCAGGCTCACGTCCCGCAGCGCGTGGACCACCTCGGGTCCGCTCACGTAGTCCTTGCTGACGCCCGTGAGGCGGACGAGCGGCGACGCGGGCGCTGGCGAGGCGGGAGCGTCGGTCACCGGGGCGGGCTCCTCGGGGGGCGGCTCAGAAGACGCCGAAGCGCTTCTTGCGCTTGTCCTCGCGCTCCTCGGTCACCACCTCGAGGCCGACCGGCAGCGCCGCTCCGGAGAGCGCCGTCCACACGCCGTCGGTGACGCCGGTCTCGACGACGCGCTCCTCGACGCGCTCTGCGCCCGGCGTCGCGTCGACCAGCGCGAAGACCCGCCCTTGTCCGGGGGCGAGCGGCGCGGGTGGCTTCTCGGCGATGGGCTTCCCCTCCTCGTCCTTCTTGGGGAGGGGGCGGAAGCGGAGCGCCCCGTTGCGCACGGCCGTCGTGCCTCGCGCCTCGCGTGTCCGCACCGTGACCGTGGCCGTCATCCCGGGGCGCAGCTCGAGCCTCGGGTTGTCCACGTCGATCACGGCCGAGTACGTGACCACACCCTGCACGATGTTCGGGCTGTAGCGGAGCTGCGACACGACGCCGACGAATTTCTTGCCGGGGAAGGCGTCGACGACGACGTCGGCAGGGAGCTTCTCTGCGAGGTGGCCCACGTCCGCCTCGTCCACCTCGGCGAGCACCTGCATCTTGGAGAGATCCTGCGCGATCACGAACAGCACCGGCGCAGAGAAGCTCGCCGCGACCGTCTGCCCCGGCTCGATCGCGCGGTTGACGACCACGCCGTCGATGGGCGAGTAGATACGGGCGTAGGCGAGGGTCGTCTGCGCGCTGGAGAGCGCCGCGCGGATTTGCGCGATCTGCGCGCGCGCCGCCCCCACGTCGGCCTCGGCCACGTCCCGCGAGCCCTGCGCCTGATCCAGGTCCGCCTGCGAAGCGAGCCCCTCGCGGTGCAGGCGCTCCATGCGCTTCACGTTCAGCGTCGCGGTGGCGAGCGTGGCCTCGGCGCGCTTCTGCTGAGCCTGCGCGGCGCGGAGCTGCGCGCTGGCCTGTGTCACCTGGGCGCCGAACAGGCTCGGATCGATCTCGGCCAGCAGGTCACCCTTCTTCACAGCGGAGTTGAAGTCGGCGTGTACCCGGACGACGCGACCGGAGACCTGCGCGCCCACCTGCACCTCGGTGACGGGCCGCACGCGGCCGGTGGACTGCACCTCCTCCACGATGTCCCGCGTCTCCACCTTCTCGACCGAGTACTTGGGCGGTGGCGGCGGCTGGTTCGCCTCCCGCCACGCGCGCACCCCGACCAGCGCGCCAGCGATCGCCGCCACGACGATCAGCCGGCGCACCCACCTGCGGGCCCCTTGGGCGCGGAGCTCGCGCTCGAGCTCGCCGACCGCGTCGCTGACGACCCCTGCGGTCGAGCCGTTGCCGTCGTCGCGAGCCATGGTCGGGCGGGAACCTAGCGTCGTCGTGCGTTCGCTGCACGAGGCACCCGGCGGGCGACGCGCCCGCGCGCCGAGGCCCGGGGACCGGGCCGGGCTCGCGGGCGTTCGGGGCTTTCTCCAATGGTGTCCATGGCTTGCGCGCAGCGAGACGCCCCGGTTCGCCGCCCAAGGACGAGGTCGGCCCGATTGTCGAATCCCGCGATGTTGGTCTATCTTCGCGCGGCTCCGGGCGTCGCCGCAGGTCGCGGAACAGCCTGCGTGGAAATGCCCGCATGTCGACCCGTTCAGACCGAGAGCTGGTCGGTTTGGCGCAGGCAGGCGACGCGTCGGCTTTCGGAGAGCTCGTGCGTCGACACCAGAAGCGGCTCTATCGGGTGGCGGCCCACCTGTTGCGCGACGCCTCGGGGGCCGAGGACGTGACGCAGGAGACGTTCGTGCGCGCCTTTCGGGCGATCCAGCGCTTCGACGGCCGCAGCGAGCCGTTCACCTGGATGTACCGCATCTGCGTGAACCTCTCGCTGAACGCCATCCGGGCGCGCAAGTCGGCCCGGGCGACGCCCGCGGAGGATCCGCGGGTCGAGGCGTTCCTGGTCGAGAAGCGACCGACACTCGCAGATCCCGCGGCGCAGGCGGCCGACCGGGCGCTCGCTGTCGCGCTGTGCGAGGGCATCGACGCTCTCAGCGAGACGTTGCGCACGACGCTCGTGTTGGTCACGATCGATGGGCTGGGGCACGCGGAGGCCGGGCAGATCCTCGGCTGTCCGGAGGGGACGGTCGCGTGGCGTGTGCACGAGGCGCGCCGCAAGCTCCGCGCCTTCCTCGCCGCGCGCGGCTACGATCTGGCCACGGGGGGAGACGCGTGACCGCGCGACGCGATCCGCTCGAGGCGCTCCTCGCCGAGTGGCCGGTGCGGGGACCGGACGACGCGACGTGGGACGAGCGCGCCGTCGAGGCGGTCGCGCGCGCTGCGGGGGCAGGGGAGACGCCCGCCTCGCTCCTCGAGCCGCCCGCGCTCGCGGCCGAGCCGGGCGAGCCAGGGAGCGCCGAGGCGCCGCGCAGCCTCGCCGATCTCGCGCGCGCGACGCTCGAGGCCGAGCGGCGTGAGCAGCAGCGGCCGATCCTCGATCTCGCCGCGATCCCTGCCGCGCGCCCCGCTCCGGCGCCCGCCGCGCCCGCGGCGGCGGGCGGTCCTCCGCCGGCGCGCGTCGAGGCGGAGGCGCAGCCTCCCGCGCCGGGCGCCGCGGTGCGTGGAGGCGGCGGGCGCTGGCGCTCGTCGACGGTGCTCGCGGTGGCGCTGGCCGTGGGGGCGGCGGGGATCGCGATCGGGCTCGGGCCGCTCGCGTCGCGCGGTCCGGCGAGCGGGGGTCCGGCGAGCGGCGGCCTCGCGAGCGTGGGCGCGGCCGCGGGGGGGCAGGTGGCGCCGCCCGCGGGCGGGACGCCGGCCCCGGCGGCCGTGGCGGTCGGGCCACAGGGAGGGGAGCCGGGTGTCGTCGACCCGCTCGCGCCGGTGCCAGCGGCCGGTCCCCGTGGCGCGGCGGGTGGTGGGGGCGCGCCCCCCGGCGGCGCGGGCGCGCGGGTCGCGGCAGCGCCGCCCGCCCCCGCGTCCCCGGGCGGAGCGCCCACCGACCGCCCGGCGGGGCCTGGGGAGGACGACCCGCCCCCGCTGCCCGGCGGCCGCAACGCGGAGAAGGGTGGCGATCTGCCGGAGAAGCCCTCCTCCGGTGCGGTCCAGGCGGCGCTCGGGGCCGTGATGGGTGCCGCGCGGAGCTGCGTCGCCGGCCACGATCAGGCGTCGACGGTCACGGTCGCCTTCGGCTCGGACGGTCGGGTCACCAGCGTCGTGGTCAGCGCCGGCCCCGCCGCGGGGACCCCCGCGGCCGCCTGCATCCAGGCCGCGCTCGGGCGCGCCCGCGTCGAGCCGTTCGCCCGCGCGACCTTCAGCGTCGGGGCGACGGTGCGCCCCCCCTGACCGTGGCCTTGACAATCCGCGCGCTCTGGAACAGGGTCCGCGGCCCCAGGCTCGCCCAGCGAGGATCCAGATGGTCTCTTCCACCCGGCAAACCGAGCGTCGCCGCTACATCCGGCACCGCGCCGCTGGCGCGGCGAACAAGCGCAGCCGCGCGCGCGCGGGCACTCCCGCGTTCCCCGTGCATCCCGCTGGTTACGACCAGAGCGCGCCTGACGCGAAGAAGTCCTGATGGCCAATCATCCCTCTGCAGCCAAGCGCAATCGTCAGCGCGTCAAGCGTACGGATCGCAACCGCGCGGCGCGCAGCGCCATGCGGACCACCGTGAAGAAGGCGCGCGCAGCCGTCGCGGCCGGGGAGCCGGCGGCCCGCGGGGCGGTCGTGCTCGCCGAGAGCGCGGTCGCGCGCGCCGCGAGCAAGGGCGTCCTGCACCGGCGGACGGCCGCGCGCGTGGCGTCGCGGCTCGCCAAGGCGCTCGCGAAGTCCACCGCGCGCTGAGCTCACCCCGCGGGCCGGGGGCGCCTCGCGCGCGCCCCGCGGGCGCTGGCCGCGCGTCAGTCCCTTCGCGCGACGCCGCGGCGCGTGCGATGCTCGCTCGCGCATGGCGGACGATCCCCCCGATGACCTGCTGGGGTCGGTCGTCGCCGGCAAGTACCGCGTAGAGCGCGTCGTCGGGAGGGGCGGGATGGGCGCGGTGTACCAGGCGACCAACGTCGCCATCGGCAAGCGCGTCGCGATCAAGTTCCTCGACGCCGTCGCCGCGCGCGACTCGGACGCGGTGACGCGCTTCCAGCGCGAGGCGGAGGCCGCTAGCCTCGTGGAGAGCGCGCACATCGTCCAGATCTTCGACTCCGGGCACCACGAGGGGCGCCCGTACCTGGTGATGGAGCTGCTGCAAGGCGAGGATCTCCGAGCGTGGATGCGCCGGGACGGGCGGCTGGACGCCGTGAGCGTCGCGCACGTGATCGGGCAGGTGCTGCGCGCGCTCGTGCGGGCCCACGCCGCGGGGATCGTCCATCGCGACCTCAAGCCGGACAACGTGTTCCTCTGCGACCGGGACGACGACCCTCGCTTCGTGAAGCTGGTGGACTTCGGGATCTCGAAGGTCTCGCGGGCGGCCGCGCAGGCGGACGTGCTCACCCGCCGCGGCACCGTGCTGGGGACGGCGTACTACATGTCGCCCGAGCAGGCGCAGGCTTTCGCGGACGTGGACGGCCGCGCCGATCTCTACAGCGTGGGAGCGATCGCGTTCGAGGCGCTCGCGGGCGAGCCGCCGCACCAGGGCCCGACCTACGAGGCCGTGCTGATCGACATCTGCACCCGCGACGCGCAGGACGTTCGTACGCTCGCGCCGGACGTGCCCGAGGCCTTCGCTCGGGTGATCGCGCGAGCGCTCGCGCGCGAGCGCGACGCTCGCTTTCAAGACGCTGCCGCGATGCACCGCGCGCTGGAGGAGGCCCTCCCCGGGGCGCTACGCGCGCCGGTGAGCGCGGGCGTAGCGCGGCGCCACGCCGCCGCGGCGACGGCGGAGCTTCCCCAGGTGACCGCGACCGGGACGGCGGTGTCGACGCGAGTGGTGCGCGCGCGCGCCGCGCGTCGGACGTGGGTCGCCGCGCTCGTCGCCGCGCTCGGCGCGTTCGCGCTCACCGCCTGGCTCCTCGGTGCGCGACGCGACGAGCCCCGGCCCGAGCCGGCGGGCGCGGCGGAGCGCCCGGCGGCGAGCGTGGCGGCCAGCGCCCTGGTGGCGGCGATCGTCGAGGCGCCCGCGCCGCTCCCCGCCGCGAGCGCCTCGGGTCACGCCGCCGACGATCGCGTGGCGCCGCGACGCGCTCACGTGCCCGCTGCCTCGAGCGCACCGCCGGCGCGGCGTCCACCCGGGGAGAAGAAGGGCGTGGCCGGAGGGCTCGAGCTGGTGACGGATCTCGAGTGAGCTCACGCTCCTTCGCCGCGCCCGCGAGGCGGGGGCGCGGCGGCCGCGCCGCGTGTCGCCGCTCGCCGCTCGCTCGCAGGTGTATGCTGTCGCACCCCTGATGCGTCGGTCGCTCGCCTCCGGCTCGCTCGTCGTGGCGCTCGCGGTCACCGCCGCGCCCGTCGTCGCACAGCCCGCCCCGCCGCCGTCGCAGCCGGCGACGCCTGCCTCCACCGAGCCCGCGCAGGCGCGCGCGAAGCGGCACTTCAAGAGCGGCGTGAAGCTCTTCCAGGATGGCAACTTCGCCGGCGCATTGGCGGAGTTCGAGGCGGCGTACGCGCTCGAGCCCCGCGGCGCGACCCTGCAGAACGTGGCGCTCAGCCTGAAGAAGCTCTTCCGCTACGCGCAGGCGGCCGAGCAGCTCGAGCGGCTCGTCCGCCTCCACGCCGGGGAGCTCACGGAGGAGCAACGGCGCACGGTCGATCTCGCGATCGAAGAGCTCCGCTCGCTCGTCGGGAGCGTCGTGCTCCGCATCCGGCCGGCGGACGCCCGCGTCGCCCTCGGCGGGCGCGTCGTCGCAGCCGCCGAGCGCGAGCGCCCGATCGTGCTCGACGTGGGCGAGCACGCGCTCGTCGTGGAGGCGCCCGGGTTCGAGCGGGTGACGCGCACGCTCCGCGTCGCCGGGGGGCAGGCCGGGGTGCCGGTGGAGATCACGCTCCAGGCGGTCGCCGGGTTCCTGGAGGTCGAGGCGCATGACCCCGCGGCGAAGATCGTCGTCGACGGCAAGGAGCGCGGCGTGCATCGCTGGCGCGGCCCCGTCGACGCTGGGCGTCACGCCGTGCGCGTGGAGCGGGAGGGGTACGTCGCCCACGAGCAGGTGATCGAGGCGGCGATCGGGAAGACGGTCCGCGTGTCCGCGCCAGCGCTCGCCCAGGCCACGCCGGCAGGGGCCGCCCAGCCGCCCGCCGCGCGCGAGGGGCAGCGAGGCTGGTACGTGATCGGCGGGCTCGATTTCGTCCGGCACAGCGAGGCGCCCGGGGAGCTCACCCACGACAAGAGCAAGGAGGTCGATGCCGTGGCGCTCGACCTGCGCGCCGGTTACCGCGTGTGGACGCCGTTCGCCGTGGAGGCGTTGATGGGTGCCGGCAAGCACGACGTGGGCGACGCTTGCATCGGGCCCACGTGCTCCGCGCGGCAGGCGTACCGGCTCTCGGCGGTGCGGATCGGGGGCAACCTCCGGCTGATGTCCGCGGGAGAGTCGCTCCGTTTCGTGTCCACCGTCGGGGTCGGCGGCGTGCGCCACGAGCTGGTCATCGAGGAGTCCGTCGCCGATGGTGCAGAGCCCGCCGGGCGCGCGACGGGCATCGACCCGTTCCTGCTGGTCGAGGTCGGGGCGCAGATGAACTTCGGGCGGTGGCTCGGCGAGGCGGGCTTCGCGCTGTTCTGGGACTCCGCCACCAGCGTGCGCCGCGAGGCGTACGCGCCCTACGACGACGGCTCCGGGCTGCTCAAGGCCGGGATCTTCCTGCGCGGCGGCTGGGGCGAGTGGCGCCCGCGCTCGCGCTCGCGTCGCTAGCTTCGCGACGCCACCACGCGCTCTCCGCGCGCGGAAACCCCCGCGGGCGCGCGGGGGGGTGTGCTAGGGGGACGCCATGACCGGGGATCGGATCGGGACCTTCATCCAAGAGAACCGCACCTTCGAGCCGAGCGAGGGTTTCCGCTCGCGCGCGCGGATCCGCTCCCGCGAGGAGTACGAGCGCCTCTACCGCGAGAGCCTGGAGGAGCCGGAGACGTTCTGGGCTCGCGAGACGGCGGACCTCGTGTTCGACCAGCGCTCCACCCGCCTGCTCGACTGGGACCCCCCCCACGCTCGGTGGTTCGTGGGGGCGAAGCTCAACGCGAGCGTGAGCTGCCTGGACCGCCACCTCGCGACTCCGCGGCGTGACGCGCCGGCCCTGGTCTGGGAGAGCGAGCCGGGCGAGACGCGCACGCTCACGTACGCGGAGCTCCACGCGGAGGTCGTGAGGTTCGCCGCGGTGCTCCGCTCGCTCGGCGTCGCGAGCGGTGATCGGGTCACGATCTACATGGGGATGGTGCCCGAGGTGGTCGTGGCGATGCTCGCGTGTGCGCGGATCGGCGCGCCGCACTCGGTCGTCTTCGGTGGGTTCGCGGCCGAGGCGCTGCGCGATCGCATCGAGGACTGCGGCGCGCGGGTCGTCGTGACGCAGGACGGCGCCTGGCGCCGCGGGCGCGTGGTGGCGCTCAAGGCGACCGTCGATCGCGCCGTCGCCGAGACGCCGTGTGTCGAGAAGGTCGTGGTGCTGCGTCATCTGGGCGAGGCGCACGCGCCGACGGAGCACCACCCGCGGGACGTGGACTGGCACGCGGCGATGGCGGCCGCCGATCCGTCGCGTGGCGGTCCCGAGAGCGTCGACGCCGAGCACCCGCTCTACGTGCTCTACACCTCTGGATCCACGGGTCGACCCAAGGGGGTGCTCCACACCACGGCCGGCTACCTCGCGGGGGCGCATGTCAGCACGCGCTACGTGTTCGATCTGCGGGACGACGACGTCTTCTGGTGCACCGCGGACGTAGGGTGGGTCACCGGTCACAGCTACGTCGTGTACGGCCCGCTCTCGAACGGCGCGACGGTCGTCCTGTACGAGGGCGCGCCGAACCAGCCGGACTGGGGGCGCTTCTGGCGGATCGTCGACGCCCACCGCGTCAGCATCCTCTACACCGCACCGACGGCGATTCGCGCCTTCATCCGGCAGGGCACGAGCCATCTCGAGGCGGCCGACCTCTCCAGCCTGCGGCTCCTCGGCAGCGTCGGCGAGCCGATCAACCCCGAGGCCTGGATCTGGTACCACGAGCACGTCGGTCGCCGCCGCTGCCCCATCGTCGACACCTGGTGGCAGACGGAGACGGGCACCATCCTGCTCACCACGCTGCCGGGCGCGGTCGCCGCCAAGCCCGGCTCGACGGGCCTGCCGTTCTTTGGCGCCTCCCCCGCGGTGGTCCGGCGCGATGGCGCGCCCGTGGGCGACGGCGAGGCGGGCCTGCTCGTGCTCACGCGCCCGTGGCCGAGCATGCTCCGCACGGTTTGGGGCGATGACGAGCGGTACCGCGCCCAGTACTGGAGCGAGATCCCAGGCGTCTACTTCACGGGCGACGGCGCCCACCGCGACGCGGACGGCTACTTCCGCGTCGTCGGTCGTATCGACGACGTGCTGAACGTCGCCGGGCACCGGATCGGCACCGCCGAGATCGAGAGCGCGCTCGTCGGGCACCCGGCCGTGGCGGAGGCCGCGGCCGTGGGCCGCCCCGACGAGCTCAAGGGCCAGGCGTTGGTGGTGTTCGTGACGCTCAAGCCTGGGCACGAGGCGAACGACGCGATGCGCGTCCAGCTGGCGGATCACGTCGGCAACGAGATCGGCAAGTTCGCGCGACCCGACACCGTCCGCTTCGCCGACGGCCTGCCGAAGACGCGGAGCGGCAAGATCATGCGCCGCCTGCTGAAGGACGTGGCCGCCGGCCGGGAGTCGACGGGGGACGTCTCCACGCTGGAGGACTTCAGCGTGCTGGCGAAGCTGCGCGAGGAGGAGTGAAGCTGGTGTAGGCTCCCGCGCGATGCGCGCCATCGTGATAGGAGCCGGCCGCGGCGCTCGCCTCGGCTGCCAGACGGACGACCGCCCGAAGGGCCTGGTCGAGGTGATGGGGAGGCCCATGCTCGAGTGGATCCTCGAGGCGCTGGGGGAGGCCGGCATCCGGCGGAGCGAGGTCGTGTTCGTGTCGGGGTGGGCCGAGGAGGCCGTGCGCGCGCGGTACCCCGAGTTCACCTACGTGCGGAACGAACGCTGGGCGCACAACAACGTCCTGGCGTCGCTGCTCTGCGCGCGCGAGCATCTGCTCGAGGGGTGCGTGACGACGTACGCGGACATCGTCTACGACGGCGCCATCGTCCGGCGCCTCGTCGCGGCGCCGGAGCCGATCGTGCTCGGCTGCGACACCCGCTGGCGGCGGCGGTACGCCGTGCGGACGCAGCACCCGGAGAGCGACGCCGAGAAGCTGCGCGCCGAGGGGCGCCGCGTCGTCGAGGTGAGCCGCCGCATCCCGTCGGAGGCGGCGGACGGCGAGTTCATCGGCGTAACCAAGCTCTCCGCCGAGGGCGCCCGGCGGCTCGTCGCCGGCTACGACGAGGCGCGCGCGCGGTTCGCCGAGGCGCCGCAGTTCCGCGAGGGCCGGACGTTCGAGCGCGCCTACCTCATCGATCTGCTCGCCTTCCTGCTCGAGCGCGGCGAGGAGCTGCACCGGGAGGACACCGCCGGCGCCTACATGGAGATCGACACGGAGCAAGATCTCGCCCACGCGGCGGGCTGGTGGGAGACTCGCGGCGCGTGACCCCTGAGCGGCTGGACGTGGAGCAGCTCCTCGCGCGGCTCCGGGCGGTCGCGCGCTCCGGCGACGTGCTCGCGTTCGACGGGGATGGCACGCTCTGGGCGGGGGACGTGGCGGAGGACGCGCTGGCCGCAGCGTTCACCGAGGGGCTGTTGCGCGAGCGAGCCGCCCCGGCGCTCGAGGCGGAGTGCCTGGCACACGCCCTGCCGTCCGGCGGCGGGGCGCGCGAGCTCGCGGCCCGGCTCTGCGAAGCGCACGTGGCCGGCCGGGTGGACGAGCGCCGCGCCTACGAGATCATGGCGTGGTGCTGGGCGGGGTGGGCGCCCGAGGAGCTGGTGCGCGAGGCCGGGCGCATCCTCGCCGCGCGCGATCTCGCGCGACGCTACCACCCCGGTCTGCAACGGGTCCTCGCGTGGGCGCGGGGGGCCGGCCTGCGCTGCATGGTCGTCTCGGCGTCGCCCGCTCCCGTCGTCCAGGCGGCGGCCGCCGGCCTCGGCTTCGCCGCGGGCGACATCGTCGCGGCCGAGATCGCGGTCGAGGGCGGGCTCTTGCAGCCGCACCTCGCGCGGCCGCTGACCTACGCCGAGGGCAAGGTCGCCGCTGCGCTCGCGGCGCTCGGAGGCGCGCGCTGGCTCGCCGCGTTCGGTGACAGCCCGTTCGACCTCGCGATGATGCGCGAGGCGTCGATGGGCGTCGCGGTTCGCCCGAAGGCGTCGCTGCTCGACGCGCTCCAACCGACGGATCGCGTGGTGGTGCTCGCGGGCGACGAGTAGCGCTTCGCGCGGCGGCGCGCTTGTTCGCGCGGCGGCGCGCTTGTTCGCGGGGCGGCGCGCTTGTTCGCGCGGCGGCGCGCTTGTTCGCGCGGCGGCGCGCTTGTTCGCGCGGGCGAGTCGCGCTACCGAGCGGGCATGAGCCGACGCTACGGAGCTGCGGTCCTCGCGTGCGCGGGCGTCGCGTTCGTCGGGGCGCTCGGCGCGTGCGGTGGGGGCGCCCCGCCTGCTCGACGCCCGAAGGCCGAGGGGGATGAGCCGGCGCCGCGAGCGTCGCGGCCCCCGCTGGCGATGAGCGCCGAGATCGGCGCGCTCGACGAGCGCGCGGTGGAGAAGGGCTTCGAGCGAGCGATGCCGGCGCTGCGTCGCTGCTTCGAGCAGGGTACGGCGCGGGTCGAGCTGCTCGGCGGCGAGGTGGCGTTCTTCCTCCGGATCGACGGCGGCGGGCGCCTCGCGCACACACACCTCGAGCGCTCGTCGCTCGGCGACCGCGCGACCGAGCGGTGCATGCTCGAGGCGCTCGGCCGGCAGTCCTGGCCCGCGCCGGTCGGAGGCGAGAACGGCATCGCGCGCAAGTCGTTCGCCTTCGACCCGTCGGGGGACGTGAGGGAGCCAGTGGAGTGGGAGGCCGATCGGGTCGCGCCCGTGGTCGAGGGCCTGAGCGGCGAGCTGCAGGAGTGCAAACGAGGCGCGACCGGCGAGTTCGTCGTGACGCTCTACGTGGGGACAGAGGGCCGCGCGCTCGGCGTGGGCGTCGCCCCGCCGGACGAGGCGGGCGAGGCGGCGTCCGATTGCATCGCGGCCGCGCTCGGCAAGGCGAAGTACCCGAGCCCGGGGAGCTGGCCGGCGAAGGTGAGCGTCGGGCTGTGACGGAGCCCGGCGCCCGCCTCCGCGGCCGCCGAGCGCTCGTGACCGGCGCCGGGACTCGCCTCGGCGCGGCGATCGCGCGCGAGCTCGGGGCCCGCGGGATGCGGGTCGCGGTGCATCATCGCGCGAGCGCCGAGGGCGCGCGGGAGACCTGCGCCGCCGTCCGCGCGGCCGGGGGAGAGGCGGTGGCGCTCGTCGCCGATCTCTCGGACCGCGACCAGGCGCGCGATCTCGCGCGGCGCGCCATCGAGGCGCTCGGCGGCCTGGACTTGCTGGTCGCGAGCGCCGGCAGCTTCGAGCGGATCGGCGTCGAGGAGGTCGACGACGCCGCGTTCGATCGCTCGATGGCCCTCAACGTGGCCTCGCCGTTCGCGCTGGCTCGGGCGGCGCTCCCCGCGCTGCGCGCCGCGCGCGGGTCGATCGTGTTCCTCACCTGTTCGAGCGCCACCGTGCCCTTTCGCCACTACCTGCCGTACGTCGTGAGCAAGGGCGCGGTGCGGCAGCTCGCGCGGACGCTGGCCCTCGAGCTCGCCCCCGAGGTGCGGGTGAACGCGGTGGCGCCGGGCGCGGTGCTGCCCCCCGCAGGCCTCGCCTCCGAGGCGCTCGAGCGTATCGCGGCGCGCGCGCCCCTCGGCCGCCTCGGCGACGCTCGCGAGGTAGCGCGTGCGGTTGCGTGGCTCGCGGAGAGCGAGTTCGTCACCGGGCACGAGGTCGTGATCGATGGCGGCCGGACGGTCGCGGCGCTCGAGTGAGCGCGCGGACTACGCGAGCGCTCCGCCCCGCAGCGCCACCAGGTCGAGGTGCTCCGCGAGGTTCAGGCGGTCGGCGTCGGCGATCCGGACGAACCGGAATGCCTGGAGCGGGCCCCGCGTCCAGACGCTCCGCGCGACCGCCCGGATGGGCCTCGTCCGCTCCGCGAGCGAGAGCTCGAGCTGCACGAGCAGCCGGTGATCGCGCTCCGTCGTGCCGCGCCCGCGGTCGATCACCACGCCCGTCGTGCTGAGCTCCACGCCCCGGCACGGGACGAGCGCGCTCCCCGCGCTCGCCCTCACCTGAAAATCGGTCCTCGCACGCATTCCGGTTCGGCCGACCATGACGACCTCCTTGGTGGGAGATTGTAGGATATTTCCCTACTTCAGCGTCAAGTGTTTTCATTTGGCGGTGACCGTCGCCCGGGTGTGCCTCATCGGTGGGATCGCGCTCTTCGGCGCGCTGCCGGCCGCCGGTCGACCTGCCGACGGGCCGGATCTTCGCCACATCTCCTGGGACGACGAGGGCGCGGTGGCGCCCGGGGAGGGGGGCGGCGCCGTCCGCCTGACGCTCGACCGCGCAGCCCAGGCGGCGGCGCAGCGGCTGCTCCAGCGAGCGCGCCCGGCCGAGGGCGCCGTGGTCCTGGCGGACGCGCGGACCGGCGAGCTCCTCGCGTGGGCGGACGTGAAGCGGGGGCGCGCCGGGTCGGGGGAGGTGCTGCTGCGCAGGCGCTACCCCTCGGCGAGCATCTTCAAGCTGGCCACGACCGCGGCCCTCTTGGAGCGCGCGCGCGTGCCCCTCGACACCGAGATCTGCACCGCGGGGGGCGAGCGCCGCCTCGAGCGCCGGCACCTGGAGCGGCCCCACGGGCGCGACGCCGTGTGCAGCCGCTTCGCCGACGCGCTCGGGCACAGTCGAAACGCCGTCTACGCGCAGCTCGTCACGCGGCACCTCACGCGCGCCGACCTCGTCGACACCGCGCGTGCGCTCGGGTTCGGCGCCGACGTGCCGTTCGATGTCCGGGTGCCTTTCGGCTCGGTGGACGTACCCGTGGGGGATCTGGAGCTCGCGAGGACCGCGACCGGCTTCGTCGGCGTCACCCTCAGCCCGCTGGGCGGCGCCTCGATCGCCGGGACGATCGCCGCCGGCGGTCGCCGCCCTCGGTTCACCATCGTGAGGGCGCCCGCCGGCGCCGCGACCCCGGACGCGGCGCCCGTCCTCTCCGCGACCAACGCCCGCCAGCTGCGCCGCATGATGGAGGTCACGGTGCACAGCGGCACCTCGCGCCGCGCGTTCACCGATCCCGATACGGGCCGCACCTACCTCCCCGGCATCCGCGTGGCCGGCAAGACGGGTACGCTGCAGCCGTCGGCGTCGGAGCCGACCACCTCATGGTTCGTCGGGTTCGCGCCGAGCCGCAGCCCGGAGGTCGTCGTCAGCGTCGTGCTGCAGAACGGCGCCGTGTACCGCGCCAAGGCCAACGAGCTCGCGCGCGACGTGCTCCGCGCGTGGTTCCACGCGCGCGGCCGGGCGGGCGTCACGGATCCGCTGGCCTCGGCGGGAGAGTAGCGGGCCCGCCGCGGAGGGGGACCCGAGCGACGGCCGGGCTGACGACCACGGAGTCACAGCGCAGCAGCGATCGCCTGTCCGCTCCGAGGTGGCCGTGCCGAGCGAAGCGGAGACCAGATCGAGCTCGACGCCGAAGCTCATGTCCTCGCGGTGTGGCCAGTCCTCGCTCGTGGGGTGCGAATCTCCGGCCAGCACGCAGTCGGAGCAAGACGCGCCGCAGCACCGCTCGAGCTCCCGGATGGCGCCCGCGACCTCGACCTCGGCGACCCGCCCCGCCCAGGTCGCCCGGCGCACGCCGATGGCGTCGGGTGGCCCGATGTCGAGCATGAGTCGCTCGACGGTGGGCCGCGCGGAGAGGATAGACAGGTCGACCGGGAACGCCATCGTGGCCGTTGGCTCGGTCACGACGTGGCCAGCGCGCACGCGCGCCGGAGAAGGAGCGGCGTTCGCCCGACCCTGGTGTTCCGGCCAGGGTCGCCCCACGGGCGTCGCGCCCTCCTGGCCCGCCCACTCCGTACCGATCGAGAACGTCGGCGAGGTCAGTCGCTCCACGAACGTTCGTCGTCGCACCCCTGCCGAAACCTGCAGGTCCTCCAGCAGGTTCGAGTAGGCCAGGTAGCCAGCGCCCGTGGCGGTGGAGCGGATCCGTCCGCGCCCGCTCGGCCGCGCAGCGCCCATCTCCCGGGCACGCGCGCGGCGGGGCGGGCGTCACGGATCCGCTGGCTTCGGCGGGAGAGTCGCGGTCACCGGGACCCATCGACGCGCCTTCGCGGCGTCGAGCAGCTCACCTCGGAAGTCCGGGTGCGCCACGCTGGCGAGCGCCAGCGCCCGCTCGCGCACGCTGCGGCCGTGCAGATCGGCGACGCCGTGCTCCGTGGCGACGTAGTGGACGTCCCCGCGGCTCGTCACCACGCCCGCGCCCTCCTCGAGCGTGGCGCGGATCCGGCTCACGGTGCCCCCCTTGGCGGTCGACGGGAGCGCGATGATCGGCAGCCCGCCGCGGCTCCGCGCCGCGCCGCGGATGAAATCCACCTGGCCGCCGATCCCCGAGAAGAACCGCCCGCGCAGGGTGTCGGCGGCCACCTGCCCCGTGAGGTCCACCGCGAGCGCCGAGTTGATCGCGACCATGCGCTCGTTGCGCGCGATGATCGCGGGGTCGTTGGTGTAGTCGCTCGCCCGCATCTCGACCGCGGGGTTCTCGTGCACCCACTCGTAGAGCCGGCGCGAGCCGAGCACGAACGAGGTGACGATCTTGCCGGGGAGGTGGCCCTTGCGAGTGCCGGTCACCGCGCCGCGCTCGACCAGCTCGATCAGCGGGTCCGAGAACATCTCCGTGTGGACGCCCAGCTCGTGGTGACCCGAGAGCGCCGCGAGCACCGCGCTCGGGATGCGACCGATCCCCGTCTGCAGCGTGGCGCCGTTCGGGATGCGGGTGGCGACGTGGGCTCCGATCGCCCGGCAGACGTCGTCGAGCGGCTCGTCCTCGAGCGCCGGGAGCGGCGTGTCGACGGGGACCAGCGCGTCGAAGCGCGAGACGTGGACGAACGAGTCACCGTGCGTCCGCGGCATCCGCGGGTTCACCTCCGCGATCACGCGCCGGGCCGAGTCCACCGCGGCGCGCACGATGTCCACTGACACGCCCAGGCTCGTGTAGCCGTGCGCGTCCGGCTCGCTCACCTGCACGAGCGCCACGTCGATCGGCATCCTGCCGCCGCGCAGCAGGGCCGGGATCTCGCTGAGGAAGATCGGCATGAAATCGGCGCGGCCTTCGGCCACGGCCTCGCGCACGTTCTCGCCGATGAAGAACGCCGTGTGGCGGAACCTCCGCGCCATGTCCGCCGCGACGTACGGCGCGGGGCCGAGCGTGAGCAGGTGGACGATGTCGTTGCCCTCGAGATGAGCCCCGGCCGAGGTGAGCGCCGCCACCAGCGCGAGCGGCTCGGCCGCGCCGGAGCCCACGAAGATCCGCTCGCCCGCGCGCAGGGTGCGGATCGCCGCCTCCGCCGAGCTCACCCGCGCCGACCACTGCTCTTGCCACGTCATGTGGGGACGGGTTCTACCCCCGCCAGCGCGGTGACGAGGGCCGGATCGAGCGGCTCGCCGCGGAGGAACGCCCGGCGCAGGCGCTCGACCCGCCGCACCTCGAACGGGCGACCGCAGGCCGTGAACGCCTCTCCGAGCAGCCGGCGCTCGGCGGGCGCGAGCTTGCCGTCCAGGATGGCGGCGACCGCCGTCACCCGGAGGACGAGGGCCTGCTCGGCGGCCGGGAGCCGAGGCAGCTCGTCGAGGAAGCGCCGCGTGTCGTCCAGCGCCTCGACGGGGGCGTCGCCCACCCGGGCGCGCGCCGCGCGGAGGAGCGCGGTGAGGTTGGGATGGAGATCCCCGGTGCGCACGATCGAGCCGCCGATCGCGCGCAGCACCGCAGCGCGCCCCGACTCGGTGAGCCGCAGCCCGTCCGCGAAGAGCACGCGCGCGAGCTCGATCGCCGCGCTCGGCCCCATCGCGCGCAGGCGCGCCTCGCGGAGCACGATCCAGCAGACCGCGGCGTTCCACGCCGCGGTCACCGGCACCGCCACGAGCTCGAGCCAGCTCCGCACCACGACCCGCCCGAGCGCGCGTCGCAGGATCGCCTTGAGCACGAACCCGGTGAGCGCGACCTTCAGCTTGTAGAGGAGCGACGCCGCGAGCACCTTCCACCGCGAGGTCTCCCGCGTAGGGTCGACCCCGAGGCCGTCGTTCGGTGGGTTCGGCAGCTCGAGCGCGGCCCGGGCGAGCGCGGCGACGACCATCGCGGCGTCTTCGCCGTGCGGCTCGTCGCGCACGCGGAGCCCCGCCGCGACCGCCAGTTCGTGCACCGCGCGGAGCGCGTCCCAGTAGAGGAACCCGATCTCGGCCACCGACGCCACCGCCATCACGCCGCCGACGATCGCCCAGTATCGGACGAGCCCGGCCGTGTCGCCGCCCGGCGGCTCGGGCAGCAGCAGCACCGGGATCGCGCAGGCGAGGCCGCTCAACGCCCCCGCCAGCGCCGCGCGCCCGATGGCGGTGCGCTCGATGCGGCGGAGGGCGCGCCGCTCCTCGACGTTCAGGACGTGGACCTCGTCCGACGCAGGCGCCTGGGCGGCCGCCACGCCGCTGGCACGCCAGCGCAGGTAGCGGACACCGAGCCGCTCGAGCAGAGGAGGTGCCGCGCCGGCCACGCGCCCACGACTCTACCAAGCGCCGCGGGGCGCCCCGAATTCCCGCGCCGCCACGCGGCGGCGCGCAAGTTTCCTGCGCGGCCCCGCCGTGGCGCGGTGTACCCTCTCCGCCGTGACGACCCCGGGATCGTTCGGCCCCTCCGCCCACCTCGCGTCGCACGTCGGTCGCAGGCGCGTCTTGGCTTCGTGCCTCGACGACGAGCCCGACGACCTCGAGGCGCGCTCGTTCGAGTCGCGCGTCCCGCGCGACCGGCTCCCTCCCGTCGTCGATCTGCGCCGCTGGCTCCCGCCGGTGGAGACGGAGAGCGATCTCGGCGGCTCCGCGGCGAGCGCGCTCTCGTGCGCGGTCGAGTACCTCGTGACGCGCGGCACGGGGCGTCACGTCGACGTGAGCCGGTTGTTCGTCTACTACAACCAGCGTCTCTGGGGTCGTCACGTGCGCGAGGACCGCGGCGCGTCGATCCGCTCGGGGATCCGCGTGCTCTCGCGCCTCGGCGTGCCGTCGGAGCGCGCGTGGCCGTACGCCATCGATCTCTTCGCCGTCCAGCCGCCCGAGGGCGTGTACGTCGCGGCGGCGCGGCACCGGATCGCCGACTGGGCGAAGCTCCCGATCGATCTCGACGCCCTGCGCGGCGCGCTCGCGGGCGGCCTCCCGGTGGTCACGAGCGTGCGCGTGGGGCCCGAATTCGTCGACCTCGGGGCGAGCGGGCGGGTGCCGCTCGCGGCCGTCCCGGCGGGGGAGGGGCGCCACGCCGTCCTGTTGGTCGGCTACTCGAGCGCGGATCGCGTGTTCGTCGCGCGCAACTCCTGGGGCGCGGACTGGGGCCACGGCGGGTACTGCTATCTCCCGTTCGAGCTCTTGCTCGCGCCAGGTGCGGTCGGCGCTTGCTGGGTGGTGCGCACGAGCGCAGGGCTCGCGTTCGAGGCGAGCGAGCACGCCGCGCCGGATCTGGCCAGCCTGCCCAAGGCGCCTCCTGCGGGCGCGCCGGCGAGCGCTCCCGCGCCGGGGGCGCTGTTCCCACCTGCGGCGTTTCCACACGCAACCGGGGCGGGCGCGCCGGCGCCGGGGGCGCTCTTCCCGGCTTCGGCGTTTCCTGCGCTGGGCGCGAGCGGCGGGGCGCCGCCCGCGGTCCCTCCGCCGCCGACGGCGGCTCCCCCTCCCGCCGCCGCGCCGGCCGCGCCTGCGGGCTTGCCCGGCGCCGGTCCCGGCTGGATGTCGCTCCTCGGGTCCGCGGCGGCGGTCGTCGGTGGCACGAAGACCCCGCTCCAGCTCGCGCTCGATCTCGCGACGCAGCACTCGGGCGGGCTCGTCGCCAAGTACACCGGCAGCGACATGGCGGGGCGCGTGGTGGGCGGTCTGGTCGGGCAAGTCGCGCCGACGGTCGCTGCACCGGGCGGCTTCTCGTCGCTCTCGCTCGCGTCGCTGGGCACGGCGGTCGCGGGTGCGGCCTTCGGCGGCGGGGCGCCGCAGGGGGGCCCCCCCACGCCGGGCGGTCAGCTACTCCCCGGCGGGCCGCCGGCTCCGCCCGCCGTGGATCCGGGCGTCCTCCTCGGGGCCGATCTGTCGCCGCGCATCCTCGCGATCCTCGAGGCCGCGACGCCGCCCACCGCCGTGGCGCGTCACGCGTGGGACGATGGCTGGGACGAGGAGGTCGTGCCGGCCGCGCCCCAGGCGCGGGCGCCCGCCGCCGTCGCGCCCGCCGCCGTCGCGCCCGCCGCCGTCGCGCCCCCGCCGGCCGCGCCGCTCGCGGCCGCGCCCGCCCCGAGCGCCGCCGGCGATCCCGCGACGCAGGCGCTCGCCGAGCGCTGGCGCGCGCTCGGCGGCGAGGCCGGGCCCCTCGGGCGACCGACGGGAGGCGAGCGCGCGCTCGGCGGTGGCGGCCGAGCGGTCGTCTGCGAGCGAGGCGCGGTCGTGTGGAGCCGCGCCCACGGCGCCCACGACGTGCGCACGACGATCCTCGAGACGTGGCTCCGCACCGGCGCGGAGTCGGGTCCGCTCGGGTACCCCACCGCGGGCGAGGCGCGCGCCGAGCACGGCGCCGCCACGGCCCGGCTCGGGCGGTTCGAGCGCGGCCTCGTCGTCGACTGGGAGGGCTCGCACGATCTGCCGCCGTTCCTGCTCCTGAGCGGCGACGCCGCGTTCGACGCGTGGGTCGCGGCGGGGGCCGAGCGCGGCCCGGCGGGGGTCCCCGTCGGCGCCCCGCTCGACCTCGGGACGGGGGAGCGCATCCTGCCCTGTGCCGCGGGCGCGGTCGGCTGGAGCCCGACCCACGGCACCGCCGTGCTCACGGGCGAGCAGTACGCGGCGTGGCGTTCGGCCATCGAGCGCGCCGCCGCTGGTCGCGCGCGCTGAGCGCCCGCCGCCGATCGACGCCCGCCGCCGGTTGACGTGAGCCGGGACGCCTCGGCTATGCTCCCCGGGCCCGCGTCGCCGTGCTCCAGGCCCGGGCGAGAGGACCCATGTTCGATCAGCTCGTCGGTTCGTTCACGCAGAGCTCCCAGGGGCAGCAGGCGTACGCCGCGCTGCTCGCGCAGGGCGTCCCGGCGCAGCAGGCGGGCGGTATCCTCCAGGCCGCGCTCCCGGCCGCCGCGCAGGCGATGCGCGGCGCGGCCCGCGGCGAGAAGCTCCCGAGCGTCGGAGAGAGCAACTACGTCCTGAACTTCACGGCGGCCGCCGTCTCCGGCCTGATCCGCGGGCAGGGCTTCATGGGCTCGGCGATCGACGGCATGCAAGGTGTCGTCGGCGGGTACGTGGCCCAGGTCATCGCCACGCGCTTCGGCCTGCCGAAGAAGACCGCCGGCATCATCGGGGCGGTCGTCACGCCGATGGCGATCGATTTCCTGTGGGACAAGATGGAAGCGTCGATGGCCGGCGCTGCGGCGGCGCCGGCCGCCGCGCCGCCGCCTCCGGCGCTCCCCCCGCCGGCGACGGGGTACGGTTACGGCTACACGCACCAGGCGATGGCTCACGCCGCGCACGCGGCCCGCGCCGGCTACACCCCGGCGGCCACGCCGGGGTATGGGGCGCCGCCGGCGCCGGCCGGCTACGGTCCCCCGCCGGGTTACGGTCCCCCGGCCGGCTACGGTCCCCCGCCGGGTTACGGTCCCCCGCCCGGCTACGGTCCCCCGCCCGGGCCCGCTCACCCCGCGCCCGCGTACGGTCAGCGTCCTGCGGCCGGCTACAACCCCTACGCGCGCCGCGGCTGAGCGCCCGCATCGACGAGGTTCGACCATGCAGCTTCTGACGCACCACGACCCCGACTGGGAGCTCGAGTTCGAGTCCCTCGCCTTCACCGTAGAGGCGCTCCTGGCCCACCCCGAGCCCGACGATCAGGAGCTTGGGCGCCTCGCCGCGCGGACGACGGCCGTGCTCGCCGACTGGGAGGAGATCGACGCGGACGGGCGCGGCCTCGGGCGCAACGCGCTCCACGCGGCGGCGCGGGTCCGCGCGGCCGACATCGCGCTCGATCACGCGCTCGGCGTGTTCGCGGAGGATGTCCTCCAGGCGGCCGGCGGGGACCGGGCGAGCGCGCTCTACGAGCGCTTCTTCCCGGAGCCGCACGAGGATCTGCTCGAGATGGGGCTCGACGCGTCGCTCCCCGTCGTGATGCTCGGGGCGCTCGCGCTGGAGCAGGACTCGACGCTGCCCGAGGCGCTCCGCGCCCACGGCGCCACGCTGAAGGACGCCGTCGCGCTCGGCAACGGGGCGCTCGCCGAGCGCGCGGAGTCGTTCGCCGATCTCGGTCGCCACCAGGCGCGCGTCGAGGCGTGGAAGGAGACCGCCGCGGCGACGCACCGCAACCTCCGCCGCACGCTCGGGCGCCTGGCGGCCGCGCGTGGCCTGCCGGAGCGCTGGGCGAGCGGGTTCTTCCTCGACGGGCGCGGCGCGAGCTGAGCGCCGCGCCCGATCGAGGGAGGGTTCGGCCGGAGGTGTCGGGCGTCGCTCGTCGCGCTCACTGCCCGCGCGAGGCGAGCAGGATGCAGGACTCTGCCGCGACGCGCGCGCCGAGGTAGCGGTAGACGGGGAGCGCGTCCGCGGCCGTGGCGACGGCGCCGGCGATCTTGTCCGTCGCGTTGCCGACCGTCGGCAGGTACGACTGGATGCGGCTCGCGATCGTGTTGGCGTGCGGGGCGACCTGGGTGACGACCCCCTCCACGGGCTGGATCAGCTCGTTCATCGCACCCTGGGCCTCGAGCGCGGCGCCCGAGCCCGCGGGGCCGAGCTTCTCCGCGGCGCCCTTGCCGTACTTGTCCATGAGCTGCTTCACTAGGTTGCCGCTGCCCGCGATCGCGTTGTCCGCGAACGGGAGCGCGACCTCGATGGACGCGAAGTAGAAGCTGAGCGCCTGGCCGGCCGGGCACGAGTGGTACGCGGAGATGCGCGCGCCCGAGGGGAAGAGCTTCATCACCATGTACGCGATGCCGAGCAGCTTCAGCGCGCTGTCGATGCCCTGCTGCGTGTCCGTCTCGAAGGCGTTCTTCTTGTCGCCGAAGAAGTAGCCCAGGGCGCTCTTCACGCCCGAGTAGATCGCGATGCCGCTGTCGCCGGTGTCGAGCGCTCCGGCCATCCAGAGCGCGCTCTTCACGTTGTCGCCGTTCGCGAGCTGGTGCGCGCGCTGGACGACCTGGGGGGTCGCCGCCGGGTAGAGCACCCGGATCGCCTCGTCGAAGGTCGTGTACTGCGCTTGCTGGGGCGCGAACGGGATCGCGCCGAAGAGCACGTTGCAGAGGCGGACGGTGTAGTCGTCGGGCTTGTACTCGCTCAGCGCGGCATCGATCGGATTCATGGGGCTGTTCGACCTTCCTGCTCGGTCCCTCCCGAGCGAACCCGCATGCTAGCCGAGGTCGCGCGGCGCGTCGCGGGGGAGAGCGCCCCGCACGGACGGCCGGGCGCCGTCCTCGCTCCCCCGGCGACCGGCCGGGTCGGGCGCGGCCCGAGGCGAGCCGGGCGGCGCGGGCTTCGGCCGAGCGGCTCGGGGTGATATCGTCGAGCCCATGTATCCTCCCGCGGGAGCTGGTGGCGTCGCGACGCTGCGCGTCGAGGTGCCGGTCCAGCAGAAGGGCGCGCTCTACCATCGTCACCCGGAGCACTCGCTCCCGCCCTCGGCTACGGTCGTGGTCGACGACGGCGACGTCGCGGTGCTCACGAGCTCCGGGCGCGCGCTCGGGCAGCTCGGGCCCGGTACGCACGCGCTCTCGCCAGCGAGCGCGCCCTTCCTGGCGTCGGTGGTGGACCCAGCCTCCGGCGCCGTCGACGCGGAGGTCCACTTCCTCCGCACGACACCGGTCAGCGCGCTGCCCGTCGGTGGTCCGGTCGGCAAGCTCACGGACTCGAACGGCAACGAGCTGGCGATCGCGTATCAGGCGAAGCTGTCGTTCGTGGTGCGCGACCCGGCGAAGGCGGCGCTCGCGTTCGCGCACGTGCGGGGCGATCCGGTCGAGCGCGTGAAGCAGCTCGTCGGGCGCGGGCTGCTCGCGAGCGTCGTGCGCCTCGAGAAGCGCGGCGAGGTGATGATCTCGAGCCTTGCGCGCGCGGGCCGCGCCGTGGCGGAGGACGCCAAGACGAGCGAGCTCGGCCTCGGCGATCTCGGGATCGACGTGCTGGGGCTCGATGGCCTCGAGCTCACTCGCCAGGCCCCCGGCGCCGAGCCGGCCGCCGCGGCGCGCCCGCTGCCGGGCCCGGCTCCGGCGGGCGCCGCGCCGCCACCAGCCGCGGCCTACGCGCCGCCCGGCCCGGCGGGCGCGCCGCACGCTGGCGGGCCTCACGCGGGGTACGCTGCGGCGCCGGGCGTGGCTCCGCCCGGGCCGCCCGCACCTCCGCCCGGTCCTTCGTGGCCGGGGTTCGGGCCGCAGCAGCCGGCGGCCGCGCCTGCTGCGCCCCGCCCGGCGGCCTGGCCGGGGTTCGGGCCCGCCGGGGCCGCCGCGGCGGGCGCCGTCGGCGCAGCGGCGGCGGCGCCCGCGGCCGCCGGCGCGGCCGAGCTCCGGTTCACCCTACCCGGTATCCTCTACTCCGATCACCAGGCCCGAGTCGACGTGCGCGCGAACCTCCACGGCGTGTTCGTCGGCGCGCCCGTGCCCGAGAGCCACACGCGCTGGTTGATCGACACCCTCGGCCAGGCGATGGCCGCGATCGCGCGCGACTACTCCGGCCCGGTCCTCGACGTGGACCAGTTCCGCCCGCAGCTCGCCGAGGCGCTCACGCAGGCGGTGGCCCCCGTCCTCGCGCAAGGTGGGCTGCAGGGCCACGTCGTCGTGGTGCAGGTCGAGCTCCCCGCGAACGATCCAGGTGTGCAGCACCTGGTCGCGCTCCGCCAGCACGGCAGGTACTGAGGCGAAGCGCCGCGTTCGAGGGCCGGGGTGAGGCGCCTCGGTGAGGAGGCCGCGCCTGCCCCTCGCCGGTGGGGGCTCCACGGCTCGAACGGCCCTGGCTGCGTGGGGGTTCCCCGCGCTCGTTCGTGGCGCGCGGCGAGGGCGAGAGCTTCGCGTGGCGCAGCGACTGCATCGCCAGAACCTCGCCAAGCGGCAGGTGAAGGCCCCCAAGCGCTACGTGCGCGACTCCGGGCCGCCGCACGCGCTCCTCGGGCTGCGCGCTCGCGCCGAGCCGCTGGAGAGCCCACGCGGCGGGGCCTCCTGGGAGGGATCCTGCCTCGACCCGGTGCGCCGTGGGTTGGGGGCGGCCCACGCGAGGCCTACCTCTGGGCCACCGACCCGGGCGCCGAACTCGGCCTGCTCGTCGTCCGCGGAGGCGCCGAGTCGTTCGCGCGGGGCGAGCGTCACCACGCGGTGGCCGCCTCGCGCATGCCGGAGGACCTCCCGGCGCTGGTCGGCCGAGCGGCGCGCGCGAGCCGGGTCCCTACACGTAGGCGCGGCCCGACGCGGCCGTGGCGCCGGCCCGCGCCTCGCACGCGCCCGGCAGGCGCTCAGCGGATCCGGATCTCGACGACCACCGGCTCCCCCCGCCGAAGCAGGCGCAGCCGGAGCACGCTCGTCGAGCGGAGCTTCGACCAGCCGGCGAGCGCCGCTTCGCGACCGGTGACGGGCGCCTCGTCGATCGCCTCCAGCCGGTCGCCGCTGCGCACGCCGAGCGCGTGGAGCGCCGAGCCCTCGGTGACGCCGAAGAGTCGCAGGCCGACGACCTTGCCGTCCACCTGCTCTGCGAAGTACTTCGACTCGGGCGCGAGCGTCGCCGGATCGGCCAGCAGCCGCTCCACCGCGGCGCGCTCGAGGATCACCGTGCCGTCGCCGGAGCGCGTCACGAGGCCGGTGAGCGACGGCGCCGCGTCGGCCGCTGCGCCCGCGCGGGACTCGGGGAGCGAGGACACCGGGAGCGGAGGCGGCGCCGCGTCCGTGAAGAGGAGCGCCTGGCAGAGACCCTCGGCGCCCTCGAGCCACACCCCTGGACTCATCGCGCGCGGGTTGTCGCCGACCCGCACCACGCGGCGTGTGCCGACGGTGTCCCCGGCGCGCACGCGGCGCGAGCCGGGCTCACCCGCGACCGTCACGCTCGCGGTCGAGTCCGCGGCGCGCTCGTGCTCGCTCACGATCGTGACGCGCACGTCGGCGCAGATCGGCGCGGCCAATGGATCCCCGGACGCGAGCTCCAGCGGGGCGCTCGCGTCGGGCGCGCCGGTCTCCGGCGCTCGGAGCGGGCCCATCGTCGAGTCGAACGGGTTGCGATCGCGGAGTGCGCGGCCGTGGCGGAGCTCCGGCGCCGAGGCCGAGGGCTCCGGCGTCGAGCGGCTCGCGACCCACGTGCTCGCGGCGGGCCCGTCGCCTCCCAGCAACAGCCCGAGGCCCCGCGCCTGGAGCCACATCGCGACCGCCGCTGCGCCGAGGACGAAGAGGCGCCATCTCCGGCGCAGGAAGCCCTCGACCCGCCTGCTCGGCGTCACCCGGCCGCGCCCCTCCGCGCCGCCGGCTCCACGAAGTCGTCCTCGCCGAGGGCGAGGCGCTCGAGCCGCTCGCCCCGCGCGAGCGCCTCGACCAGCTCGGGCAGATCGGCCTCCGTCACTCGCCCGTAAAACGTCCCCTCCGGGAAGACCGCCACGACCGGGCCGGCCCAGCACACGTCCAGGCAGCTCGAGGTGCACGCTCGCACCTCGGTGGCGGCCAGCCCGCGCTCCTCGAGCAGCGCCTTGAGCCGGGCGTGGAGCTCCACCGCACCCCGCGCGGCGCAGGAGCCACGCGGCGCGCCGTCCGGGCGCCGGTTCGCACACACGAAGAGGTAGCGCTCACGGCGGGGCACGGCGCGAGCTTGGTCCGCCGCGCGCGCGGGCACAAGCGCCGCCGCGAGGTACGCTGCGAGCTCGATGCAGCCCCCGCGAGACCTCACGCTCCCGGAGCCCGGCTCGACGACCCTGCGCGCCGTGCTCGGCGCGTTCCTCCGTCGCAACCTCGCCGATCTGCTCCGGCTCCCGCTCGGTCGCTTCGCGACCCCGGTGTTCGACGCCTTCTCGGACGTGCGGCTCCACCTCGAGCGCCTGTCGCGGACGGGCGGAGCGCCAGCGGTCTACGCGGCCACCCGTCGAGTCGGCGCGAGCACGTTCATCGCCTGCTTGCAGCGCGAGCTGTGGGGTGAGGGGGACGTTCGCAAGCTCGACGCCTGGCTCACCGAGCTCACCGCGACGCTCGGGGTCGAGCTCGCGCGGCTCGGCGAGCTGCCCGCGGGCGGGCTGCTGCTGCGGCAGCCGGCGCGACGCGTCCTCTCGGTGGAGGGCGACCTCCTGCTCGAGCTGCTGCCCGGCGCGACGCTCGGCCTCCAGCCCGGGCGGCTCGTCGTCGCCTCTGGCGGATCGACGATCGAGCTCGAGCTCGCGCGTCTGCCCGAGTCCGCCCCCCTCCCGGGCGCCGCGCTCACGCGCCCGAGCGAGCCGATCGTCGAGGGGCTCTACCTCGCCTGCGCAGACGACAATCCGCTCGCGTCCCACGAGGCGCACCCGGAGAAGCACGGCAACGCCGTCGACCTCGGCGGGCGCTCGCGGGCGGAGTGGGTGCGATCGCTCCGCGCCTCGGTCGAGCTGGTCGACGCGCTGCTCCCCGACCTCGGGCGGGAGCTGCGGCTCGTGATGCAGGCCCTCGTCCCGGTCGGGTGGCACGAGGAGCGCCACCTCTCGGCCTCGTACGCGGAGGCGATCGGCAAGGCGTACCTCACGCTCCACCCGGACCCGATGACGATGGTGGAGGCGCTGATCCACGAGTTCTCGCACAACAAGCTGAACGCGCTCTTCCGCCTGGACCGCCTGCTGGAGAACGGCTTCACCGAGCTCGTGGCCTCGCCCGTGCGCCCCGATCCGCGGCCTCTGCACGGCGTGCTCCTGGCGGTGCACGCGTTCGTCCCCGTGGCGCGCCTGTACGAGCGCCTCCGCGAGGAGGGCCACGAGCTCGCGCGCTCGCCGCGCTTCGAGCCACGCTTCCAGCAGATCGTGGCGGGCAACCACGCCGGGACGCGGACGCTCCTCGCGCGTGCGCGCGCGACGCCGGTGGGGCAGGGCCTCGTGGACGAGCTCGCCCGCTGGGACGAGCACTTCGCGTACGCGCGCGGCACGGCCACCGCCGAGGCGCCCGTGGTGTCGCTGGACGTGTGAGCGCTCGCCGGGGGAGCGTCCCGCGCCGCCCCCCCGGGCCTCCAACCCCTGGGAACCACGCCACATTCGCTTGATGCAGTTTTCGCTGGACACCTCTCCCCGGCTCCGGCCATACTCCATCCTGGGTCCGGTCGGGATCGAAGAGGAGGACGGCATGGCGAGGGAACGGCGAACGGCGAACGGCGAACGGCGAACGGCGAACGGCGAACGGCGAACGGCGAACGGCGAACGGCGAACGGCGAACGGCGAACGGCGAACGGCGAACGGCGCTGGCGCTGGCAGTGGCGCTGCTGAGCGTCGCGTGTGATCGAGTGGAGGCGGGGCCCGCGCCGGCGAGCGACCGGGCGCCGATCGGGGCCGGGGTGGCGGCGCACGGGGACAGTCTGGCGGAGTACGAGCGCGCCACGGTGCGCGTGCGCACTCCGCTGCACGGCTGCTCCGGCACGTTGGTGACCCCGCTGCACGTCCTGACGGCTGCGCACTGCGTCGTCCCGATGGAGCGCGACGGGCTCGACTGCGTGACGCCTCCGGCGGCGACGCCGATGTGCAACCACCAAATCCCGGTCGGGTCGTTCGAGTTCGCGCTCTACCAGGGTGAGCCGTGCGAGCCCGCGCTCTGGGTGCAGGGGGCCGTCGAGAGCATCGCGGTGCGAGGCGACGTGTGCTCCAGCCCGTCGAGCCCGGTGCACCTCGACCTGTGCACGGACGAGGGGAGCTCGCAGGATGTCGCGATCGTCACGCTGAAGAGCCGCGTGCCTGGGAGCTGGCAGCGCCCCATCAACCCGCGGACACCGTCGGGCGTCGCCGGTGGCTTCGGGCCCCCCGGCTGCGCGTTCGACGAAGACACGACGGCGCGGCTCGTCGGCTACGGGCTCGCGGATCACGGCCTCGTCCCGGGAGGTTCAGCGGCGTCGGGGAACGACGACCACTGCCGCCTGGTCAACGGCAGCACGGGGTGGAGCGCCGGCGACGGCGTGATCTCCAACGACTGGGGCCTCGCGTCGACCTACGAGGGGCACCTCCCGGGCGACTCCGGGGGGCCGATCTTCATGGGCGGCCGGCTCTGCGGGGTGGCGTCGTCGGTGTACCCCCTCGGGTGGCCGCCGGCGTCGACGGGCTGCGACTACGCCAACCTGGCGACGGGCGCGAACCAGGCCTTCCTCGAGCAGCACCTGCTCGACGAGTCGAAGACTCACTACCGCGGGCAGTGCAACCCCGGCGAGCTGGCGGGCAAGCCGGAGGCGCTGGCGGATCTCGACGCCGACTGCGACGGCTGGCCGGACGCCTGCGATCCGTGCCCGTTCCTCGCCGAGGAGGAGCCGTTCACCGCGGACGCCGGGGACTGGGACGGCGACGGCGTGCCCGATCGCTGCGACGACTGCCCCGCGACACCGAACCCATACCCACGCGGGACGTTCACCGTGCCGCCGCCGATCCCGGGTGAGTGCACGGTGGTGGCCACGTCGGCGACGTTCGCGCCGCAGGAGGATTTCGACGGCGACGGCGCGGGCGACGTGTGCGATCTCTGCCCCGAGCGCAGGCCGCTGCACGCGTCCTCTGGCGTCGAGCACCTCGACGCGGACGAGGACGGCGTCGGCGACGAGTGCGACTACTGCGGCCTGGAGGACGCCTTCGCCTCCTGCCAGACGGACGCCGACTGCGACCGCCGGACCCTCCAGGGCGAGGTGGACCCTGGGTTCTGCATCGCGAAGGGCAGGTTCGGGCGCTGCGGCGGGGACCGGCGCGCCTGCCTGACCAACGGCGACTGCCAGACGGGCACCACCTGCGTGGAGGACGGCCAGTACGGCAAGTGCAGCCAGCTCACCGGAGACGCGAACGACAACGGGGTGGGCGGGCGCTGCGACGCCTGCGATCACGTGGTGAGCGACACCGTGGTCGTGCAGAACTCGAACCGCATGGCCGAGTTCCTCGAGAACGTGCTGGCCGCGCCGCTCGGGGACGCCTGCGACCCGGTGCCGGTGTACTCGGCGTGGCAGGTGACGCCGCCGAACGACGTCGCGAAGTTCGACGCGATGCAGCGCTCGATGTTCTACGGCGCCGCGGGGCTGGGCCGCTCGGACGACGGCAGCAACGTGAGCGCGGTCTCGCTGGCGGCGGGCTTCCGCTGGTGCGACTGCTTCAACGCGCCGCCGGACGAGGGGATCGCGGAGCCGGCGGTGGATCAGTGCATGAAGCTGGAGCGCGGGTGCCGGGTCCCCAGCCGAGCGAACTCGTGGAGCGAAGCCCAGGACACCACATGGAAGCGCATCACCACGCGCGCCTTCCCCGCGTCGCTGCTCGCGCTGCCGGTCCAGGTGCCGCCGGGCTCCTACGATCAGAGCGTCCGGCGGACGTACGAGCCCGGGCGGGTCACCGCCTCCAACCCGCTGCAGCGGATCCTCTCGACTCCGTACGCCGAGGGGGGCGCGTGGCGCATGGGCGGCGCGCTCGACGCGCTCTTCTGGGACCACGCGACCGACCTCCAGGCGGGGCGGGTGACGAGCTACGTCGACTCCGGCGGCACCACCATCACGCGCGGGGCGCTCTGGAGCCACGTCCAGCACGAGCCGGGGGTCTACGCCTCGAGCCGCGACCAGCTCTACCTCGAGACGATCGGCTCGAAGTTCGGCCTCCGGGATCACTACGCCCAGGTCGAGACGCCCAACCTCTACTGGAGCCCCAAGATCTACAGCGTGCCGATCCTCTTCCGCCGCTGGCCGGTCGAGCGCGGCCCGGTGTGGCGCGGCGATCTCGTCGCCGGCGCCGTGGTGGGCAGCGCGCCGCTCTGGGGGCGGGCGCCCGGCTCCGGCGTGCTGCGGTGCGAGGGCGGCTGCACGGCGTACACGCGCGAGGGCGTCGAGCCGATCGAGCACGCCGGCGCGGAGCTCGCGGCGCTCCTCTCCGATCGCACGCTCGGCTTCGTGACGCCGGCGGAGTCGGGGACCTTCCTGCGAGCGCGCGTGGCCGGGAGCAGCTTCACGGGGCCGCACGTCGCCGCCATCGCGCTGCCGCGGCGCTACGAGGGCGGCGCGCTGGCGGTCCGCGCGGTGATGGTGGGCACCAGCGGGCTGTCCGTCTACGAGGCCGGGTCCGACCACGCGCGCGCGGCGAGCGCCGCTCCTGCCGAGGCGCCCTCGCCGGCGCCGCGCCGGGACGCCTACCACGCGCTCTCCGTCCTGCACGACTCCGTGTACATGGTGGGCGGGCGACTCGACTCCGGCACGTGGGCGGGCGACGTGTGGCGCATGGGCGGGTCGGCGCGCGCCTGGTCGCGGCTCCTCGCGCCCGGCAAGGGCCAGCCGTGGAGCGATCCCTCGCCTCGGGACGTGCGCGCCGTCGGCCTAGACGCCGCGCACGGAGTGCTCGCGTTCGTCGACCACACCGAGGCGCGTGGCGCGTTCGGCGTGCGCGTCCCGCTCGCTCGCCTCGTCACGGTGGACACCGCGACGGGGCAGGGGCGGATCGAGCTGGTCGTCCCGCGGGTGGGGCTCTACGAGGACGTGAGCCTGGTCGCGCGCGGGGATCGGAGCTGGGTGCTGGTGGGCCAGGTCCGTGGCGACCGCGCGTGGCACGCGTGGGACTTTCGCCTCGAGCCCGGCGGTGGCATCCGCTGGCGCGGCTTCGCGAGCCGCCGGGGCGAGCTCCTCGAGGCGCCCGTGCTGAGCTCCGAGGGCGTGACGCTGTTCACGGTGGGGGCCCGGCGCGAGCTCGAGGCCCACGATCTCGGGCCGTCGCTCTTCCAGCCCCACGCCGCCGGGTGCGGGAGCCTGTAGCCGTGCGCGACGTGGTGGGCGCCGGGCGTTCGGCGGCGGCGCGCGGAGCGCCGGGCCTCGCGGTGGCGCTCGCCGCCCTGCTGGGCGCGGCGGCGTGCTCGTGCGCGGAGGAGCCCGCCGCGCGCCCGGCGGACGCGGCGGCCGGCGGGGGTGGCGCGGCTGGGGGCGACGCGGCGGCGGAGGCGGGCGGCG